>CABSYR010000016.1:0-57383 GCA_902481895.1 uncultured Collinsella sp. | reverse complement strand
GCGGGGGTTGGGCCCTCTGCGAGTACCGAAGCCGGTGCCGGTGCGGGAATTTGGTCGCAAGCAGAGGCGGGCACGGATTCGATGACGGGTGCGAACTCCAGCGTCGTCTTCGGCTTGATTGTGGAATCTGCGGGCTTCACGGTGACGGGCGCGTCTGCAGCTTCAGTTTCAACCTCAACCTGCGCCGCGCTCTCATTCTCGACGCTCGACTTTGCCTCGATGGGCGTGGATGCCATGGTGGTGATGCCGGCATTGGCATTCTCGGGGTCATAGACGACCGTGAGCGAGATGGCGGGCTGCGGCGTCTCGGGCTCCGGCGCCGACTCGGTAGCGTCTTGATCTGCGGGCTCGTCGGACTGATCGTCCTCGGCCTCGTCGCCAAAGACATCGCTGTTTTGGAACGCAGACGGCTCGGGTTGGTCAGCGGCTTCTTCGGTTGTCGACTTGGGCGCTTCGTTGAGCTCCACAGTGGCTTCCTGCTCGGATATGACTTCGGAATCGGTCGTGGCGGCGATTTCGGTTTCGGCTTCTGCCGTTACCTCAATAGCGACTTCGATCTCTGTCTCGGGCTCGGGTCCCGGCGCGGCTTCAACCATGGCTTCGGGCTCGGGACGCTTAACGTGCTTGGGGCGCACGGCCTTGAGGTCCTTCTCACCGCGCTTTTTCTTTTTGTAGGACTGCTTGGCGCCCTTGGCGGTCTTGGGCTTGTCCTCGCCCTTGGCAAGCGCAGCATCCCAGGCCTCGTTGGCGATGACCGTGGCATACAGGCGGCCGCCTTTAAAGACGGTCAGCTTAATGCAGTCGTCGAGCTCCTCGAGCAGCTCGCGCGTGGACTCGAAGCCCAGGTCATAAGCGGTCATGTCGCCAGCGGCGAGCGCCTCCTCGACCTGCGTCATAAACGTTTGCTTGCCACATCCAATCGCATCGCGCAGCAGGCGATACAGATAGATGTGGTTGCCCAGCGAAAGTGTGGGCCTAACTATTGTCTTGCTCATGGCAAATCTCCTCTTTACACATGTAAAGCATCTTACCATCGCATGGCGTTCGCCATGGCGGCGCCCAAGGCAAACGGGCGCGAACCGCTTTCGATTCGCGCCCGTTGTATAGGTCGGTTATCTATGAGAGGCAAATGTGCTTAGTTGCCCGATGCCGTGCCTTGGCTCGAGTTGTCAGATGCCGTGCCGGACGCGGTTCCGCTCGAGCTGTTGGTGTTGCTACTGTCTGCTGCACCCGTTCCCGACGTGGTGTCGCTCGTCTGGCCTCTCGTGTTCGGCTGTGAACCGTCAGTCGTTTGGCTTGAGTCGGTCGTGTCGGACGGCGTGCCACTGTTGGCCGTAGAGGAATCGGTGCCCTGCGATTGGTTTTGGGTGTTCGAGGACGAATTGGCAGAGGTAGGACTGTCTTGCGTGTCGTCCGTCTGTGCCTGCTGATCCTGCGGCTGAGTGTTGCCATTTGCATCGCTCTCGGTCGTGCGCGACGACAGGATTGGCTCGGGACGCTCGCCCAGACCCTCACCGGCAGTGGTGATAAGGATGGCGCCGGCGCAGGCGATGACCGCGACGATGGCGATGGCGATCGAGAAGACGATGACCTTCTTTTGTGTCTGGCTGCGCTCTGCCGCCGCCTTGGCGCGCAGGCTGTTGGGGGCGACGCGCGCCGTGGTCGCGCGTCCCGCAACCTGGCGCATTTCCTGCGTGGTCGCGGCGCCACCTAGGTGCTCCTCGACATCGGGCTCAACGGGCTCGTAGGCGCCGGCAGGGTAGTCGACAGCGGCATGCGTGCCCTTGATTGCTTCGGCGCTGGCAGAGATAAAGTGGCGGTAGACCTGCGAGGACACAACGGTGATGACCGAGCTCACGGCGGCACCAATTACTGAACCAGCGATACCAATCTTGGAGGCAAGCGCGACGCTCGTGGCAGCAGCTGCGGCGCCGGCGATGATCTGGGGAATGGAAATGTCATCGAACAGGCCCTTTTTGGGCGCGATGGCCATGGTCTGTCCAATGGAATGGTTCTCGTGTACGCCGTTGTTGAGCGATGCCGGCGTCATGACGCGCGTGCGCGGCGCGTCGGTGTACTTGGTTGTCATACGGGGTCCTCCCGGTGTAAATCTGCTTCGTTTCGTGTAGCCATCAGGGTACCCACCAGATGTGAATCGTACGTGACATTTAACAGATACCATCAACTCATCAATTGCTCACCAAGTTGGTGGGATGCGGTTCCACCCGGCGGTTGAACTACAATAGGGCTTGCTAATTGTGTTGAATAGCGTTTACGCACGGGAGCATTCTTATGAATCTTCACCTTTCTCAGTCTGATGGCTTTTTGCGTGTGGCGGCGGCCTCGCCGCGGATTCGCGTGGCCGATGTCGAGGGCAATGCCGAGGTTGCGCTGGCGGCTGTTCGCGATGCTGCCGGGCGTGGCGTTCGCGCGTTGGTGTTGCCCGAGCTTAATCTGACTGGCTATACCGCGGCCGATCTGTTCCATAATCGCACACTGCTGCATGCCTGCGAGGCTGCTCTGGTGCATATCCTCGATGAAACCCGTGAGCTGCCGATCGTCTTTACCATCGGTCTTCCCGTTGCGGTTGCCGAGAATATCTACAACTGTGCCGCCGTGTGCTGCGCGGGCGAGCTTTTGGGCCTCACGGCCAAGAAGTATCTGCCCAATTACGGTGAGTTTTATGAGGGCCGCTGGTTTGCTCCGGCGCCCGCAGATCCTGTGTGGGTTGAGTTTGCCGGTCAGGGTCCGGTTCCGCTGGGTTCGGGGCTTGTCTACCGCTGCTGTGATGAAGGCGCCGAGGACCTGGTGCTGGGCGTTGAGGTCTGTGAGGACCTGTGGGTGCCGGCGCCCCCTTCGACCGAGATGGCGCTTGCCGGTGCGACGGTGATTCTCAACCCGTCGGCCTCGGACGAGATTATCGGTAAGGCAGATTACCGCCGCAGCCTTATCTCCAATCAGAGCGCGCGCCTGTACTGCGCCTATGCCTACGCGGACGCGAGTGAGGGCGAGTCCACGACCGACATGGTCTTTGCGGGCGAGAACCTCGTCTACGAAAACGGCTCCAAGCTTGCCGCGACCAAACTGCTTACCTGTGATATGGCCGTCGCCGACGTTGACCTTGACCGTCTGGTTGCTGAGCGCCGTCGCTCGACGACATGGACGCGCGCGGACGATGCGCCGGAGGCCGTGACCGTCGAGTTCTCGTTTGAGGGCTCGCTCGCCGAAGAGCCTGTCCTGCGCGATGCGCTCGGCATAGACCGTGTCTTCCCCCGCGCGCCCTTCGTGCCTGCCGACCATGGTGACCTGGCTGAGCGCTGCGAGACCATCCTCGACCTGCAGACCGCGGGCCTCAAGACCCGCCTTGCCCATACGGGCACCAAGGCGGCCGTTATCGGCCTTTCGGGCGGTCTCGATTCCACGCTGGCGCTGCTTGTGACCGTGCGTGCCTTTGATGCGCTGGGGCTGCCGCGCACTGGTATCACAGCCGTGTCCATGCCCGGCTTCGGCACGACGCATCGCACCAAGTCGAATGCCGAGTCGCTCGCTCGCGACCTGGGTGTGAGCTTCCGCGAGGTTTCGATCCACGCGGCTGTGGAGCAGCACTTCAAGGACATTGAGCATGATCCGGCCGTGCAGGACGTGACCTACGAGAACAGCCAGGCGCGCGAGCGTACGCAGATTCTGATGGATCTGGCCAACCAGGCTGGCGGTTTTGTCATTGGCACGGGCGACCTGTCGGAGCTGGCGCTCGGCTGGGCTACCTATAACGGCGACCACATGAGCATGTACGCCGTCAACGCGAGCGTGCCCAAGACGCTTGTGCGCCATCTGGTACGCTATGCCGCCGATGTCTTTGGCGGGCGCATTGCCGAGGTCTTGCTCGATATCCTCGATACGCCGGTGTCCCCCGAGCTTCTGCCGCCCACGGGCGACGGCGAGATTGCGCAGAAGACCGAGGATTTGGTGGGCCCGTACGAGCTGCACGACTACTTCCTCTACTACCTGCTGCGTTTTGGCTTTGAGCCGGGCAAGATCTACCGCATGGCGCTCAAGAGCTTCGAGGGCGTCTACGACGCTGAGACCGTCCACACGTGGCTACGTACGTTCTACCGTCGCTTCTTTGCCCAGCAGTTTAAGCGCAGCTGCCTGCCCGATGGTCCCAAGGTGGGCTCGGTGACGCTCAGCCCGCGCGGCGATTGGCGTATGCCGAGTGACGCTAGCTCGCGTCTGTGGCTTGCGCAGATCGACGCGCTCAATCCAGTTGACTAAGGTTGGCTAAATTGAACCAATACGGGGGTTGCAAGCGTTACACTTTTGCAATCTGATGGCCCGTATCGCGCGGCGCTCTTGTCGGAGCGCCGCGTTTTTCATATCGAAAGGTGGCACCATGCAGGCATCGCAGCGTCTCGACCGCTTTGGCGCGGAGGTCTTCGCCTCGCTCAACAACAAGCTTCTCGCGCTGAAGGCTCAGGGCAAGACCATTTACAACATGAGCGTGGGCACGCCCGACTTTAAGCCGTACGACCACGTGGTCGAGGCGCTCACGCAGGCAGCCCAAGATCCCGAGATGTGGAAGTATGCCCTGCGCGACCTGCCCGAACTCAAGCAAGCCGTGTGCGATTACTATGAGCGTCGCTTTGGCGTTTCGGGCATTACGCCGTCTATGGTGCAGTCGTGCAACGGCACGCAGGAGGGCGTGGGCCATTTGGGCCTGGCCCTGCTCGATCCGGGTGACACCATTCTGGTTCCCGATCCGTGCTACCCGGTCTTTGAGGCGGGTGCCAAGATCGCCGATGCCAAGCTCGAATACTATCCGCTGGTTGCCGAGCATAATTACCTGCCCTATGTGGCGGGTATCGATCCCGAGGTGGCCGATCGTGCCAAGTATATGATCGTGTCGCTGCCCGCGAACCCGGTCGGCTCGGTGGGCACGCCCGAGATCTACGAGGAGATCATCACTTTCGCCCGCGAGCACGACCTGCTCATCGTTCACGACAACGCATACTCCGACATCGTGTTCGACGGCGAGCCGGGCGGCAGCTTCTTGCAGTATCCCGGTGCGCTTGAGGTGGGCGTGGAGTTCTTCTCGCTCTCCAAGTCGTTTAACGTCACCGGTGCCCGCATCGGCTTTTTGGTCGGTCGCGAGGATGTGGTCTCGGCCTTTGCCAAGCTGCGCGGCCAGATCGACTTTGGCATGTTCTTCCCGATCCAGAAGGCCGCCATCGCCTGCCTGAACGGTCCGCGCGATGAGGTCGAGGCGCAGCGTCTGAAGTACCAGGAGCGCCGCGATGCCCTGTGCGACGGTCTTGAGGGCCTGGGCTGGGAGCGCCCCAACGCGCATGGCTCTATGTTTGTGTGGGCCAAGCTTCCCGGTGGCCGCACCGATTCCATGGCGTTTTGCGAGGAGCTCATGGAGAAGGCCGGCGTTGTGGTGACGCCGGGCGCGAGCTTTGGTCCTTCGGGTGAGGGGCACGTGCGCATGGCGCTGGTCTTGCCGCCCGACCAGATCGCTTTGGCTGTCGAGGCCATTCGCGAGGCGGGCCTGTATTAGAAAGCTATTTCGGCTCGTCAATAGCTCGAAACCGATTTCGTGCAGTTATTTTACGAATTCTGCAAACAATTTCGGTAAACGGTCGATTTTTGGCTGCGAATAGGAGCATAATCAAAGTCCCGATTGGATGTATTGGGATCACGGCAAGCCGCTCGGGTCGTTCCCGGGCGGCTTGTTTGTGGAGAGAGATGGGAGTTTCTAATGGTTAACGAGAAGAAGGTCGCTATTGTCGGGTGCGGTTTCGTCGGTTCGTCTTCGGCGTTCGCACTGATGCAGAGCGGTCTGTTCTCCGAGATGGTCCTCATCGACGTGGACAAGAACCGCGCCGAGGGTGAGGCCCTGGATATCGCGCACGGCATGACGTTTGCCGAGCCGATGAAGATCTACGCCGGCGATTATTCCGATGTCGCCGACGCCGCCATGATCGTCGTCACTGCTGGCGCTGCCCAGAAGCCCGGTGAGACCCGCCTGGACCTGGTCAACAAGAACGTCAGCATCTTTAAGTCCATTATCCCCGAGATTAAGAAGTCCGGCTTCGACGGCATTCTGCTCATCGTCTCCAACCCGGTCGATGTTCTGACCTACGCCGCCATCAAGATGTCCGGCCTGCCCGAGGGCCACGTCATCGGTTCCGGCACCGTGCTCGACACCGGTCGCCTGCAGCAGATGCTTGGTGCCCACGTCGAGGTTGACCCGCGCGATGTCCAGGCCTATGTCATGGGCGAGCACGGCGACTCCGAGTTTGTCGCTTGGTCCAGCGCTCAGGTTGCCGGTGTTCCGCTGAACACCTTCTGTGAGCTTCACGGCCACCTGGAGCATGAGGCTGCCGAGAAGCGCATCGCCGAGGACGTCAAGAACTCCGCCTACACCATCATCGAGAAGAAGCACGCCACCTACTATGGCGTCGCCATGGCCGTCAAGCGCATCTGCACCGCCGTTATGCGCGATGAGCAGACCGTTCTGCCTGTCTCCTCGCTCATGGTGGGCGAGTATGGCCTGTCCGATCTTGCCATCTCCATGCCGACCGTCGTTGGCCGCGACGGCGTTGTCTGCCGCGTCCCCGTGCCGCTGAACGATGACGAGCAGCATGAGCTCACCGTCTCCGCCAAGGCCCTCAAGGACATCATCGACAGCGTCGATTTCTCCTGCTAAATCAAGCTCGCTAGAGCGAAAAGCTACAATGAAGGCGTCCGGGCCCACACGGTCCGGGCGCCTTTTTGGTGCAAAGTAACCTGACCCCAATGCACCATAGTTGATGGGAGGGCCATGTCGGATTCGCCTAATTTTTTGACCTATGCCCAGACGGCGTTTGATCCGTTTGAGGAGCGGCCGTTCTGCGCGGTGGATAGCCTCGTCTTTGCGTGGTTGTCCTATTTGCGTTTGCCGGGTGATATGGCGGAGCTGACGAACTGGCAGGGCCTAGACGTACGCGAGCTGCTGCGTGCCGAGTGCTACCGGGACATGATTGACGACTTGTGGGACCCGGAGGGGAGCAGGGCCTTGTTGGAGGCCGTGGCAGCAAGTCCTCGCTACCGTGGCGTGCACGTTTGCGGCTATCGTGCTGTGAGCGATGTGGTGGCGACGGAGCAGTTTGCAGCCATGACGTTCCGGTTTCCGGCGGGGTTTAGTTATCTTTCCTTCCGGGGGACTGACAGCACGATTGTGGGCTGGAAAGAGGACTTTAACATGGCGTTCCGGTGTCCTGTGCCGGCTCAGGAATCCGCGGCGCGTTATGTGGACGAGGCGGCGGATGCGATTGACGGGCCGCTTTTGTGCGGAGGTCATTCCAAGGGTGGAAACCTTGCGGTGTACGGTGCGGCGATGTGCTCCGATGTCGCCCGTGAGCGAATCGAACGGGCGTATTCCCATGATGGTCCGGGCTTCGTCGAGGAGTTTCTGAACGGCAACGCCTTTGCCGATCTTTCCGGTCGAATCGACAAGACGCTACCTCGGTCGTCGATCTTTGGCATGATGTTCGAGACGCAGGAGGACTATGCCATCGTTGAGAGCACCGAGTTCAGCCTGCTGCAGCACAATCCCTTTAGCTGGGTGGTTGATGGTTGCAACTTCGTGTACTGCGAGCGCCTGTCCGCTGGTGCTCGATACGTTGATGGCTCCATTCGCGAGATGCTGCTTGCAGTATCGCCTAGCGAGCGCGAGCGTTTTGTGGATGCGTTGTTCTCCGTGTTTGAGGCTACGGGTGCTGAGCGGTTTGCGGATATCGCTGGGAATCTGCGCGAGAGCCTGCCCGTGATGCTCCAGGCTGCGCAAGGCTTTGACAAGGATACGCGACGCTTTGTCTCGCAGACCATCGTGGCAATCCTTAAATGCGCACTGTTGCCCAAACGACCCCAGATCGACATGCCCGCTGCCGGCAAGAGTTTGGCAGAACAGCTCGAGGCTTGGCAGTCCGAGCTCATGCGCTAACCATTGGTGCAAAGCAACCTATCCCCGATGCACCAATCTTCGATGCGCCTGGGGCGGGCTCGACCGCTATAGGCGGGCTCGACCGCTATACTGGTTCGTGCTCAATTCGATCTAGAACGGAATGCCGTATATGAAAATCAATCACGCGATCCTGCATATCCTGGACTTTGACTCTGCCGTCAACGTCATGAGCCAGCGCGAGCTCGATATCGAGAGCCGTACCGTGCGCAACTTCGTGACCACGCACCTGCGGCGCGCTCGTACTTCGGCCGACAACAAGCGTGCCACGTTTGCCGAGAACTCCGCATTCGGCGGCGAGCTCAAGGGCTATTTCTTTGGCGAGCGTGAGTTCGTGGACCTGTCGCAGCAGATTGCGGAGTTCATCTCTTCCGAACTCACCAAGGCCGAGAAAGCCGAGTCCACTGACGTGCTTGTGGCGGACTTTGACGATGATGAGGATGCCCGCTGGTTTGCCGTGATGCTGCTGGGCTCCAAGCAGGCATTCATGCACGAGGTGGGTCGCGAAGAGGGCGAGGTGCGTAACGACATCGCGCGCCACTATGCCATTCTGCCGAACCCTTCGCAAAAGGTGCCGAGCTATGCAATCGTGCGTGCAAGCACCATGGAGATCGGCTATGTGGATAAGAAACGCAAGATTGCCGGCGAGGATCGCATGCTCATTCCCGACGGCCTGCTGCAATGCGACACGGGCGTTTCGGGTAAGGAGGTCATCGACACGGTGACGCGCGTGGTCGAGGAGGTCGCTGAAGAACACGGCGCCAACACGGCCGTAGCGCTCGCAAAGGTTAAGGCCGCTGTGGCCGAGAAGGTCGAGGATGACGAGGAGCTGCCGCCTTGGGATATCGTCGACGAGGTCTTTGAGGACGAGCCGGTCATCAAGGAGAGCGTGCGCGCGGCACTGACCGAGGAGAAGGTGCCTGAGCGTGTGCCCGTGGAGCGCAAGCAGGTCGAACGCGCGGCGGTGCGCAATCATAAGATCCGTACCGACACGGGTATCGAGATCAGCTTCCCGGCCGAGATGGGTTCGAACTCCGAGTACATTGAGTTCGTCAACGAGCCCAACGGCCTCATCTCCATCGAGCTCAAAAACATCGGCAGCATCGAGAATCGATAAGTTGTGTTACGCCTACAGCGGGAAAGCAAAGGCCGGAGCCCTGGATGGGGTTTCGGCCTTTTTTGTTTTCGGCTTGGTTGCTGACATTGCGCCGCAGGTTGGGCATACGTCAGCGAAAACGCGGTTTGTCAAAACCGCGTAACTATTAAAGTTGACGTAAGCCCTCTTCCAGGCCGGTCTTGCTGTCGGTCTTCTCGTCGCGCATCTTGATGACGCGGGCGGGGACACCGGCCACGACGGCGCCGGCGGGGACGTCCTCGACGCACACGGCGCCGGCGGCAACGACAGCGCCCTTGCCTACGTGCACGCCCTCCAGGACCACGGCGTTGGCGCCGATCATGACATCGTCCTCGATGATGACGGGCGTGGCGCTGGCGGGCTCCACAACGCCTGCCAGCACGGTGCCGGCGCCGATGTGGCAGTTCTTGCCCACGGTGGCGCGGCCGCCCAGCACGGCGCCCATATCAATCATGGAGCCTTCGCCAATGACGGAGCCGATGTTGATGATGGCGCCCATCATGATGACGGCGCGATCGCCGATCTCGACGCGGTCACGGATGATCGCGCCCGGCTCGATGCGGGCGTTGATGCCCTTGAGGTCGAGCATGGGCACGGCGGAGTTGCGGCAGTCGTTCTCGACGTCGTAGTAGTCGATGGAGTCGGCGTTGGCGTCGAGGATTGCCTTGAGCTCATCCCAGTCACCAAAGACGGTCTTGCCACGACGACCGCCGTAGACGTGTGCATTGCCCCACTGGACCTTCATGCCCGGCTTTTCGCGCACGTACAGTTTGACGGGCGTTTTCTTGGGCGCGGTGGCGATGTAGTTGATAATCTCCTCTGCATCCATCTCGGCTGCATTGCTCATTTGCTGTCTCTCCTTTGGGTGGATTCGGTTGATACCTGGTTAGGCAAACATGACCTGGTCGAAGGTGTAGAAGCCGGGTTCGCGGGCGACGAGCTTCTGCGCGGCTGCCAGGGCGCCGTTGACGAAGATCTGACGGCTCGTGGCGCGATGCGTGAGCGTGACTTCCTCGTCCTGGCCAAAGAAACTCACTTCGTGCACGCCGGCGACAGTGCCACCGCGCAGCGAGTGCATGCCGATTTCCTTGGGGTCGCGCGCTCCGCACATGCCCTCGCGGCCATAGACGGGGTGGTAGCCTGCCTCGGGCTCGGCTTCGACGACGGCATCGAGCAGCAACTTGGCAGTGCCGCTGGGGGCATCGACCTTTTGGTTATGGTGTGTCTCGACGATTTCGCAGTCAAAGCCGGGCAACTCGCGCGTGGCCTGGGCCACTAGATGACGCAGGGCTGCGATGCCGATGGAGTAATTGCCCGAGTGCATAACGCGGGTGTTCTGGCCCAGCTCACGCAGACGGTCCATCTGCTCGGGGGTGTAGCCTGTGGTGCCCGAGACCAACGCCGCGCCCGTGCGCTCGACATAGGCGACGACGGCATCGAAGGTCACGACGTTCGAGAAGTCGATGATAACGTCGGCCGCCGGGGCGCTCTCGAGCTCGGACAGATCAAAACCGATCTGGGCGACGATATCAAAAACGGGCTGCCCGCCGGCGTCGACAACGCCCTCGGCGGTGGTGCGGATGAGCGAGCCCATGCGGCCCGTTCCCATAATGACGGTCTTAATCAAGCAGACCAGCTCCCTTCAGAGCATCGGTAAGTGCGGCTCGCGTGTCATCTGCCATGGGGCACAGCGGCATACGGTAGTTTGCCTCGATCATGCCCATCTGGGCGAGCGCTTCCTTGACGGGGATGGGGTTGACCTCGCTAAAGAGGGCATTGATGAGCGGCTGGCCGGCAATCTGGATATCGCGGGCGCGTGCCACGTTACCGTCCAGATAGGCGCGGCACATGTCGTGCACGAGCTGCGGCTGAACATCGGCCCACACGCTGATGGTGCCCGAGGCGCCCAGGCTCATGAGCGGTACGGTAAGCGCGTCCTCGCCCGAGTACATGCGGAAGTCGTCTGACAGCAGGTGGGCGATCTTGGCCGCGTAGGCGACGTTGCCCGAGGCCTCCTTAATACCCATGATGTTGGGGTGCGCGGCCAGGCGTTCTACGTTGCGCTCGCTGATGCCGCAGCCACAGCGGCCGGGGATGTTGTACAGGATGCAGGGGATGTCCACGGCATCGGCGACGGTCTTAAAGTGCTGATAGATACCCTCTTCATTGGACTTGTTGTAGTAGGGGGTGATGAGCAGCAGACCGTCGGCGCCCAGGCCCTGATAGGTGAGCGACTTGGTGAGCATGGTCTGCGTGGAGTTGGAGCCCGAGCCGGCAATAACGGGGACGCGTCCTGCAACATGCTTGACCACAGCGGCGACGACGGAGTTGTCCTCGTCATCGGTCATCGTGGCGCTCTCGCCGGTGGTGCCCAGGGTGAGGATGGCGTCAGTGCCATTTTGCAGGTGGAAATCGATAAGGCGCTCAAGCGCGTCAAAGTCGACACTGCCGTCCTTTTTAAACGGCGTGACAAGGGCGACGATTGAGCCCTCGAGATTGCGGATATCCATGTTCTTCTCCTTCGCTTCCGCGATCTGGACGCGTTTGTTCCATTGGGCGGCGACTGCTAGGCGCTCGTCCTGAGCGCGATGGCGGGCGCTTTCGGCGCGCGATTTGGCCAGCAGCTCGCGGCCGCACGGCAGCACGTCGAGCGTGGCAAAGTAATCGCCCGGGCGCTCGGCGCGGCGAATGAGGTCTGCCGAGCCATCGGGGCGCAGCAGGACCTCGGCGGAGCGCAGGCGGCCGTTGTAGTTGTAGCCCATAGAGTGGCCATGCGCGCCGGTGTCGTGAATCACGAGCAGGTCGCCCATGTCGATATGCGGAAGCTCGCGGTCGATGGCGAACTTGTCATTGTTCTCGCACAGATTGCCCGTGATGTCGTAGGTGTCCGTGACGGGCGCTGTGGTCTTGTCGTCGCCACCCGGCTGGCCCATCACCGTAATGTGGTGGTAGGCGCCATACATGGCAGGACGAATCAGATCGACGGCGCTTGCGTCCACGCCGATATAGTCCTTGTAGATCTGCTTCTCGTGGATGGCCTTGGTGACCAGGCATCCGTAGGGGCCCATCATAAAGCGACCCATCTCGGTGCAGATCGCCACATCGCCCATGCCGGCGGGGACCAGAATCTCGTCGTAGGCTGCGTGTACGCCCTCACCGATGGCGTGAATGTCGTTAGTCTGCTGCTCGGGCAGGTAGGGGATACCCACACCGCCGGACAGATTGATAAAGGCGACATGTGCGCCGGTCTCGCGCTCCAGGCGCACGGCAAGTTTAAAGAGGATGCGTGCGAGCTTGGGATAGTAGCCGTTAGTGACGGTGTTGCTGGCAAGGAAGGCATGGATGCCAAAATTCTCGGCGCCCTTGGCCTTGAGCATGCGGAAGGCCTCAAAGAGCTGCTCGGTGGTCATGCCATATTTGGAGTCGCCCGGGTTGTCCATGATGCCGTTGGAGAGTTGGAACAGGCCGCCTGGATTAAAGCGGCAGCTGACCGTTTTGGGGATGGGCCCCGCAACACGCTCAAAGAACTCGATGTGGCTGATGTCGTCAAAGTTGACGATGGCACCCAGCTTGTTGGCGAGCTCAAAGTCGGCAGCCGGCGTGTCGTTGGAAGAGAACATGATGTCGTGTCCCGTGATGCCCAGCGAGCGGGCGATCATGAGTTCGGTATAGCTCGAGCAATCGCAGCCGCAGCCGTATTCGTTGAGAATGGAGATGAGCGCCGGGTTGGGGTTGGCCTTGACGGCAAAGTATTCCTTAAAGCCCGGGTTCCATGCAAAGGCGTCGCGCACTTCTTGCATGTTGCGGCGGATGCCTGCCCCGTCGTATAGATGAAACGGCGTGGGGAACTGCTCGACGATATGCTCGAGTGTCTCCTTGTCCACAAACGGCTGCTTGGCCGCATATGCCTCGTTGGGGGTCAATGCCATGTCCCGTAAACCTCGCTATCCAGACGGCGCCATCTGCGCATCGAATCCGCATAGCGTGGACCCAATGTCCGGATAGCGCTCCCGCATTGCTGCAGACAGTCCTGTGGGTGTTTCCCACAGGCCCACCAGGTTGTTCGTGCCCGAAAAACCCAGTTCGGCGGGTTTCGCCTCCCCACGGGGTCAAAGCCTGCCGGCTCGCCCGCGGCTCTTCGTGCCCGCGCCTCTATCAAGTGGTAAAGACCCTATCACGTTGCACTTTACCAAACAAGAGTATTCGTATATAACGTTTAAAAAATGCAGCAATATGCTGGAAACATGTGTGCCACAATCCTGTATCACAATAAGTTGCAACAGATGTGCCTCACGAAGGGATTCTCTATGACCGAGCTCCAAGAACTCCGTCGCTATCGCCGCGATCTCCATCGCATTCCGGAGCTCGATTTCGATCTTCCGCAGACTATCGCCTATATCGAGGGCGTGTTGGCGCCGCTCGCTTGCGAGGTGATCCATCCGTGTCCCAGCTGCGTCTGCGCTTTCTTCGACGCTGGCGTTGGTGCCGCGCGTGCCACGGCGATTCGCGCCGATATGGATGCGCTGCCCATCGCGGAGGCGACGGGAGCGGCCTTTGCCTCGATCCATCCCGGCAAGATGCACGCTTGCGGACATGACGGACACATGGCTATGGCGCTTGCCGCCGCGACCTTTGTCGACCGTACGATTCGCGAGCAGCCGGGTTCACTTAAGCGCAACGTGCTTTTTGTGTTCCAGCCTGCCGAGGAAACGACCGGTGGCGCCAAGACGGTGTGCGAGAGCGGCGTGTTCGAGCGCTACGGGGCGGATCGCATCTTCGGCTTCCATGTGTGGCCCGATCTGCTCGCCGGCACGTTGGCGAGCTGCTCCGGTCCGTTGCTGGCGCGTTCGAGTGAGACGCACATTCATATTCACGGGACGAGCATCCATATCGCTAAGACCTATGGCGTTCCGGTCGAGGAGTCGCACGATGCAGCGCTGGCGGCTGCCAAGTTCTTGGTTGCCGAGCGCGAACTGATGGATGAGTTGGGTGCCGACGAGCCCTGTATCGGTAAGTTTGGTCTGCTGCAGGCCGGTACGGTTTGCAACGCGGTGGCGGGGGAGGCCCATGTGGCCGGAAGCCTGCGTGTGTTTACGGACGACATGTTCGACCGGGCGCGCGAAGGCGTGCGCCGCGTGCTGGACGATGCCTGTGCCGCAACGGGCTGCACGTATGATCTCGACTTTGCCGAGGGCTATCCGCCGGTCGACAACGACCCCGAGTTGTTTGCCAGCGTCGCGCCTGCCTTGCCCGGGCTGCAGCTTGTGGAGGAACCGCTGCTGATCGCCGAGGATTTCGCGTTCTATCAACGCCATCTGCCGGGCGTGTTTTTCCTGCTGGGCACGGGTATGCCAGAGGACCAAGACAACCCGAGTGATTCGGATGGCTGCCCCGCCTATGCCACAAGCGCTCTGCATACCGATAGCATGCTCTTCGACGAGGAAATCCTACTCAAAGGCCTCGATGTCTATAAACGATTGCTTTTGCTTGACTAAGGCGCGAAGGACAATTTGTTCTAGAAAACACGAACAAACGTACGATATAATAGAGATGTAAGTCTATAGAAACGTTTGACGTTACTAACGTAAGGCGATACTATGATTGCATCGTATAAAGATGAGGATACCGAACGCTTTGCCATGGGTGTGCGGGTCAGGAGGTTCGTGCCCTTTGAGCGTGTTGCGTTGAGGAAGATTCGCCAACTGCAGGTTTGCGCTTCGCTTGATGATCTTCGCGTTCCACCGGGCAACCGCCTGGAAGCTTTGAAGGGCGATCGTGCCGGTCAATATAGCATCCGTGTTAACGAGCGCTATCGGGTCTGTTTTGAGTGGAGACAGGAGATGGCTTGGAATGTCGAAATCGTCGATTATCACAAGTGATGAGACTTCGGCCGATTTGCTGTCGCCGGTGACTCCTGGTGAGCTTCTCAAAGAGGAGTTTCTTGTTCCCATGGGCATTTCTCAATATCGCCTTGCGAAAGAGACTGGGATTCCGGCTCAGCGTATCGGGCAGATTGTCTTGGGAAAACGTCGCGTGACGGCCGACACCGACCTCCGTCTTTGCCGTTATTTTGGCCTGACGGATGGTTATTGGCTGCGCGCTCAGGTGGCGTTTGACCTTGAGGCCGAGAAAAGGCGGATTGAACCGGAACTCGACAAGATCGTTCCTGTTCAGCAGGCTATCGCACTGTAGTGCTCAAAGATGATGGGGGTGGCGCGGCGATGAGGCGACGCCGACAGTCTGCCGTATATAGTCCGGGTGGATGCGGGTGCGGTTTGCTGCTGCTTCCGGTCATCGCTGTGGGCATTGGCGTGATGTTTGTGCTTGCTGGGCTGGCTACGGCGGCACTCGTACTGTTTATCACTGCTATCGGCGTGACGATTTGGCTTTATCGCAGTCGTGAGCAGCGCCGCGCCGACGGTAAGACCAATGTAGGATGGATTGCCTTTTTGGTCATCGCCTACCTGCTGAGCATCAGCTATCTGGCCTTCTTTATCCTGTTGCTTGTGAGCACCTTTACCGGGGAATCCGTCACGGTGGGTTGATGCACTGCCAGCAGACGGTCGCGCGCAGTGCGTTTGCTCGGCGTTTGGATAACTGCATTGGCCGTTTACCGCAGCCTTAGCTCTCAGCTAATGAATTCAAGTTCAATCCTTCCTACGATGTGCTGTGTGCCGGCACGGTAGCCGGATCGTAGGAAGGATGAATAATGGCAAAAGAGGGAAAGAAGCCGATCGGCAAGATTGTCCTAGGCATCATCGTGGTGCTGGTTATTGTCGGTGCCGTGGGCTCTATGGGTGGCAATTCAACCGATTCGTCTGCGAGCGATTCGGCAAAACCTGCCGAGACGACACGGCAGGCTGAGGAGCAAAAAGAACCGCAAGAACCGTATACCATTGCTGACGAGGCTGAAGACACTTCCAATCAGTTTACCTATAAGATCACGGGCACGCTGACCAATAACACGGATAAGGAAAAGAGCTACATTCAGATTGAATATGTTCTGTATGATGCCGATGGCAACCAGGTTGGAACGGCTCTTGCAAACACCAATCATCTGAAGGCGGGCGGCTCCTGGAAGTTCGAGGCGCTGGGTACGGTGTCTCCCGACCAGGTTGCTAGCTGGGAGCGTTCGGACGTAAGCGGTTTCTAGCATGTTGCATGCACTGGGGGAGGTGAAGTCGTATGCCCGATAAAAAGCTGACTGACGAGTTACTCAATGAGCTTCTCGACGCGCCAAACATCGATGGCTATATCAAAGAACACGACTTTGCCACCCCGTCGCTTTCGAACTACCTGAAGCAGCTACTGCAGGAAAAGGGCTTGGAGCGCTCGCGCGTGGTTCGTATGGCCGATCTCAATGAGACCTTTGGCTATCAGATCTTTACCGGCGCGCGTCATCCGAGTCGCAATAAGGTGCTGCAGATTGCCTTTGCGATGGCGCTGACGCTCAAAGAGACCAACCGTGCGCTGACGGCTGCCGGGGTAAGCGTCCTTAACTGCGAGGACCGCCGCGATGCGATTATCATCTTTTGCATCGATCGCGGGTGCAGTCTCCAAAAGGTCAACGAGGAACTGTATCGCTTTGGCGAGGAGACGGTGAGTTGGCGGCTGATATCTGAGCCGGTAGAGCTGTCGAACAACGATGCAAACGAACGGGGCGCGGATGCCATGGGGTGTCTGCGCCCTGCGCTATGATGGAGGCTATGGATACTCAGAGCCCAACATATTCCGATGACGAGCTGACCGCAGCGCTTGCCGAGCACCTGGCGTCGCTCGATCGCGACGACAGCTATCGCGTGGAGCGTGTACTTAAGCGCTCGTCCGTTGAAGCAACCGAGCTCGTGTACTTTGAAGGAACCGGCGGTGGTTCGCTCGGCCCCTTTGTCCGTAAACGCATCGATGCTTCGGCTCAAATCGGCGGGGCATACGAGCGTCTGTTTACCGCTCAGCGGGCAGGCAGGCGTTTTGAGCACCTGCCCAGAATCGTCGATTGTCGTCGTGTGGGCGACGAGCTCAACGTGGTTATGGAATACATCGAAGGGGAGACGCTCGGGGCGCTGGTGGACCGTCTGGGAGCCACCCCCGATTATGCGCGTGAATTGTATCCTGCCCTATGCGATGCCGTGGGCGAGCTCCACGCCGGTTTTGCAATAGCGGGGGAGACGTCGGCGCCGGTGATCCATCGCGACCTCAAGCCGTCGAATATCATCGTGACAGGTGCCAACTATACGCCTGATGACGGCCTGACATTTTCATCGCTGGTGATTATCGACCTGGGGATCGCGCGCGTATGGCGCGATGGCGCCGATGCCGACACCGTCAAGTTTGGGACACGGCCCTATGCGCCGCCCGAGCAGTATGGGTTTGGGCAGACGAGTGTGCGCAGCGACGTCTACGCACTTGGCGCTCTGTTGTTCTTCTGCTTGACGGGAGTCGACCCTAAACCAGGGCTCGACATGCGCGAGCAATGCGAGGCGCGCGGCATTCCCACTCCACTTGCCGATGCCGTCTGCATGTCGATGGCGCTCGATCCGGCCAAGCGTTTTGCGAGTGCGGAAGCGTTGGGACGGGCGACGCGCGCGGCATACGATCTGAGTCGCCCCGTGCGGCCTCCTGCGCCTGCGCCTGTCCGTACTCCAGACTCGGAGACGGTGTTGACGCCCCAAGGGTTCCAGAACCCCGCAGGGCTTCCTAGGCCTGCCGCCTCCGTTGCATGCGGTCTGCTCTCTCGCGTTCCGGAGTCTCTGGGGCGCATTTGGAATACGCTCGTCTGCTTCTCGCTGCTTGTGTTCTTTGCCGGAAGTCACTTTGCCGTCTTTCACCCCACCGGAGCAAACCAAAGCTACCCGACGTGGCTTCTCATAATCGAGTATTTTTTCTTTGTCGATGGCCTTATGGTGCTTATGCATTTTGCGCTGCTCGATAAGCGCCGTCTTCGTCGGCGATTCGCGCTGCTCGACAGCTATCGCGGCAAGAAACTCGCGAAACTCTGGCTCAAGGCATTGGGTGCGCTGCTCCTATGCATGATCGTCATAGTCGCGGTTGCCAATGCGACCGGCGTCGTCGATACCTCCGCTACCTAAAAGAAAAGGGCCCCATTGGGGGCCTTTGCAGTTGCACTTAGATGCGGTTCATCTGAGCGGCGACTTTGTTGTACCAGTCCTGCCACGTGGGCGGGCAGTACTTTTTGGCTGCTGCCGGGGTAAGGGTGGAGCCGTAGTTGGCGCCCAGATAGGCAACGTGAGCGGAGATGCCCTCGCTCCAGCTGCCAAAGCTGCGCCAACCGCCGCCACGTGCACTCCAGCCCCAGGCGTTGAAAGAATTGGCGCAATAAGCACCCTTGGTGCTCTCGATGCAGGCGATGGCGGGGGACCAACGGGGGTCGACACCGGTATTCCAAGCGGCGACGGCAAAGTTATAGCCCTGGCCTGCCATGGGGGAGCCGGCGAGATAATTGTCGATGCGGCCTGTCCACTCATTAATGAACGAATCGTAATCGAAGCTACCGGTATTGGCGTTGTTTACCGTGGTGTCGATGGTGGTGTTGGTGTTGGTGGCCTGGCTGCTGGAATTGCTGCCGCTTACGCCCTCGCCCGAGAGCTTCTCGGCGGCAGCGGCCTTATCGGCCTCAAGCTTGGCAAGCTCGGCGGCATTTTCCTGCTCGGCTTTTGCCTGCGCCTCGCTGCGGAGCTGCTGGGCCT
This sequence comes from uncultured Collinsella sp., assembly GCA_902481895.1. Classification (GTDB taxonomy): domain Bacteria; phylum Actinomycetota; class Coriobacteriia; order Coriobacteriales; family Coriobacteriaceae; genus Collinsella. The sequence goes on along the minus strand of CABSYR010000016.1, from coordinate 38,545 downwards.
GCGCCAGCGCATCCTCGGCGTTTTTCTGCTCTGCCTCAAGCTGTGACTTGGCCTGCTGGAGCTCGGCCTTGTTCTGCTCGAGTTCGGTTTGCATGTTATTGAGCTCTTCGATCTCGTCGACGCTTGAGCTCGTGATCTGGTTGGTGTATTTGCAGGTCGTGATGAACTCACCCAGGCTCTGCGCGTTGACCAGGAAGCTCACGATGGGATTGGTGCCCTTCTGATACTTGTACAGATCGCGCATGGCGGAGCTTGCCTTGGCCTGCTGCTCGGGAAGCTTAGCCTCGATTTCCTCGATGCTTGCCTCATTGGAGTCAATCTGCTTTTGCAGGTCATCGAGTTTGGTGCGGGCGTCGTTGTAGGCGCTCGTGGCGGCTTCGATCTTCTGCTGGGCTGCGGAAAGCTGGTCCTGCGTTGCCTGCGAGGCGGCATACGCCGCAACGGGGGAGAGCATCGGCGTGGCCGTCAGCGCAACGGCGAGCGCGGCGCTCGTGATGATACGAGCCGGCTTCGACGCAATGAGCGCTGCGGCGCGATGATTCGAATGCTGCATCCAGTCCCTCTGCAATCAATCGTAGGTTATGGTTCGAACGGTATTCTACTACTGCTTTCGACCTCAACTTGAACCTTAAAGGTTCCAAAGGGTCAAGTTGAACTTGAGGCTTTGGCTTTGACCTGCAGTTATGATGAATTGTTGAGAAACCATAGAGTTCAACTTTAACGTTACAGAGCCCTGTTTGAGAGGAGTTTTGGGCTGTAAAAGCTATCTCAACGTGGGGTTTTATAACTACAGCGTGCCCTTCTGGCGAGCCTGCTCAATCTCTTCGAGGGCCTCGGCGGGGGTGAACGAACAGGTGCCGTCGCCGAGTTTGATTACCTGGATATCGTCGCCGGCGTAGACCTCTCCGCCCTTTAGTGCCACGCCAAAAACGCCCTCGTGGGGAAAGATGCAGTCGCCGGCGAGATAGTAGATGGCACAGCGTGTGTGGCAGACCTTGCCGATTTGGCTGATTTCGACAAGCACCTCGCTGCCAAGCTTGAGCTGTGTGCCCAAGGGGAGCGAGAGCAGGTTGATGCCCCGGGTTGTGAAGTTCTCTCCGAAGTCGCCCTCGTGCACATCGAGCCCGCGCGCCTGCGCCGTCTGGATAGACTCTGCAGCTAAAAAGGAAACCTGGCGGTGCCAATGCCCGGCGTGTGCGTCGGAGGCGAGGCCAAATTGCTCTATAACGGTGTCGTGCCCGTCGGCGACGGGCGACTTGCGCGTGCCCTTGTGTGCCGACGTGTTGATCGAGACGATGCGGGCGGGTCCGTTGTAGGCGTCGTTTGCCGTGCACAGGGGAGCGGTCGCTTTCGCACGTTCCGCCAGCTCGCGCCTCGCGGCATTGAGGATGGGATTATCGGTCGGATGGTCTTGGGGCACGTGTGCACCTTTCGCTCGAAGATGTCAATACGCTGAATCCTACAACAACGGTAGGTTCATTGCCCATTGTCATACAACGGTGGGCGCCGTCTTCGTGCTGGACGATTACGTCGATTGCCATAGATACGGTGGAGCTTTGGGCGCCGGCGGCTTGGCACGCTAGAATAAATCAGTTGCGCAAAGACCGCCCGTTGTGTGGGCAGTTCATGATAGGAAGTTTCCATGGCATTGCAATTTACAGAGCGCGAGTTCATTCCCGTGCTGCTCGGTGGCGACATCAACGCCTATTCGGTGGCGCGTGCCTTCTACGAGGAGTACCAGGTCAAGAGTCTGGTCTTTGGCAAGTATCAGACGGGTCCCGCGTACCGCAGCCAGATTATCGACTACACGCCCAACGTGGATATCGACACCATGCCCGTGATGCTCAAAACCGTCAACGGCATTGCCCAAGTGCATGCCGACAAGACGATTGTCCTTGTGGGCTGTGGCGACAACTATGTCGCTCTCGTGGCTCAAGCCAAAGATGCTCATGAGCTGGCGGATAACATCGTCGCTCCCTACGCGCCCTACAGCATGCTCGAGCAGTGCCAGAAGAAGGAGATCTTCTACGAGCTGTGCGAGAAGCATGGCGTGCCCTATCCGCACACGTTTACCTTTACCAAGGCGATGCTCAATGCCCAGGGTGAGGCGCCTGCCGAAGTGCTCGACCAGATCGATTTTCCTTACCCGATGATTCTGAAGCCTTCTGACGGCATCATGTGGTGGCAGCACGAGTTCGAGGGCCAGAAGAAGGCCTATGAGATTGCCGACCGCGCCGAGCTGGAACAGGTCATTCGCGATTCGTATGCCAGCGGCTACACCGACGATCTGATCTTGCAGGATCGCGTGCCCGGCAACGACGAGTACATGCGCGTACTCACCAGCTATTCCGACCGCAACGGTAAGGTTCGCATGATGTGCCTGGGCCATGTGCTGCTCGAGGAGCATCAGCCCCACGGTGTCGGCAACCATGCCTGTATCATTACCGAGCCCAACGACGAGCTCATGGGCGGCGTGCGCAAGTTGCTCGAGGACCTTCACTTTGTGGGCTATTCCAACTTTGACGTTAAGTACGACGAGCGCGACGGCTCGTTTAAGTTCTTCGATTTCAACACGCGCCAGGGCCGCAGTAACTACTACGTTACCAACAGCGGCTTTAACGTTGCCAAGTATGTGGTGGACGAGTATGTGTTTAACCGCCCGTTTGAGCCGGAGTTTGTGACGGCGCAGGACGAGGCCCTGTGGATGGTCGTTCCCATGGGCGTCGTCGACAAGTACGTCAAGGATCCCGAGCTGCGCGCTAAGGTGCATCGCCTGGACAAGGAAGGCAAGGGCGCCGACCCTTCGTTTATGAAGGGCGACTTTGTCTTTAACCGCTGGCTGCGCATGTGGCACACCAAGCTGCGCCACTTTAAGCTGTTCAAGACGTATTACAAGTAGATGAGTGCGGCGCCCGTCCGGTTTACATCGGGCGGGCGCGGGTATGATACGCGCAATTGCGCAAGCGTCACCAAGGAGGCGGCGATGGAAAAGCTGGGAGTTATCGGCGGCATGGGCGCCGAGGCCACGTCGTATTACTACGACCAGGTGGTGCGTCATACGGCTGCTGCCTGCGATCAGGAACATATCGACATGGTGGTGCTCTCCAAGTCGACCATGCCCGACCGCACACTGGCCATTAAGACCGGCGAGCATGCCAAGCTCCTGGCGACCATGAAAGAGTGCGCCCAGGCACTCGAGTCGCTGGGCTGTGCACACATTGCCATTCCCTGCAACACGTCACACTACTTCTATGACCAGATCCAGTCGTTTACGAAGGTGCCGATTATCCACATGCCGCGTGAGTCGGTGCGCTATGCTCTGGCCGGTGCGGTGATGGGGGAGTGCGAGTTCGACCCCAACCTGAGTATGCCGGCCGAGCCGGTGCACAAGATTGGCATCATGGGCACCGATGGCACCGTGGGCGCGGGCGTCTACGGCCGCGAATGTAAGGCTGCGGGTGTTGAGGTCGTCTATCCCAGCGAGAAACGTCAGAACGATGTGATGTCGCTTATCTACGATGATGTGAAGGCCGGACGTGAGCCCGATATGGATAAGTTCGACCGCGTGATGTGGGAGTTCGCCCGTAGCGGCTGCGACCGCGTCATTCTGGCCTGCACCGAGCTATCGGTGCTGCAGAAGTACCGAGAGATGCCCGAGATCACCCTCGACGCCATGGACGTCCTGGTGCGCGAGTCCATCATCCGTAGCGGCGCTCCCTACCGCCTCTAGCTTCCGACCCGCCAAAAAGGGACAGGTTTATTTTGGTAGGTTTTATCTGGTGAAACAGTAAAGGCCTCGGCTCGTTTGGTGCGAGCCGAGGCCTTTTGCGTTGGGCGGTTGCTGTCGGTGGTGAACTAGAACAGGAAGCCGATGGCGATGAGGGCGATGCTGACGATGAGCACGGCGATGTCTAGGCCCTTGATGGGGTAGCGCTTGTACGAGCTGGCGCGCGTACGCAGATAGAAGCCGCGTTGTTCTGCCGCCAAGGCTGTGGCATCGGTTTTGCCCACGCTTGAGATGAGCAGCGGCACGCACAGTGGCAGCATGAGCTTAAGCTTCTTGATGGGGTTCTTGGTGTCATACTCGACGCCGCGTGCGGTCTGCGCCTCCATGATGGCGTTCATCTCCTGACCAAACACCGGCACAAAGCGCAGCGCCGTGGTAAAGGTGAAGGCATAGCGATACGGCACGTGCAGCACCTCGACGCAGGCGTTGGCAAGGTCGTTGAGTTTGGTCACCATGAGCATGAGGATGAGTGGTAACGCCACACCCAGCAGGCGCAGGCAGGCCTTCGATCCTGTGATGAGGCCCGTGTCGGTGATGAAACCCCACACCACGTTGCCATCGCGCATAAAGGCCAGCTGGAGCACCAGCATGATAAGCGCGAGCGGAATCAGCAACTTGAGCAGCGAGAACAGACGGTCGACGACGCCGGCGTAGGCACCCAGCGCAAGGGTGAGTGCCAAAAAGCCCAGCAGCGCCACGTAGGTGTCGGACAAAAAGATGCCGACGATGATGGCGGCGGCGAGGCCCAGTTTGATGACGGGGTTCAGGCGATGCAGCAGCGTATCGCCCGGCATGTAGTCGATGACGTTAACCACGGTGGACCATCTCCTTGGTAATTCGAACGACATCGGTGACCTCGCTCACCTGCGCAAAAGCGGGCGAGACGGAAGATGCCAGACGGCGCGAGAGTTCGATGACCTGGGGCGGCTCAACGTAGGCACGCTGCATGAGATCGATGTTCGAGAATAGCTCGTGCGTGCGGCCGCGGTCGAGGATGCGGCCGTCGGCCATTACCACGATGCGCTCGGCAAAGTCGGAGACAACTTCCATGTCGTGGCAGACCATGATGACGGCGCAACCGCGCTCGGCCATGGTGCGCACCGTTTCCATCACGGTCATGCACTCGCGGTAGTCCAGGCCGCTCGTGGGTTCGTCGAGCACCACGATCTTGGGCTCGACCACTACAACGGAGGCGAGCGCCACCATCTGGCGCTGGCCGCGCGACAGCGAGAACGGTGCCTCGTCGGCGGGCAGACCAAAGCGGTCGATGACCAGCTGGGCGCGACGCAGGGCTTCGGCGCGGTCGATGCCGGCAAGTTCCAGGCCAAAGGCGACCTCGTCGAGCACAGTGTCTTTGCAGATTTGGCGGTCGGGGTTCTGGAAAAGTGTTGCCACTTCGCGTGCGATGCGGCTCGTGGGAACCGATGCCGTGTCCAGGCCCGTAACGCGCACGCTGCCCGATGCGGGCTTGAGTAGACCCGTGAGCAGTTTGGTGAGCGTGGTTTTGCCGGCTCCGTTTTGGCCGACAATGCCCACGAGCTCGCCGGGGTAGAGCGTCAAGTTGAGGTCGTGGACGGCGGCGCCGCCATGGGGGTAGGAGAACTCGACATGGTCAAAGGTGAGCACCGGCTCAGCGTCTTTCGCATGCGGGCGCAGCGACGGCGCGTGCGGGGAGCCTGCGGGCGCCTGGGTATCGCTTGTCGCGCGGTCGGGGTCGACGAGTTCCGTGATCAGGCGTTCTGCCTCGTCGACATCCAGACAGGGCGTGCCGCTTACCAGGCCATCGGCCTCGAGGCTGTTGAAGATGCGCGTGACGCGCGGGCAATCGACGCCGATGGTGCGAAGCTCGTCGGTGCGTGCGAAGACCTTGTGCGGCTTACCTTGCAGCGCGATCTGGCCGTGATCGAGCACCAACACACGGTTGCAATACTCCGAAAGCAGGGCGACCTTTTGCTCAACGACGACGATGGTGATGCCGAGCGCGCGGTTTGCCTCACGTAACGTTTCGAAGACCAAGGTGGAACTGGCGGGATCGAGTGCTGCGGTTGGCTCATCGAGCACTAAGACGCGCGGACACATGGTGAGGATGGCGGCGATAGCTACCTTTTGCTTTTGGCCGCCCGAGAGGGTGGCGATCTCGCGGTCGCGCAGGTCGCTGATGCCGACGGTTTTAAGCGTCTCGCTCACGCGCTGCTCGATCTGGTCGTGCGGAACGCCAAAGTTCTCGAGGCCAAAGAGCATTTCGTCCTCAACGACCGAAGCGACCATCTGCGTGTCGATGTCTTGCAGCACGCTGCCGACGATCTGTGATATGTCGGTGAGCGAGACCTCGCAGGTGTCGTGGCCGTCAACTAACACGGAGCCATAAAAGGCGCCGGTGTAGTGGTGAGGCACGGCGCCCGACAGGCAGGCGGCAAGCGTGGACTTACCGGCGCCCGAGGGCCCGATGATGCCGATGAAATCTCCCTTGTTCACGTTGAGCGAAACGTGGCTGAGCGCCTGCTCGGTTTGCGTGCCATAGGAGAACGAGACATCGTCGACGTTGATGATCGTTTCCATGGATACCTTTCATAGTCATTGGGGACGTTCTTACATGACTGGTCGTTTAGGAACGTCCCCAAAAGTTCGTTGTTTGGGACAGTCTTTGGCGGTGAAGCACGGAGACGGCTTTACGAGGTGCCCCAGGTTGGCGCGAAAGAGGAACGAAGCGTACTTGGGTACGCGAGCGACGAATGAACGCCAAAATGGGGTGGCTCGCAAAGCCGAGCAGGTTAGTTGAGCTTAAGGGCCTTCTGGATGGGCAGGTAAAGGGCGCCGACCAGAATGGCGTTAAACACGGCGGTCATGGCGACGACGGGCAGCATGGCTGCGGCGAGTTCGCCCACAACGCCGAGCATGGCCATCTTGATGACCATGAAGATGACGCCGGAGACAAAAGTGGTCACGAATGTTGCGACGATGGCGACGACGGGCTTAACCTGGCCGTCCTTAGCGGCGGCGTTGACTATGACGGCCATGAGCATAGCGGCGATGCCCTCGGCGGCAAAATCGACAAACGGCGAGGTGGTAGTGATCTGGATCACGGCCGCCGAGATCAGGCCGATGACGAGCGCCTGGCCAATGTTGGGACGAACGACCAGGATGGTGAGGCAGAAGGCCGAGATGATGAACTCGGGGCTGATCATACCGCCCGAGATACCCGAGATTGCCTTGCCGACGGTGAAGTTGAGGATGAAGCCGGCGGCAAGCAGAATGGCGAGCAGGACAAGAGCGCGGATATCGAGTTTACCGCGGTCGGTGGTCTGGACGGTACGGGGCTGGGCGGTGGTGGTGCTCTGAGACATGGTGAAAGTCCTTTCGGAGGGGAAGTGCAAGAGAAGAAAGCGGAGGCGCGTGATGCGAATGCGATCGGGCTCGAGATAGAAAAAAGGCCCCCGGTCGAAACCGGAGGCCTTCCAATCACCTAGAGCGCAAGAACAGGCGTGAGGGACTCACTTTCGACCGATCGTATTCGTATCACGCCACCACCAGTTGTTGAGGGACTTCATCGTGTTCATCATCTTGGTGGCTCCTTTCGTGATGCCGTGGCGCGGTCGCACCTAATTGCTGTTGCGCTGCACTATAGCACAGCAAAGTGTTTGCAGGAAATCTTTTTTTGAAAAGATTTCAGTGACGTTTCCCGCCGGTCGAAGGGGCGGGCTGAGCGGGCGGGGGCGACCTGCGCCATCCCGCCCGCCCCTTAGGGCTTCAGGGCCCTAGGCCTTCTTGCGACGATAGAGCACGAAGCCGCAGACGCCGATGATGACGACGGCGCCAACGGCCATGGCGGCCATGTTGTTGCCCTCGGACTTCTCCTCGGTGACCTCTTCCTCTTCGGCCTCTGGCTCGGTCACGTCCTCATCGGAAAGGGCCTCGTCGGCGTAGGTGATGGATTCGACCAGGCAGTCGTTGTCGGCATCGTAGTCGCTCGGGACGAACTCCTCGGAGAAATCGCCCTCCTTGAGGTAGTCGCGCATCTCCTCGAGCATGGCCTTGCACTTAACATAGGTGTTCTTGGTTGCAGCCTTGCCGGCCTTGTTGGCCAGGGCGGTACGGGCCTCGGTGCCTTCTTCGGCCTGCATGGCCTCGTCGACGGTCAGGTTCTGCTCGATGAGTTCCTTCTGCAGGGCGTCGAGATAGGCGCGGACGCCGGTGGCGCAGTGGTCGCGGTTCTCATAGGCGAGCGTGTTGATGTCCATGAGGACGTAGTTGATGGAGTTCTTGGGCTCCTCGTTGTTCACGACGTCTTCCTCTTCGCAGTGATCGAAGGAGACATCCTGATCGCTGAAGTAGGGGCTGACCTCGGTGAGCAGTGCGGAGTAGAAGGGGATGGCGACGGAGAATTCGGCGTTGGAGAGCATCTCCCACTGAATGGTCGCGATCTCGGGGTCCATGCCCTGACGGATCTGGAAGGTGTGGATCTCGGTGTTGCGGTTGGAGCCGATGGCATAGGCGCCGTCGGTGTTGGCGTTGAGGCCGGCGACATTCTCGCCGCGAGCGGCGAAGGAACGAATCATCTCAAAGGTGTTCCAGTCGGACTTGCCGGGCTGGAAGAACAGCGGCTGCATCTCGTGGACCAGGGCGCCGGTCGTGGCGCGAGCCTCTTCGCGCTCGTCCTTGACGATCTCGTAGTCGGTGCCCTCGGCAAGCGGAGCCATGAAGTAATCACGACCCTGGATATAGCGCGACCACTGGTGCATACCGGCCTCGCTAATCTCCTCGCCGTAGGTCTTGGCGACGTCGAACTTGCCGTCGGTGTACTCGGCAAAGCCCTTCTCCTTAGGCATGGACTCGATGCCTTCGGAATGGAGACAGTTCTCGGTGTCATCGAGGTCGACGTTATAGGTGAGGTTGCCGATGTTGGGGTTGAGCGAGGCGATGTCATCGGCGAGCTTCATAGCAATCCACTGATGGCCGGAAAGCGCGGCGAACAACCAGGTCTCGGTGCTGTCGGCGATGATGATCTGGTCGTTGGAGCAGACGCCCTGCTCGTCGATCAGGCTGCCGATGAGCTCGACGCCCTCGCGGGCCGTGGCGCTCTCGCCCAGGATGACGCTGGCATAGCTGTATTCGCCAATGCCAGTCTCCTCGGTGATGGGGTCGGCCTCTTCGGCCTTCTCGTTATAGGAGGTGCTCAGCGTGGCAGAGCAGGAGACGCCCTTCTCGTTGATGCCTGCCTCGGAATATGCGTCGTAGCGATCTTCCCACTGCGAGGGGTTGTCGCGAACGAAGGTGTAGCGGTAGGTTGCGCCCTTGGACTTGTACTCAAAACCGGACTCGACCGAGGTGTACTCGTTGCCGTCCTTGTGTGCGGGCTCAATGCCAAAGTGCTTGACATAGCGCGGACCGAAGTCCTCGGAACGGCCGTAGTACGTGTTGCCGTCTGCCGTGAGCTTGCTGCCCATGTAGATCTGGGTGCAGGCGAGTGCCGAAGTCGGCATGGCCATGATGGCCGCTGCTCCAAACGCAAGGCCGCAGCCGAGCTTCTTGAGCGTGTTGACAGGATGAGTAAACCTCATAATCCCTCCCAACTGTTGAAACCCCGCGAAACCGTACGGAGTTTCAGCTAATAAATACATCTACTAGCCTAAAGGAAGTGTAAAGAGTATTCACTCGACAACAGCTTTTACTCGATGAGCGTGTGGAAATATACGATGAACGGATAATAATACTCATTTTATGGCTTTAGTTAAATAAAGGCACCCTGCATTTACTGTAGCTGAATAAAGCATTAGACGGCGCTCAAAAAGAAAACTCTCCCGCTGTTTAGGATTTGCATAAACAGCGGGAGAGTCGATAACTGGATGAATATCATACCAATGTGGATTTACTTCTTTCGGCGGTGAATCACGTTGATGGCGTAACCGACGAGCATGGCCAAGACGATGACAATAAAGCCGATCAGGGGATTGTCGTTCATGGGGTCCTCCTATTTTCCGAGCGGGGAGAATTCGTCGACGATGAGGTCGAGGCATTGTGGAAGCGCGCGGGCTCCAAAGACGCCCGAATTGCTGGAGATAATTTCGCCATCGAACTGCATGCCCAGCGACGGGGTGCAGGTGATCTTGGCTTCCTTGGTCTGGATGATCTTGAACTGCGGGCGCCCGAGTACCTTGCCGGCGGGGTCAAGCGCAGCGGTGATCACGGTAGGCAGCAGCTGCACAGTGCGCACGGGTTCGATGACCGCAATGTCGACCATGCCATCGTTCATACGGCAGTCGGGGAACAGGTTGATGTCGTTTTGGATGACCGAGGTGTTGCCGGCCATGCAGCAGATGCCGTCGAGCTCCTCGACAATGCCGTCATGCTCAATCGTAAAGTGCGCCACCGTGGGATTGGGCGTGGCGAGCGCGGAGAGGAAGTAAGCGATCTCGCCGATGTCGTTTTTGGTGGGGGCGGCCTTCATCATGATCTCGGCGTCGAAGCCCGAGCCGGCGATGATGATAAAGCCGTGGCGCTTCTCGTTGCCGTTCTCGTCGAGCCAAAAGAGCTCACCCATGTCGACTTTGACCGTGCGACCGGCACGGCAGGCCTTGGCGAGCGCCGCTGCCTCGGGGGCATTACCGATGTTGTTAAAGAATAGACAGGCTGTGCCGGAGGGGAAGACGAGCGTGGGGACACCGCACCCGCGCATCTGGTCGAGCACGTTGGAGACGGTGCCGTCGCCGCCCGAAACGACCACGCGATCAAACTCGCGCACGTCTGCCACGGCATCCTCGGGCTCCATGCCATCGCCGATAAAACGCATCACGACCTCGTCGCCGCCCTGCGCGAGGGCGTGCGTGAATGCGTAGATTTCATCTGAGCTGGGGCCCGATGCCGGGTTGTGGATGATAAGGCAGCGCATACTTACGTTCCCGTTCTGTGACTAACCGAGTATAGTTGTAAGGCAATGCCGATATCCTACCCGTGTTTTTCGGGCCTAACCTTATTCGATGGGTTGATATGTACATTTCCACACATCAGGCTCTACTCGCCTTTTGCCAGCGCGCCCGTGAGTTCGACGCGATTGCCGTCGATACCGAGTTTTTGCGCGAGCGCACATTCCACCCGCGTCTGTGTTTGGTTCAGATTGCCACCCCTGCCGAGAGCGTCGCGGTCGATCCCCTGGTAATCGACGACCTATCGCCGCTGGCCGAGCTTATGGCCGACGAGAGCGTGACCAAGGTCTTCCACGCCTGCTCGCAGGATATGGAGGTCATGCTCCATACCGTGGGGGCGCTACCGCGTCCGATTTTCGATACGCAGGTGGCCGCCGCCTTTTTGGGCGAGCGCCAGCAGATTTCGTATGGCGCGCTTGTTCAGACGTTCTGCGGCGTATCGCTGCCCAAGACCGAGTCGCTGACCGACTGGTCGCGCCGCCCGCTGACCGATAAGCAGATTGAGTATGCGATCGATGACGTCAAGTACCTGATCGTCGCCTATACCGAGATGATGAGCCGCCTGCGCGAGCTGGGCCGTGTGGACTGGGTGCTCGACGAGCTGCGCCCGCTGGCTGACGAGTCGCACTATCGCGCCGATCGCCACGAGGCGTTCCGCAAGGTCAAACGCATCAATTCGTGCAGCCGTCACCAGTTGGGCATCGCGCGCGAGCTCGCCGCCTGGCGCGAGGACCGCGCCGAGCGCCGTAACATCCCGCGCAAGTGGGTCATGTCCGACGACACGCTGCTTGCGCTCGTTAAGCGCAATCCCGTGCGCGTTGAGGAGTTCCGTAGCATCCGCGGTACCGATCAGTTGGGGGAGCGCGACGTGGACGGTGCGCTCATGGCCATCAAGCGCGGCGCGAGCTGCCCGCACGATCGCCTGCCGCTCATGGTGCGCGGTCACCGTCAGATTTCGCCGGAGTTGGAGAGTGTGACGGACCTGATGTACGCGCTCATCCGCCTGGTTGCCGAGCGCTCGGGCGTGGCGACTTCGGTCATTGCCTCGCGCGATGACCTGGCCGACTACATTGAGCATCCCGAGCAGAGCCGCCTGCGCGAAGGTTGGCGCTTTGAGCTTGTGGGCTCGCGCCTGGACGATCTGCTTTCCGGCAATATGGGGTTGACGGTGAAGGACGGCAAAATCGAGCTCCTGTAGGGAAGCCTAGTCGGTTGAGTGGGTAAAATGCCTCCAACGTGTAACTCGACTCGGAGGAATTCGCATGCCTTATTACTATGGATACGGCTTTGGCATCGACCCGCTGTACCTGCTGGTTGTTCTTGTCTGCACGGTGCTTGGCCTTGCCGCACAGAACTATATCAACTCGACGTACAAAACCTGGTCCAAGGTTCGCTCGGACGGCGATACGGGTGCCACAGTCGCTCGCCGCATGCTCGATGCCAACGGTTGTAGCGCCGTGGGTATCAAGGGTGTCGCTGGCGAGCTCACCGACCATTACAACCCGCAGGACAACAACCTGTATCTGTCGGATGCCAACCGTTCGGGCGGTTCGGTCGCAAGCGTTGCCGTCGCCTGCCACGAGGCGGGCCATGCCGCCCAGCGTCAAAGCGGCTATGCCATGATGAAAGTGCGTACCGCCCTCGTGCCGGTCGTCAACTTTACCCAGAACACCTGGACCATCGTGTTACTCTTGGGCCTGTTTATGAACATTGCCGGGCTCACGACCCTCGCGTTGATCTTCTTCTCGTTTAGTGTGCTGTTCCAACTCGTTACGTTGCCTGTCGAGATTGACGCCAGCCGACGTGCTGTGGCGTACATCGAGCAGTCGGGCATGAGCTCCAAGCAGGTCAACGGCGCCAAGAAGGTACTGACGGCAGCCGCGCTTACCTATGTGGCTGCAGCGCTCACTTCGATCATTCAGTTGCTCTACCTTATGGCTCGCTACAACAGAAACTCCAACCGATAACAAATGGGACAGGCAGGCGCCGCGGGGATTCGTGTCCTCGCGGCGCTGTACTATGTGTTGGACTTAATTTCGCACGGGGCCGGAGCCTCTGTGCTCGATAACGAAAGGAGGCTGCGTGGCAGGCTGGAACCTAACCGGTAATGCCGTTTCCGCCGAGTTCGACGGTTCGGACGAGCAGGAGCGTAAGGAGCTCAGCGTGAGCCAGGCGGTAGAGATCGCCGCCGGTGCGCTCGATGCCATTCCGCAGCTGAGCGTTCTGGGCGAGGTCACGGGCTTCCGTGGCCCCAATGCCCGAAGCGGCCACTGCTACTTCCAGATTAAGGACGACTCGGCCGCCGTTGACTGCATCATCTGGAAGGGCGCCTATCTCAAGCGCACGTTCGATCTGCGCGACGGCATGCAGGTGAGCTTTAAGGGCAACTTCAATCTCTATAAGGCCACGGGCCGCATGAGCTTTGTCGCTCGCTCGTTTTCGCTGGCGGGGGAGGGCCTGCTGCGTCAACAAGTGGCGCAACTGGCCGAAAAGCTACGCCGCGAGGGCCTGATGGACGAAGCACGCAAGCGCCGCATTCCGGTGTTTTGCTCGCGTGTGGCGGTCGTCACCTCGCTTTCGGGTGCCGTAATCGACGACGTTAAGCGCACATTGCGCCGTCGCAACCCGCTCGTCGAGCTTGTCTGCGTGGGCGCAAAGGTCCAGGGCGAGGGTGCGCCGGCAGAGCTTATTGAAGGCTTGCGCCGCGCCGCTGCCATTACGCCGGCGCCCGATTGCATTTTGCTCGTGCGTGGCGGCGGTTCCTTTGAGGACCTCATGACCTTTAACGACGAGGAGCTTGCCCGTGCGGTGGCAGCCTGTCCCGTGCCTGTGGTGACGGGCATTGGGCATGAGCCCGATACCTCGATCTGCGACATGGTGAGCGACCGTCGCGCCTCCACGCCAACGGCAGCGGCGGAATCGGTGGCACCGGCTATGACGGAGTTGGCCGACGTGCTCGAGACGCGCCATCAGCGTCTGGGCGCCGCGATGGCATCGATGATTGGGTCGGCCCAGGTCGACCTGGAGATGCTCGATCAGCGTGGCCGTCGTTCCTGGGATACCTATACGGCTCGCTTGGGCGACGCGCTCGATGCGGCCGCATGCCGCCCGTGCCTCAACGATCCGACATTTATGGTCGAGCGTCGTGAGTCAGAGCTTGCCTTGACGGCCGATCGTTTGTCCGGTGCCATAACGCGCTCGGTCGGGGCGTTCCGATCCAGCTTTGAACGCCTGCCCGAGCGTCTGGCTACAAGCACCTCGGGACTCGATGGCAAGCGCCATGCGCTCACGCTCGCAAGCTCCCGCCTGGAGCATCAGGGGCGCACGATGCTCAACAAGCCAGCATCCGACCTGGGCCGTGCGGCAGCCTCGCTCGATGCCCTGTCGCCGCTCAAGGTGCTTGCCCGTGGCTATTCCATCGCATACAGCGATGATGGTGTGGCTACGAGCGCCAAGACCTTTAAGCCCGGCGACGCCATCCGCGTGCGCATGGCAGACGGCAACGTGGCAGCAACGGTCAATACGGTCGAGTAGACCGCGTTTCATAGCGATAAACCTTTAGGAAAGGAAACAGATATGGCAGAGAAGACCCCGGTCGAGCAGCTTACGTACAAGCAGGCTTCGCAGGAGTTGGAGCTCATCATACGCAGCTTGGAATCGGGCGATATGGAGCTCGAGGAGTCGCTTGAGAGCTATACCCGCGGCGTCGAGCTCCTCAAGAGCCTGCGTACCCGCTTGTCCGATGCCGAGCAGAAGGTCTCGGTGCTCCTGAAGGACGTCGACGGCAACGACGTGCTCGCCGACGGCGAAGCCGCCAACACCGACGACAACCTCTCGTTCTAACCACCCCGACCAAATATAATTACCTTGGTCTGCGAGAAAGGAACCAACCATGTGTGATTGCATCTTCTGCAAAATTGCCAACCACGAGATCCCCTCGACCGTCGTTTACGAGGACGACCAAGTCATCGCCTTCGACGACCTCAATCCCCAGGCGCCGGTCCACACGCTCGTGATCCCCAAGAAGCACTACAGCGACATCGCCGATAACGTGCCCACCGAGACCATGGGCGCCATGGCCCACGCCATCCAGGAGGTCGCCAAGGCCAAGGGTCTGGAGGACGGTTTCCGCGTCATCTCCAACAAGGGCGTCAACGCCGGTCAGACCGTCATGCACTTCCACATGCACGTCCTCGGCGGCAAGAACCTGGGCGAGAACCTCATCTGAGGACGCACGGCCCGTCGCCTTGGCTGCCTTTGGAGTAACCTATGCAGTTTTCTCAACTCGAATACCTTCAAGCGGTAGCGAACTACGGCGGCGTGCGCAAAGCGGCTCGCGCCGTTCACGTGAGCCCACAGGCTGTCTCGTCGGCAATTAAGAAACTGGAGTCTGAGTATCAGATCGTTTTGCTCAATCGATCGGCGGGGGAGGCTGTTTTGTCTCCGGCGGGCAGAGAATTTGCGCGTCGTGCACGCGTGATCCTGGCACAAGTCGACGATCTCAAAAAGTACACCCAATCGGGGAACGGTGGCGTTTCGCCCGACGGCCACTTTCGTCTTTACGTCCCCTGTCTTCACGGGCGGGGGCGTCTTTTTTCCGAAAACTGGTACGACTCGTTTGAAAGCTCACACCCTCAGATTCACCTTGATGTGTGGCATCAGCCAACGGCTACATGCTTTGAATCACTTGTGCTTGGCATTTCGGATGCGGCCATCTCATTTGAGGAACCAAGGGACAGTGTCCTTTCTTCGAAATACTTGGGTGAAAAGGAGCTCAAGGTTCTTTCGTGCCCAGCGGGTCATCAATCTGTGGGTGCTATGACCGTTCGTGAGTTACTGGGCGGCAGGCTCGCTGTTCCCATTAATTTGTCACCCTGTCTCAATGCAATCAATCAATGCCCCGAAGCCCAGCTGGTTAATTTCCGCTTTCGCGATGTCGAATACGGAAACAGGGCGCAGACTGAGTTTCTTCAAGCCGGGGGATTGATATTGAGCTTTTCTGGCTCTTCTCTCGCATCAGATGGACTGGAAGTGAGCGAGTGTTCCATTGAAGGCTCGCATGACGTAGCCTTGCCCATCTACTTTTGCTATCGACAAAATGCCTGGACCGATCGACACCAGACGGTATTTCTTCACCTATTGCGTCACCTTGCTTCGTGAGGCCATTTGGCCTCGTGGCGTCAAGTGAATGTTGACGCCTTGTAACACATGACTGACGGCTCTGCCCTCATGCTTTTCCAAGATTCCGATTTTAGATTGCTGACTCTTGGAGGGCGGAGTATGAAAAACCGTACGGTTTTGCTTTATATGACGTTCGTTTTTCTGTCGAACTTCAGCACCATCTTGTATTTTCTGACGGTTTACCTTGAATTCGTCGGATTCTCGATGGTGGCGATTTCTAGCATGATGATTGCATATCAAGTGAGCAAGTTCATCCTTGAAGTTCCCACTGGCTATATTGCTGATAGGTTTGGACGAAAGACAAGCGGTTTCGTTGGCGTCGTGGGAATGCTTGGATACTACGCCGCCCTGCTTCTCGTCCGTTCTCCTCTGCTTTTAATCGGTGCGTTTGCTCTTAAAGGTTTTGCCGTTGCATGTGTGAGCGGATCCATCGAAGCGATTTACATTGACAGCGTCTCTCAGGACCAGCTCGTAAGACTTAATGTCGTTGAGCGATTTGTTTTCTATGCCTCTTATGCCATCTCCGCTTGCGTGGGCGGTTTCATTTCGTCTGTCGGTGCATATCTTATTGGTCTTTCGGCAGATACCATCGCAATGGTGTTGACGTTGGTTGTCGTTGTCTGCATTCCTGAGATGCAAAGAGGGAGCACTGCGGGGACACCTGAGCGTGGAATTAGCCCGAAGATGATCGGTGCTGCTATTGCGTGTAATGGCATTCTTCGTTCAGCGTTCATCATGGACTGTTCTCAGGCATTTGCTTTTGTCGCCCTGGAAGACTTTTTCTCACTGTTGCTTGCGGGTCGCGGAATGAATGCCGTCGCTTCGGGTGTGATCATTGCGGTCCAGCTCCTTGCCTCGGCCTCCATGGGGCTTATTGTGCCCAGTGTGATTGCTCATGTCGACAAGGGCCGTTTTGCGCGTATTTGCGGCATCGTGCGCCTTTCCCTGACTGCTCTATTTTTGATTCCCTTTACTCCGGTCTATTTGCTGCCCGTGTTCTATGTGTTGCAGACGGTCGCCTACTCGTTATTTGCTCCAATTAAATACTCAATTTTTCAAAATGCTGCCGATTCTTCGATGCGCTGTTCACTGATTTCGGTTCAAAGCCAGATGGTGGCGGTGGGTGCCATCCTTTTCTATCTGTTCAATGCTGCGTTGAGCAGCATCGAGGACATTCGAGTCATATTGCTTGTCGCGCTCGGGATTTCTTCTTTGGTGTATATCCCCGCGCTATTTCGTCTTACAAGTCAAAGGCCATGCGTATTTAGGCACCGATAACTTATATATCAACGCAATAAACCCGAGCGCGAGGGCGTTTGGGTTTATTATTGAAGCGTATGTAACCTGGCGGCGCCACACCGCCTGTTAGTAGGGAGACACATGAACGTTCTGGTCGTCAACGCAGGATCTTCGACCCTTAAGTATCAGGTCATCGATACCAAGTCCCACAAGGTGTCCGCAAAGGGCTCCTGCGAGCGCGTCTGCTTTACCGGCGGTACCTTCACCCACGCTGCCAACGGTTCCAAGAAGGTGACCGAGAACATCGAGTTCCCCGACCACAAGGTCGCCATCGAGGTCGTTCTGAAGGACCTCGAGGCCAACGGCGTCAAGATCGAGGGCATTGGTCACCGTATCGTTCAGGGTGGCTGGTACTTCGGCGATTCCTCCCTCGTCGACGAGGACGTCCTCGCCAAGATCCGCGAGGTCGCTCCGCTGGCGCCGCTGCACAACAACCCCGAGGCCAACGTTATCGAGTACTGCCTGGAGCAGTATCCCGACCTGCCCAACGTCACGGTCTACGACACCGCTTTCCACTTCAACATGCCCGAGGTCGCCAAGACTTACGCCCTGCCCAAGGACGTCTGCGACAAGCTGCACATCCGTAAGTACGGCGCCCACGGCACCAGCTACCGTTACATCTCCAAGAAGGTCGCCGAGATGACCAACGGCGAGGCTCGCAAGGTCGTCGTGTGCCATATCGGCTCCGGCGCTTCCCTGTGCGCCATCGAGGACGGCAAGTGCATGGACACCACCATGGGCCTCACCCCGCTCGACGGCGTCATGATGGGCACCCGCTGCGGCTCCATCGACCCGGCTACCGTGTGCTACCTGCAGCGCGAAGGCGGGTACACCTTCGACGAGGTCGATGAGATGATGAACAAGAAGTCCGGCCTTTTGGCTGTGACCGGCGGCAAGACCAACGACTGCCGCAACGTCGAGGAGCTCGCCGCTGCCGGTGACCCCGAGGCTCAGCTCGCCTTCGATATGTTCGTCTACAAGATTGCCGCCAAGGCTGCCGAGATGGCCACTTCCATGTGCGGCATGGACACCCTGGTCTTTACCGCCGGCATCGGCGAGCACGCTCCGGCTGTTCGCGCCGGCGTTGCCGACCGTCTGGCCTTTATGGGCGTCAAGATGGATCATGCGCGCAACGCCCTGCGTGGTGACGGCGCTTGGTGCCTGTCTGCCAAGGATTCCAAGGTCAAGATTTTCGTCATTCCCACGGACGAGGAGTTCATGATCGCTTCCGACGTCGAGCGCATCGTCAACGGCAAGTAATTGCAAGAGGGGAGGGGCTGGACGACCGAGTGCCGTTCGGCCCTTCTTTTGTGCTCGTTGGGCGATATGCCTGATAGCTATTTATTAAGTTATGATAACTTCTTATTAACATGCGGCCGCCTTAAGGGGTCTGCGTCGACCGTATTGCACTGCAAAGGAGTCTCATGAACGTACTTGTTGTCAACGCCGGCAGCTCAAGCCTCAAATATCAGCTTTTGGATACCGATACCCGCGAGCTTTTCGCCAAGGGCAACTGCGAGCGTATCGGATCGGACATGGGCATCTTTGGCCACTCCGAGAACGGTGGCGCTAAGCAGACCGAGGAGGTCCCTTTCCCCGATCATCGCTCTGCTATCGCTCGCGTGCTCGAGGAGCTCGAGAAGACCGACTTTACGATTGATGGCATTGGGCATCGTATCGTTCAGGGCGGCTGGCACTTCGATGATTCCGCGGTTGTCGACGACGAGGTTATGGCCAAGATTCTTGAGGTGGCACCGCTTGCTCCGCTGCACAACTACGGCGAGGCCGCAGCGATTGAGTATTGCCGTGAGAAGTATCCGGAGCTGCCCAACGTGGCGGTCTTCGACACCTCGTTCCACATGACCATGCCCGAGGTCGCCTACACCTACGCGCTGCCCAAGGACGTGTGCGACAAGTACCACGTGCGCAAGTACGGCGCACACGGTACGAGCCACCGCTACGAGTGGATGATGGCCAAGGAGATCCTGGGCTCGCGCTGCCACCGTCTGCTTTCGTGCCATCTGGGCAACGGCGCTTCGCTCGCCGCCATCGAGGACGGCGTGTGCCGCGATACCACGATGGGCCTCACGCCGCTCGACGGCCTGATGATGGGTACCCGTTGCGGCTCCATCGACCCGGCTACCGTGTGCTACCTGCAGCGCGAGGGCGGCTACAGCTATCAGGAAGTCGATGACATGATGAACAAGCAGTCTGGTCTGCTTGCCATCTCGGGCATCTCCAACGACGCCCGCGACATCCGCACGCGCGCCTCCGAGGGCGACGAGCGCTGCCTGCTCGCCTTCGATATGTTCGCCTACAAGGCCATGCAGCAGGCCGGCTCCATGATCGCTTCCATGGCGGGCGTGGACACCATCACCTTTACCGCCGGTATCGGCGAGAACGACTGGTCGATCCGCAAGGCCTTCTGCGATTGCTTTGAGTGGCTGGGCGTACGCATCGACAACAACAAGAACCGCGAGGCCGTGGGCAACGGCCCGCAGGTCATCAGCGCCGCCGGTTCAGCCGTCACGGTCATGGTCATCCCCACCGACGAGGAATACATGATCGCCCACGACGTCGAGCGTCTGACTAAGAACAACTAACGCGCGCATTTGCAAGTAAACGAAAGGCCTCCAGAGCAACAGCTCCGGAGGCCTTTTTGCTAGCAGCTGGACGGCGGAAACCCCATCCCATTTCGAGCGCAAATACTGGGACACGCTTTCCGGTTGAGGCACGTTGCGGAAAGTGCGACCCACAATAAAGCAAAATTCCGTCCCAAAGTTTCCCAAACAGGCCCCAAGCGGAAGCCACATCCCACAATCCGCCTCCAAACTGGGATGTAGTTTCCGGCGCAACAACCGCCGAAGCCCACCGGCCTTTCAATCTCCAAAGTGATCATCATCAGCAACGCCTGCGCTCCCAGCAACGGCACCCATCCATTCAGATTTTCAGCTCCAGCTCGTAGCCAAGCCGCCGTCCACCCCGGATTCTCTGATTGCTACGTGGCGGCAGGGACCCTACAGGGTAAAGCTCTGAAAATATTCCGCAGGACGCATGAAACCCCCGCCGCACGAAGTGCGCAGCGGGGGTTTCATGCATGTCCGAGGACGTTTTCAGAGCTTTACCCTGTAGGGTCCCGAGGGGATATGTCCGCTACTCAGCCATCTGAGCCTGGACGGCGGTGATGGCCACGACACCCACGATGTCGTCGGCAGAACAGCCTCGCGACAGGTCGTTGACCGGCTTGGCGATGCCCTGCAGGATGGGGCCGTAGGCGTCAGCACCGGCGAAGCGCTGGACCAGCTTGTAGCCGATGTTGCCGGCCTCGAGGTCGGGGAACACGAGCACGTTGGCCTTGCCGGCAACGGAGGAACCGGGAGCCTTGAGCTGGGCGACGGTGGGGACGATGGCGGCGTCGAGCTGCAGGTCGCCATCGATGGCGAGCTCGGGAGCCTTCTCCTTGCAGAACTTCACGGCCTCCTGGACCTTCTTGGCGACCTCGCCGCCGGCGGAGCCCATGGTGGAGTAGGAGAGCATGGCCACGTGCGGCTCAACGTTGCCCATGAAGGTGGACCAAGAGTGAGCCGAGGCGATGGCGATCTCGGAGAGCTCGTCGGAGGACGGGTTGATGTTGAGGCCGCAGTCAGCGAAGATCAGCGTGCCGTCGGTGCCGAACTGCGGGGTGTCGGTGCACATCACGAAGAAGGCCGAGACCAGCTTGGTGCCCGGGGCGGTCTTGAGGATCTGCAACGCGGGGCGCAGGGTGTCGGCGGTGGAGTGGCAGGCGCCGGAGACCAGGCCGTCGGCATCGCCCATCTTGACCATCATGGTGCCAAAGTAGGTGGCGTCCATCACCTGGGCGCGAGCCTGCTCGATGGTAACGCCCTTCTTGGCGCGGAGCTCGGCAAACTTCTGCGCGTACTCCTCGTGCTTCTCGGCATTGCGCGGGTCGATGACGGTAGCGCCGGGAACGTCGATCTCGTCGGGGTTGCCCAGGATGACGATCTTTGCCAGGCCCTCCTCGATGATCTTGGTGGCCGCGACGATGGTGCGCGGATCCTCGCCCTCGGGCAGGACGATCGTCTTAAGGTCGGCCTTGGCGGCAGACTTCATACGGTTTAGGAAATCGCTCATGTTACTCCTTACAAGCGTTTCGCTAAGCTCCAGGCGCCCGGCTGTTCACGAATAAACCCGCTGCTGGCGGGTTTACCTTTCAATAATGTACGCCGCGGTGCTTGAGCTTTCCTTGTGTGGCAAGCTCATTATAGGACGCATTAGCGCTATAATCGCTCTGATAAATATGTCTCGAAGAATGTTCGAGAAAAGCCCAGCTAACGAGCCCGTGGCTTTTGACAAGGAGTATCGATGCAGATTACCTCAGGCCTGCCTGAAGGCTTTAACGCCGGCGCGTACGACATGATTGTCGTCGGTGCTGGATATGCCGGTGCCGTTTGCGCCCGCCGTCTCGCCGAGACCATCGGCTATCGTGTTGCCGTTTTGGAGCGCCGTAGCCACATTGCGGGCAATGCCTATGACTGCACTGACGAGGCCGGAATCCTGATCCACGAGTACGGTCCGCATATCTATCACACCTTTAACGAGCGCGTGCACAATTTCCTGTCGCGCTTTACCAAGTGGACGGATTATCAGCACAAGGTGCTCGCCAACATCAATGGTACCCTTATGCCCGTGCCCTTCAACCATGCGAGTCTCAAGCTCGCCTTTGGTGACGAGCGCGGCGAGGAGCTGTATCAGAAGCTCGTGGAGACCTTTGGCAAGGATGTCAAGGTGCCCATTATGGAGTTGCGTAAGAAGAACGACCCCGACTTGGCCGAGGTCGCCGATTACGTCTACGAGAACGTCTTTTTGCATTACACCATGAAGCAGTGGGGCCAGACGCCCGATCAGATCGACCCCTCGATCACCGGCCGCGTTCCCGTCTTTGTGGGCGATGATGACCGCTACTTCCCGCAAGCTCCCTTCCAGGGCATGCCGCAGGAGGGCTACACGGCGCTCTTTGAGCACATGCTCGACCACGACCTGATCGACGTGTTCTGCGACGTGGACGCCCGCGATCTCTTTGAGATCGACGAGACCACCGTCAAGATCGATGGCAAGGTCTACGGCGGCGAGATCGTCTATACCGGTCCGCTCGATGAGCTGTTCAACCTCGACTTGGGCGCGTTGCCGTATCGCACGCTCGATATGAAGTTCGAGACGCTCGATATGGACCAGTTCCAGCCCGTGGGCACCGTCAACTACACCACGAGCGAGGACTACACGCGCATCACCGAGTTCAAGAACATGACCGGTCAGGTCCTGCCCGGCAAGACCACCATCATGAAGGAGTACTCCAAGGCCTATACGCCCGGCTCGGGCGAGACGCCGTACTACGCCATTCTTGAGCCCGAGAACCGTGAGCTCTATGAGCGCTATCTTGAGCGCGTCCAGAACCTGACGAACTTCCACCCGGTGGGTCGTCTGGCCGAGTATCGTTACTACGATATGGACGCCGTGACCAATTCCGCCCTCGATCTTTCGGATGAGATTATCGCCTGCCATGCATAAAGTCATAACATTCGGTATTCCCTCGTATAACGCCGCCAAGGACATGGACCATTGCATCACCTCCATCTTGGAGGGGAGCAATTACGCCACCGATATCGAGATTATCGTAGTGGACGACGGCTCCAAGGACGAGACGGCCGATAAGGCCGACGAGTGGGAGGCACGTTATCCCGGTATCATTCGCGCGGTGCACCAGGAGAACGGCGGCCACGGTATTGCCGTCCTTTCGGGTCTGCGCGAGGCACAGGGCACCTACTACAAGGTCGTCGACTCGGATGACTGGCTCGATGCTGCGGCTCTTTCGACTATGCTGTCGATTCTGCGTGGCTTTGAAGAGCGTGACCAGCGCGTTGACCTATTTATCTCGAACTACGTGTACGAGAAGGTTTACGAGGGCACGCATACCGCTATTGGCTACAAATTTGCCCTGCCGCGCAAGAAGATCTTTTCCTGGGATCAGATCGGTCATTTCCGCCTGGACCAGAACCTACTCATGCACAGCCTGTGCTATCGCACGGATGTGCTGCGCGAGTCCAACCTTCCCATGCCGCCGCACGCGTTCTATGTGGACAACATCTACGCCTACGTGCCGCTGCCGCGTTGCAAGACCATGTACTACGCCGACATCGACCTCTACCGCTACTTTATCGGTCGCGAGGGCCAGAGCGTCAACGAGGCAACGATGGTCAAGCGTCTGGACCAGCAGTTCCGTGTTACGCGCATCATGATGGAGTCGTACCACCTGTACAGCGATGTTGAGTCGTCGCGTCTGCGTTCGTACATGATGGGCTATTTCACCATGATGATGGCGATCTGCTCGGTGCTTACCAAGCTTTCCGAGGAAGATTGCGCCGACGAGCGCCTAAAGACGCTGTGGAATGATTTGAAGGCCTACGACGAGCGCATGTATCGTCGTGCCCGCTACGGCGTGGTTGGCTTCTTCACCAACCTGCGTGGACGGGCCGGAGACAAAACCACACTCGGCCTATACCGTCTTGCCTCAAAGATCTTCAAATTCAACTAGCTGCTGAGTAATCGCTGCTGATAGGTTGACTGGGCCCCTTGGCCTTTAGTTTGCTACTGCGAACAGTCCTGCTCGCACGGAAAGCACATTAAGTGCTTTCCGGCTCGTGCGGAACTTGTATCAAACTAAAGGCCAAGGGGCCTCTGCTATAAGAATCGATTGTCAGGTTATTTGAATTTGAAGATCTTCGACGCGCGGTACACAGGGGCCTGGGCTGAAAAGAATCTGGTTGGTAGGTTGCCCGGTGGGGCTTGGTTATGTTTGTCGCGAGTTCCGCACGAGCCGAAGAGCACTTAATGTGCTCTTCGTGCGAGCCAGGACTGTAGAGCAGCAAACATAACCAAGCCCCACCGGGCAACCGGTCAGGTTAGGCTACTTCGCGGCGCCGGGGATGCCGTGGGAGGTTTTGGCGGATTTGGCTCCGTTCACGATGGCGGTTTCCAGGGCCCTTACGGCGAGCATACCCAGTAGGTCTAGGGGAACGGCGGCGCTTGGCTGGGCGCCCAGTTTGCCGCTGGCGAGGGTGTAGATGGTGTCGCCGTCGTTGGTGGTGTGCGTGGGACGGATGGCGTGTGCGTAGGCGTCTGCGGCCATCTGGGAGACCTTGGTAGCTTGTGCCTTAGTGAGTTCCACGTTGGTGACGATGCAGCTGATGGTGGTGTTGGTGCGGTCGAGCGGCATCTGCATGGATCCGGCGGCGGCAAAGGCTGCGAGTTCCATGTCGACGATCTGGTCGCTATCGGCCGCGGCGCGCATACCGGCGACCCACTCGCCGGTGAAGGGGTCGACAACGTTGCCGCAGGCGTTGACCGAGACCACGGCGCCCACCTTGACGGGACCGAGTGCCACGGCGGCAGCTCCAAGGCCGGCCTTCATGCAGGTGGCAGGCCCCATGAGCTTACCCACGGTAGCGCCCGTGCCGGCGCCTACGTTGCCCTGTTCGAGCTTGGTGGGGGTGTGGTCGAGTGCTTCGCGCACGACGGCGATGCCGGCCTCAATGTCGGGGCGAACGGTGGGGTTACCAAAGGCGAGATCGAAGATACAGCTGGAGCACACGATAGGCACCTGCGTGGGGCCGACGGGAAGGCCGATGCCGCGGCTCTCAAGCTCGCGAGCGACGCCGCTTGCAGCCTCGAGGCCAAAGGCCGATCCACCCGAAAGGCAGACGGCGTGTACCTTGTCGACGGTGTTCTCGGGTCGCAGCAGGTCGGTTTCGCGCGAAGCGGGAGCGCCACCGCGTACGTCAACGCCGCCGGTCGCGCCCTCGGGTGCCACGATTACGGTGCAACCGGTGCCGGCCTCCTCGTCCGTATAGTTGCCAAAGCAAAAGCCATCGACATCGCAGACGTCAATGGCCTCGAGCAGTGTATCCATGTTTAACTCCTATCGGTTTTCCGCCGCGCCTTGTGCCCGGTCGGGATCCGTACGGTACGCCAAAATTGTAGGCGCTGGGGAATACCCAGCGCCAGATGCAATTACGAGAGTTTTTGAATCGCGCGCGCGACGCGGGCGATGGGTAGGCCCACCACGTTATAGAAGTCGCCCGAAATATCGTGCACGAGCATGCGTCCGCCTGTGCCCTGAATGCCGTAGGCGCCGGCCTTGTCCATGGGCTCACCCGAGGCGACGTAGCGCTCGATCTGTTCGTCGGTGAGCTCGTAGAACGTCACGTCGGTCACATCGACAAACGACAGGCTCTCGGCGGCATGCGGGGCGGCCGTATCGCCTGCCTTAACGATGCAGACGCCGGTTGCGACCTGGTGCGTGCGGCCCGAAAGCTCACGGAGCATGGTGCGCGCCTCGCCCTCGGTTGCCGGCTTGCCCAAAATCTTGCCGTCGAAGGTGACGATGGTGTCGGCCGCGACGGTCAACTCATTGGGCTCGGCATGCTCGACGGCGACAGCAGCGGCTTTGGCTCGCGCCAATCGCTCGACGAGCGTAAGCGGGGCCTCGCCGTCGAAGGGAGTCTCGTCGATATCTGCGGGAATCACGCGAATGTCATACCCTGCTTCGCGCATCAACTCGATGCGGCGCGGCGATTGCGAAGCCAAAATCATAGTTGGATGCCCTCGGCGACCTTCTCGACGGCCTTGTCGCCGGCGAGCGTGCGCAGCAGCTCCAATGCAAAGGGGAGTGACTGTGCCATGCCGCTGGCAGTGATGATGTTGCCGTCTTGCGTGACCTTCTCGCCGGTATAGGCGCCTTCGGGGAAGCTTTTCTCAAAGCCAGGGAAGCACGTGGCATGGCGCCCCTCGAGCAGGTCGAGCTCGCCCAGGATAAACGGGGCGGCGCAGATGGCGGCGACGTGCTTGGTCGCGGCGAACTCGCAGACCACGTCGCAGACACGCTGATCGGCGCGCAGGTTGGTGGCACCGGGCAGGCCGCCGGGCAGCACGACGCAGTCGTACTCGTCAAAGTTGATCTCATCAAAGAGCGCATCGCAGGTCACGGGGATCTGCAGCGAGCTTACGACCTCACGCGTGGGCATAATCGAGACGAGCGTGGCACGCACGCCGCCGCGACGCATGACATCGACCATGGTCAAGCATTCAATAGTTTCAAAGCCATCGGCGGCGAGAACGGCAACGCTGGGCATGAGGGTTCCTTTCATAGGCGGCATACAATTAGCCGTCTTATACCCCGAAGACCTCCGCTTGCCACGCTCGATTTCCCAATGATTTTTCTGAGCAATGATTAAGTGGCTAGTTGCGCCTAAGGTGGACGACGGTCTCGCAGTGGAAGGTTTGTGGGAACAGGTCGACTGGCGTGATCTTTACGGGGGAGAAGGTGCCTTCTTCGACAAAGCGTTTGAGATCGCGCGCCAGGGTGGCCGGGTCGCAGCTCACGTAGGCGACATCGTGGGCACTCGTGCTGGCGATAAGGTCGATCGCTTCGGGGGCGAGGCCTGCGCGCGGCGGGTCGACCACCAAGACGTCGGCATCCTGGTCGGGGAACTCGCGCACCGCGTCTCCGCCAATGACGTCGACGTTATCAAGCTTGTTGATCTCCAGGTTACGGCGCAGGTCGCGCACGGCGGGGCCGTAGGCCTCGACGGCGGCGACAAAGTCGCAGCGGCGGGCGAGCGGCAGGGTAAAGGTGCCGGCACCGCAGTACAGGTCCACGGCAAGCTCGTCTTCCTGCGGATCGAGCGCTTCCATGACAAGCTCGATCAAAATCTCGGCACCCTTGGTGTTGACCTGGAAAAAAGACGGGGCAGACAAGCGCATCTGACCCTCGGCGATATTCTCGGTCCATGAGCCCTCTCCGGCGAGCATTTCGACCTTGGAAACACGGCGGGCCTTCTTTTCGCCCTTGCTCATCACGCGTACGACACTTGTGGGGTGCGCGGCGTCTGCCAACACGCGCGAGACTTGCGAGCGCGGGAAAGAGCCCGTAGGCGTCCAGAGCGCCACCTCGAGTGCCTTGGTGCGACGCGAGGCGCGAATGCCCACGCGCTCAAGGCCCAGGTCGTGGCTGCCGCTCAGATAATTGAGCGCGCCGACGACCGATTTGAGTGCCTTGGGGAAGCGTTTGTCGAACAACGGGCACGAATCGACGGTCACGATCTTGCGAGGATCGACACCGTGCATGCCAAGACGCACGCGGCCGTTTACAACGGTCGGCTCGAGTTCGATTTTATTGCGGTAGCCCCAATCATCCTTGGTGTGGCGGATGGGTTGCACCAGTTCATCGACTTGATCGGGGCTGAACTTGCCGATACGCTCGAGCGTGGAGCGCAGATTTTGCTCCTTGGCGGCGAGCTGTGCCGTGCGTGAGAGATTGCCCCACGAGCAGCCGCCGCAGATGCCCACGAAGGGGCAGGGAGGCTGAATGCGATCGGGGCTTGGCTCCAGAATCTCGGTGGTGCGGGCACGCATGAACGACTTGCCGTCCTGTACGACCTCGGCCTCGACGGTGTCGCCTGCCACGGCGCCCTGCACAAAGACGGCCTTGCCGTTGTCGGCGTGCGCCAGCCCGTCGGCGCCGTAGGTCATCGATTCTATAGTGAGCTTCATATTCCTGCCTGTCATTCGCGTTGTTGTTCGCACCATGGTAGCAGGGAAAAGCGCCCCGCATCCGAGGCTTTCCTCAAATGCGGGGCGCTTCTACAAACTGCTTCTACAAACGACTATTTCGTCTTGCCGGTAATGAGCGTCTTAAGACCCAGGCCGATCAGACCCAGGCCCATGCGCACGCGACCGGGGCGATGGCGCTCGATGGCCTTGGTCTTGCCGGTGGGCTTATCGCGACGGGCGCTCGTCTCGGGTGCGGGCTTGGTGACCTGCGGCTCGGGCTGAGGTGCAGGTGCGGGCTCGGGCTCAATGACGGTCGCCTGGACCTCTTGGACCTTGGGTGCTACTGGCTGCGGCTCGGCCTCGGGGGCAGGTTCCGCCTCAATGACGGGCTCGGGCGCGGCCTCGGCGTTGCGATAGGCACGCTCCAGCAGGGCTTCCTGCGAGTTGAAGGGTTTCTCACCCTCTGCACGCTCCACGGGGACCCAGGTGCCGTCGCTCGTGAGGCTGCGGGCCTTCACGTTGTCGCGCAGCTGCATGCCCATGTACTCGTGCACTAGGGCGCGGCAGGTGGGGTCGAGCACGGGGAAGGCAATCTCCACGCGGTGCTCGGTGTTGCGCGTCATCATGTCTGCCGAGCTCAGGTAAATCATGTCCGAGTCCACGCCGAAAGCATAGACGCGCGCGTGCTCCAAAAAGCGTCCGACGATGGAGCGGACATGCACGTTCTCGGTCTTGCCCGGAACACCGGGCTTGAGGCACGAGATGCCGCGGATGATCATGTCTACGCGCACGCCGGCACACGATGCCTCGGCGATCTTGTCGATAACCTCGCGGTCGGTCAGCGAGTTGAGCTTAAAGAACACGCGGGCGGGCTCGCCGGCAAGGGCGCGCTGGATCTCGCGGTCAAGCCCGCGCATGATGAGCGGTTTCAGTCCGACGGGCGCCACACCCAGGAAGCGGTAGTCGCCGCGCAGGTTGCCCAGCGACAGATTGCGGAAGAACAGGTTGGCGTCCTCGCCGATGCCGGGATGGGCTGTCATGAGCATAAAGTCGCTGTAGAGTTTGGCCGTCTTCTCGTTAAAGTTGCCGGTGCCCAAAAGCGTGAGGCGCGTTAGCGCCATGCCCTCGCGATAAGTGAGCTGGCAGATCTTTGAGTGGCATTTAAAGCCCTCGGAACCATAGATGACGGTGCAGCCGGCCTCTTCCAGGCGCTCGGCCCACTCGATGTTGTTCTGCTCGTCAAAGCGGGCACGAAGTTCCATGAGCACCGTGACCTCTTTGCCGTTCTCGGCAGCATCGATCAGCGACTCGCACAGGCGGCTCTGCTTGGCCACGCGGTAGAGCGTGATGCGCAGCGAGATGCACTCGGGGTCGTAGGCGGCCTCGTGCACCAGATCCAGGAAGGGGTTCATGGCCTCGTAGGGATAAAAGAGCAGCTTGTCGTGCTGCAGCACCTGCTCGCGGATGGAGCGGGTCATGTCGATGGTGGGATTGGGCTGCGGCCTAAACGGCGTAAAGAGCAGCTCGTTGCGCAGGTGCTCGGGAATCTTGCCCTCAATGCCAAAGACGTAGCCCAGGTCGAGCGGGATATCGCAGGTAAAGACAGAGCGGCGCGAAAGCTCGAGCGCCTTGCGGATGGTCTTGAGCGTTGCCTTCTCGAGCGACCCCGAGACCGCGAGCACTACCGGCTGCAGACGCAGGCGCTTCTTGAGGATGCGCTTCATGTGCTGGCGGTAGTCCTCTTCCTCTTCGACGCCCTCGCCGTCCGGATCGATGTCGGCGTTGCGGGTGACGCGGATCAGCGCACGATCCAGCGGCTTATAGGAGCCAAAGCAGCTGTCCAGGCAGGCGAGGATGACGTCCTCGAGCAAGATGTAGGAGTAGGTGCCGGTGGGCGAGGGGATCTCGACCACGCGGTTCATCGAGGCGGGAATCTCGATAAGGCCCAGCAGGCTCTCCTCGTCGGTGGCGCCGTCCAGACCAAAGGCCAGATAGAGCGCGCCATTGCGTAGGTTGGGGAAGGGGTGGCGAGGATCGATGACCAGCGGCGAGATGACCGGCGACACGTAGGCCTGGAAGTAGCGGGTTACAAAGGTGCGCTCCTCGGGCGTAAGCGAATCGATGCGGGCGCGGTGAACGCCCAAGGTGTCGAGCTTGCCCTCGATGCTCTTAAAGATGGATTCCCAACGGGTAAGGAGCCCGGGCATTTCGGCCATGACAGCATCGACCTGTTCGGAGGCGGTCATATTGCTCTTGTTGTCGACAGGTTGTTTTTTGAGCTCCGCCAGATCGGACAGGCCGCCCACGCGCACCATGAGAAACTCGTCGAGGTTAGACTCGAAAATCGATACGAACTTTAGACGCTCGAACAGCGGAACGGTCTCATCGAAGGCTTCGTCAAGCACGCGGTTGTCAAAGCGCAGCCAGCTAAGCTCTCGGTTTTGCGTGTACGAGAAGTCGCGCGGCGGTTTGCGCAGCTTTGCGGCGGCTTGCTTCTTTTCGATTTTGCTCGGCATATGCATCTGTCCGTTCAGTCCCCACAGAGGACGGTAGCCTAACACTTTTCACTATTGTCTCAATTTAGTCGACCGCTGGCACGAACGTATCGCGTGAACGGTATCTTTACCTACTTCTTACGCTGACAAGTCATAGGACTGACGCCCTGCTCGTCTGCAAGCGGTCTATATCCTCACTCAACTGGTACATAAGTGTGAATAAGAATGATGGATAGCTGAATATCATTGAATGCAGGCGGAAACGTAAACAAACATCATTTATATACATAAAACCGATTTAGCTATGCAATTCTGAATCAAAAGTTTAGAGATGCAATTGCAAATAGTTTTTAGGAAAAAAGAGCGTTTACCTTAGAAAAGTTACTTTAGAACGCCGAAGTACATCATGGGGGAATCACATGCGATATACCGTTCATCGCACTTTGTTGACCGTTCGGGGGCGAGGTGGAATTGCGGGTGGAATTTGGATATAACTAGAGCTGTCAGCAAGCAGCGTCCGCTATGGAAGGGCGCTGAGAGATTCGGCCGAAAGGCCCGAAAGAAAGGTAGGAGGCCATGACGAAAGGTCTGCACGTGCCTTCCGAGATCGGCAAGCTCAGGAAGGTCTGCCTGCACCGTCCCGGCGACGAGCTCCTCAACCTGCCGCCCGACGAGCTCGAGCGACTCCTGTTCGACGACGTCCCGTTCCTGGAGGTCGCGCAGCAGGAGCACGACACCTTCGCCCAGATCCTGAGGGACCAGGGCGTGGAGGTCCTCTATCTCGAGAACCTCGTCGCCGAGGTGTTCGACCAGGTCCCCGGCGCCCGCGCCGAGTTCACCGACCAGTACATCGCCGAGGCCGGCATCCGCGGCCAGCACATGCCGCAGATCGTCCGCGAGAAGCTGGACTCCATCGAGGACAACCTCGAGTTCGTCAAGAAGACCATGGCCGGCATGACCAAGTCCGAGATCGACATGCCCCTCACGGCGTCCACGACCCTCGACTCCCTGGTCAACTCCGAGTCCGAGTCCGACCTGATCATCGACCCGATGCCCAACCTCTACTTCACCCGCGACCCGTTCGCGGTCATCGGCGAGGGCGTCAACCTCAACCGCATGTACTCGGTCACCCGCAACCGCGAGACCCTGTACGGCAAGTACGTCTTCAAGTACCACCCCGACTACAAGGACGTCTCGCTGTACTTCCGCCGCGACTGCCAGTTCCACACCGAGGGCGGCGACGTGCTGAACATCAACGAGAAGACCCTCGCCGTCGGCATCTCCCAGCGCACCCAGGCCGCCGCGATCGACGTCATGGCCCAGAACATCTTCTGGAACTCCGACTCCAAGGTCGAGCGCATCCTGGCCTTCGATATCCCGGTCTCGCGCGCCTTCATGCACCTCGACACGGTCTTCACCCAGATCGACGTCGATAAGTTCACGATCCACCCCGCCATCATGGGCACCCTGCGCGTCTACGAGCTGACCGCCGGCAAGAACCCGGGCGACGTGAACATCCGCCTGATCGAGGACACCCTCGAGCACGTCCTGGAGGACGCCACCGGCGTCGACCAGGTCAAGCTGATCCCCTGCGGCGGCGGCGACCCGATCGCGGCCTCCCGCGAGCAGTGGAACGACGGCTCCAACACCCTGTGCGTCGAGCCCGGCAAGATCTGCGTCTACGCCCGCAACACCGTCACCAACGACGTGCTGTACAAGGAGGGCCTGGACCTTCTCGTCGTGCCCTCCGCCGAGCTCTCCCGCGGCCGCGGCGGCCCGCGCTGCATGAGCATGCCCTTCTGGCGCGAGGACCTCTAAGGTCTTCAAGGACTCGTACGGGTCATAATACATACATCTAGCTGCCATTAGATGTCTCCCATTGGGGCGGTGCGGGTTTTCGCACCGCCCCAATCTTGTATGAGGAACGTCAACACGATTGGACGACTGCTTTTGTAAGGAGCTTGGCCATGGACATCAAGACGATTGGCGTTGAGGAATGGCTCAACGTTTGGGAGAAGAGCGCCACGTGGGACATCGCCCAGTCGACGATCTCGTCGCTCACCATGGGCGAGCTGCGCGCGCTCGATGAACAGGACGGCGCCACGTTCTACGAGCGCCTGGACCGCGAGAAGATGAACTACGGCTGGATCGAGGGCTCGCCGGAGTTTAAGGCCGAGGTTGCCAAGCTGTATCGTCGGGAGGTCAATCCCGATCACATTCTGCAGACCAATGGCTGCACGGGCGCTAACCTCAACGCCATCATGGC
Organism: uncultured Collinsella sp.; assembly: GCA_902481895.1. Taxonomy (GTDB): domain Bacteria; phylum Actinomycetota; class Coriobacteriia; order Coriobacteriales; family Coriobacteriaceae; genus Collinsella. Next base: position 5,989 of record CABSYR010000016.1, on the reverse strand, counting down.
TGTGGTCGAGCCCGGCGACCATGTTATCGCCGAGTGGCCCACCTACGCGCCGCTCTACGAGATTCCGCGCACGCTGGGCGCCGAGGTCGAGTATTGGGGGCTTCGCGAGGAACTCGGCTGGAAGCCCGATATCGAACAGCTCAAGCGCCTGGTTCGCCCCACCACCAAGCTCATCTGCATCAACAACGCATCGAACCCCATCGGTACGGTGCTCGATGCCGATATGCTCGGCCAGATTGCCGAGATCGCCCGTTCGGTGGGCGCCTACGTGCTGTGCGACGAGGTGTACCTGCCGCTTGAGAACACCGAGGCCTTTATGTCGATGGCTGACGTGTACGATAATGCCATTGTCACCAACTCGTTGTCGAAGACCTATTCGACGCCTGCGGCCCGCGTGGGCTGGGTCCTGGCCGACAAAGAGGTGTCCAACCGCATCCGTACCTATCGCGATTACACCATGATCTGCGGCGGCGTGTTCAACGATGCTCTGGCGACCTATGTGCTTGAGCACAAGGATAAGATTCTCGAGCGCAATCGCAAGATCGTGTTTGGCAACCGCGATATCGCGCAGGCTTGGATCGATACGCAGCATCGCGTTTCCTGGACGGCCCCGCAGGGCGTGTCCACCTCGTTTATCCAGCTGGATATTCCCGAGGATGACGAGGAGTTCTGCAGGCGCCTGCTGTCCGAGAGGGGAGTGCTGCTGGTCCCCGGTAGCCGTTTTGAGCTTCCCTGCGGCGCACGCCTGGGCTACTGCGCGAGCGAGGACGTTCTGCGCGAGGGCCTGAGGCTTTTGGGCGAGGCACTGGCGGAGCTCGATCGCTAGGATTCCGATGGTCTTCGGGGGCCTTATCCAAATTAGCCGAAGATAATCGAAAACGGACCCGTTTCCCTAGGGGAAGCGGGTCCGTTTTTCTATACCGAGAAGTCAAGTTGTTACAAATGGGGCCGTAAAGCGAGGCGGTATCCGCTGGGCCTTATACTGAGTTTCCGGTGAACGGTATCAAGCGTCTGGTAAACGGTAATTTATTTATCAGAAATGAATAGGACAAACTTTTTTCTGAATAAAAATGAAAATGGTTGAGACGCGGTGTGAACCGCTAATTCTATTCATAGTTTTATTGGAAATATGCAATTTGAGGATGGTTTAACAAAGTTTAGTTCCATTTGATTTTAGGATTAAAACGCGTTTAAGCACGTAAATAGGCTTTATTAAGATGAAGTGTGCCATGCGTGAAGTATATGTGTATGCCGTTCACCCCCTATAAAAAACCGTTCGGGGGCAAGGTGGAATTGCGGGTGGAATTTGGATATAACTAGAGCTGTCAGCAAGCAGCGTCCGCTATGGAAGGGCGCTGAGAGATTCGGCCGAAAGGCCCGAAAGAAAGGTAGGAGGCCATGACGAAAGGTCTGCACGTGCCTTCCGAGATCGGCAAGCTCAGGAAGGTCTGCCTGCACCGTCCCGGCGACGAGCTCCTCAACCTGCCGCCCGACGAGCTCGAGCGACTCCTGTTCGACGACGTCCCGTTCCTGGAGGTCGCGCAGCAGGAGCACGACACCTTCGCCCAGATCCTGAGGGACCAGGGCGTGGAGGTCCTCTATCTCGAGAACCTCGTCGCCGAGGTGTTCGACCAGGTCCCCGGCGCCCGCGCCGAGTTCACCGACCAGTACATCGCCGAGGCCGGCATCCGCGGCCAGCACATGCCGCAGATCGTCCGCGAGAAGCTGGACTCCATCGAGGACAACCTCGAGTTCGTCAAGAAGACCATGGCCGGCATGACCAAGTCCGAGATCGACATGCCCCTCACGGCGTCCACGACCCTCGACTCCCTGGTCAACTCCGAGTCCGAGTCCGACCTGATCATCGACCCGATGCCCAACCTCTACTTCACCCGCGACCCGTTCGCGGTCATCGGCGAGGGCGTCAACCTCAACCGCATGTACTCGGTCACCCGCAACCGCGAGACCCTGTACGGCAAGTACGTCTTCAAGTACCACCCCGACTACAAGGACGTCTCGCTGTACTTCCGCCGCGACTGCCAGTTCCACACCGAGGGCGGCGACGTGCTGAACATCAACGAGAAGACCCTCGCCGTCGGCATCTCCCAGCGCACCCAGGCCGCCGCGATCGACGTCATGGCCCAGAACATCTTCTGGAACTCCGACTCCAAGGTCGAGCGCATCCTGGCCTTCGATATCCCGGTCTCGCGCGCCTTCATGCACCTCGACACGGTCTTCACCCAGATCGACGTCGATAAGTTCACGATCCACCCCGCCATCATGGGCACCCTGCGCGTCTACGAGCTGACCGCCGGCAAGAACCCGGGCGACGTGAACATCCGCCTGATCGAGGACACCCTCGAGCACGTCCTGGAGGACGCCACCGGCGTCGACCAGGTCAAGCTGATCCCCTGCGGCGGCGGCGACCCGATCGCGGCCTCCCGCGAGCAGTGGAACGACGGCTCCAACACCCTGTGCGTCGAGCCCGGCAAGATCTGCGTCTACGCCCGCAACACCGTCACCAACGACGTGCTGTACAAGGAGGGCCTGGACCTTCTCGTCGTGCCCTCCGCCGAGCTCTCCCGCGGCCGCGGCGGCCCGCGCTGCATGAGCATGCCCTTCTGGCGCGAGGACCTCTAAGTCTTTCCGTTTCCGGTGCGGTCCCCCTACAACCGCACCGGCTTCGCCCGTTAAACGGGCACCACTAATACTTACGTAATTCATTTCTTCGAAAGGAATCAAACCATGGGTGTTAACCTTTCCGGCCGTAGCTTCCTCAAGCTTCTCGACCTCACCACCGAGGAGATCGAGTACCTGCTCAAGCTCTCCAAGAACTTCAAGGATATGAAGCGCGCTGGCGTTCCGCATCGCTATCTCGAGGGCAAGAACATCGTTCTGCTCTTCCAGAAGACCTCCACTCGTACCCGCTGCGCCTTCGAGGTCGGCGGCATGGACCTGGGCATGGGCGTGACCTATCTCGATCCCGGTTCGTCGCAGATGGGCAAGAAGGAGTCCATCGAGGACACCGCCCGCGTTCTCGGCCGCATGTATGACGGCATCGAGTTCCGTGGCTTTGCCCAGGACGACGTCGAGGAGCTCGCTGCTAAGTCCGGCGTGCCCGTGTGGAACGGCCTGACCACTGAGTGGCATCCCACCCAGATGCTCGCCGATATCCTGACCGTCCAGGAGAACTTCAACTACGACATCAAGGGCAAGACCCTCGTCTTCATGGGCGACTGCAAGAACAACGTCGCTCGCTCCCTCATGGTCGTCTGCTCCAAGCTCGGCATGAACTTCGTGGCCTGCGGCCCCGAGGAGTGCATGCCCGCCGACGACGTCATCGAGGCCTGCAAGCCCATCGCCGAGGCCAACGGTTGCACCATCAAGCTGACCACCGACGTCAAGGACGGCGTCACCGGTGCCGACGTTATCTACACCGACGTGTGGGTCTCCATGGGCGAGCCCGACGAGGTCTGGGCCGAGCGCATCGCTCAGCTCACCCCGTATCGTGTCACCTCCGAGGTCATGGCTATGGCCAACCCGGGTGCCATCTTCCTGCACTGCCTGCCCAGCTTCCACGACACCAACACCACCATTGGCGCCGAGAAGTGCGAGCAGTTCGGCATCACCGAGCAGGAGGTCACCGACGAGGTCTTCGAGAGCCCCGCTTCCAAGGTCTTCGACGAGGCCGAGAACCGCATGCACACCATCAAGGCTGTCATGTACGCCACGCTCAAGTAAGAGCATCTAGCATCTCGCTCGGGGTGTATTGCTGCACACCCCGAGCAGTTTTATCTGGTAATAATCTCGCATCAAGCGGCAGGCACGGCACGGAAGAGCCGCTTCTGGCGAGATCAGTAAATGATTTATGAAGGGGGGATGAGAACTATGACTGAGACCGCTAAGAAAAAGCGCGGTATGCCTTCATCGTTCACCATTCTTCTTGCTCTGCTGGCAATTGTCGCAGTGATTACCGTTATCGTCTCCGGCACGTCCGGCGGCGCGGTTACTGCCGCCCGTCTGAGCGATTTCTGCACCGCCCCGATTAAGGGCTTCGCTGACGCTCTGCCCGTCTGCCTCTTCGTTATGATCCTGGGCGGCTTCCTCGGTATGATGACCGAGACCGGCGCCCTGGACAACGGCATCGCCGTTCTGGTGCAGAAGCTTAAGGGCAACGAGATTATGCTCATTCCCGTGCTGATGCTCATCTTCTCCCTCGGTGGTACCACCTATGGTATGTGCGAGGAGACCGTTCCCTTCTACGCCCTGCTCGCCGCTACCATGATGGCCGCTGGCTTCGACCCCATGGTCGGTGCCGCTACCGTCCTGCTCGGCGCTGGCTGCGGCTGCCTGGGCTCCACGGTTAACCCGTTCGCCGTCGGCGCTGCCGTCGACGCTCTGACCGGCGTTGGCATTGAGGTCAACCAGTCCATCATCATCGGCCTCGGTGCCGTCCTGTGGATTGTCACTACCGCTATGTCCATCTTCTTCGTGATGAGCTACGCCAAGAAAGTCAAGGCTGACAAGGGTTCCACCATCCTGTCGATGCAGGAGCTCAAGGACGCCGAAGAGGCTCACGGCAAGGCTGCTTCCGAGGTCCACAAGGAGGTCAAGCTCACCGGTCGTCAGAAGGGTGTTCTGATTGCCTTCGCCTTCACCTTCGTCGTCATGATCGTCGGCTTCATTCCGCTGGCCGACCTCAACGAGGGCGTCGCTAACTTCTTCGACGCTGGCGCTGTCTACGACGCCGACGGTAACGCCGTCGTCCAGGGCTGGTCTGCCCTGATCACCGGCCTGCCCATTGGCCAGTGGTACTTCGACGAGGCTTCCACCTGGTTCTTCCTCATGGCCGTCCTGATCGGTATCATCGGTGGCCTGTCCGAGAAGCAGATCGTTAACACCTTTATCACCGGCGCTGCCGACATGATGTCCGTTGTTCTCGTCATCGCCCTCGCCCGTGGTATCTCCGTCCTCATGGCTAACACCGGCCTCGACGTCTTCGTCCTCGACGCTGCCGCCAATGCTCTGGCTGGCCTGTCCGGCGTGATCTTCGCTCCCATGAGCTTCCTGGTCTACTTCGGCCTGTCCTTCCTGATCCCCTCGACCTCTGGTATGGCTACCGTCTCCATGCCCATCATGGGACCGCTGGCTGTTAAGCTCGGCTTCTCGCCCGAGGTCATGGTCATGATCTTCTCCGCCGCCATCGGTGTCGTGAACCTGTTCACCCCGACCTCCGGCGCCATCATGGGCGGTCTCGCCCTGGCCAAGATCGAGTGGACGACCTGGCTCAAGTTTGCCCTTAAGCTCATTGTCGCTCTCTCCGTCGTCTGCGCCGTCATCCTGACCGTTGCCTGTGTGCTGATCTAAGTACCCAACGGGTACCCCACGGAAACCTTGACGATCCTGTAAAGGATCACCTGGTCATCGTCTGTCCGGTGGGGTCAACCCACCGGTAGACTCCTACCTTTAGCCCCCTCCCGTTCCGTGCGCGGGAGGGGGCGCACTTATGTTGCGCGGTTCTACGAACCGCGCAACCAGTCGACGCTGCGCGCCGTCCAGAACGACAATTTGTCATTCAAAAGGCAAGGCATGACCAAAAGGTCTATGCCTTGCCTTTTTCATGCCAACTTGTACGTTCTGGACGGCGCTCGCTGTCCGTCCTCTGCCTGCGGCGCTTTCCATTGTTGGTGCAGAGGGCGCTTTGCCTACTCTGGCGGGCTTTCGCTGGCTTATGCTCAACCTGCGGCGCTGCCATTGTTGGTGCAGGGGGTAGCTTGCTCGCTCTGGTGCCCGTTCGCTGGCTTTGGCTTTGCCTGTGACGTTTTCATTGTTGGTGCTGAGTGCCTTGTTTCCCGTCCCAAATGATCTACCCCGGGTCCCCGGTGGTTGCGGTGGGCGTGTTTGGTTGGTGCCTGTTGATGGTCTGGGTATCGGGGAGGGCGGGCTCCGTTATAATCTGTCTCTTATACACATCTGACGCTGCCGACGA
>CABSYR010000015.1:0-57484 GCA_902481895.1 uncultured Collinsella sp. | reverse complement strand
TTAGCGAGTGTCTCGTGGGCTCGGAGATGTGTATAAGAGACAGAACTATTTCACCGCAACTTAGGAGGGGATGGGGCTGAGTGGCGGGCGATGCCGTTGCCTGTCGGTTAGTGGCGACCGTGGTGGCGGAGTTTGTCGATGGTGGAGTCGGTGCTGCGGCTGCGGGATTCGGCGGCGCGGTCGCGGGCGTCGGCAGCGGTTTGGCGCTTGCGGCGGTAATCGATCATGCCTTGGATGATGGGCTTGCCAAAGCTCACGACATCATCGTTGTAGATGGCGGTTCGGGCTGCGAGGAGGCAGTCGGTAAAGTCCATATGGGTCTTGCCAAAGAGTTTGACGGCAAGGGCGACAACGGTGGGCTCGTCGACCATGACGTCATCGAGCAGCCTTCTCATGGCCGTAGCAATCTCAACGCGGGGAACCTTATAGACGTCGCGCAGCGTGACCACGACGCGTGTGATGATCTCGGGGTAGACGCGAGCGGTGCGCGTGGCGATGACCTTGGCGGCGCGCGGTGACAGGACCTCGTCGTCGTTAAGCAGGTAGCGCAGGATGACGGTCTCGTCGATGATGGTGCTACTCATGGATATCTACTTCCTCGGGACCCAAAACCGACTCATCACTTTCTGTGGCTAGGTATTCAATCCAGGCATTGCGCTCCTCGGCGCGGCGATTGGGGTCACCATATGCTTTGAGCGATCCATAGGCGGCGGTGTCGTCCTTTGAGCGCACGGCGACCGGCTGAAAGGGGAGCTTGCGCATCAAAATGCTTTGCGCGACAAATAAGCGGACAGCCTCGGCGAGCGATGTGCCCATGGCATCGTAGAGATGCTCGGCATGCTGCTTGTCTTCCTCGCGAATGCGCACCTGCAGGATGGCTCTTTTTTGAGTCGATGACATCACTGGCCCCCTTAATGAGCGTGCAATATAGTCGGTCAAATGCGGCATGTGCCGATACTTGAGCATCTTATAACGATTACTTTATTTCACTCAAGTTGATAACCATAAACACGAATACAAGCGTAGTACATCCAAAATGAGAGCGCATAAAAATCTCTGAGGCGTACGCATGTAATACACTCACCTTTATAGCTTCTAGAGAATAATTCCAACCTGCCAAAACCCCTGCAATACACCCGTATTGCAGGGCCTATGCTCAAGTTTGCCCCCTGCAACTGCGTATATTTAACCTGTATATCGTTGGAGAAACTCTACCGAGTGCATGTTTCGCCGCATGCATTCGATTCGTCGATGCCAGGCCACGGGCGGCTTGGGTCAATGTCGACAGGGTCTCTCCGGCAAGGGATTCAGGAGGGAGTGAACAACATGGGTAATAAGCGAGTCGTAGCCGATTCTTCGCGCTGCATTGGGTGTCAAACCTGCATGGCGGCGTGCATCGAGGCACACGATATTCCCGGCAACATCGCCGCGCCGCGCCTGCGCGTAACGCGTACGTACGAGATCTCCGCACCGGTGGCTTGCCATCACTGCGAGGATGCCCCGTGCGCGAAGGCCTGTCCTACGGGCGCCTTGTTCTTTGATCCAAAGAACCATCGCATCGGCGTCAACGAGGACAACTGCATCGGCTGCAAGAGCTGCGTCATGGCATGCCCCTTTGGCGCCGTGAGCGTGGCGACCACGCAGGTCCCCGTCTTGATGGGTGACGTGCGAGTGGGTTCGCAGACTAAGAGCTTCGTGCTCAAGTGCGACCTGTGCGTGGACCGTCCCGGCGGTCCGGCGTGTGCCGAGGCGTGTCCGACCAAGGGCCTCACCCTGGTAGACGAGGAGCGTCTGGCAGAACTGACTGCCGAGCGTGCCCGCGCCACCATCGAAAACGAGGCGTAAGCGTCGGGCGACAGGCCCAATGATTGTCAAATAAGTACCGAGTATTCGGTAGCAGAGAAAGGAAGGAGGGTGTCATGGAGAAGCATAAAGTGATCTGCCCGTACTGCGGCGCCGGTTGCCAGTTTAACCTCTTGGTCCAAAACGGCCAGGTTGTGGGTACCGAACCGCTCAACGGCATCACCAATCAGGGCGAGCTGTGCCTTAAGGGCATGAGCGGCTACGACTTCATCAACGACACCAAGATCTTGACTCCTCGCGTACTGCACCCGATGATCCGCCGCACCAAGGGCGCGGATCTTGAGCGCGTAAGCTGGGACGAGGCACTGGATTTCACCGCATCTAAGATGCAGGCCATAATTGACGAATATGGTCCTAACGCTGTCATGACCACCGGCTCCTCGCGAGGCGGCGGCAATGAGGCGAACTACGTCATGCAGAAGTTTACGCGTGCGTGCATCGGCACCCACAGCGTAGACAACTGCGCCCGTACTTGACACGGCCCTACTGTCCTCGGTCTGATGGACACGGTTGGTTCAGGTTGCATGTCATGCTCCATCCCCGGTATGGAGGATGCGGGCTGCATTTTCCTCTTCGGCTATAACCCTGCCGATTCGCACCCCATCGTCGCAAGGCGTATCGTGCGAGCCAAAGAAAAGGGTTGCAAGATCATCGTCGCCGACCCGCGCCATATCGAAACCGCGCGTATCGCCGATCTCTACCTTCCGATCAAGAACGGTTGCAATGTTGCGTTCCTCAACGCCTTTGCCAACTGTCTGGTCAACGATGGCCTCTACGACAAGGAATTCGTCGCCGAGCACACGAACGGCTTTGACGAGTGGTGGGAGACCATCAAGAACTACACTCCCGAATCCGTACAGGACATCACGGGTGTCGAGCCCGCGTTGATCCACCAAGCTGCCGAGATGTACGCCACGGCGAAGCCCTCCGCCATCATTGGCTGGGGCATGGGCGTATGCCAGCAGAAGCAGAACCTGAAGACGGTGCACACCATCGCCTCCATCGCCTGCGTTGCCGGCCAGATCGGCAAACCCAATTCCGGCCTCGCGCCCGTGCGTGGTCAGAACAACGTCCAGGGCTCCTGCGATATGGGCATGCTGCCTAACCTGTACCCTGGCTACCAGAAAGTCACCGACCCCGCCGTGCGCGCCAAGTTTGCAAAGGCTTGGGGCGTGCCCGAGGAAAAGCTCCCGCTCGAGGAGGGCTACAAGCTCACCGACCTGGGCCACCTGGTCGACGAGGGCAAGGTGCACTGCTTCTACAACTACGGCGAGGACCCGGTGCAGACCGAGCCCGATTCGGCCGGAATGCGCAAGACGCTCTCCGAGCTGGATCTGTTCATTTGCCAGGACATCTTTATGACGCAGACGACCATGCTCGCCGACGTCATCCTGCCCGCTACCTCTTGGGGCGAGCACGAGGGTGTCTTTACCGCATCCGACCGTAGCTTCCAGCACTTTGACGCGGCTGTTCCGCCCAAGGGCGAGTGCCGCCACGACTGGGAGATCTTCGCGGACCTGTCCACGCGTATGGGCTATCCCATGCACTACGACAACACCGAGCAGATCTGGAACGAGTGCATTAGCCTGTGCCCCAACTTTGTGGGCGCGACCTACGAGAAGATGGCTCCCGAGGGCGGTTACGCCCAGTGGCCGGTCAAGAGCACCGATGTGAACGACCACGGTACGCCCGACATGTTCGCTGGTGGCAAGTTCACCACCAAGGACGGCCGCGCCAACCTGATGGCGCACGACTGGGAGGCGCCCTCCGAGCTTCCCGACGATGAGTACCCGCTCATTCTGTGCACCGTCCGCGAGGTCGGTCACTACAGCTGCCGCTCGATGACCGGCAACTGCAAGACGCTGGCGCTGCTCGCCGACGAGCCCGGCTTTGTCCGCATGAATCCCGCGGACGCCCAGGCGCGCGGCATCAAGAACGGCGACATCGTCTCGATTCATAGCCGCCGCGGCCAGGTATACAGCCGCGCCGACGTGAGCGATCGCATCAATAAGGGCACGGTCTACATGACCTACCAGTGGTGGATCGGCAAGTGCAACGAGCTGACCATTCACAAGGTCGACCCGGTCTCGCATACGCCCGAGGACAAGTTCTCCGCCTGCCAGGTCGACGCCATTGCCGACCAGGTTTGGGCAGAGGGCGAGGTAGAGCGTCAGTACACCGAGCTCAAGCAGGCTCTGGTGGACGCCGCTGCTCCCCAGGACGTTGAGCCTGGCGCCGCCAAGTTCGACGACGAGTCGCACGTGAACCAAATCGTGTAGTCCCGTTCTCGTTGGCTTTTTGGGCCGGGCGTCCCGTACGTTCGGGAGCCCGGCCCGTTATTTTGAAAGGAAGTGGGGATGAACCGCTTCATCGACATCAACCCGGAGAGGTGCATCGGCTGCGGAACATGCCAGTCCGCCTGTGCCGACGCCCACCGGATGCAGGGTCTTCAGGATACGCCGCGCCTGGCGCTCGTGAAGACCGGCGGTATTTCGGCCGCCCTTGCCTGCCACCATTGCGAGGGTGCTCCCTGCGCCGAGGTTTGCCCGGTGAATGCCATCGAGCACGATGGCGATCGCATCCACGTCAAGGAGCAGGAGTGCATCGGGTGCAGGCTGTGCGCCATCGCGTGCCCCTTCGGAGCCATCCATCCCGATGGCACGTCTATCGCCGGTGTCGCAGGCATGTGCGACCCGACGCCTTCGTATCCTAAGTCCCTGAGCAGCCTGCTTACGTGGGCTCCTGGCCAGTACACCTGCGCCGTCAAGTGCGACCTGTGTGCCTTCGATCCGGACGGCCCGCATTGTGTGGCGGCGTGCCCCACCAAGGCGCTGACCGTCATGGGCGGCGCGGCCGATCGCGAGCTCGACGAGGCCAAGCGCCTGCGCTCGATCGAAAACGGTCCAGTCGTCGACGTTACCGCTGTGGCCCAGGGCCTGTCCGAGAAAGCAGAAGGGAGCGTAAACAATGGATAGCATGACGCTGTTTATCGCATCGCTTGCCGTCTCGTGCATCGGTGCGCTCGCCTCGGTTCTGCTGATCAAGGCCGATAACGCCGCCAAGACCGCCGGCTGCCTGATCGGCGCCGTCGCGGCCGTGCTGTCGTTCATCGCGGGCCTCGAGGCCGTGCTTGGCGACGTTTCGTCCCTCAACACGGTCTTCTTTTTCCCGTTCGCCCGTCTCGAGCTCTTGCTCAACGGCCTTGCGGGCCTGATCGTGGTCCTCATCTCAATCCTCGCCTTTGCGGGCTTCATCTACGGTCTGTCCTACTTCGATGAGTACCCGGGCAAGGTCGGGCGCGCCGGTTTCTTCATGAACACCTTCGTCGCCTCGATGATGCTCGTCATCACCGCCGACAACGTGTTCTGGTTCCTGGTCGCCTTTGAGCTCATGTCCCTTACGAGCTACTTCCTTGTCGTTATCGAGGAGAACAAGAACTCCATTAGGGGCGGTTGGCTCTACTTCGTCATCGCGCACGTGGGCTTTGTCCTTATCATGGCGAGCTTCCTGCTCATGACCAACGGCGTGGGCGGTTCCTTCAGCTTCAGTGATTTCCGTACGCATGACTTTGGACCCGCCGTCTCCTCCGCGTGCTTCGTCCTCGCGTTCTTCGGATTCGGCGCAAAGGCCGGTATCATCCCGCTGCACTCCTGGCTGCCCCAGGCGCACCCCGAGGCGCCGTCCAACGTGTCCGCCCTCATGTCCGGCGGCATGATCAAGATCGGCATCCTGGGAATCCTCAAGGTCGGTCTCGACCTGCTCGCGGGTTCGGGCGTCCAGCTCTGGTGGGGCCTCATGGTCCTGGTCTTCGGATCCATCTCGTCGGTCCTGGGCGTCGTCTACGCCCTCCACGAGCACGACATTAAGCGCCTGCTGGCCTACCACTCCGTCGAGAACATCGGCATCATCTTGCTCGGTGTCGGCGCGTCCATGACGGCGCACGCCCTGGGCAACGACGTCATCGCGACGATCGCGCTCATGGCCGCCCTCTACCACACGCTCAACCACGCCATGTTCAAGGGCGAGCTGTTCCTCGGCGCGGGCTCCCTGCTCTATGCCACGGGTACGCGCAACATGGAGAAGATGGGCGGCCTGTTCCGCCGTATGCCGGTCACGGCCGTCTGCTTCCTCATCGGTGCCCTTGCCATCTCGGCTATCCCGCCGCTCAACGGCTTCGTTTCCGAGTGGTTCACCTACCAGTCCCTGTTCAACATCTCGACGCTCTCCGACCCGGTCGTCATGGTGTTCGCCGTCGCCTCCGCGGCCGCCCTCGCCATCACCGGTGCCCTGGCCGTCACGTGCTTCGTGAAGGCCTACGGCGTCTCGTTCGCGAGCAGCCCTCGTTCACAGGAGGCCGCGAACGCCAAGGAGTCCCCGGCTCCGATGTTGTTCTCGCAGATGCTCCTCGCGGCCATCTGCGTGGTGCTGGGAATCGGCTCTCCCGTCATCGCCCCGGTTCTGGGCGACGTCGCCCAGAGCGTGCTTGCCGGCTCTGCCATCACAGCCACCTCGGGCGTGTCTCTGGTGAACGAGATTTCCGGTGCCGCCACCTCCACCCCCGCGATCGCCATCGCGCTCGTGGTCCTCACCGGCCTCGCGTTCGTGTTGAGGTCCTGCCTCGGCACCAAGGCCCCCGCTAAGAAGACCGACCCTTGGGCGTGCGGCTACGAGCCCAACGAGCACATGCCCGTCGTCGCCACGAGCTTCGCGTCAGACGTAGAGCTCTTCATGGGCCCGCTCTACACCCTGCGCGAGGTATGCACCAAGATCTGCTGGTCCATCGCGCACGTGTTCCAGAAGCTCACCGGTGTCGCCCAGGGCGTTGAGCCCCTGCCCGACCGCTTCCTGGTCGATGCACCGAGCGAGGGTGCCGATAAGCTGGCCGGCCTCGCCTCCAAGATCGAGGGCGGCAACTACTCCGTATACATCTGCTACATCGTCGCGGCGCTCGTGGTCTTCCTCGTGCTCGCCGTGGTCATGGTCTAGAGAGGGGAGAGGATATTATGAACATCGTTCTTGCGATAGCGCAGGGCCTCGTGGTCATGCTGGTCGCGCCCTTCTTCTCCGGCCTCGCCCGTGTGATTCGCGCGAAGATGCACAATCGCCGCGGTCCGTCCATCCTTCAGGATTACCGGGACCTCGCGAAGCTCATGGCGCGTCCCGAGTCCGTGAGTTCCGACTCGAGCTTCGTGCTGCGCATCATGCCGCTGCTGTTCCTCGCGGTGTCGTTCATGCTCGCCATGGGCCTGCCCATGTTCACGCTCGAGAGCCCCATGCCCGTCTTTGGTGACGCCATCACCATCATGTACGCGCTCGCGCTGTCCCGCTTCTTCTTCGCGCTGTCCGGCGTGGATTCCTCCAACGCCTACGCGGGCTTCGGCGGTATCCGCGAGCTCCTCATGAGCGTGCTCATCGAGCCGTCCATGCTCATCGCGCTGTTTACCGTCGCCATCGTGTGCGGCTCCACGGACATTGCGACCATGGGTCAGCACATCGTTACGGGCAACGTCTCGAGCGTCGTCGCCGCCATTCTCGCCGGCGTCGCCTTCGCGGCCGCCTGCTATATGGAGCTCGGCAAGCTTCCGTTCGATCAGGCCGAAGCCGAGCAGGAGCTCCAGGAGGGCCCGCTCGCCGAGCTCTCCGGCCCGTCCCTGGCCATGATGAAGCTTGCCATGGGCATGAAGCAGGTCGTGGTCGTCGCTTGGTTCACCTCCATCTTCATCCCCTGGGGAGAGCCCGCGACCATCGGCGTCACCGCTCTCGTGGGCGCCGTCGTCTTCCTTGTCAAGTGCCTGGTCGATTTCGTTGTCTGCGGCGTGCTCGAGAACTCCGTTTCCCGTTCGCGCTTCAAGGTGCTCGGTAACCAGACCTGGGCCGTCGTCGGCATCGCGGTCCTCGCGTTCGTCTTCGTCGTCGTAGGCGTGTAGGGAGAAGGGAGAAACTATGTCAATCGAATCGAGCTTGTCCCTCTTTGCCATGGTGGCGATCGCCGTCCCCATGCTGGGCTCCCTGCTCATCGTCATGCTGCCGCGTCCCTACGCTAAATGGATCTGCGCCTTTGCCGGCGGCATCGCCACGGTCGCTTCCGTTGGCTTGGCCGCGACGTTTGCCGGAAACGGCATGAACGCGGTCGATGTAACCTGGGCGAGTATGGGCCAGACCTTGGTCATGGGCTTCATATTCGACCGGATGAGCACGCTGCTCGCACCCGCGTTCGTCGCTATCGGCCTGCTCGTCGTCATCTATTCGTTCCCGTACATGAGCGATAAGAACAAGGAGCATCCCGACGCGCCCCGTCGCCGCTTCTACGTGTACTTCTCCACGTTCATCGGCGCCATGGCCGGTCTCGCCTACAGCTCCACCATCGTCGGCCAGCTCGTTTTCTTCGAGATCACCGGCGTGTGCTCCTGGGGCCTCATCAGCTACTACATGACGCCCACGGCCAAGAAGGCCGGTATGAAGGCGCTCATCATCACCCATATCGGCGCTCTGGGACTCTACATCGGCGCGGCCTTCCTGTTCGCCGGAACCGGCACGTTCGCGCTGAGCGCGATCTCCCAGCTCGATTCCGGTATGAAGACCGTCGTGCTGCTGCTCATCCTGTTCGCCGCTTGGGCCAAGTCCGCCCAGTTTCCGCTCTACATGTGGCTGCCCTCCGCAATGGAGGCCCCCACGCCCGTTTCCGCCTACCTCCATGGCGCGTCCATGGTGAAGGTCGGCGTGTGCGTGTTCGCCCGCGCTCTTGCGAGTGCCGGCGATATCCCCGAGATCGTCGGTTGGGTCGCCATCATCGACGCCGTCGTGACCATGCTCTTCGGCTTCCTCATGTACCTGCCCCAGAAGGATATGAAGCGCCTGCTCGCCTTCTCGACGATCGCGCAGCTCGCCTACGTGTTCTTCGGCCTGGGCCTCTCCGTGTTCGGAAGCCAGATGGCGTTCAACGGCGCCGTCGAGCACATCTTCAACCACGCGTTCACCAAGACCCTGTTCTTCCTCATCGCCGGCTCCCTCAGCTTCACGCTGGGAACCCGTATGTTGCCCAAGATCCAGGGCCTCATGAAGAAGTACCCGGTCACGGGCGTGGGCTTCGCGGTCGCCGCGACCGCTATCGCCGGCGTGCCCCCCATGAGCACGTTCTTCTCCAAGTTCCAGATTATTTCCGGTGGCTTCGCGGTTGGTGCTTCCAACACGGTCATCTTCGTCCTCGTGTGCGTCATGGTCGTCGAGACCGTCGCCACCTTCGCATGGTTCCTGCGTTGGATGGGTAAGGTCCTGCCCGGTGAGCCGAGCGAGACCGTGGCCGCCGGCCAGCCCCTTCCGCGCGCCATGGCGTTCGTGTTCGTCGTCCTCATGATCATGGTCGTCGTCGCCGGTCCTCTGTCCTCTAGTTGGATGGGTTAGGAGGTAGGACATGGGTTATTCGTTAGTCAATATCCTGGGCGGTCTTCTGATCGTGACCTCCACCATGGTGGTCGTCTCGAAGACCATCCCGTCCGCCATTAAGTGGTACGCGATCCAGTCGGTTGTCCTGGTGGGCGTGCTGCTCACCCTGGGCCTCACCACCGGTGCCACCGAGCTTCTCATGTGGGCCGCGTCGGCCTTCGTCACCAAGGTGATCCTCGTTCCGTTCATTCTCAACCGTGCCTACAAAAAGATGGGTTCGCCTGCCGATAGCACGCTGACCTCCTCCATCAAGCCGGCCTGGACCATCATCCTCACCGGTCTGGAGGTGGCCATCTGCTTCGCGGTGGTCACGCGCCTGAGCCTGCCCACCGCTGAGGTGGCTACTCCGGCCCTCGCCATCAGCTTCGCGCACTTCTTCGTCGGCCTCACGTGCATCATCTCCCAGCGCAACATCCTCAAGCAAATCTTCGGGTACTGCCTTATGGAGAACGGTAGCCACGTGACGCTCGCCCTGCTCGCGCCCACGGCCCCCGAGATCATCGAGATCGGCATCGCCACCGACGCCATTTTCGCCGTCATCATCATGTCCGCCGTCGTCGTGAGGATCTGGAACGACACCAAGTCGCTCGACTCCCACGACCTGACCGAATTGAAGGGGTAGGCCATGGATGTTTCAATGCTGACGGTCGCCCTGCTCGCTTGTCCCCTCGTGTTCTCCCTGATTATGGCTGCGCTCCCCAAGACGACGTCCTACAGCGTCTTTGCGGGGCTCAACACCATCTCCGTCGCGGCGACCCTCGTCCTTTCGGTCGTCACCGCGGGAACCATGCTCTCGAGCGGGCAGAATATCGACGCTTTGGGCCTGTGGCTCCATCTCGATTCGCTCTCGTCGATCTTCGTCCTTCTGGTAGGCATCATCGGGTTCATCACCGGCGTGTACTCCATCTCCTATATCAAGATCGATATCGAGGAGAAGACCATGCCGGCCGAGCGCACCAAGCAGTACTACGCGCTGTTTAGCCTGTTCGTTTTCACGATGCTGCTCGCCTGCCTGTCCAACAACATCATCCTCACCTGGGCGGCGGTCGAGGCCACCACGTTGTCGACCGTGTTCCTCGTGGGCATCTACAAGAACAAGCAGGCGCTCGAGGCGTCTTGGAAGTACGCGATGGTCTGCACCGCCGGCGTGGCCTTCGGCCTGTTCGGCACGCTGCTCATCTACGCGAACGCCGCCGATATCATGCCCAACGCGCATGAGGCAGCCTTCCTCACCTCCATCATGCCCTACGCCGACCAGTTCGACCCGATGCTCGTGCGCCTCGCGTTCGCGTTCATCGTCATCGGCTTCGGCACCAAGGCGGGCCTGTTCCCCATGCACACCTGGCTGCCCGACGCGCACTCCCAGGCTCCGAGCCCGGTCTCCGCGCTGCTCTCGGGCGTGCTGCTCAAGTGCGCCATGCTGGTGATCATCCGCTTCTACTCCCTGTCCATCATCACGGTGGGCGACACCTATCCGCGTACGCTCCTGCTCATCCTGGGCACGCTGTCCATCCTGGTGGCCGCCCTGTGCATCTTTAAGCAGGACGATATCAAGCGCCGCTTCGCGTACTCCTCCGTCGACAACGTCGGCGTGGTCGCGCTGTGCCTGGGTATCGGTGGTCCGCTCGGTATCGCCGCCTGCCTGCTGCACTGCATCTTCCACGGTTTCACGAAGGCGCTCGCCTTCTGCATGGCCGGTAACATCCAGCACATCTACCACACCCGCGACCTGAACAAGATCAAGGGCGTCGTCGAGATCGCTCCCGTCACGGCAGCGCTCACCATCATCGCCCTGCTCGCACTCGCCGCCTTCCCGCCGTTCGCCCTGTTCATCTCCGAGTTCCTCACCTTCGTGGCCGGCGTCCAGTCCGGTCCCATCTGGGTGGTCGTGCTCGTGGCCATTGGCCTCACCGGCGTGTACTTTGCCCTTACCGGCATCGCGCTCAAGTCCATCTTCGGCAAGGCGCCCGAGGGCATGAAGCGCCACGAGGTGCCCGCCCTCATGATCATCCCCGAGATCGCCCTCGCGATCGTGGTCATGTGGTTCGGTATCGCCACCCCGGTCGCCATCACGAGCGGCGTCGAGGATGCAACGTCCGTCGTTTTGAACCAGAGCGTCGAAGAGCTCCACGAGGCTCCTCTCTACCGCATGGTGTTCAGTTCCCAGACCAAGACAAGCGAGGTGAATTAGCACCATGGCAGAACCTGAAAAGAAGGACTACGCTCGTCGTTGCGAAAGCCACGTCGAGGCCCTGCGCGCCGCAGTGCCGGGCGCTATCGAGAAGGTTGAGTGGCAGTGCGAGGACCAGCTGACGATCACCGTCAAGCTGGACCGTCTGCCCGAGGCCGTCCACTACCTGTACTACGAGCGCTACGGCTGGATTCCCGTGATTGTCGGCAACGACGAGCGCTCCCTGTGCGGCCGTTACGCCGTGTACTACGTCATCTCCATGGAGGGGGAGGACCCCGGCTGGGTTACCGTGCGTGCCGAGGTCGACCCCGCCAAGATGACGTTCCCGTCCGTGACGCCGTTCGTCCCCGCCTGCGTGTGGGGCGAGCGCGAGCTGCGCGATATGTTCGGCCTGATTCCCGAGGGTCTGCCCGACCGCCGTCGCCTGGTGCTTCCCGACGATTGGCCCAGCGGGCTGTACCCGTTGCGCAAGGATTCGATGGATTACCGTTTCCGCCCCGCCCCCGCGAGCGACATGGAAAACTACGAATTCTTGGCCGACACCAAGGGCAAGGAGACCACGCTCGTCCCCATGGGACCGTTGCACATCACCTCCGACGAGCCCGGCCACTTCCGCCTGTTCGTTGAGGGCGAGACGATCGTCGATGCCGACTACCGTCTGTTCTACGTGCACCGCGGCATGGAGAAGGTCGCCGAGACGCGCCTGAACTATGACGCCGTGACGTTCCTCGCCGACCGCATCTGCGGCATCTGCGGCTGCGCCCACTCGGTGGCCTATGCCGAGGCCGTCGAGCGCGCCCAGGGCATTCATGTCCCGCCGCGCGCCCAGTACATCCGCGCCATCATGCTCGAGGTCGAGCGTCTGCACTCACACCTGCTCAATATTGGCCTCGCATCGCACTACACCGGCTTCGACTCCGGCTTCCAGCAGTTCTTCCGCGTCCGCGAGAAGTCCATGGACCTGGCCGAGAAGCTCTCCGGTCACCGCAAGACCTACGGCCTCAACGTGATCGGCGGCGTGCGTCGCGACATTTTGGCCGAGCAGAAGCTCTCCACGCTCACGACCATCCACCAGCTGCGCTCCGAGGTTCAGGAGCTCGTCGACGTCTTGCTCTCCACGCCCAACTTTATTGAGCGTACGAGTGGCATCGGCATCTTGGACCGCAAGATCGCACGCGACTTCTCGCCGGTCGGCCCGCTCATGCGTGGCTCGGGCTATGCCCGCGACGTGCGCTTCGACCATCCCTTCGACGGCTACGCCGATCCGGACGTTCAAAAGATGCACGCCGCCACGGCTGACACCTGCGATGCCTTCGGCCGTACCGCCGTTCGCATCCAGGAGGTCTACGATTCGATCGATATGATCGAGACCATGCTCGAGAACTGCCCGTCGGGCCCCATCCTCACCACGGATTGGGAGTACACCCCGCACAAGTACGCCATCGGTGCCACCGAGGCGCCGCGCGGCGAGGACGTGCACTGGGCCATGCTCGGCAATAACCAGAAGTGCTACCGCTGGCGCGCCAAGGCCGCCACGTACAGTAACTGGCCGGTCCTGCGCTACATGTTCCGCGGCAACACCGTGGGCGATGCAGCGCTGATCGTCGGCTCGCTCGACCCGTGCTATTCCTGCACCGACCGCGTGACGGTGACCGATGTCGCCGCCAAGCGCGACCACGTGCTTGACAAGGAGCAGTTCGAGAACGTCTGGCGCGACAAGTCGCCGCTTGCGGGCGAGGGCACCATGGCCGCTCCGCTCGATGAGGAGGCGCTCTAATATGCTGAAGCTTTGGAAGGTTAACGCCAAGGCCGGCGACGCGACGGTCAAGTACCCGTTTGCGCCGTTCCCCACCAACAAGGACATGCGCGGCAAGCCCGAGCACAACGCCGAGCTCTGCATTGCCTGCGGTGCCTGCGGCGTGGCGTGCCCGGCCGATGCCATTCGCATGGACACCGACCTTGCGGCCGATACCATCACCTGGTCGATCGACTATGGTCGCTGCATCTTCTGCGGCCGCTGCGAGGAAGCCTGCCCCATGGAGGCCATCAAGCTCACCGAGGAGTTTGAGCTGGCCGTCATGAGCAAGGACGATCTCACCAGCAAGAGCGTCTACACGCTCGAGCACTGCTCGCGTTGCGGCAAGCCGTTTGCCCCGCACAAGGAGATCGACTATGCCAAGCGCCTGCTGCAAAAGGCCGGCGGCATGGAGGCCGAGCAGGCCGCCCGTACCGTCGGTATGTGCCAGGAGTGCAAGCGCGAGCTCGACGCCCTGCGCGCCGCCTCGGCCGTAAAGACCGGCAACGCTGCCGGCATGGCTGCCAACGAGACGCTTGCGTCCGGCGAGCCCCAGGGCCCCGGCATGGAGTATCTGGGCGGCCACGGCGTGAACCCGGAGTATATCGACCGCGAGCTTAACCCCGATGCGCCCGAGATTCCCGCCGGTCCGGCGCCGGTCGAGGGCATCATCATGGATTTTGAAACGAAGGAGGAGTAACCATGGCCGAACCCACGCTTTTGCCCGAGCGGCTTCAGTACCGCCCGGCCAAGATCGAGCTCGACGAGAGCATCGAGAAGGCCAGGGCGACCCTTCTTAAGAAGATCAAGCGCTCGGTGTACGTCTACCGCGTTGACTGCGGCGGCTGCAACGGCTGCGAGATCGAGATCTTCGGTTCCATCACGCCCGTCTTTGACGTCGAGCGCTTTGGCATCAAGGTCGTGCCCTCGCCCCGTCACGCCGATGTGCTGCTGTACACCGGCGCCGTGACGCGTGCCATGCGCATGCCGGCCCTGCGCGCGTTTGAGGCCGCACCCGATCCCAAGATCGTGGTGTCCTATGGCGCGTGCGGCTGCACCGGCGGCATCTTCTACGACAACTACTGCGTCTGGGGCGGCACGGATAAGATTCTGCCGGTCGATGTCTACATCCCCGGCTGCCCGCCCAGTCCCGCGCAGACCGTCTACGGCTTTGCCATGGCACTTGGCCTGCTGGACCAAAAGCTCCATGCCGAGACCACGGTGGAGGCCGCCGGCGAGCAGGCCGATATCCTGCACCCCGGCGTGCCGTACAAGCTGCGCGTTGCCATCGAGCGCGAGGCTCGCGCCATGAGCGGCTACCGTTACGGCCGCGACCTGGCCAACGAGTTTATGGATACGCTCGAGGGCGCGCCCAAGGGTGATATCCGAGGTGCCATGGCGCTGCTCATCGACAAGCAGGACGATCCGCGCCGCGTTGAGGTCTACTCGGCGCTGCAGGATCTGGTGCTGGCCGGAGGTCACTAGATGGAGCTCACGGACCGCTCTGGTTACTTTGCGGGCCCCGGTATGCTCGGCGGCTCCTTTGGCGATGCCTTGCGCGCAAGCGACGAGGCCGCCGAGGGCGTCGCCGACCCCTGCCTGGGCCATGCGCCCGACCAGGTGGTCTTCTATGAGCTCACGCGTAAGTTTGTGGAGACCGAGGAAGACGTTCCCCAGGAGGCCTGCGACGTGCTGTACTACACGCTCGCCGTGGGCCACCACACCGGCGTGCTCGATTGCTTTGAGCCGCGCCTGTCGGTGCCGGTGGATGTCTTCTATTCGCTCGTCGATGCGCTGCCGGAGGGGGAGGCCAAGACCAAGTTCGAGGCCATCCGCTCCTTTGGCGAGTGCCAGCTTGACAAGGCGGCGGTGCCGTCGCTGCTCGAGGCCTGCGACACGCTGCTCGACGAGCGCGGTTTTCGCGGCTCGGCCAAGGCCGGCATCTCGGTGTTCGACGACGACTTTGGCCTGCATGCCCAGCAGGTCGCGTTTCTGATGAAGTTCCGCGATCTGGTTGAGCGCGTGCGCGATGTGTCGGGCGTGTACCTGACGGGAAGGTTGCAGTAATGGGTCGCGTTGTGGATGGACGTGTGAACGGCGCCCCGTTTGCGGGTATCGTGCTCACGGCGGGAAGCGTGCTGCGTGCCGACGATGCCGCCGGCCCCGTTCTCTCTAAAAAGATGGAGGACGCGCCCATTGCCGGTTGGTACACCATCGACGGTGGCCAAACGCCCGAGGACGACATCATCGAGGTCAAGCGCGAGCGTCCGCCTCGCCTGGTCTTGGTCGATGCCGCCGACATGGCGCTGCCCGTCGGGTCTATCCGCCTGCTCGATAAGCGCGATGTGGCCCGCAAGTCGATGTTCACCACGCATTCGCTCCCTTTGTCGATTCTGATCGAGGAAATCGAGCAATCGTGCGAAGATATCGTCTTCATAGGGATTCAGCCGGGCGATACGGAGTTTTACAACCCCATGTCTCCGGAAGTCTTTGACGCCGTCGACGCCGTGTACGACGCCGTGGCCGCCAACGACTTTTCCCACTTTGTCCGCTTGGGACAAGAGCAATAGGAGCGCTTGTCCCTGCTGATTAGGAAAGAAGTGATTGACATGGCAGATTCCAAGGTGGAGTACCCCTCTCCCGATTGCCTGGCGCCCGCCGCGATCGAGGCCAAGACCGAGGCCGCCGGCGTGACCAAGGCTAACCTGCCGGTCGCTAAGGCCTTTCTGTTGGCAATGTTCGCCGGCGCGTTTATCGCCTTCGGCGGCCTGTTCTTTACCGTGTTCTTGAGCGACAGCACGCTGGGCTGGGGCGCTCAGCGCGTCGTGGGCGGTCTGTGCTTTTGCCTGGGCCTGGTGCTCGTGCTGGTGTGCGGCGCCGAGCTGTTTACCGGCAATTCGCTTATGGTCTGCGCACTCAAGAGCAAAAAGATCACCCTGGTTCAGATGCTTAAGGCCTGGGTCGTCGTGTGGGTCGGCAATTTTGTCGGTGCCCTGTTCATCGTCTTTTTGGTGTACATGGCCGGCATCTATAAGCTTAACGGCGAGGCGGTCGCCAACTCCATGGTGAGCGTCGCCGCCGGCAAGGTGACGATCGACTGGGTGACGATCTTCTTCCGCGGCATCCTGTGCAACATCTTTGTGTGCCTGGCCGTGTGGATCGGTACCGCCGGTAAGACCGTGGTCGATAAGGTTGTGGGCATTCTGCTGCCCATCGCCGCCTTTGTGGCCTGCGGTTTTGAGCACTGCGTCGCCAACATGTACTTTTTGCCTATGGGTGCCGTGATGCACGCGTGCGGCTATGGTGCCGACGTCGCCGGCGCCGATGCGCTCAACGCTGCGGGCATTGCGTTTAACTTGTCCGCCGCCACGCTGGGCAACATCGTGGGCGGCGCGGTTCTGATCGCGCTCGGCTACTGGTTTGTCTACGCCAAGAAGTCCGAGGCGTAATAAGCTGGAATGACGTACGGGCCTCCCGAGGGGCGTTTGCCTTTTGGGAGGCTCTTCGTGTCTTGCTGCGGTAGATGCAGCGGGCTTTGCGTCGCGGCAGCTGGTGGCAGGGCTGTGGTGCGGCGGGGCATGAACCCCTGAACTGGAAGGAATAATCGAGATGGCATCGAGAGCTATGCATGACGGTCGCTCCGTGGTGACGACATGCGGGGGATGCTATGCCGATTGCGCCTTTGCGGCACGCGTTGAGGACGGTCGCGTGGTGGCCGAGTTGCCGGTGCCGGGACATCCGTGCGCGGCGCGTGCCCTGTGCGCCCGCGGGCGCCATCGCCTGGCAATGCCGTTTGACGAGCGCGACCGCATTGTGCACCCCATGCGACGCCGCCGGGATGGCTCGGGGTTTGATGCGATTACCTGGGACGAGGCGTTTGCTCAGATTGCCGAGCGTCTTTTGGGAATTGTTGACGAGCGCGGGCCCCGTGCGCTGGGCATGACACTTGGTGTGCCCTCGTTCGACCGCTACTGGGCCTATCGCTTTATGCATGCGCTGGGCTCGCCCAACGTGTACGGTGCCGATGGCGCCTGCGAGGTAAGCAGACTTACCGGTTGGGAGCACAGCCTGGGCTATAGCCCCGCCTCCGACCTTGCGCATACCGACTGCATCATGTACCTGGGGCGTTCCATTGTCGATTCGTCGACGATGGGGGCCGTTGACGCGCTCAACGATGCGCGCCGGCGCGGGGCGAAGATCATCGTGGTTGACCCCCGGCGCAGCGGCTCGGCCGCGCTTGCCGACCGCTGGCTGCGCGTACGTCCTGGATGCGATCTGGCGTTGCTGCTGGGTATCGCACATGTGCTGGTATCCGAGGACCTGTACGATCACGAGTTCGTGGACCGCTACGCCACAGGCTTTGACGAGCTGGCGCAGGCGGCCAGTGCTTGGACGCCCGAGTGGGCCGAGTCGATGTGCGACGTGCCGGCCGCAGAGATTGTCGCCACGGCGCGCGAGCTAGCTGCCGCCGCGCCTGCCGCTGTGGTGGATGCGGGCTTTCATGGTGGCATCGGCATCGCGTATGCCAATAGCACCCAGACCGCGCGCGCTATTTGCTTGGTCGATGTGCTGCTGGGCTGCATCGGACACGCGGGCGGCGCGCTCAACCCGCCCACGCCACTTGTGTTGGGCGACCTCGATCCCGCACGCTTTGCGACGCCGCCGGTGCCACGCGGGCCCAAGCTGGGGTCCGAGCGCTATCCACTGGTCGATCCGGTGCGCGGCCTGTGCACGACCATCGGTCAGTCGATTCTTGCCGGCGATTTGCGTGGGCTCATCGTCTATGCCAGTAACCCCGGTGCGGGCTATGGCAATTCACAGGCTTGGCTGGGTATTTTGCAGCTGCTCGACTTGCTCGTGACGATTGATATTCGCTGGTCCGAGACGGCGCGTGCTTCTGACTTCGTGCTGCCCGATGTGACGTATTTGGAGGCCGACCGCGGTGTGGGCACAGTCGTAGGCGCCAACGATGCGCGCGTGTTCTACCGCAACGCCGTGCTGCCCGTGCAGCATGACGACACACGTCCCGGTCGGGAGATTTTTGCCGGTCTGGCGCAGGCGTGTGGCGTGGGCGAGTACTTCCAGTTTACGTCTGACGATCTGTCGGCTGCCCAGGTGGCGCCGTTTGGAATTGACCTCGCTGCGCTTAAGGAGCGCGGTTGGGCCGATACGGGCGTGCCGCTGCCGTCGCGCACGGGTGAGCCGGCGATTCCCCTGGATGGCGGCAAAATTGCGCTGGCAAGCGACGTATGGGAACGAGCCGGCCTGGGTTGTGTACCCAACTGGATCGCTCCCATGGTGGAGCCTGGCCCGGGGATGTTTCGCCTCATTAGCGGCAATCGACCCTTTGAGTCGCATACCTCGCGCAGGCTCGCGGCCCAAGGTGCCGCCGAGGCTGGATCGGACCTGGATGCCGTGCAGATGAATGCCGATGTCGCCGCTCGCATGGGTATCGCCGATGGCGAGGTCGTTGAGCTCGTGAGCGATATGGGCCGCGACCGCGTGCGCGTGGAGACGACGCCGTATCTGCATGCGGCGTGCATCTTCACCTCGGCCGCCCCCGGTGGGCGTTCGTTTGGCGCCGATGCCGGCGGCGCTCAGGCCTTGGGCGTCGGCCCGCTCGACCATACACCGTTGCGTTGGGACCCGTTGACGGGCGCCGCGCTCACCCAGGAAAACGCCGTTCGCGTGGAAAAGATCGCGGCACGCGAGGATAATAGCGATTGATTGACTCAGCCGATCGAATTGGCTGATAGTTTGACGTTCGAACGACTGATCCACGTTTCTTTTGAAAGGCTGCACATGAGCGATAGCCAGAACATGTCCGATGAGGTGCGCGACCGCCTGCGCGCCATTCCTTCCGTCAACGAGCTGCTTGCCGAGTGGCCGGTGGTGAAGGCGGCGGGGGAGACCTGCGACGCGGTGGTCCATGCTGCCGTCACGGCCGAGCTCGACGAGGAGCGCGCCGCCATTCGCGCCGGTGCCGCCCCGCGTTCCAGGCGCGAGCTGGCCTCGGCCATCGAGTGGCGTGCGCATCGCTCCGCGCTGCCGAGCCTGCGTCCCGCCGTCAACGCCACGGGTGTGGTCATCCATACCAACCTGGGCCGTGCTCCGCTCGCGGAGTCGGCCGCCAAGGCCGTGGCCGAGGTCGCGCGCGGCTACAGCACGCTCGAGTACAGCGTGGACACCTGCTCGCGCGGGTCGCGCAAGGAACATGCCGCACAGCTCATCCGCTCGCTTACCGGTGCCGAGGACGCGCTCGTGGTCAACAACAACGCCGCCGCGGTGCTGCTAGTGCTGGCGACTCATGCCGCGGGCAAAGAGGTTATCGTCAGCCGCGGCGAGCTTGTCGAGATCGGCGGCAGCTTCCGTATCCCCGATGTTATGGAGGCCTCGGGTGCCAAGCTCGTTGAGGTCGGGGCCACCAACCGCACGCATTTGAGCGACTACGAGCGCGCCATCACGCCCGATACGGCGATGATCCTCAAGGTCCATCCTTCCAACTATCGCATCGAGGGTTTCCACGAGGAAGTGAGCTCAAAGGAGCTCGCCGCGCTGGCCCGTAAGCACGGCCTGCTGTTCTACGAGGACCAGGGATCGGGCGCGCTGTTGCCCGACGACATCTTGGTGCACGGCGGCGAGGAACCCACGCCGGCTTCAGTTTCGGCGGGGCTCGATATTGTGTCGTGCTCGGGCGATAAACTGCTCGGTGCCGCACAGGCAGGCATCATCATGGGTCGTCGCGATCTGGTCCAGGCCTGCGGATCGCATCCGCTTATGCGCGCCCTGCGTCCGGGAAAGCTCGCACTGGTGGCGCTCGAGGCTACACTGCGCATTTACATGGATGGGGCGGATGTGGCCCATCGTGAGGTGCCGGTGCTCAACATGCTCACGCTTCCGCAGGCTCATCTGGAGCGTCGTGCACGCAAGCTGCGCGAGCTGATGGTGGCGGGCCTCGATAAGGCTGGTTGCCCGTGTGCCGTGCAGGTGGAAATCGTCGAGGAGTCGTCGACTCCCGGCGGCGGTTCGCTGCCTACCGTGGAGCTGCCCACGATGTGCGTGGCCGTCTGCCCGGTCGACGGGCGCCTGACGGTCGACGCGCTCAAGCGCTCGCTCGTCCAAGATTTCGATACGCCGGTCGTCACGCGCGCCTCGCACGACCGCATTTTGTTTGATGTGCGCACACTCATGGGCGACCGCGATATCGAGACGGCGGCATCGACGCTCGTCGCGTGCGTTGAGAAGGCGGTTGCACGATGAGTGAGGTTCAAGCGCTGGTGGAGTGTCCCGTTATCGTTGGCACGGCGGGCCACGTCGACCACGGTAAGTCGGCGCTGATCGAGGCGCTGACCGGCAAGAATCCCGATCGTCTGGAGGTTGAGCGCCGTCGCGGTATGACCGTGGAGCTGGGCTTTGGCGAGCTGGCACTGCCGAGTGGCAAGATCGTCGGCCTGGTCGACGTGCCGGGCCACGCGCATTACCTGCGCGCCATGGTGCAGGGTGCGACAGGCATCGACGTTGCCGTGCTGGTGGTCTCTGCCGTTGAGGGTGTAATGCCGCAGACGCGCGAGCACGTGCACGTGCTGGAGCTGCTGGGCGTCACGCATATGGTGGTGGCGCTGACGATGTGTGACCTGGCCGATGCCGAGATGACCGAGCTTGCCGAGCTCGATGTCGATGACTTTTTGTCGGGTACCGTGTTTGCGGGCGCGCCGATTGTGCCCGTGTCGTCTAAGACGGGCGAGGGGATCGACGGGCTGCTTGCGGTGCTCGACGAGCAGGTAAGTGCCTGCTGGGATGCCTGCCGCGACCGTGCCGAGCGCACCGATGCCGCGCCGCGCCTGCCGATTGACCGCTGCTTTACGATTAAGGGCGTCGGCACTGTCGTAACGGGAACGCTGCACGATGCGCCGGTTGCGGTGGGCGACGAGCTGATGGCTTTGCCGTCGCGTACGGTCTGTCGCGTGCGCGGGATTCAGGTGCATGGCGATACGCCGCGAGCACTGCCCGGACAGCGCGTGGCACTCAACTTGGTGGGCGATGGTGTTGCCGCGCTTGACCGTGGCGAGATGCTGGGCGTGGCGGATCGCTTTGGTCAGACGTTGCGCTTTATGATGACGTTCACCTACCTGGGCCGCGAGGGCGCCAAGCCGCGCGTGCTTGAGTCGGGCGCGCGTGTGCATGTGATGGCGGGTACGGCCGAGGTCGTCGGCCGCATCATGCTTTTGGAGGGCGAGGCCCCCATGGCGGTGGGCGAGACCCGTACCGTACAGGTGCGCTTGGAGGAGCCGCTGCCGCTGCGAGCCGGAGACCATGCCGTGGTGCTGTCGTATTCGCCCGTTATGCTCATTGGCGGCGGGCGCGTGCTGCTTTCGCGCTGCCGTCGCTCGCGCGAGCTTTCGGCGGGGGAGCGCGCGCTGCTTGCGGCACTCGAGTCCGGCGATATCATGGGCGGTGTGGGCGCTTGGCTGACGCTGCAGATGCTGCCGGTTTCGGCGGTTGATGTTGCCGATTCTTTGGATCTTGGTGTCTGCGAGGTCGATGCCGCACTACGCGGGTTGGTGTCGCAGGGCTCTGTTCGTAAGCTTGCCGTGGGTGATGCGGACCTCTTGGCGGATGCCGTGGTGCTCGACGCCGCGATGGATGCACTGGCGACGACCCTGTCAGCTATGCATGCGGCGTCTCCCAAGGAGACGGGCTTTACGCCCGGCGCCGTTGCCCATGCTGCGTGGCCTGCCGCTGATGAAGGCGTTGCCGCGGCTCTGATTGCCGAGGGCTGCTTGCGCGGCGTGTGCGCCGCCGAGGGCGCCGAGGTATTCGATCCGCATTCGGCCGCCGCGGCGGCACGCGTGGTGCGAGAGGCCTGCGAGCGCATCGTCGCGCTGCTTGACGAGGCTGGCCTGGATGCACCGGCGCTTCCCGAGGTGGGCGAACAGCTGCAGCTCGGCCGCGACACCATGACGCGTGCCCTGCGCGAGCTTTCGCTCAACCGCTCGATCGTTAAGGTCGAGCGCGACGTTGCCCTGTCCGCTGCCGCCGAGGCCCATGCGCGCGAGCTTGTTGCCGCTGCCATTGAGACAGCCGGTGGCGCTGCGACCACGAGCGTGCTGCGCGAGGCCCTGGGTGTGTCGCGCAAACGTGCCATCAGCATCTTGGAGCACCTAGATGCCGTGCGCTTTACGGTGCTCGACAAGGATGCCGGTGGCCTGCGCTCCCTGCGCTAGATCGGCCTCCCCGCCCCGCCTCCTCAGTTGCGGTGAAATAGTTCCTATTTGGAGGCTTTGGCAGCAAATACAGGAACTATTCCACCGCAACTTCTTGCTCGTCTTTTTGGGATGGAGCCGTTTCGGTTTGGTAAAATACCGACGCACTTGGGAACGGATGGGCTCCGGTGGGCTCCGCGGTCCTCAAAACCGTTGCGAGGCGTGCAAAACGTCTTGGATGTGTTCGATTCACATACGTTCCCGCCATACGCTACCAGCGCTTTTGTGCTCGCGGTCTTGCTGCGTGCCGCAAAGGCGCTGTTTTGTTTTTGCGTGGGTTTGCCGTGCCGCCCGCTTTATCGGCGACGGTATCTGGCTTCGTGTGTCGGGTTTCGAGCATGCCGATGGAGGTGTTTTGCCGTATGACTACCGTAAGACGTGCCGATCTTTCTTGTGTCGTCCAAGCGGGTGGACTGTCCTCGCGCATGGGCTGTGATAAGGCTCGCATGGCGTTTTGCGGCGAGCCGCTCATCGAACGCGTGCTGGGTCGGTTGGCGCCAGTTGCCGGCGAATTGGTCGTGACGACTTCGCGTCCCAGCGAGCTTGCCTACCTTGAGGAGCGCGCGTTTGGCGGCCTGGTGCCGCGAATAGTGTCGGACCTTGAGGGGCCGGCGGGCGCCATGCGCGGCATCGCGAGTTCGCTGACTGCGGCCCGGCTGCCTCTCGTTGCTATCGTCGCCTGTGATATGCCGTTTGTCTCTTCGGAGCTAATCGGTGCCCTTGCTGGCTGTGTCGAGGCCGAGGCGCTCGACGTGTGCGTGCCGCGCGAGGAGCGGGGGATTGAGCCGCTTTGCGCCGTCTGGCGCCGTGACGCGTGTGCGCCGGTTGCCCAAGAGCTGCTCGCCGGTGACCGTCAGCGCATTCGCTGTCTGATCAATCGCGTTCAGGCCGGTTATATGGATGAGCCGCAGATCGTTAAGGCCGCGGGCTCGACGCTCTGCTTCGAGAACGTCAATACGCCCGAGGAGTTTGCGGCGGCCGAGTTACTCGCCTAGACGATTGGAGTTGCCATGTCCCACGATATTTGCCCCGATACCGGGGAGCCTTGCACTTGCGATGGTTCCGAGCCCTGTACCTGCGGTTGCGGTGGCTGCGGACATACTGCGGAAGAGGAAGCGGCCGCCGCGGCGTATCGCGATGCACACCGCGAAGGCCCGTCCGGTGATGCTCTCGACCATGAACGCAAGATCATCGTTTCGTTCGATAGCACCTTCGATGTGATGGAATGCGAGCAGCTGTGCCTTGCCGCCGGTGTGCCCGGGCGCATCATGCCGCTGCCCGGCTCCATCACCGCCGGCTGCGGGCTGTGCTGGGCCATGCCGTTCTCGGGCGATGCACTCGCCGCCTTCCGCGCTGCCACCGAAGGCCGCATAACCCCCGCCGACTACCATCAGCTCGTCCTCTAACCACCAACATCACCACAAAGGCGCCTGTCCCCAATGTGGTGGTTTGGAACACGTGGACGAAACAGGTTTGAAACACGGGTTTTGCACGTCGGGCACTCAAAAACGCTTCTACCTGCATCGTAATCAAAACGAAACATCTGCTCGTTGGCTTATGCGAAACTTTGCTGCAACAGTGCGATATTATCCATACTCGATAAAGTTCGCGGCGCATAGGGTGCCGCGATCAACATTTTTCGTTTCCCATCATTGGAGGAAGCATGAGCTACACGCAGAAAGTTCTCGAAGAGCTCAAGGCCCGCTATCCCGAGCAGCCTGAGTTCATCCAGGCCGCGACCGAGATCCTCGGCACCATCCAGCCGGCGCTCGACGCCCACCCCGAGTACGAGGAGGCCGCCCTGCTGGAGCGCCTCGTCGAGCCCGAGCGCATCGTCATGTTCCGTGTTCCCTGGGTCGACGACCAGGGCAAGGTTCAGGTCAACCGCGGCTATCGCGTCGAGTTCAACTCTGCCATTGGACCCTACAAGGGCGGTCTGCGCTTTAACCCGACGGTCACCCTGGGTATGCTCAAGTTCCTGGGCCTGGAGCAGATCCTCAAGAACAGCCTGACCACCCTTCCCATGGGCGGCGGCAAGGGCGGCTCCGACTTTGACCCCAAGGGCAAGTCCAACAACGAGATCATGCACTTCTGCCAGTCCTTCATGACCGAGCTCTATCG
Organism: uncultured Collinsella sp.; assembly: GCA_902481895.1. GTDB lineage: Bacteria > Actinomycetota > Coriobacteriia > Coriobacteriales > Coriobacteriaceae > Collinsella. The sequence goes on along the minus strand of CABSYR010000015.1, from coordinate 32,808 downwards.
CCACATCGGCCCCAACACCGACGTTCCCGCCGGCGACCTGGGCGTTGGCGGCCGCGAGGTTGCCTACCTGTTCGGTCAGTACAAGCGCCTGACCAACGAGTGGACCGGCGTCCTCACCGGCAAGGGCCTCTCCTTTGGCGGCTCGCTCGCCCGTACCGAGGCCACCGGCTACGGTCTGGCCTACTTTGTGGACGAGTACCTCAAGAGCCGCGGCGACTCCTTCGAGGGCAAGAACGTCGTCGTTCACGGCTCCGGCAACGTCGCTATCTACGCGGTCCAGAAGGTCACTCAGCTCGGCGGCAAGGTGCTCGCCTGCTCCGATACCCACGGCTGGGTCGAGGATCCCGACGGCATCGACTACACCGTGCTCGAGCACATCTACAATAAGAAGCGCTCTGGCCACGACAAGGGCGTTACGCTCGCTATGTACGTTGACGAGAAGCCTAACGCCGTGTGGCACGAGGGCGACGGCCGCGGCGTGTGGCAGCTGCCCTGCGACATCGCGCTGCCCTGCGCTCGCGAGAACACGCTGCTGCTCGAGGACGCCCAGGCGCTCGTCGCCAACGGCTGCAAGGTGGTCGGTGAGGGCGCGAACATGCCCACGACCATCGAGGCCACGACCTACTTCCAGGAGAACGGCGTTGCCTTTATGCCTGGTAAGGCTGCCAACGCCGGTGGCGTGCTCGTGTCCGGCCTGGAGATGAGCCAGAACGCCGAGCACCTGTCCTGGACCTTCGAGGAGGTCGACGGCAAGCTCGAGCAGCTCATGCGCGGCATGTTCCACAACGTGGACGACACCGCCAAGGAGTACGGCCAGGAGGGCAACTTTGTCATGGGCGCAAACATTGCCGGCTTCCTGAAGGTCGCTGACGCCATGCTCGCCCAGGGCGTCTGCTAAATCTTCGCTCGAAATAGCATGTGATGAGGCTCCCAGCCATTCCGGCTGGGAGCCTTTTCTATTCCGGAGGACTCCTCATAACTTGCGGTGATATACGGACTGTTTAGCGCCCCAGAACGGCTAATCAGTCCGTATATCACCGCAAGTTATGGATGGGTGGGTGGATTTTGTCCTAAAACGGTGTGCGGCCCCTCGTTTGGTACACTTAAAAGTACTGGACAAGTGAAGAGATGGGGGAGAACGTGCTCAAGTTCGGTACCTACGTCCGTGTTGGAAACGCGGCCGAAGCCTATGAGCTCTTACAGAAGAACCGCAACAACAAGATTGTGGGCGGCGGCATCTGGATGCGCCTGGGTTCGCGTCGCGTGGCGACGGCGATTGACCTTTCGGCCTGCGGACTCGATCAGATCGAGGAGACCGAGACCGAGTTTCGCATCGGCGCCATGTGCACCCTGCGCCAGCTCGAGCGCCATGCCGGGCTCAACGCGCTTGTCAACAACGTCTTTGAGTTCGCCGTCCACGATATCGTGGGCGTGCAGCTGCGCAATACCGCTACGGTGGGCGGCAGCATCTACGGCCGCTTTGGCTTCTCGGACGTGCTCTCCGCCTTCCTCGCGCTCGATTCCTATGTAGAGCTGACGGGCGCCGGCCGCGTGCCGCTCGCGGAGTTCGTCGACATGGGTTACGTGCGCGACGTTATCGAGCATGTCGTGGTCGTCAAGCACGACTACCGCGCGAGCTACGAGGCCGTGCGCAAGGCCGCGACCGACTTCCCCTCGCTCAACGTCACCGCCGCCTGGTGGGACGGCTCCTGGCACGTCACCGTGGGCGCCCGCCCGCTGCGCGCGACCCTGCTGCAGGGCGAGGCGTGCGGCCTTACCAACGAGCATCCTTCCGAGGACGAGCTTCGCGCCCTGGCCGCATCCGTGCGCTCGCTGGGCTACGGCACCAACCTGTGGGGCTCGGCCGACTACCGCCGCCGCATCTCGGCCCCGCTCGCCATCCAGGCCGTGCGCCGCGCCGCCGGCATCGAGCTTTCGGCCGCGCTTGCCCGCGAGCTCGAGACCGTGCAGATTCCTAAGTTCGCCACGGACGAGTATTCCTGCCGCCGCGTGCCCGGCGTCGATTCTAGCGAGGTGCGCTAATGGCTGCCAAACTCATCGATCTTTCCTTTACGCTCAACGGCCGCAAGGTCAAGGTTCAGATTGCCCCCGACACCATGCTCTTTGCGCTGCTGCGCGAGCAGGGCTGCGCGTCGGTGCGCTGCGCCTGCGAGACCACCAACTGCGGTCTGTGCACGGTGTGGCTCGACGGCGACCCGGTGCTGAGCTGCTCGGTTCCCGCCGCTCGCGTCGAGGGCCGCTCCATCACCACGCTCGAGGGCCTTAAGGCCGAGTCCGAGGCGCTGGCCCGTGCGATGGCTGCCGAAGGCGCCGAGCAGTGCGGTTTTTGCGCCCCCGGCCTCATCATGAACGTGCTGGCGCTTGCCCGCGCCGCCAAGGAGGACCCGAGCCTCGTCGCCACGCGTGAGGAGCTCTCGCGCCAGCTCGCCGGCAACCTTTGTCGCTGCAGCGGCTACGAGAGCCAGCTGCGCGCCATTGTGCGCTTCCTCAACGAGTCCGGCGTGCAGGTGGGCTTTGAGATGCCCGAGCTGCCGGTCAACGACACCAGCTGCGACGGTGTCTCCTACAAGCAAATCACCCACAAGCAGCCCAAGAAGGACTCGAAGGCCCTGCTCGAGGGACGTCCCGTCTACACGGGCGACCTGGTGCCTGCCGGTGCTCTGATCGTCAAGCTCAAGCGCAGCCCGTACGCCCGCGCCAAGATCCGCTCCATCGATACGTCGCGCGCCCTGAAGGTACCCGGCGTCGTGGGCGTCTACACCTACGAGGACGTGCCCAAGCGCCGCTTTACCATCGCCGGACAGAGCTATCCGCAGCCGAGTCCCTACGACCGCCTGATTCTCGAGAATCTGGTGCGCTACCAAAACGAGGAGGTGGCGATCGTCGCCGCCGAGACCGAGGAGGCCGCTGACAAGGCACTCAAGCTCATCAAGGTCGACTACGAGGTGCTTGAGCCGCTGCTCGACTTTACCCAGGCACTCGATAACGACATCGTGGTCCATCCCGAGGGCGACGTGACATTTATGTTCCCGCAGGGCGGCGATGTTTCGCGCAACCTGGTCTGCAGCGGTACCAGCGATTATGGCGATCTGGACGAGGCCTTCGCCCAGAGCGACATCGTCTTTGAGCGCACCTACACCAGCCAGGCCACGCAGACCGCGCCCATGGAGACCTTCCGCGCCTTCGCGACGACCGACGCGTTCGGGCGCATCTCGGTGACCACCTCGACGCAGGTGCCCTTCCACGTGCGCCGCATGGTCGCTCAGTCGCTCGACATTCCGCAGTCGCAGGTGCAGGTTATTAAGCCGCGCATCGGCGGCGGCTTTGGCTCCAAGCAGACGGGCTGCTGCGAGATCTTCGTGGCGTTCGTCACCCAGCAGACCGGTCGTCCGAGCTACTGCTGCTACACCCGCGAGGAGACCATCACCGCGGGCAATTCGCGCCACCAGATGCAGATGACCGTCAAGCTGGGCGCCATGAACGACGGCACCATCACGGCCATCGACCTGCACACACTGTCCAACGCCGGCGCCTATGGCGAGCATGCCACCACGACGATCGGCCTTTCGGGCCACAAGAGCTTGCCCATCTACAACCATGTGAAGGCGAGCCGCTTTAGGTGGGACGCCGTCTACACCAACACCAACCGCGGCGGCGCGTATCGTGGCTACGGTGCCACCCAGGGCCAGTTTGCCGTGGAGAGTGCCGTCAACGAGCTCGCCGACATGCTGCACATGGACCCCGCCGACCTGCGCCTTAAGAACATCGTGCGTGAGGGCGAGATCATGCCGCAGTACTACAACGAGAAGCTCAACGCCTGCGCGCTCGACCGCTGCCTGCTGCGCGCGATGGACATGATCGGTTGGCGCGACAAGCCGCTGGCCGTGGACCTGGGCGACCGCGTGCGCGCCCTGGGCTGCGCGCTCACCATGCAGGGCTCGGGCATCTCCAACGTGGACATCGCCGGCATCGACATGCGCCTGGAAGAGGACGGCTTCATTACCATCGGCACCGGCGCCACCGATAACGGCATGGGCGTCGACACGATCCTGGCGCAGATTGCCGCCGAGGAGCTGGGCGTGGAGAGTTCAATGATCGTGGTACGCGGCGTGGACACCGACGTGTCGCCGTTCGATGCCGGCTCGTACGCGAGCTCGGGTACGTACGTGACGGGCCTTGCCGCCAAGAACGCCGCGACCGAGCTGCGTGAGAAGATCTGCGCCAAGGCCGCCCAGATGTGGGACGTGGACGCCGCCGCCGTGGTCTTCGATGGCCAGTACGTGCGCCTGTCTGACGAGCGTGCCGCGCGCGAGCAGAACCGTTACCTCACGCTGCGTGACTTTGCCAACCTGTGCGTCAAGAACATCGCGGGCGGCGACGCGCTCACCTCGCATGCCTCTGCCTGCCTGCCCGTTTCGCCTCCGCCGTTTATGGCCGGCATTGCCGAGGTCGAGGTCGACAAGGCCACCGGCAAGGTGACCGTGGTGGACTACGCGGCGGCTGTGGACTGCGGCACCGTGATCAACGAGGCGCTCGCGCGCGTCCAGGCCGAGGGCGGCATTGCCCAGGGCATCGGCCATGCGCTCTACGAAATCGTCGAGCACGATGAGCGCGGCCGTCTGCGCACCGGCAACTTTATGAGCTACAAGCTGCCCACGCGCCTGGATATCGGCAGCATTCGCGTGGCCTTTGAGCCGAGCTACGAGCCGACGGGCCCGTTTGGCGCCAAGTCGATCGGCGAGGTCGTCATCAACACGCCACTCGCCGCCGTTGCCTCGGCCGTGGCACACGCTACCGGACATCAGGTTCGCTCGCTGCCGATCACGCCCGAGAAGGCCCTGCTGGGGGAGTAGCGGGTCAGCGAACAAGTCGTAATTGGCGGGGCGGGGCAACTCGCCCCGCCTTTTGCACTCGTGGTGAGGTCGTGAGCCTGTAAAAGGTGTGCGTGCGCTTGCCGTTCGTATCTGCTATCATTCCTAGTCTGTGCGCTCATGCGGGCGTGGCGGAATTGGTAGACGCGCCAGATTTAGGTTCTGGTGGGATTCCCGTGAAGGTTCGAGTCCTTTCGCCCGCACCAACGCACCAGCGTCGGCTTCGGCCGTCGCGACTCTTTGTTGCATAAAGGTACCAGCACCTCAGATAAGCTGGGCAGTATGAGGAGGAACGTGTTGAACATCACCGCTTCTGACGTCAAGGACGCCAAGCTCACCGCTACGGTCACCATCCCGGCCGCCGACGTCGACGCCGCGATTAAGAAGGCCTACAAGGATACCGCCAAGAAGTACCGCTTCCCGGGCTTCCGCGCCGGTAAGGCCCCCCGTCCGGTCATCGACTCCGCTCTTGGCGCCGAGGCTACCCTCGCTCAGGCCACCAACGACCTGATCGCCGCCAACGAGCCCGCCGTCCTCAACGAGCTGGACATCGTCCCCACCAAGAACGGTGACTACAAGGAGCTCGACCTCGCCAAGGATCACGAGGACTACACCTACACCGTCGAGTTCTCCCTGCGTCCCGCTGCCGAGCTCTCCTCCTTCGACGCTGTCGAGATCGAGATGCCCCCTGCGGAGGTCACCGAGTCCGAGATCAACAACCAGGTTGAGATGCTCCTCAACTACCGTGCCACCTTCGAGGACGTCGAGGGTCGTGCCGTCGAGGCCGAGGACTACGTCACCGTTGACCTCAAGGCCGTCGAGAACGCTGACAACTTTGCCGCCGAGGGCCGTATGCTCATCGCCGGTAGCGACAGCAACCCCAAGGAGTTCAACGAGGCCCTGATCGGCGCTAACGTTGACGACGTCAAGACCGTTACCTGGACCGACGAGGTCGAGGAGGGCGAGGAGGCCGAGACCCACACCGTCGAGGTCACCGTCAAGGGCATCAAGGTCCGCAACACCCCCGAGCTCACCGACGAGCTCGTCAAGTCCGACTTTGGCTTCGACAGCATCGAGGCCATGCGCGACGCCATCAAGATCGAGATCGAGCAGGACAAGGCTTCCCGCCTGCCGGCCGAGAAGGAGAACCGTTGCGTCTCCGCTCTCGCCGAGCGTCTGCAGCTCGACGAGATGGATGCCGACTACGAGCAGTCCGTCTTTGAGGAGCTTGGCCAGAACTTCCTGTCCAACCTCGCTGCCCGCGGCATGACCCTGGATACCTGGCTGCCCGCTTCCGGTCTGACCATGGAGCAGTTCATCGGCGACCTTCACAAGCAGGCCAACGACGTTGCCCGTGAGTCCCTGGCTCTGGACGCCCTCGCCCGTGAGCTCAAGATCGAGGTCACCGAGGACGACGTCAACGCTGAGTTCGAGAAGGCCGGCGTCAAGGACGTCGAGGCTTCCAAGGCCGAGTTCATCGCCGATGGCCGCATGCCTGCCGTCCGCGAGTCCATCCGCCGCTCCAAGGCCGTCGACCACCTGGTCGAGAACGCCAAGGTGACCGAGGTCGACGAGACCGCCAAGGACGCCGAGTAATTCTCGCCACCTTGCCCGCGAGCGCATGCGTGCGCCCGTGATGGGGTAAAGTTATACACCGGTTATCCGGTTGCTTCGTACGGTGCCAGCCAATGCATAGCATGCGGGCACCGTACGTTTATCTAGAACCAATTTGGTCCGCAAGAGAGAAATGGAGATGCGTATGATCGCCAAGTTCGATTCCGCCCTCGTGCCATACGTTATCGAGCAGACGCCGCGCGGCGAGCGCAGCTACGATATCTATTCGCGCCTGCTCAACGACCGCATCATCTTCTTGGGCGAGGAGATCAACTCCGTCAGCGCCAACCTGGTCGTTGCCCAGCTGCTGCATCTTGAGAGCCAGGATGCCGAGAAGGATATCTCGCTCTACATCAATTCGCCCGGCGGCGAGGTCTACTCTGGCCTGGCGATTCTGGACACCATGAACTTCATCAAGCCGCAGGTCTCGACGATTTGCGTCGGTATGGCCGCGTCTATGGCCGCCGTGCTGCTTTCGGCCGGCGCCAAGGGCAAGCGCTTCTGCCTGCCGCACTCTAAGGTCATGATTCACCAGCCCAGCGGCGGTGCCCAGGGTCAGCAAACCGAGATTGAGATCGTTGCCGAGGAGATCAAGAAGACTCGCCGCGAGCTCAACCAGATCCTGTCCGACGCCTCGGGCCAGCCCATCGAGAAGGTCCAGGCCGACACCGAGCGCGACAACTACCTGACCGCTGCTGAGGCCCTTGACTACGGCCTGATCGACCGTATCGTCACCTCGCGCGATCTCGCCGTGAAGGATGCCTAGGATGGCAGGAAACATGCAGGACAACTTTGACGAGAACGGCAACCCCATCCGCTGCTCCTTTTGCGGAAAAGAGCAGGGCCAGGTCCGTCGCCTCGTAAAGGGCCCGACCAACATCTTTATCTGTGACGAGTGCGTCGCCGCCTGCTCCGAGATTTTGGAGGAGTCGCTGGCTTCGGACTTTATGGACGCTGCCCGCAACGGCAAGCTGCCGGGCTTCCTCAACGACCACGGCCAGGCAGCATCCCAGCCCGCCGTGGACCCCGAGACCGAGGGCTTTGAGCTCGAGGACGACCGCCAGGTCATCACGCACGTGCCGACGCCGCACGAGATCTATGACGAGCTCTCGGCCTATGTAATGGGCCAGGAAGACGCCAAGCGCGCCATGTCGGTGGCCGTGTACAACCACTATCGTCGCGTGATCGAGGGCGGCGCCGCGGTGTCTGCCTTTGACGACGACATGGGCTCGCAGTTCGACGACGATATGGACGAGGTGGAGCTCGCCAAGTCCAACATTTTGCTGCTCGGTCCCACCGGTACCGGTAAGACCCTGCTCGCCCAGACGCTCGCGCGCATCCTCGAGGTGCCGTTTGCCATCGCCGACGCAACCGCGCTCACCGAGGCCGGATACGTGGGCGAGGATGTGGAGAACATCCTGCTCAAGCTCATCAACGCCGCCGATGGCGATATCGAACGCGCGCAGGTTGGCATCATCTACGTTGACGAGATCGATAAGATCGCCCGCAAGGCCGAGAACCTCTCCATTACTCGCGATGTTTCGGGCGAGGGCGTTCAGCAGGCGCTGCTTAAGATTCTTGAGGGCACGGTGGCAAGCGTTCCGCCCACCGGCGGCCGCAAGCATCCCCAGCAGGAGCTGCTGCAGATCGACACGACCAACATCCTGTTCATCTGCGGTGGTGCCTTTGTGGGTCTGGATAAGATCATCGCCGACCGCGTGGGCAACAAGGGTGTGGGCTTTAACTCCGAGATCGCCGGCCCCACCTCGGTCGACGAGAACGACCTGCTGCGCCAGGTGCTCCCGCAGGACCTCAACGCCTTTGGCATGATCCCCGAGTTTGTGGGACGTACGCCCGTCGTCACCCAGACGCAGGCGCTTGACGAGGACGACTTGGTGTCGATTCTGACCGAGCCCAAGAACGCCGTGGTGCGCCAGTATCGTAAGATGTTTCAGCTCGAGGACGTTGAGCTTGAGTTTGAGGACGCGGCTCTGCACGAGATCGCCCGCATGGCGCTCGCCCGCAAGACCGGCGCCCGAGGCCTGCGCTCCATCTGCGAGGACGTGCTGCAGCAGACGATGTTCGACCTCCCCAGCGAGGAAGGTGTTTCCAAGGTCATCGTGACCGAAGCCTCCGTAAAGGCCGAAGAACAGCCACAGCGCATCTACGGCTAAACCAGCCTAAAGCGTGTTTGCAAATAGCCTCCGACCACCCGCGGTCGGAGGCTATTTTATATATACGCAATAACCCCAACTACCTGTGTTATTCTGTGTGTTTGTTTAAGCATCAGCGAAGTCATATCAGACTGAAGTAATCGATACCTAAAGGGAGGAATGTAGGCCCGATTTTCGTAGATTCCGCACGAGCCGAAGACCACTTAATGTGGTCTTCGTGCGAGCCAGGACCTGACCGAGCGAAAATCGGGCCTACATTCCTCCCCGGCGGGACAGGGAGAGATATATGGAAGAGATGCCCAAGAACTACGATCCGTCGACCAACGAGCCGGCGATCCTGCAGAAGTGGCTCGACGGCGGCTACTACAAGCGCCGTGAGGGCGTGGGCGACTGCACCGTCACCATTCCGCCTCCCAACGTGACCGGCAAGCTCCACATGGGTCACGCCACCGACGACTCCATCCAGGACGCTATCATCCGTATGGCCCGCATGCGCGGCAAGTCCACGCGTTGGGTGCTGGGTACCGACCACGCCGGTATCGCCACGCAGACTAAGGTCGACAAGAAGCTCAAGAGTGAGGGCATCAGCCGCCTGGAGATCGGTCGCGACAAGTTTGTCGACGCCTGCTGGGACTGGACCCACGAGTACGGCGGCATCATCGTCGAGCAGATCAAGCGTATGGGCTGCTCCGTCGACTTCGACAACGAGCGCTTCACCATGGACGAGGACTATGCCCAGGCCGTGCGCAAGGTCTTCTGCGACTGGTACCACGACGGCCTGATCTACCGTGGCAAGCGCATCGTCAACTGGTGCCCCAACTGCACCACCGCCATCTCGGACGACGAGGCCGAGTATAAGGACGAGAAGGGCCACCTGTGGCACCTGCGCTACCCGCTGACCGAGCCGGTCAACGGCCAGGACTACATCGTCGTCGCCACCACGCGCCCCGAGACCATGCTCGGCGACACGGGCGTCGCCGTTTCCCCGAAGGACCCCGAGAAGGCCGCCTTCGTGGGCAAGACCGTCAAGCTTCCCATCGTTGACCGCGAGATCCCCATCTTTGAGGATTGGCATGTCGACGCCAACTTCGGTTCCGGCTTCGTTAAGGTTACTCCGGCCCACGACCCCAACGACTACGCCATGGGTCAGGCCCACGACCTGCCGCAGATCAACATCTTCGACGAGCACGCGGTGGTCGTCGAGGGCTACGGCGAGTTCACCGGCATGAACCGCGACGAGTGCCGCGAGGCCGTCATCAAGTGGTTCGAGGAGCACGACCTGCTCGATCACGTCGAGGACCTCGATCACTCCGTCATGCACTGCTACCGCTGCGACGCTGCGCTTGAGCCGTGGCTGTCCGAGCAGTGGTTTGTGGCCGTTGACAAGCTCAAGGGGCCGGCGCTTGACGCCGTTAACTCCGGTAAGGTTACCTTCCACCCCGCACGCTGGACGCAGACCTACACCACCTGGATGGAGAACCTCAAGGACTGGTGCATCAGCCGCCAGCTGTGGTGGGGCCACCGTATCCCCGTGTTCTACTGCGAGGACTGCGGCTGGGAGGACGCTCTTACCGAGGACACCGACGTGTGCCCCAAGTGCGGTGGCCATCACGTGCATCAGGACGAGAACGTGCTGGACACCTGGTTCAGCTCGCAGCTGTGGACCTTTGCCACGCAGGGCTGGCCGCAAAAGCCGGAGCTGCTCGAGGGCCATCACCCCACGACGGCGCTCGTCACCGCGCGCGACATCATCGCGCTGTGGGTCGCCCGCATGGTCATGAGCTCGCTGTACTTCCTGGACGAGGTGCCGTTTAAGGACGTCGTCATCTACCCGACGATCCTTGCCAAGGACGGCAGCCGCATGTCCAAGTCCAAGGGCAACGGCGTTGACCCCATGGACCTCATCGGTATGTACGGCGCCGACGCCATGCGCTACAACCTTCTTACGCTGTGCACCAACAACCAGGATGTTAAGTTCGACGCGAACATCGACAAGAAGACCAAGAAGCTCATCGACAGCCCGCGCACCGACCAGGCCAGGAGCTTTGTGACCAAGATCTGGAACGCCAGCCGCTTCCTGCTTATGAACATGGAGGGCTACACGCCCGGCGAGCCCGTCGTGGAGACGCCGGCCGACGCTTGGATGTTCAGCCGCCTGGCAAAGGCCGTCAAGATGGTCACCGAGGGCATCGAGAACTACACCTTTGGCGACATGGCCCGCGGCGTGCAGCAGTTCTTCTGGAATGAGGTCTGCGACTGGTACGTCGAGGTCACCAAGGCCCGCCTGAAGGGCGAGGGCCGTCTGCAGGCCCAACGCAACCTGATCTTTGTGCTCGACACCTCCATTCGCCTGATGCACCCGCTCATGCCGTTTGTCACCGAGGAGATCTGGGACAACATGCCGGCGAGCGTGCTCGACCTGGACGCCGAGGGTAACGTGGATCGCGCGGAGGCGCTTATGATCGCCAAGTGGCCCGAGCCCGCCGACTACGCCAAGTATATTGACGAGCCCGCCGAGCGCGCGTTTGAGCTGTGCCGCACCGTCGTTTCCGCCGCCCGCGCCACGCGTTCGCGTTATCGCTTGAGCCCCAAGGCCGAGCTCGACGTGGTCGTGCGCGCTGGTGCCGAGGACATCGAGAAGCTTGAGAGCCTGCGCTCGACCATCGAGCCGCTGGCAAACACTGCCTCGCTTGTTATGGGTACCGATGTTGAGAAGCCGGCTGCGAGCATTGCCGTGGTCGACAGCGGCGTCGAGGTCTTTGTGGTGCTCGAGGGCAAGGTCGACCTTTCGGCCGAGAAGGCACGCCTGGAGAAGGAGATCGCCGCGGCCCAGAAGGAGCTCGCCGGCTGCGAGAAGACCCTTGCCAACGAGGGCTTTGTGGCTAAGGCCGCGCCTGCGGTGGTCCAGAAGAAGAGGGACCGTGCAGCTGAGCTCAAGGAGATCCTTGCGGCGCTGACTGCTCAGGTTGCTGACTTCTCATAGGTCTTACTGAGGGGCGCGTCCCGACGCTTTGCTCTCCGCTGCGGACAGTCCTGCGCAAGACGGACAGCACATTAAGTGCTGTCCTTTGCGTGCGGAACTTGCGGCGAGCAAAGCATCGGGCCGCTCCTAGTTCGTTTACGTGGTTGTTTGCATCTGGCGTGTTGGGGCCACTGGGTTGTGGCCTTGATCTTGCTGCAATCGGGTAAAGGCTGAAATTGTCAACGCGAGGGGCTCATTCTTTTTGGTGGGCCTCTTTTTCTGTTATGGGGGACTTTGGGTTATGGCTAAGCGTTCTGGGTCGTATGTCGTTCCTTTCTCGTTTGAGTTGCTTTCGTTTGATGAGGCTGTTGGGCTTGCTGCTGATACGGGGCGGATTTCTGGGGATGCTGGGCCTCTGCTTGAGACGGTTGTCGATATGCTCGATGAACTGGGGCGTCCGGACGAGTATTTCGATTGCATCCAGGTTGCCGGTACCAATGGCAAGACTTCGACCACGCGTTTCTCGGCTGCCATTCTTCGTGGTGAGGGACTCAAGACCGCGCTGTATACGTCGCCGCAGCTGGTGCGCTATCCCGAGCGCATGGAGGTTGACGGGTGCGTTGTGAGCGACGAGGCGTTTGCCCGTGGCGTTTCGGCAGCTGTCGAGGCGGGGCGTCGCGTGAATGCGCACCGTGTGTCGGCAGGGGAGCGCGCCTATACCATCACGCCGTTTGACCTGCTGACGGCTGCCGCACTGGTTGTGTTTGCCGAGGCTGCGGTGGACGTTGCCGTGCTCGAGGTTGGCATGGGCGGTCGTTGGGACGCCACGAGTGCGACCGATCCCGTTGCCGTTGCCATTACGGGCATTGGGCTCGATCACACACGTATTTTGGGCGACACGCTCGAGGCCATTGCGGGGGAGAAGGCTGCGGTTATCAAACCTGGGCGCTTGGTTGTTTTGGGCGAGGGCACGCATGAGGCGAGCGTTCAGCGCGTGATGGATGCCTGTTGTCGAGAGTGCGGCATTGTGCCGCTCGTGGTGAGTCATGCCACGACTAAGGTGCCGGCGCATGTGGGCGACACGGTTGAGTTTAGCTGCACCACGCCACGTGCGATCTATACGTCGAGCATGGTCAAGCCGGCCTATCAGCCGCAGAATGCCGCGTGCGCGATTATGCTGTGCGAGGGCTATCTGGGCCGCGAGCTCGACCATGACAAGCTCGATGCGTCGCTTATGGGCTGCCCCACGCCGGGTCGTTTTGACGTGCTGGGGACCGATCCGCTCAAGCTGATTGACGCTTGTCATAACCCCCAGAGCTGCGAGAACTTTGTAAGCGCGCTGGACGAGATCGATCCGTGCGTGGAGAATCGCCCCACGTTGCTGTGCGCTGCGCTGGCCGACAAGGACGTGGCAGGCATCGTCGACGTGCTGATTCCGGCCTTCCCCCGTGTGGTCGTAACCCAGACCGATTCCGATCGTGCTCTGCCGGCAGAGGAGCTCGCCTCTCTTGTGGACGCCGATAAGCTCGCAGGCGTATACCCGAGCGTGCCCGAGGCCCTCGCTGCCTTCGATGCCGCGAGTGAGCCCTTCGTAGCAGCCGGCACCATCACCCTAGCCGGCGAAGTAGCCGGCCTGCTGCGCTAACCCATCCCCTCAGCAGTTGCGGTGAAATACGGATTGTTTTACAAGCCAGAAGCCACAAACGGTCCGTATATCACCGCAACTCAAAAGCAGTCAATTTGGGACGGGGCTTTTTTAGCTGCCCTGTGCCCCGAGTTGACTCGCTTGCCACGAAATAGGCTTATTTACTACCTTTTACCGACTACCCTCGACCACACGGAACATTGCGAAATCAAAACAGCAGGTAGATGGCTTGCCGATTTTCAAAAAAGACCCGCATGGTCGACCCATGCGGGTTAAACGTAGTAGATAGGCCGTTTTCGTGGCGCAGCGTTGGCAGGATATGGTAAAGGGGCTGCCCCTTTACCGCATTGCCTAGTCTAGGCGGACTGGGTCGTGGGGGTAGGCGTTGAGAATCTCGACGCCGGTCTCGGTCACCAGGGCCAGGTCCTCGATGCGGACGCCGGTGCGGCCGGGGAGGTAGATGCCCGGCTCGATGGAGAAGGTCATGCCTGGCTCGACAACCTGCTCGTTGACAAGCGAGACGTCGCCCGGCTCGTGGTCCTGCAGGCCGATTGAGTGGCCCAGGCGATGCGTAAAGTACTTGCCGTAGCCTGCGTCCTCAATCACGTCGCGCGCGGCATGGTCCAGGTCACACATACGCACGCCTGGAGCGATGAGCGCTTCGGCGGCCTCGTTGGCGCGGCGCACGATGTCGTAGATGCGCGCCGTCTCTTCGTCCGGCTCGCCCCAAAAGAACGTGCGCGTCATGTCCGAGCAGTAGTTGCAGCGGCGTCCACCAATGTCGAACAGCACCACGTCGCCGCGCTTGAGCACGGTGTCGTCGGGCTCGTGGTGCGGGTCGCCGGCGTTGGCGCCAAAGCTCACGATGGGCGGAAAGCTGAAGCCCTCGCAGCCGTGATTGCGGTACAGGCCGAGCATCTGGTCGGCAATCTCGCGTTCCGTCACACCCTCGTGGACGAGCTTGATGACATCAGCCATCACAGCGTCGTTAGCGGCCGAGGACACGCGCATGAGCTCCTGCTCGGTGGCATCCTTGTGGGTGCGCGCGGCGGTGACGGCAAAGTCACCCAGGAAAAACTCGCTCGCAGCATGGCGCTCCATGAGCGGAATCAAAAAGCCGGAGCGCATGACGGTGTCGATGCCGAGTGGTTTGGTCGGATCGATTTCGCGAGCGATGGCGTCGGCCACGACGTCGGTATCGGTGTGGTAGGCAACGCGGGCATTGTCATACTCGGGCAGCTGATGCAGCGCGTTGACCAAGATTGCGGGCTCGCTACCGCGTGCGAGCAGCACGCCGCAAAAACGCTCGAACATTTCGGCATAAAAACCGGTCAGGTAATAAATCGACCACGGGTCATTTACGAGCAGCTGCGCGCCGGGGTGTTGAGCCTCGAGCGCATCGAGCACGCGCGCCACGCGCTGGTCATCAACATGTGCCATACATCGTCCTTTCGCTAGGGTGCCACCATGGTATCCCAAGCCCGGCACATAGGGACGTTCCTTTTATGCCGGCACCTGGGGACACTCCTTTGCATTCCAGCGCGCCCTCATAAGTTGCGGTGAAATACGGACTGTTTAGCGGCCTGAAGCCATAAAACAGTCCGTATTTCACCGCAACTGAGGAGGAGGGCAGGGTGGATGGTGGGGTAGTTAAAAGAGCCCCGTCCCTAATTAGCTACTTGGGCTCGGTCGATATCCATGCTGGCGATTAGGTCGATGTTGGTGTTTAGGAGGTTCTCTAGCACGACGTCGCCCATGCGGATGGGGGCTTTGACCACTAGACCGCGGATGAGGGCCATGGCTTGGGCGTGGAGGGCCAGCGGGATGGCTTCGGCGGTGCGCACGGGGAGCAGAGCTTCGTTGCCGTCGGAGACAGCCACGGTCGTCGTGAGCACGCGCATGGGGCAGGTGAGCTCCTGGTGCGCGAACCTATTACCGCGCGGGCAGCTGTTGCCGGCCACGGAGCGCACCTCTACCACGGCGCCGTCTGCGTCGCGCTCCACCTCCACGGTCAAGAGGCACTCGGATGGGCAGGTGGTGCAGTTGAACTGCAGCGTCTCGGTCGCATTCGTGCTCATGAGCTATTCCTCTTCAACGGGCTCGACGGACAGGACAATTTCGCTAGCACCTAGGTCGAGTGCGCGCTGAATCACCTTTGGCGGCAGCGGGAGGCTCTCCATGACGCTCGGTTTAAACGGGCGGACCTTGCCAGCGAACAATTCCTCGCCGTCAGCGAGAATGCGCACACGGGCGGCGTCGACCGGCCGGCGCACACGGAAGTTGAGTTTGGTGAGTGCCACGGCCGTAATGCGTCCCGGCAGCGCGTAGCCCGCGATGCCGGCAGGGGAGACCGTGAGCTCGCAGCCCGTGCTCGCAGCGCTCGCCCCAGCGTCGCCGCCCAACGCCCACGCCGCCGCTGCCGCACCGGCGCGCTCGGACTCGGTCGTCACGTTGTCGGCCAGGTCATGAACGTGCAGCACGTTGCCGCAGGCAAAGATGCCAGGCACGCCTGTCTGGAGGCTCTGGTCCACTACGGCGCCGCGCGTGCGCGGGTCAAGCTCCACGCCTGCAGCAACCGAAAGCTCGTTCTCGGGAATTAGACCCACCGAAAGCAGCAGCGTGTCGCACGGAACGATGCGCTCGGTCCCAACAATGGGCGCCAGGTGCTCGTCGACCTGGCTTACCTCGACGGCCTCCACGCGGTCGTGGCCGATCACGCATGTGACGGTGGTGGACAGGTGCAGCGGAATTCCAAAGTCGTCCAGGCAGTTCTTGACGTTGCGGCGCAGGCCGTTGGCGTACGGCATGAGCTCGTACACGCCCTCGACCGAAATTCCCTCGAGCGTGCAGCGGCGCGCCATGATAAGCCCGATGTCGCCCGAACCCAAAATGACGGCGCGCGAGCCAGGCTTGAGGTTTTCGATATTGATATATCGCTGCGCCAGGCCGGCCGTAAACACGCCGGCGGGACGGCTACCGGGAATCTTGATCTCGCTGCGTGTATGCTCGCGGCACCCCATGGCAAGGACGATCGCGCGTCCGGTGAGCTGCAGCATGCCGGCGGGGCTCATGAGCGTGACGGTATGGACCACGGTGGCTCCTGCGGTCTTGTCCGCATCCAGCGCGCCCACAGCCTCGCCCTCGCCCGAATCAATCCCAAGCACCATGCTGCCCAAGAACAGTGCAATGTCGGTCGTGCGCACCTGGTCGATAAAGCGCTGCGCGTACTCGGGGCCGGTGAGTTCCTGCTTAAAGTGTGAAAGGCCAAAACCGGGGTGGATGCACTGGCGGAGGATTCCTCCTAGATGTTGCTCGCGCTCCACGATGGCCACGTGGGCGCCGGCCTTATGTGCGGCAAGCGCAGCCGCCATGCCAGCAGGTCCACCGCCGATGACGACCACGTCGAAGGCCTTCGTCGACACCGACGCTACAGCTCCGACCTCCGCGCGTCCGTCGCGCATATCCAACGTCGCCATCCTAGCGCACCCCCTTCAGCGGTCCCTCGACCAGCCAGGATCCGGCATCTTCCAACAGCACTTCGCTGGGGTCGCAGCCCAGCTCGCGGGCAAGGATCGCCACCACGCGGCTCTGGCAAAAACCACTCTGGCACCGACCCATGCCGGCACGGCAGCGGCGCTTGACGCCCTCGACCGAAACCGCGCCCGGGCGGCGTCGGATCGCGGCCACGATCTCGGCCTCGGGCACCGTCTCGCAGCGGCAGACGATCTGCCCCCACGCGGGGTCGGACTCAATGAGCTCTTCCTTGCGCGCAAGCGGGGCGCGGTCAAAGTCGTCCGGCGCGCGGCGTATCGGGTCCCAATCGTCCCGTTCGCGCAGGACCACGCCGGCATCGCGCAGCACCTGTTCCATGCGCTCGGCGATAGCTGGCGCGCTCGCCACACCCGGTGACTGAATGCCCGCCGCCTGGAACAGTCCCGTCACCACGGCCGACTGTCCAATAAAGAAGTCGTTCGTTCCCTGAATGACCGGACGCCCGCCGGCAAATGCGCGCACCATGCGGCGCGTATCCAGATCGGGCACCAGCTTGCGCGCACCGGTCAGCAGCGCGTTCACATCGCTCGCATAGGTCTGCGTGTCGCCCGGCTCGCGTACAGCGGCGGTTGCGGTGATCACGGTGTTGCCGTGCACGGTGCCCGTCACGATAACGCCCTTCGACACCGGCGTCGGCACGGGGTAGAGCGGCATAAGCGTGCGCGGCTCTTTGTCCAGCACCACGATGTTGCCCTGACGCCAGACCATCTGGAACTCCTCAGCGCCGGCCATGTGCGAGATGTCCGCGACGCCGTTGCCCGCGGCGTTGATCAGGTAGCGGCAGCGCACGTCGCCGGCGGGGGTCGCCAGCGTAAAGCGCACGTCGTTCCCCGAGCCCGCGACTTCAATCGCTTCCACCGGAGCGGACCGCATAAACGTCACCCCGTTGGCCACGGCGTTTTCCAGTGCGGCGATGGCAACCTCAAACGGGTCGACAAACCCAGTCAAGGGGCACCACAACGCGCACGTTGCATCGGCACTGGCGCGCGGCTCTAATTCGTGGATGCGGTCGGGTCCGACGATTGACAGCTCGGGCACACCGTTGACATAGCCGTTGCGCCGCAGCTGCTCCAGATGCGCGCGGTCCTCGTCGTTAAACCCCAACACCATCGACCCGGTGCGGCAAAACAAAAATCCGAGCTCCTGGGCCCACGTGCCATATAGCTCACAACCACGAGCGTTGACCTGCGCCTTTACCGTGCCCGGTGCCGGATCGTAACCAGCATGCACCAGGCCGCCGTTGGCCTTCGAAGCTCCCAGCGCAATATCGTTTGCCGCCTCGACCACGCAAATGGACAGGTTAAACCGCGCGAGCTGCCGCGCGATGGCGCATCCGGTGATGCCCGCGCCGACAATCGCGATATCAAACGTTTCTGTCACAGTGCCTCCCAGACGAGTTGACAGGATGTCAATAGAACCATCCTATGGTCTGCGCGCCACCAGCGCGGCAGCAATGCGGTGAACAGCCCCGCAACTCCCGCCAACGGCAGGCGAGGGGAGGCTCGGTAGCGTCGACGTCTTTGTCTGCTGACCCCGGTGCCGGAGGTTTGTCTCGTTCTGTAACGGTAAGAAGGTCTTTGAGGTCCAAGATGTTACCAAGATGTTACAGATTTAGATGAACCTATTAGTCGATTTCGAATGTCTAAATCTGTAACAGTTCGACCTGTTTTTGCCGAGTAACTGTTACAGATTGAGATATTCGGCCAGGACGTTTTCATTTGTCTCGATCTGTAACAGTAAGAGGGGTTTTGGGGCCCTAGATGTTACAGATCGAGACTGAAGTCGGGGAGGGACCTCTGCGTCTCGATCTGTAACATCTAGACCCGGATTCCGCTCCCACCTGTTACAGATTGAGATGTTTGTGTCCGCGCCAGCCCCGCCCCTAGCCGTGGTCCCATATAAACAAACCCCGTGGTAAACTTGATCGAACTGTTAATATTCCGAAAGGTACCCGTAATGTCCAAGTACATCTCCGAGCTCATGTCGCCGCAGCTTATGGGCGTCGTCTATGCCTTCGTTGGCTTTATCATCGCCCTGTATGTGCTGTCGGTCGTCTATGTGTTCATCGACGCTCGTCGCCGCGGCGCCAGCGCCTACGTGGCATGGGGCATCATCGCCCTCATTCCTTTTGTGGGCCTCATCGCCTACCTGGTCCTGCGCCCGCACTCCTACGCGTCCGACCGCGAGGAGCAGGAGCTGGACATGGCCCTGCGCGAGCGCCAGCTTGCTCAGTACAGCACCTGCCCGCAGTGCGGCGCGCCCATCGAGAAGGACTTCGTCGTCTGCCCGGTGTGCGATACCCAGGTTCGCAACGTGTGCCCCAGCTGCCATCGCCCGCTCGATGCGCACTGGAAGGTCTGCCCCTACTGCCGAACTCGCATCCAGTAACGCATCCATCGCCGGGCCGGCCGCAAGCCACGGGCGCCGCGCGTCCCACGCAAGCCACACGCGCAACCCGCCCCCACACGATGAAGCATGCGTAGAAAATCGCCCGCCGTGCCATTAAGGTGCGGCGGGCGCTTGTATACCAAGGCAACCTGCCTATAATGATGCAAGTCAAAAACGCCGAGCGCATCGCACACACTTGCATCAGGCATCCGAGAGGAGAAAACATACCCATGAAGGCACTCTACAATGACGGTTCGGTGGCCGAGCTCCCGCAGGACGAGGTCACGCACGTCATCCGCCACTCCGCCGCGCACATCATGGCGCAGGCCATCAAGCGCCTGTACCCCGAGGCTGACTTTGCCTACGGCCCCGCAACCGACAACGGCTTCTACTACGACGTCGACCTGCCCGAGGGCGTCAAGATCAGCGAGGACGACTTCCCCGCGATCGAGGCCGAGATGAAGAAGATCGTCAAGGAGAACCTCAAGTTCTCCGTGTACGAGAAGCCCCGTGCCGAGGCCATCGCCCTTATGGAGGAGCGCGGCGAGAAGTACAAGGTCGAGCACATCGGCGACCTGGACGACGACGCCCGCATCACCTTCTACCAGCAGGGCGACTACATCGATATGTGCGTCGGCCCCCACATCTGCTACACCAAGGCTCTGAAGGCCTTTAAGCTCACCGGCGTCTCGGGCGCTTACTGGAAGGGCGACAAGGACAACAAGATGCTCACCCGCATCAACGGCGTCGCCTTTGCCACCAAGGAAGAGCTTGACGAGCACATGCACATGCTGGA
Source organism: uncultured Collinsella sp. (assembly GCA_902481895.1). Taxonomy (GTDB): domain Bacteria; phylum Actinomycetota; class Coriobacteriia; order Coriobacteriales; family Coriobacteriaceae; genus Collinsella. The sequence goes on along the minus strand of CABSYR010000015.1, from coordinate 12,785 downwards.
GGAGGCCAAGAAGCGCGACCACCGCAAGATCGGCCGCGAGATGGACCTCTTTATGATGCGCGACGAGGCCCCCGGCTTCCCGTTCTTCCTGCCCAACGGCATGATCCTTAAGAACACGCTGCTGGACTACTGGCGCGAGATCCACCACAAGGCCGGCTACGTGGAGATCTCCACGCCGCTCATCATGAACAAGCAGCTGTGGAAGACCTCGGGCCACTGGGACCACTACAAGGACAACATGTACTCCACCGTCATCGACGATGAAGAGTACTGCATTAAGCCCATGAACTGCCCGGGCGGCGTGCTGGTGTACGCCTCCAAGCCGCACTCTTACCGCGAGCTGCCCATCCGCGCCGGCGAGATTGGCCTGGTGCACCGTCACGAGCTGCGCGGCGCCCTGCATGGCCTGTTCCGCGTGCGCTGCTTTAACCAGGACGACGCACACCTGTTTGTGCGTCCCGACCAGCTGACCGACGAGATCGTGGGCGTGGTCAACCTCATCGACTCTGTGTACCAGAAGTTTGGCTTTAAGTACCACGTTGAGCTTTCCACCCGCCCCGAGGACTCCATGGGTTCGGACGAGGACTGGGCACGCGCCGAGGAGGGCCTGCGCACTGCCCTGGAGCAGCTGGGCATGGACTACGAGGTCAACGAGGGAGACGGTGCCTTCTACGGCCCCAAGATCGACTTCCACCTGGAGGACTCGCTCGGTCGTACCTGGCAGTGCGGCACCGTCCAGCTCGACTTCCAGATGCCGCTCAACTTTGACCTGGAGTACGTGGACGCCGACGGCACCAAGAAGCGCCCCATCATGCTGCACCGCGTATGCTTTGGCTCCATCGAGCGCTTTATCGGTATTCTGATTGAGCACTTTGCAGGCAAGTTCCCCACCTGGCTGGCCCCCGTGCAGGTCAAGGCGCTTCCTGTCTCCGAGAAGAGCCGCGACTACGCTCACGAGGTGTGCGCCAAGCTGGAGGAGGCCGGCATTCGCGTGGTCTGCGACGACCGCGACGAGAAGATCGGCTACAAGATCCGCGAGGCCCGCAGCATCGACCGCGTGCCCTACATGCTCATCCTGGGCGAGAAGGAGGTCGAGGCCGGCAATATCTCCGTCCGCGACCGCTCCAACGAGACCGTTCAGATGAGCGTTGACGAGTTTGTTTCTAAGGTGACCGAGGAGATCAAGACTCGCGTCTAAGGCGAGCTTCACAACAATTAAAAAAGGCGACCGTCCACAAAGGGCGGTCGCCTTTTTTCATGTCCAAATAAGAAAAGCCGCTGGTTGAGCGGCTTTTTTTGTTGCACAAAAAGGTACAGGTTTTTATAGAGGGGTATGGAGATGCACCTAATGGCAGTACAATTTGTGTAATCTGGGCAAACGCTGATTAATTGCTCGTATAATAACGTCTGTCGAAAGATACAAAAACCTTGTACTTTTGCGACTGCGCCTAGCTGCGAGCGAGAAGCCTTTTCTAAACGCCCCTGCATTTGCGTGCATCGCAAAGCCAAAAAGAGGGGGCGAGAACATGGAACAGACGGCACGGCGCCAAGAGCAGCTGCCGGGCTCATTTAACGGCGTCACCACCAACAGCCAGCACGGCCGCGTCCGCTGGTATCTGGTCCACACCCCCCATGGAAAAGAGCGCGAGACCTGCGAAAAGGTCCGCCGCATTATCCCGCACAATCTTATGCAGGACGCTTTTGTGATGCAAAAGGAGTTCTGGTTTAAGCGGGACGGCGCATGGTCGCTCCAAACCAAACCTATGTATAAGGAATATTTCTTCGTCGCCACGCACGATGCCGCCGCGCTCGATAGGGCTTTGGCTCAGCTGAGCTTTGGCTGTCGCATCGCCGGCAGTAGGGAGCGGGCGTACATGCCCATGCCGGATGATGCGCAGGATTGGTACCGCAGCGTGCTGGACGACGACGGTGTGGTGCGCAATAGCGTTGCGCGCATAGAAGACGGCGTGCTGCACATAGAGCAGGGCCCTTTGGTGGGGCAAGAGGCCCGTGTAAAGAAGATTGACCGTCATAAGCGCTGGTGCCTGGTAGACGTGGGCGAGGGCGACTCCACATTTAGGGAGCTGCTGCCGCTCGACGTTCCCAGCAAAACGTAAGGGAGACGTTGCACCGGCTGTTCATTTTGTTTTTGGATTCATAGATGGGGGGGGGTTCCTGGGGACAGGAACGTGAGTTTTATTGTGGCTGCTAAAGAAGTAACAGAGAGTTGTGCATCAACGGTTGGTGCGCTGGCTTTCAATCAGATAAGGCCGAGCGGTACGCTTGGGTATCGCATCGTCAAGAGGCTGTTTGACCTTGTGTTTAGTCTTTTGATGAGTGTTCTTCTATTGATTCCTATTGCTGTGGTTTGCGCGCTTATTTGCCTTGAATCGCCCGGCAGCCCTATGTACACCCAGGATCGCGTTGGCAAGGGCGGAAAGACAATCAAGATTTTTAAGCTTCGCAGTATGGTCGCTGATGCAAACGACGTGCGTAAGTACCTGAGCCCTGAGCAGCTACATCAGTGGGAAGTCGAGCGCAAGGTCGACGATGATCCTCGCATTACCAGGGTTGGTCAGTTTATTCGTAAGTGCTCCATTGACGAGGTGCCGCAGTTCCTCAATGTGCTGAATGGCGACCTCTCCGTTATTGGACCGCGTCCCATTACAAGGGATGAGCTTGAGCAGCACTTTTCCGACGAGGAAAAGGCTGAGCTTCTCTCTGTCCAGCCTGGCATTACTGGTCTGTGGCAGGCAACCGATCGTAACGAGGCAACCTTCGAGAGCGGCCTGCGTCAGAAGATTGAGCTTCGCTATGTCCAAAACCGTTGTTTTGCTATGGATTGGAAGTGCTTTACTGGTACCTTCGGGGCCATGTTTGGTACGAAGAGAACGGGACGATAGATGCCGACAAACCTTACTTCTTCCTACAGTGTGTTGATGAGCATTTACAAAAAAGAAAATCCTACCTATTTAGTTCAAGCTTTAGACAGTATGTTGAACCAAACGGTCTCTCCTGCCGAGATTGTCATGGTCAAGGATGGTCCCCTCACGCAAGAGCTTGAAGACGTGCTCCAAGATTATGACTCCCTTTATCCCGGACTGTTCAATTTTGTTTCGTATGACAAAAACCATGGGCTTGGCTACGCGTTGCGACAAGGCTTGGTTGCTTGCTCTAACGAAATTGTTGCTCGTATGGACACTGATGATATTGCTCGTCCGGATCGCATGGAGAAACAGCTTGCCGCTATTGATAGCGGGCTCGATATGGTCGGAAGCGATGTTATCGAATTCGTCACGTCTCCCAATGAACCTGTTGCGGCTACTGACCTTCCCAAGGGCATCGATGCTATACGTTCTTATTCCAAAAGGCGAAATCCCTTTCGTCACCCTCCCATGACGTTTAGAAAGTCGAAAGTTATGGAGGCTGGTAACTACAGTTCCGACTTTCTCTACTTTGAGGATTGGGACCTTTTTAACAGGATGCTCGCATGTGGCTGCAAGGCGGATAACCTGAAGGAACCGCTTGTTGCGATGCGCGTTAGTGAGGATTTCTATGCTCGCAGGGGCGGCTCGCAGTATCTTAAGTACGCTAAAGCATTTAAGCGGGCTCAAGTTGAGCGTGGCTATTTCACAAAACGTGATTATTTCTGTTCTTATTTGCCGCATGCCGCCGTCTGTCTGATGCCAAATTCCGTTAGAGCATTGATATATCGTTATTTTCTCAGGAGGTCCTAGAAATATGGCTTCTGATATTGATAAGCCTCTGGTTAGTGTCATTGTTCCCATGTACAACGTGGGTATGTTTGCGCTTCCTTGCGTAAACTCATTGCTTGGTCAGACTTATTCGAATATCGAATATATTATCGTAGATGATGGATGTACTGATAATACTATCGATCTTATTGAAGATGCCGTTGGGTCAGACACGCGATTTAAGATTTTGCATAAGGAGAACGGTGGTCTTTCTTCTGCGCGTAACTTTGGTACTCAAAGGTGCCACGGTGATTATGTCATGTATGTTGATGGGGACGATTTGATCGATTCGCGAACTGTTGAGTTGATGGTCGAAGCGGCTGACAAGTATCAAGTTCCGCTCGTTATCGGCTCCTTTGCGAAGACGCCTGTCCTTGATAACTATAAGATAGATCAGAATGTAGAATTCCATGTTGAATCTGGAATTGATCATTTTCGAAAACTTCTATTATTAAGCGGTGAGAGTGGCTCTGCTTGCGGAAAGCTCTTTGAACGATCTCTTATTAGCGACCTTGTCTTTCCTGAGGGGCAGCTCTTCGAAGACATGGGCGTAATTGCTAACATTTGTTCCAAAATTCAAAAGGTTGCATTCTCTGATGCGTGCTTCTATGCATACGTGACGAGACCTGGTTCCATTACGACGCTCAAGAACCAGGGTTCCAAGCATGCTAAAGACATGGACAGGGCTATTGAGACCGTTCGACAATTTGCCGAGCCTGAATTTCAGGGCGAGTTTGAGTGCTTCCAGTCATTCTGTACGCTCCGCGTTGCAATGAGGGTTGATCCGGACGGATTTGATGATAAGGCTGAAGCCCAGAATTATTTGAGGAATGCTCGAGGGCTTGCTTGGAGGGCATCGAAGAACCCATATGCTTGTTCAATATGGAGACTGCGTTGTGCTCTCTTTTCTATCTCTCCTAGGGTTCATAACGCTTTCTATGCGTTATATGCTGCAATTTCTGGTAAGGCGATCGGGTAACTCCTATAATTAAAGGTTAATAAGATGAGTTTATCAACTGGCGCGCATTTGTTTAACGTTACTGAATGCCACGGCGGGTTTTTGTATAACATCTATTTTCAAGATGGTTTTAACTGTTATGTTGGTGTTTTCGACACGGTTTCGACCGGAGGAAAATCAACAGTTTACAAACGATATACAAAGCAGGTGTAGAGATGCCAATCTACTTCATTGCCTTTGTGTCCCATATTGCATTGCTATATTTTTCGGTAAAGATAACTAATAAGCGCGTCAGTTTTCTTCTTGCGGTTATTTCGGTTCTCCCCCTTTGCTTGGTGGCGGGGCTGCGCGATGCATCTGTCGGTACCGATACCTCGGCATATCCCCTCAGGTGTTTTTACGCCTCGCAGTATTATTCGCTCACAGGTGCTATGGGTGCTTGCTCAGATCAAGAGCCGCTATTCGTGATTCTCTTCTGGATTCTGGTGAGACTGACTGGTGATTTCCACGCTGTTCTTTTTCTTTGTGAAGCCATCGTTCTCCTTCCCTATATTTTAGTTGTTAGGAAGTTGTACCCTCGCGGATATCCTATCTTAGGTTTCTTTCTTTGTTTCGTTGTGTTTGGTTATACGTTAAACATAATTAGGCAATGTATTGCTACTAGCATGCTCGTCATGATGGTCTATGAGCTGTTCCGCGAGAAACGCGGCCCCGCTATTGTTTATTTGGTTCTTGCAGTTGGCTTTCACAAGATGTCTATCATGGGACTTTTTATTTGGATTATTTATATTTCATGCTTCAACCGCGGGCGCGAACGTTCGTACAAGACCGTTGCACTTCTTGCATGCGTTGGCGTTATCATTTTTACTATTTGCGTGATTATGATTGGCCCGGATGTAATGGAGCTCGTATCTCTATTTACGTCGTCATATAGCTTTCAGATCAAACACGCTGGAATGGGCTCATTTAATACCACAATGCTTATTTATTTTCTATTTTGCCTTGCTATATGGATGTTAGGTAGTAAGGGTTTGAACACGAGCTTCGATCGATTGACGCTTAATTTCTATACGAGCAGCGGCATAATTTCTTCCCTATTCGCTCAACTTACGAGCATCAGTCCTGAGCTAATTCGACTCAGTTTCCCTTTTCTTTTCATTTCAGGTTTTGTTTACCCCTTTTTGTCTGAAAACCTTGGCAGAGAGCGGTTTCTAACTGGGGCTCTGGGTGTTTTATTTTTCGTGTTTTATTTTGTCATTACGTTTGTATATGGCGGCAGTTGCGATCTTTTTCCGTATTCGTCGGCACTATTAGGAGTTATTTATGACTGACGAAACGCCTGACATCAGTATTGTTGTTCCGGTATATAACACCGAGCGTTTTCTCCCCGCTTGTCTGGAATCTATTGATATTCAAGGAACCGGCTCTTTTGAGGTGATTCTTGTGGATGATGGTTCCACCGATGGGTCTCCTGAGATCTGCGATGCTTATTGCGACAAGCGCGAGAGAGCTTTCGTTATTCACAAGGACAACGAAGGTCTTCTCGCTGCACGACGAGACGGTCTTCGCGTGGCAAGTGGGCGTTATATTCTTTCGCTCGACTCCGATGACGCACTTCTTGAAGGTTGCATTAAAAAGGTATGCGATGTAATTGCCTCGACTGGTGCTGATATCATTTCATTTGATTTCACTATGGGATTGATGCCTATAAAACCCTCGTTAAAAGTTGATATCTGTTCTGGTATGCATACGGGTGAATCATTTAATGCTGTTAAAAGCCTGTTGTGCGGATGCGATTTCAATAGTGTTTGGAATAAGGTCATTCGGAGAGATTTATTTGCCAGTGACGAGTGGTACTCCAAACGAGTTGGCCTTATGCACGGTGAGGATCTTTGCCAACTTCTTCCTGTTTTCGATATCGCAAAGAGTTTATTTCACATTGACGAACCGCTTTACTACTATCGTCAGCATGACGCTAATAGTACGAAGCAGTTTAAAGAAGACCAGATATCTGATTGGAGCTTTGTAAGCGACGAATTGATTCGCTATGCGAGTGAATGGTCGAGCGATTCAGTCAAAAATGCCAATAGGGGTATCTGTCGACACTATTGTGATCTTGATGAAGTTCTTTGGCATTGTGAAGTGGATAAAGAGGTGAAAAAACAATTTGATAAAACAATTAAAAGCGAGTATCGGAGGCGAATCAGCAATTGTCCGGACTATGTTCATAGTCTTGTATTGTCAAATTGCAGTATCGTTTCTTTTGCTGCTCGGCACATACTGAGCAGCTTCAAGTGCCTCCGTCGTCTCTTTCTATAATGCAGGTCATTATTGCTTTTTACTAATATCTTTAGATGGAGCATTATTATTCTTGACCGAGCCTGTCCTTAGCTTTCGACTAAGTGGCGAGCATTTACGATTGAACCGACATAGAGGACTTGGTTCTGTCGTGCGGTGTATTCATTCCTAGGGCTTTAGTTATTTCGGTTGATGCTTAGAAGCTGGTCTTCGCACTTTTTTCAAAGAAGATCTCCAGCGTCCTCATGTTCTGGGTGAGGCCATAGGCGCTTACGTTTGTGATTTATTGTTTGTAGCCTATTCCTCTATGGGGTGCTGTCTGCGATTGGTCTTGTTGATTGCATGATAGGGCATCATGATTAAAATGTCCGAATCGATGGAAGCGCATCTTTATTCGACTTTGAAGATGGGAGGAGTCAATTGTTGCAGATTCTTAATTCAATTAAGAAAGCTATAAAACTTTTACTTTCCAGCCCTATTTATGATGGTTTACTCAGGTTAAGTCGTCGTTCCGATGCTATAACCTATGCGTCTAAGGCGAAGCTGAGTATAGTTTCCCTGAGACCGTCCAATATGTTCATGCGGATTGTTTTTAAGGAAAGTGTATCTTACGACATTTCTATTATTGTACCTGTGTATAACGTTGAGAAATACCTCAAAGCCTGCCTAGACTCCATTGTGACTCAGGAGTTTTCTGGCAAGTTTGAGGTTATTATTGTCGATGATGGGTCTAAAGACGATTCTGGTGCTATAGCCGATTCGTATGGGCTAATGCCCAATGTTCTTGTAATTCACCAGGTAAACGGCGGCCTTTCCGCAGCGCGCAATGCGGGTCTCAGTGTTTCTCGCGGTAAGTGCATCATGTTCGTGGATTCTGATGACATGATCGGGCCAGGGTATCTTGAGGCTATGTGGAGCAGGCTCGTTCAAACATCTGCGGATTTCGTTACATCGACTTTTAGATATATGTCTGATGATGGTTTGGTTGGCGAGATAGAGAACGATAGAGCTAGTTGGATGGTGCCGTGGGGCAGACTATATCGTCGTGAAGTCTGGAATCGACTAGGTTTTCCCGTAGGCGCATGGTATGAAGATCTGATTCATCCGTTATGGATTGATTCTATCTTCAAGGATGAGCCTTGTTATGATTTGAGCGGCTATTATTACCGAATCCGTCCTGGATCCATTATGCAGTCTACCCCTACTAATGTTAAGGGCCTTGATTCGTATTGGGTTCTCGATGAATTGATTTCTTATCGTTCGGAGCTTGGAATTTCTTACTCTCAGGAAGACTTCGATCGTATTCTTCCTCTGTTCGGGCCGCTTTTGCTTGGGAGAACCGTTGCCTTGGACAACAGCGCGCGTAAAACAATGTTTGCTTGTTGTTGCGACACGTTTAATTCAATTGATGATTTTAAGACGAAGAAGACATCGTTAAACGGCAGATGGAGGGATATCGAGAGATCTCTTCGTTCTTCGGATTATAACCGTTATCTTCTCGCTTCTCTTGCCCTTGCGGCGCAGGGGGTTTCTGGGCTTAGTGTTTCAGATGCAATTAATATTTGGGTGAACAGGAACAGATAAATAATGAAAATCGGAACGATTACTTTTCACGGCGCATTGAACTTCGGGTCTGCGCTTCAGTCTCATGCGCTTCAAGTGGTTTTGGAAAATATGGGACATGAAGTGCAAATTATCGACTACCGTTCTCATGATTATGAACAGTATAAGCTGCTTCAGCTCCGACATCCAAAGGCAACGCTGCGAACATTGCGCTGTTTAAATAGGTATTTGTCAAGAAAGACTGCATTCGAGGATTTTTCAAATAAATATTTCTGCATGACGAAGAAGTCTTATCACTGGCAAAATGAAGAGGAGATGTGCGAGCTTGCAGATCAGTTTGATTGCTTTATTTGTGGTAGCGATCAAATTTGGAATCTCGATTGCACACAAGGTGTTGTTGGTCCCTATTTCCTTTCATTTGCTGGAGACAGACGTCGAGTCGCTTACGCTCCCAGTCTTGCGCACACTTTCTTTAGACCTGAGAATTTTGATGAACAGCTTGTATCCGAGTTGCTCTCAAGGTTTGATTTCCTGTCTGTTCGCGAGGAGGAGACGGTTCCGTTATTCCAGCCCCTTGTCGATGCGCCCATAGATGTTGTCTTAGATCCCACACTTTTGTTGGAGTCTGAAGACTACGCAGATATGGCATCTAAAGATGTTTTGCAGGTTGAATATATATTTATTTATCTACTACGCGAGTGCCCCGAACTTATTGAGAGCACCGTCGCGATGACGGAAGAGACGGGTATGAAGGTTGCTTACATATCTGAAAAAAACCTAGATATCCCAAATTCAATTAACTTGTTTGGTGTTGGCCCTGAGGAGTTCGTTTCGCTTATTGCGCACGCTGGCCTCGTTCTTACCAATTCCTTTCATGCAACTGTATTCTCGATTCTCTTTCATAAGCCCTTCCGCGTGTATGCAACAGATAAGTCTGGTGCGCGTATGCGCGACTTGTTAGGCAATATCGGGTTGTCTGCTCGTTGTGTCGACGTTATGTGTGCCGACGATGTTGCCCCTTGTGACTGGGGTGCCGTGGATTCTCTCCTTGATTCTCTGCGTGAGCATTCATGGGTCTATCTTAGAAAGGCGCTTTCGTAATGGGAGAGGCAAGTCGACTCATCAAAAATACCGGCATTATTGCAGTGGGTGGAATGGCAACCAAACTCGTCTCGTTTCTTCTACTGCCGCTCTATACATCGGTTCTCTCCACTGGCGATTATGGTACCGTCGACTACATCAACACTATCGCCCTGTTTTGCGTTCCTGCTGTCTCCCTACTTATGGATGAAGCGCTGTTTCGGTTCCTCATCGACTGTCGCACCGATGGGGAACGGTCTATGGCCGTGACCGCGTCTTGCGCTGTTCTCCTTGCTGGCTGCGCGTGCTTTGCGGTCTTGGCGATTCTGGTCTGGTTGCTATTTAGGCCAGATAATCTTGGCTGGGTCGTGGGCCTTGTTATCGCTGGCGCGCTTCTGCAGATGGCTTCTGCGGTCCTACGTGGTTTCGGGGATACCGTGGGTTACTCCGTCATGAATTTCACTGCGAGCGCTCTTACTATCGTGCTAAACGTTCTGTTTATCGCTGTTCTGCATTGGGGCGTTGTGGGCATGCTTTCCGCCACGGTTGTTGCGCAGGGCGGTGTTGCCCTCGTGTTCATGGTCATGAGGAAGCTCTGGCGCTATATCGATCCGTCGGCTTTTTCCATTTCCTATGCTCGAGACCTCCTGCGGTATTCCTTTCCGCTCATTCCCAACAAGGTTTCCTGGACTATTAACAACCTGCTAGACAGGCTGATTATCATGAATACGCTCGGTGCTTCTGCCGCCGGCGTGTACGCCGTCTCCTACAAGTTCCCCGGTGTCATGGACCAGGTGTATGGCTTTTTCTATCAATCTTGGAAGGAGAGCTCGGCGCGCGCCCTCAACTCCGATGAGGACGAGTCGACTTTCTTTAACTCTGTGTATCGTGCGCTAAGGCGTTTCATGATGAGTGTCGTTCTGCTTATGTCTGCACTTATGCCCCTCGTGTACGGCATCCTGATCAAGGGTTCATTCGGTGAGGGCCTGCTGTATGTGCCAATATTGCTCCTGGCGACGTACTTCAGCAACATCTCCGGCTTTTACGGTGGCATCTTTACCGCACATAAGGAGACCGGAATTATGGGTACTACCACTGCGGTGTCTGCAGTCCTTTGCGCCGTTCTGTGTGTTGTGTTGATTCCGCACTTCGGTCTATATGGTGCATCTGTTGCAACGCTCTTGGCGATGATCGTGGTTAATGAGTACCGCAGAATTAAGGTCGCTAAGTTTACGAAGCTTGTCGAAGACCGGGTTGAGCAGGTTTTGACTTTGGTTTCAATTGTCGGCGTGTTCGTTTTTTATTATCTGTCCGCCTACGGTGCGGGCATCTGGGGCGCTATCGCCTGCCTGGCAATTGCGCTGGTTTTTTCTGTTTACATGAATGCCGATATCCTGCGCAAGCTCATTTCGGCTCGCAAATAGGGGGATAACTGCATGTCTACCGTGAAAAGGGGCGAAGTTCCCACACTGTTTGAGTCGCCGTCGCATTGCTGCGGATGCGGGGCGTGTGCCGCCGGCTGCCCGAAAGGCGCCATTACCATGTCCGAGGGCAAGGACGGGTTTGTTCTTCCTGTAATTAACAGCGATCTCTGTATCGGTTGCGGCGCGTGCACGAGGGCGTGTGGCCTCAACCGGGGGATAGGCTCTAATTCCGCTGGACCGTTCTTTGCCGCTGCCGGTAGAGATGATGTCTCGGAGTCCGCTTCTGGTGGAGTTTTCGGTGCCGTTGCGCGTGAGTACATTTCCTCTGGTGGGGTTGCATACGGCGCCGCCTATGAGCGCGAGGGGAACTCGCTTCGAGTGCTGCATCGTCGTGCGGCGAGCGTTGATGAGCTTCTCCCACTGCTCAACTCAAAATATGTGCAGAGCGATGCTGGAGTTTGCTTTGCCGATGTTAAGGCGGATCTTCGTGAGGGCAGGCAGGTCCTGTTCTGCGGTACGCCTTGCCAAGTCGCCGGTCTTAGGGGCTTCCTCGGACGCGATTATGGGAACCTGACGACCGTTGACCTGGTCTGCCATGGTGTTCCTTCCGGCCGTATGTTTGCGGACTGCGTTGAGGACTATGGCAAGCAGCTTGGGTCTCCCGTGGTTGATTTTCGGTTTAGGTGTAAGCGTGAGGGGTGGGAATATTCTCTCCTCCTCCTTCTTCTGCTTGAGGACGGAAGAGAGGTCACCATTCCTGCGGCGAAATCCCCCTACTACGACATGTTCTTGAACCTTAAGACGCTTCGCGACAGCTGCTATAGGTGCCCCTATGCTGGGAGGTTCCGCGCTGGTGATCTTACTATCGGTGATTTCTGGGGCGTTGAGGTAAATAGGCCTGACGTTCTTAAGAATCCTGATAAGTTCAATCAGATGAAGGGCGTCTCCTGCCTGCTGGTGAATAACGAACGCGGAAGGGAATTCATTGAGTCCACTAATGCTCTGGACTTGTACGCTGTCGAATTTGACGACATCGCCAAGGGCAACGATCAGCTCCGTCACCCTAGCGCTCTCCCAAAAGACAGACAGCTCTATATTGACGCATTTGTCGAAGGTGGTTGGCATTCCGTTGAGTGTATGTATAAAAGGCGAGAGCGTGGAATAATTTTCTATACCAAGAAATTAGTAAGAAGGCTTCTCCCTGAATCATGTCGGGAGGTTGTCAAAATGTATTTATAGGATCTTGCAGGCTAGATAAGGACCCACGCCTGGGCGGGCCCCCCGTTGGGCTCGTAGAGCCATACCGTGTTGCCCTCCGAGGTACGCTGCCCCCGGTCGTCCAGCGCCAGCCCGGAGGCGGACGTGAACGAGTGGCGGCCTCCGCCCAGGGCCGAGACGCGCCACAGCTGCGAGGCGGAGCCGTCCGCCTCGGCCAGCACCGCCCGGTTGCCCGACTCGGTCAGCAGGAGGCCGCCCGAGGAGATCCTGTAGAGGCCCGTCGCCCCGTCGCGCTCGAGGTGGAGGGCGCCCGCGTCCGAGGACAGCGAGCAGCCCGACGCGGAGGCCGACACGGCCATCCGGTCGTCGAGGGCGGTCGCGAGGCGGTAGGGGCCGTCGTCGACCGTGCGGGGGATCGCGGGGTCCGCGAGCAGCCACGCCTGGGCGGGCCCCCCGTTGGGCTCGTAGAGCCATACCGTGTTGCCCTCC
>CABSYR010000014.1:0-63104 GCA_902481895.1 uncultured Collinsella sp. | reverse complement strand
GGAATCGGCTAAAGTGCGATGGCGAAATTGGTTGTTTTTACAGTAGCGCTAACACGTGGGACCTGGCGGCGCCCAGGGTGCGCGCCCTCTCCCGCGCGGCCGGCGACGTCTTCGAGGGCGCGAGGGAGGACGCGCTCGCCTTCATGTCCTTCCCCCGCGAGCACTGGCAGAAGATCAGGACGAACAACGTGCAGGAGCGCGCGAACCGCGAGATCAAGAGGAGGTACCGCTCGGTGCAGTCGTTCCCCTCCGAGGCGTCCATGATGCGGCTCGTGTGCGCGGTGCTCGCCGGAGAGGAGGGCAGGTGGGCCGCCCACCGGGTCGCCGCGCCCGAGTCGGCCGCCCGCGCGTCCGCCCCGGCCCCGGCCCCGGAACCGCTCGAGGGCGAGAGGCTCGAGGCGGTCAGGCTGGCCGCGCACGAGGTCATAAGGGAGGTCCTTGACCGCCACGGCGTTGCGGAATAGCCTTAGGCGCAGGGGGCGCTGACGCGGCCCTCCCTCTTACACCACAAAAATTCGCGCGATCAGATGGGAACCGATCGATGGCCTATATCGAATTCAAAGACGTCATCAAAGCATACGGCGAGGGCGATGCTCGCATCCACGCTCTCGACGGCGCGAGCTTTACGGTCGAGCGCGGCGAGCTCGCCATCATTCTGGGTGCTTCGGGTGCCGGCAAGACCACGGCGCTCAACATTCTGGGCGGCATGGATACGGCGACCTCCGGCACCGTGACGGTGGACGGGCGCGATGTGAGCTCCGCTAACGAGGCGCAGCTCGTGGAATACCGCCGCGCCGACGTCGGCTTTGTCTTCCAGTTCTACAATCTGGTTCCCAACCTGACGGCGCTTGAGAACGTCGAGCTCGCGGCACAGATTTGCCCCGATTCGCTCGATGCCGAACAGACGCTTCGCCAGGTTGGCTTGGGTGAGCGCCTCGCCAACTTCCCCGCGCAGCTTTCGGGCGGCGAGCAGCAGCGCGTGTCCATCGCCCGCGCACTGGCAAAGAACCCCAAGCTGCTTCTGTGCGACGAGCCCACGGGCGCGCTCGACTATAAAACCGGCAAGCAGATCTTGCAGCTGCTGCAGGATACCTGCCGCAAGCAGGGCATTACGGTCATCATCATCACGCACAACTCCGCGCTCGCGCCCATGGCCGATCGCCTGATTCGCTTTAAGAGTGGTCGCGTGGAGAGCGAGACGGTCCAGCAAAATCCCGTGCCTATCGAGACGATCGAGTGGTAGCGCCCATGGACCAGGACCGCCAAAACAGCCTACGCCGCGACGCGCAGAACACGGAGCGCGAGCAGGATTTTACGACCTACCGCACTGCCCAAAGCTCAAACGATATGGTGCCGACGGTGTTTCGCCGTGGCATCTACCGCACAATCCGAGGCAGTCTTAAGCGCTTCTTGTCAATCGTGGTCATCACCGCGCTTGGCGTGAGCGTGATGTGCGGCCTTAAGGCGGGTTGCGAGGACCTGTGCGATTCGGTTGATGCCTACTTCGACCAGCAAAATGTCTATGACATTAACGTGCAGTCGACCTATGGCCTGACTGACGATGATCTCGACGCCATCCAAGAGGTCGACGGCGTCGAGACGGCTGAGGGCATCTACACCGAGACCGCCTACACCGCCGTGGGCACAACGCGCGAGCGCGTGGTCGTGCAAAGTCTCTCCAAGGAGAACATCGATCAGCCGGTGCTCGTGAACGGCGATTTGCCCGAGAGCGCCGATGAGGTTGCGGTGACATCGAAGTTCCTGAAGGCTTCGGGCAAAAAGCTCGGCGATACGGTGAGCTTTGCTGCCAACGATGCGAGCTCGTCGAACCAAAGCGCCAAGGATCAGTTTGCCGCGGGCGATTACACCATCACGGCCGAGGTTCTCGATCCCACTGATGTGAGCTCCGACTCGACGGTCAACGCCTTCCGTGCCGCCTCGGCGGCGGACTATAAGTTCTATGTGAGCGAGGACGCCGCGACATCTTCTTCCTACTCCGCGGTCCACGTGGTCGTCGAGGGAGCCAAGGATCTCAACTCCTATTCGGATGCCTACGCGGCAAAGATCAATGAGGTCAAGGGCAATATAGAGAAGATCCGCGAGGAGCGTGAGAAGGCGCGCGCTCAGGAGCTGACGGTCGACACACCGACAAGCTTGGATGCGGCCGAGCGCCAGGCGAATATGCTCTTTGGGATTGAGCAGGACAACATCAACCGCATGGCAGAGGGCAGCGAGGAGCGCGTGCAAGCGCAGGCCGACCTGGATCAGCGTCGCGCCGCCGCCGACCAGCAGCTTGCCGATGCCCGCGCCGAGCTTTCCGATCTGGGCGAATGCACCTGGTACATCCAGGACCGCGGCAATATCGCAAGCTACTCGAGCGTGGAGAGCGATAGCTCGTCAATTGAGGCCATCGCCACGGTGTTCCCGTTCATCTTTTTTATCGTCGCCGTGCTCATCAGCCTTACCACCGCCACGCGTATGGTCGAGGAGGAGCGCACGCTCATCGGCCTGTATAAGGCGCTCGGCTATTCGCGCGGACGCATCCTGTCCAAATACGTGGACTATGCGCTGTGGGCTTGTCTGATCGGCGGCGTGCTCGGCAACATCATCGGATTTGTGGGCCTGCCGCTGTTCCTGTTTACGGTGTTCGACGACATGTACTCGCTGCCCCAGATGCTGCTTTCGTACGACATCGTGTCCTCGATCGTCTCGGTGGCGCTGTTTGCCGTGGGCGTGGTGGGCGCCACGATTATCGCCTGCCGCCACGAGATGGCCGAGACCCCTGCCTCGCTCATGCGTCCCAAGGCCCCGCGCGCCGGCTCGCGCATCTTGCTCGAGCGCATCGGCTTTATCTGGCGCCGCATGGGCTTTTTGAACAAGGTGGCAGCACGTAACCTGTTCCGCTACAAAAAGCGCGCCTTTATGACCATCTTTGGCATCGCGGGCTGTACGGCGCTTGTGATTTGCGGCATGGGCATCCGCGATACGTCGGTGGCGCTTTCGCCCAAGCAGTACGGGCATATCACGCGCTATGACCTGCTGGCGGTTGCCAATCCCGACGATTTTTCGCAGACGTGCGCGGCATTGGATGAGCGAAGCGCAGCCAAGGATTCCGACGTGACCGTGACTTCGACGCTGCCGATTATGACCGACAACGTCACCTTTACATTTGGCGGCAAGAGCGAGACCGTGCAGCTGATCGTGGTGCCCGATGACCGCACGAACGACCTGGACGACTACGTGCGTCTCGAGGATGAGTCCAAAGAGCCACTGTCTTTACGTGACGGAGATGTGTACCTGAGCAAGAGTTCACAGCTGGTGCTGGGGATTCAACCGGGCGATACGGCACACGTCCAGGATTCGTCGCTCAACGTAGCCAAGGTCAAAGTCAGCGACATTTCGCTCAACTATCTGGGCAACACGCTTTACATGACGCAGGGCACCTATGAGCGCGCGTTTGGGCGCAGCGTTCGCCTCAATGGCATCTTTGCGCTGCTCAAGGGTTCGTCGACCGACCAGATTGCGTTTAGCAAGAAGCTTAAGAGTGACGGCTGGCTTTCGATTTCGAGCACGGCCGAGCATTGGGAGAACTTTGAGGCGAACTTCACTATTATCAATTCCGTCGTGGTGCTCGTGACCTTTATGGCGGCGTGCCTGTCGTTTGTGGTGGTGTTTACGCTGTCCAACACCAACATTTCGGAGCGCGAGCGCGAGCTGGCGACCATCAAGGTGCTGGGCTTCCGCCGTGGCGAGGTGCACCACTACGTCAACAAGGAGACGTTGATCCTCACGGCGATTGGCACCGCACTGGGCGTGCCGCTGGGTGGCCTGCTTGCCGAGAGCTTTACGTACATCCTGCAGATGCCGTCGCTGTACTTTGACGTCGAGGTCGAGCCGCTAAGCTACGTGCTCGCCGTAGTGCTTTCCTTCGGCTTTACGATCATCGTCAACCTCGCCACCAATCGTACCCTCAACAAGATCGACATGGTCGGCGCCCTCAAGAGCGCCGAGTAGCCTGCCAAAAAGGGACAGGTTTATTTTGGCAGGTTTTATCTGGGCAAACGCCGGACAACCATTAGGTGGCCCGGCGTTTGCCCCGTTTTGCTGGGGATGTTTGTCGTTCGGTGCTCTTACTGGCCAATCCAGTGTTGCGCATAGCTCTTAATGTCCTCGGTAAAACCGTCAAGGTCGTCAAGGGCGATCACGCTGTCGATAAGCAAATTGGTTATCTCGCGGTGCATTGTGCTGCGGCGAATGTTGTTTGCAATTACGCCTGAGGACAGCTTGTCTCTATTGAGGCTCTCTTCTAGTGCCCAAAATCTACTGGACGCTTCGCTGCCGCCATTCAGTATCTCAACGTACTGGCCGATGAGCTTTTCCATATAACGTTCTTGCCATTGAGGAAGCATTTTCTTAAACAGCTTCCAGTCGCTTTCGGCTACGTCGCGCATATGTCCTCCGCTCGTCAAATGGGCTTTTCATTTGCCTTTCATTCTATTTGCTTTTCGCTCGCAGGCGTGGATGAGAGGCGCTCTTTAGCCTTCGAGATTGGGCTTGAATGGGTTGTATGCCACAAAACGGGCCTATCTACTACGTTTAATTGGATACCCTCAACCATGCCGGGAAAACGAAAAATAAAACCGCAGGTAGAAGGCCTGTCGATTTTCGAAAAGGCGGTCATGGTTGGCCCCTTCGGGCTAAACGTAGTAAATAGGCCCTTTTCTTGGCGTGCGGTCAGCTCAATGCTTATCTCCGTGCCGGAACTGACCCAATTGCTTGTTAGTTGCGATGATATACGGACTGTTTGGTGCTTTGGAGCCTCAAAACAGTCCCTATTCCACCACAACTTGGAAGGGGCGGGCGGTACCGGATGAGTGGTGCTGGCGGGTTAGGGCGGTTTAGGCCCGTTTGCGGTGCTTCCATTGTTTGCGGCACCAACGCATGAGTGCTTTTACGACCGGGATGGTGATGAGGATTACCCAGGCGGGATGGGGTTGTTCCAGGCAGAGCCACATGTAGAGGAACCATGCCTCGGCACTGACTGAATAGACGACATCGATCAGCTTAGATAAGTGGCGTTGGTCGATAAAGTCGCCAAGCGCGTAATAGACGGGAATCAAAAAGACGAGGAAGAGTCCCGTAGCCCATGTGCCGTAGACAATGCCGAGCACCAGATAGGCGAGGGCGACAAGCGCGGGGAAGGGGAATTTGTTCCATGTACGTCCGACCTTGGTGTGGAAATGCTTGCCATGATGGTCGAGCTTGTCGTGTGCTTCCTTCCAGCTGGAAAACGTCTCGCCGTCGATGGTGACGGTGCCGTCGTCATTGATATGCACACTATGTCCATCGTCCTCAAGCGTATCGATATGCAATCCGCCCGGCCCCACATGGACCTCTTCACCCTTGCGCTCGCTAGCTACATGAATGCCACTCCAGCCAACATGAACCTCTTTGCCTTTGTTGGGATCAATAACGTGGATGCCGCGCGCGAGGGAAATATCGACAAGCGGCTTATCGCTGCAATCAGCGTGCTCAGCAGAAGCCTCAGCCTCTTCAGCCTTATCTGAAGCTTTGGTGCCGGCGTTGCTGTTCTGAGCCTCATCATCAGCGCTAGCCACCGCCTCCCCATACAGCAGCTCATCCAGCGACACGCCATACAGCGCGGCGAGCGCAATAAGGTTATCGGTATCGGGCGAGGATTCGCTGCGCTCCCATTTACTGACAGCCTGACGACTCACACCCAGCTGGGCGGCAAGCGCCTCCTGAGAAAGCCCGGCAGCCTTGCGGCGATCAACGAGCCGCTGCGCCATCGCAAGATCCATGACAGTTCCTTTCATATGGTGACCGTAATCGAATGAGCCGAGTATGCCGAGAACAACCGGTAGCGACCACCATTTCTAGTTAGAATCTGCCCCAACCCTACCGCAACTACCGGTAGCAACCCCTAACGACCAGCCATTTCAGGACAAATGTCAGTGCAAGTAGCAGCCAAGAGCCCCGGGTCAAAAGTTGCGGTGGAATAGTTCTTAGATTCAGCCATTTGCGGGCTAAGCAGGAACTATTTCACCGCAACTTAATTTCAGACCAGGCACCCGCAGCAAGAAGACGAATAACCTCGGCGAGTATGTAAACGCAGGGCCCTCCGACCCCGCCCGACGATTTCGATTGGCGACCTTTGACGGAGTCAAGGGAGGAGCCAAATCGAAATACGTCGGGCGGGGTCGGAGGGCCCGATGGGATGGATTTCGGCCGAGGCTATTCGTCGCCGAAGCTGATGCCCAATGCCTTGGCCTCGCGCACAAGATCGCTCTGGGGGTCGACATACTTGAGCTTGCCGGCGACCTCCTCGAGTGGCATGTGGCACATCTTGCCGTCGCGCAGGGCGATCATGTAGCCAAACTCGCCGCGCAGGCAGCCAAGCGCGGCCTCGACGCCGCACTGGGTCGCAAAGATGCGGTCCTGAGCGTCGGGCTGGCCGCCGCGCTGCGTGTGACCGGGGATGGCGACGCGGGTCTCGCGACCGGTCTGGGCCTCGATCTCCTTGGCGATGTCGTACACGATTGACGGGCTCGTGCGCTCGGCGAGCTTCTTCTTGTACTCCTTCTTGGACAGCGCCGCATCCTCCTTGGAGATGGCGCCCTCGGCGACGGCCACGATGGTAAAGCGGCTGCCGGTCTCCATGCGATGCTCGATGGTCTTGATGACGTTATCCATGTCGTAGGGAATCTCGGGAATCAAGATGACATCCGCGCCGCCCGCGACGCCGGCGTACAGCGGGATCCAGCCAACCTTGTGGCCCATGATCTCGATGACAAACACGCGGCCGTGGCTCGAGGCGGTAGTGTGGATGTCGTCGATGCACTTGGTGGCGACGTCGATGGCGCTCGTAAAGCCAAACGTCAGCTCGGTGCCCCAGGTGTCGTTATCGATGGTCTTGGGCAGCGCGATAACGTTTAGGCCCTCTTCGCGCAGGCGGTTGGCGGTCTTGGTGGAGCCGTTACCGCCCAGCATAAACAGACAGTCGAGCTGCAGCTTATGATAGGTGTGGACCATCGCCGGCACCTTCTCGACGCCATCGGCCTCGGGGGTATCCAGACGCTTGAACGGTGTGCGGCTCGTGCCCAGGATGGTGCCGCCGCGGGTGAGGATGCCGCTAAAATCGGCGGGCGTCATGACGCGGAACCTGCTGTAGATAAGGCCCTGGTAGCCGTCCTCAAAACCATAGATCTCGATAGGTTCTTCGCTATTGGTCATAAGCGTTTTGACGATGCCGCGCATGGTGGCGTTGAGCGCCTGGCAGTCGCCGCCACTAGTAAGAAGACCGATTCTAAGCATGGTGAATCCTTCCGGGCAAGTTATAACATGCGCATAAGTTTACCCCCGCACACTGTTGATACGGGGGTAAAACGTGTTAGCTCAAATGTATAGAAATGTAAGCAACGTCAGGCGAGCGTAAGGACGACGGTGCCAGCTCCTTACAGCGCGAAGGCGTCGACGTCGCCCCAGTGGCGGCGCAGCGTGATGGCGGCAGCGGGCTCGGTGTTGTCAAAGACGACCGACCACTGCGTGTTGCTGGTGATGTCTTCTGGATTGGGTTCTTGCGCCGCGGCGCGTAGGGCCTTCCAAGCGACTGCCTCGTCCTGGGCACCGACATGGGCGTCGAGGACATCGGCGATTGCGACGGCGCGCTCTTTACCATGCCCCAGCTCGCCATTCTTTTGGTTGAGCAGCACTTCGTTGCCATAGCAGGCGTAGAAGTTCGTAACCTGGCGAACAGGGGTCGCTTTGAAAGCGCGGTCCGGATCGCGCGGATCCCACTCTACTACGCGCGCGTCACCGGCGGCGTCGTTGATAAAGAAGTGGTAATCGCGTCCTGCCATGGCGTGCATGTCGTAGGCGGAAAGCAGGTCGACAGCTTCTTGCGTGGTGGCGGCACGGTCGAGCACCAGGCGGATGGCGAGCGAGGTATTGATGACGGGGCGTTGCGTGTCCTGGTCACAGGGCTGGGAATCCAGGGTGAGTACGGCAATGGACACGCCGCATTCGTTAACACCGTCGAGCTGGGCAAACGGGCCCATCAACGCCGCGGCGCGTCCGGTGACGGAGTCAAGCGGAGTGTTGGCGCCCAGGTTATTGAGGGCGGCAAAGCCGATGGAGGCATAGCCGCCGCGTGGGTGATTGCGCACCAGCAGCGCCGAGGTGTCGTCTTTAAAGTCGTAATTGCGACCGGTGCGCACGCGGCCTTCGGCATCTACGGCGACAAAAGCGCTGCAGGCAAACTGGGGCGCCTGGACATGTGCCGGCACACCGGGCAGCACCTGCGCCACCACGGCATCGATGTAGGCCTGGTCGTCGCGCACGCCAGCGGCGATGATGCGATCAAGATCGTAGTCGTAGGCGATGTCGATTGCGTACAGGTCATAGCCATCCGCGTAGCCGGTCAAGCGTTTGAGCGACGCGGCGGACTTGATTTGCTTGTGATAAACGATACCGGTGGCAGCGGCAAGGCCGACGGCGACTCCCGCGACACCGCAGGCGATGGCAATGTTACGTGGCTTCATGACGACTCCTCTCGTCCTGTTAGCGTAATTGTCGCAAAAGGTGCACGGGCATGATGGCTCAACTTGGTGAGTGGCGCGGAATTAAGCACGGAATGAAGAGTGCGGCACTGGCGTGGCGGGGTATGCTGGAGGGGACCATCAACCCAGCGAAAGGGGAGAGCATGACGGATCAGGAAACGCCCGAGCGCGCGCACGTGACGGCCGACGATATCGAGGCCGCCAACGACCTTATCGACTTTATCGAGGCATGCCCCAGCATGTTCCATACGGCGGCGACCACTATGGCCGAGCTCGACGAGGCGGGCTTTACCTACCTGCCCGAGAACGCGGCATGGGACATCGAGCCGGGCGGGCGTTATTACACGCAGCGCAACACCTCGAGCGTCGTTGCCTTTAAGGTGGGCGAGGACCTGGCTGCTACGTGGGGCGAGGACGGCGTTGCCGGCGACTATCATTTTCAGCTGACGGCGTCGCACAGCGACTCGCCGACGTTTAAGGTCAAGGCCGTGCCTGAGCTTGACGGCGCGGGCGAGACGCTGCGCCTGAACACCGAGGCCTACGGCGGCATGATCGACTACACCTGGTTCGACCGTCCGCTGGCACTCGCGGGCCGCGTGCTGGTACGCGAGGGCGACCGTATTGAGAGCCGCCTGCTTGCCACCGAGCGCGAGGTCGCTATTATCCCGAGCCTTGCCATCCACATGAACCGCGGCGTTAACGAGGGCTTTGCGCCTAATCGTGCTGTCGACCTGTGCCCGCTCATCAGCGCCGGTGACCTTAAGCAGGGCGACTTTGATGCTCTGATCGCCGACGAACTGGACGTTGAGCCCGAGCAGATCCTGGGTCGCGACCTGTTCCTGGTCAATCGTCAGGATGCGCGCATTTGGGGCTGGGCCGACGAGTTTATCTCGACGCCCAAGCTTGACGACCTGGCCTGCGCCTACACCTCGCTGCAGGCATTTTTGGGTGCCGAGAACGCGCACGATGTTTCGGTCTTCTGCTGCTTTGATAACGAGGAGGTTGGCTCCGAGACCAAGCAAGGCGCCATGTCGACGTTCTTGGCCGATGCACTGCGCCGCATTAACGGATCGTTGGGCTTTGACGACGAGTCGTACCATCGCGCCCTTGCCGCATCGATGCTCGTGAGCTGCGACAACGCACATGCCGTGCACCCCAACCACGCCGAGAAGTGCGACGCCCGCAATCAGGTTGTGCTCAACGGCGGCATCGTCATCAAGGAAGCCGCCAACCAGCACTACTGCACCGATGCCTTTAGCCGCGCGGTGTTCCAGGCCATCTGCGATGACGCCGACGTGCCAACGCAGGCTTTCGCCAACAAGAGCGACATGGCCGGCGGTTCCACCCTGGGCAACCTGTCGAATATGCAGGCGAGCATGCATGCCGTGGACGTGGGCCTGCCGCAGCTGGCCATGCACTCGAGCTACGAGACCGGCGGCGTGCGCGACGTGATGTGTGCCATCCGCGCCCTCACGGCCTTCTACGAGCGCAACCTAACCATCAACGGCGCCGAAAGTGTGGAACTCTAAAATCTGCCAAAAAGGGACAGGTTTACTTTGGCAGGTTTTATTTGGGCAAATGCCGCAATGCCAACAGCTGGACAGAATTGTTATGACACCGCAGGTTGAGCAAACGTCAGCGAGCGATGTCCAGAGCGAACAAGTTGGCATGAAAAAGGCAAGGCATAGACCTTCTGGTCATGCCTTGCCTTTTGAATGGCAAATTGTCGCTCTGGGCGGCGCGCAGCGTCGACCGGTCCGCCGTTCGTTAGAACGGCGGAACCCTAATGCTCGATCCAGCAGCGCAGGGTCTCGCCTGCCTGCAGGTGACGCAGATTCTCTGCGGCAATGTCGACCACATTATTGAGCGTGGCTGCCAGGTGGAACCAGCCGGAGACGTGCGGCGTGATGAGCATGTTGGGCGCATCCCACAGGGGGCTTGTCTCAGGCAGCGGCTCGGGGTCGGTGACGTCGACCGCGGCGCCGGCGAGATGTCCCGACTCCAGGGCGGCAACCAAGTCGTCGGCGACCACAAGGTCGCCGCGGCCGCCGTTGGCAAAGAAGGCGCCCGGTTTCATCGCGGCGAAGAACTCGGCGTTCGCCAGGCCGCGGGTCTCGGGTGTGCTGGGCATAAAGGATGCGACGATGTCAGCCTCGGCCAGGCGCTCGGACAGGGCGTCCATGCCGTCCATGTCCTCAAACACAATGGGGTAGACGAGTGGATGGCGCTTGATGCCGCGGACGTGCGCGCCCATGTTGCGGCAGAGCGTGGCGAAGTGGCCGCCGATATCGCCCGCGCCCAGCACCAGCACATTGGCGTTTTTGAGCGAGGTGACCGGCCCCAAATCCTCCCAGCGATGCTCGCGCTGCAAGTCGTGATAGCCGGGCAGGCGCTTCATCATGGAAAGGACCATGGCAAACATGTGCTCGCTTACGGCCTGGCCGTAGGCGCCCACCGAGCAAGACAATTTGGCGTCGGCCGGCACGGTGCCGGCGGCCAAGTAATCGTCATAGCCGGCGGTCTGCAATTGCAACAGCTGGAGATGTTCGCATGCCGTGAGCATGTCAGGGTCGATGTTGCCCAAGATCACGTCGGCATCGGCGACCTGCTCGCGCGTGGCGGCGTCGGAGCTCGTGTAGATAAAGTCATCGCCCGGAGCGCTCGACTCGAGGATCGCGCGGTGACGGTCGTTGACGGGCAGCAAAACCAGGATGTTCACAAGCAGTCCTCTCCGCTCGACCTGCCAAAAAGGGACAGGTTTATTTTGGCAGGTTTTATCAGGCAAAACGTTCAAATAAAAACGCCGGATGCAAGACGAGTGTGCCCGTCAGCATCCGGCGCATCCACGGCTACCAGCTCAGCAGCTCGTAGCCGTCCTCGGTCACCACGAGCTGTACCTCGCACTGGGCCGAATCGCTACCGTCCTTGGTGCGCACGCACCAGCCGTCGCCCTTGCTGATCTTGATGTCGGGCGCTCCGGCATTGACCATGGGCTCGATGGTAAAGACCATGCCCGGAGCCATGATGGTGTCCACATCGGGCGCCTCGGTGGTAAAGCCCACAAACGGGTCCTCGTGGAACTCCTTACCGATGCCGTGTCCGCCGTACTCGCGCACCACGCTAAAGCCGGCGTCCTCGACCGTCTTTTGCACGGCCTCGGCCATAACGGACAGTGGTAGCCATGGCTTGACGGCCGCCAGACCCGCCTCCACGCTGGCACGGGTGACTTCGACCAGGCGCTGGCGCTCGGCCGAGACCTCGCCGATGCAGAACATACGGCTCGAATCACTAAAGTAACCGTCCAGGATCGTGGAGCAGTCCACGTTGATGATGTCGCCCTCGTGCAGCACGTCCGTGTCGCAAGGAATGCCGTGGCAGACCACATCATTGATCGATGTGCACACGCTTTTGGGGTAGCCCTCGTAGTTGAGGTCGGCCGGCGTGCCGCCGTGCTCGACGGTGTAGTCGTAGATCATCTGGTCGATCTGGTTGGTGGTCATGCCCGCGGCGATGTGTTCGCCTACGTAATCGAGCACGCCCACGTTGATAGCGGCCGAGCGCTTGATGCCCTCGATATCGGTGGGTGTCTTGTAGAGCGTGCGGGGCAGGACCTCCCAGCTCTCTTCCCACAGGCGCTCAAGGCGCTCATCAAAGGCGCTATGGCATTTCTTATATTTTTTGCCGCTGCCGCACCAGCAAGCGTCGTTGCGGCCGGGCACAGGTCCGTTGTCAAACATGGCTAACTTCCTTTCATCCGCAGCTAGTATAGCCCACCCACGCGTCCATAAAAGTTGCGGTGATATAGTTCCGATTTAAGCGGTTTAACAGCATAAATAGGAACTATATCACCGCAACTGATGGAGCGGGATGGCGGACACTGGCTGCTGCGTGGTTTTGCTAGTAGCTCACCTGGCAGGGAATGCCGAGGGCGCGCACGCGCGCGGCAATGGCGTCGAGGGCCTCGGGTGCTGCTTTGGCAAGGCCTGCGACCGGTGTCTCGCGCGCCACCGTGTAGATGGTCGCCTCCTGCGGACGAATGCGCTCGAGCACCGCGAGCCAGGGGGCGACGTACTCCTCGCCGGTGTTGTCGATGGGCTTGCCCTGATACTCACCGGTCAAAAAGATTGTCTGGATAATAACGTGACCGTCAAAGCTTGCGAACGTCTCGATCTGGTGCTCGACGTCGTAGGGGCCAACGGGCTGGTCGAGCAGCTGGATAAATGCCGGGTCGACGGTATCGAGCTTAAGAATGTTGTCATCGACCATCATGAGCGCGTCGTGCACCTCGGGGCGGTCGGCGCGCGTGCCGTTGGAGAGCACGGCGATCTTGGAGTTTGGGGCAAGCTCGTCGCGCAGCGCGACGGCGCCGGCGATGGCCTGCGGAAACTCCGGTGCGGCGGTGGGCTCGCCGTTGCCTGCGAAGGTGATCACATCGGGGAGCTCGCCCTCGGCTGCCATCTCGCGCAGCTTTGCCTCGAGCGCGTCGAGTACCACGGCAGCTGTGTTGTACGGCTCATGGCAGGGGCGCTCGGCGTTGAGGCCGTTTTCGCAGTAAATACAGTCGAACGTGCAGATTTTGCCGCTGGCCGGCATCATGTTGACGCCGAGCGAGAGACCAAGGCGACGGCTGCGAACGGGCCCAAAGATGGGGCTGGCATTCAAAAACGTAGACATAGGCATATGCTCCTCAAGACAATTGTGCCTAAGCATAGCATCGGCTCCAAAGCAGGGTGCGGGCTCTTGCTTTACAAGTTTCGTTTTTTCACGTCGCTCATTATGCCGTGTCATGAAAAGCCTCGGGTCGGGTAAAGTTAATCTGTTAACAAGGCGTAAAGCAATGCGGGTCTATCCAGCCGTACTGACGCGCAACTGGATGGGCGTTGATGATGGGGGCACAACATGGATTTTACGGTCGAGAATGCGGGCACCACGATTGCCTGTCGCGAATATGCCGGCCCGGATGTGTCGCCTGATACTCCTGCCTTGGTGTGCGTGCACGGCGCTTGTGTCGACGGCACATTTTTTGACGGTATCGCTTGTGAGCTCAGTCGCAACTACCGCGTAATTGCCTACGACCGCCGCGGCTGTGGCGGCAGCAGCGAAGCGGCAGACGGCAGCTATGATCTTGCCGCTCAGGCCGCCGACCTGCAGGCCGTGATCGAACACGTTGGCGCTCCGACAAATGTGCTTGCGCACAGCGCCGGTACGTTGGTGGCGCTGGAGCTTCTTCGCACCGAACCCCATCTCGTCGCCCGTGCGATTCTGCATGAGCCGGCTGTGTCGGCCGAAGGCGTCGGCATGGGCGCAGCTCCGATTTTGCTCGATATGATTGCGGCTGGAAAGGTTTCAAGGGCGCTTCGGCTTTTCTTGGGAGCTCTCGGCGACTTGGACCCCGAGGCTCCTGGGACGACCGAAGCGGAAGCCAAGCATGCCCTGCGCAATGGTCGTTGCTTTATGGCCAATGAATACGGAACAAATATGACATATGCTCCCGACTGGGAGCGCGCCCGCGAATCAAAGGCGGTGTCGGCTGTGTTTTTGGGCGAGCTTTCGGTCGGTACACCCCGCGAGGCTGGTACGCGAGCGGCTGCCGAATATCTCGATTGCCCCCTTGTGACGATCCCGGGCGCGCATAACGGTTTGCGCGATCGCCCCGTTACGGCGGCAAACGCCGTTCGCGATGTCTTGGAGCGTTAGCACGCTCGATGACCTGCGGGGAGGGGGACTGTTAGCGTTTCGTCATTGTTAACGAATGCGCCAATAACCACGCGCCCGCGGCTCCATTACCACCGTTTGCCAGGTCATAAAAATGTAACAGCATTCACGTGCTTACCTGCATCGGCAAGGTGTTACCCTTGTAGCATTTGGAACCCACCGCTACCATGCGAAACTATCGAAAGGGCCCCATATGCTCAATAATCACGAGGTCAATCTAACCGACGAGGAGGCTGCCGCTGAGGTCGCCCGCGTCGCGAAGACCTACCCCGTGGTGCGTTTGCTGTCGGCCGATCAGATTAAGAGCGAGCCTAACTGCCTGCTTGTCGGCGATCGCTGCCCTTGTCTGCGTCAGTCGAGTCTTGAGGCCTTGGCAGATTCGGGTGAGGTGTCGGAGCAGCTGCTCAACGATGGCGTTGAGTACCGCGCCCGTCTGCGTCCTCTAAAGGTCGAGGGCGAGCCTCACGTCCTGCTGATGGTGCGTCCGATCGATGAGCAAGAGGCTGCAGAAGAGGACCTCGTCTACACCGACGTGCTGACGAGTGTGCGCAATCGCCGATATTACGAGGAAAAGCTCCGCAACGCCCGCATGAATGCCGGCGTTGCGGTGATCGACCTTGATGATTTTAGGGTCTTCAACGATACGTGTGGCCGTCATGCCGGCGACCTTGCGCTCGGTGCTGTGGCGACGGCCATACGCAGCGGAATTCGTTCGACTGACGAGCTCGTACGCTATGGCTGCGACAAGTTTGTGGTCGTCATGCCCAATATTCCCTCCGATGACTTCACCCGTCGCCTGCATCAGGTGTCCGATGCCGTTCATGCCACGATTGTTCCGGGCCATGAGTACGTGAGCTTGACGGCATGTGTTGGTGGCGTTCGCATTCATGGCGAGACGGTTGATGAGGGAGTTGGCCGCGCTGTCCAGTTATTGAGCCGCGCTAAGGCAAAAGCCGGTACGGTCGTGACCGATGCCGACTCCATCGAAGCCTTCCAAAGCGACAAGCCTTTGGTGCTTATTGTCGATGACTCCGAGATGAACCGAGCCATTCTCAAAGAGATGCTCAAGGACGAGTATTGCATCCTCGAGGCCGACAACGGTCGTACGGCGCTTGACATGGTCGACCGCTATGGCGATGAGTTGTCGCTCGTGCTGCTGGATATTGTCATGCCGGGCATAAGCGGCTTTGAGGTGCTGGCCGATCTGTCGCGCCGATCGGGTATCGACAATCTGCCTTTTATCATGATTTCGAGCGAAGATTCCGATGATATGGTTCTGCGCGCGTACGAGCTGGGCGCCTCGGACTATATCAACCGCCCGTTTGACTCCCGTGTCGTGCGCCGCCGTGTAAGCAACACCATCCGCCTATACGCCAAACAGCGCCGCCTGACGAACCTGCTGTCCCAGCAGTACAACGAGCGCGTCAAGAACAGTCGCATGCTCATCGACATGCTTGCCGGCGTCATGGAGCTTCGCAATGGCGAGAGCGGCAGGCACGTTACGAATATCGAAAAGCTGACCGAGCTGCTGCTTGGCTGTCTGGTCCGGCGTAGCGACACGATCTCCCTCGACAATGAGGAACGCTCCACGATCGCCCTGGCTTCGGCGCTGCACGATATCGGCAAGATGTCGATTGACGATGCGATTCTCAACAAGCCCGGACGCCTTACGCCCGAGGAGTTCGAGATTATGAAGACGCATACCACGATCGGCGCCAACATGCTGCTTGAGCTGGGTAGCCATCACGCCGGCAATGCGCTTATGGAATATGCGTACCAGATTGCGCGTTGGCACCACGAGCGCTGGGACGGCAAGGGTTATCCCGATGGCCTTAAGGGCGACGAAATTCCCATTGCCGCACAGGTGGTTTCGGTGGCCGACGTGTACGATGCCCTGACGAGCGTGCGCGTGTACAAGGACGCTATCCCGCACGAGGAAGCGATCAAGATGATTCTGGACGGTAAGTGCGGCACCTTTAACCCGTTGCTGCTCGACTGTTTGCTCGAGGTGCAAGACCAAATTGCCGAGACGTTGGCACGCCCCGCCGATGTCGTCGCGTTTCCTACGATTTAGTTTGACCAAAGGAGTTTTTAATCCATGATTTCCATGCGTGAGGCGTATGAGAAGATCGGCGCTAATTATGATGACGCGTGTGCTCGGCTGATGGGCGGGGAAATGCTTGCCCGCTTTGCCCTCAAGTTTTTAGATGACGAGAGCATGGACAAGTTGGAGGCTGCCATGGCGGCAGGAGACGCCGAGGAAGCGTTTATGGCAGCGCACACGCTCAAGGGCGTGAGCCAGAACCTGGGATTCGATAATCTGTACGAGCCGGCGGTCGTGGTAACCGAAGCGCTGCGCGGCGCCGATGCTGTTGACGGCGCTCGCGAGGGAATGCATGCGTTGCAGCAGCAATATGCGGCTACGATGTCGGCCCTGCGCGAGGCGGCCGAATAAGAGCTTGCGGGCCTTGATGACTATGAGAGTGGATAATCTCCCGTTTTAGGCCCGGTGGCGGCCTCAAAGTGGGAGATTATCCACTCTCGTTCGATATGTGTCCAAAAATCCACGCTCACCCCTCCGGGTTAGTAAATGGCCTATGCGCACTGGCGGGGCTTTCCGCATGCAATCAATATCGTTGTTCGATAAACTGTTCGAATAACGATAGAGTCGATGAGGGTGAGTGTATGTCTAACAGCGTTCAGCGTATGGCCAAAGCGGGCGAAAATATCAGGAAGCTTGGCTTTTGCATGGCAGCCGTTTTTGCAGGGATGCTCGTCGCTTTTGCCGCGTTGGTTGTTTACGTGATCTGGTATGCGGTTGCAAACGTTGCCTCTGTCGATTCTTTCGGCGTCGTGACGCTTCTCGATGGCGGGTGCATCGTTATCCCAAACGGACTGTGCCTGGCACTCGTCGTGGGTATTTCGCTTGTCGTTTTGTGCGGGATCAGCCGTAACATCTCGCGAGGCGTCTCACCCTTTACCAAGGCACATGTGCGGCTTATCCGTGTTCTTGCACTTGCCTTTGCTGTTAACGCCGTGGTTTCGCTTGTTGGTGCCTATGGATCGGTCAATCTCACCATTGGCGGACTGGAGCTTTACATCGTGCCTCATTCCTTCGTTATTGAGATTTGCCAAGGCGCTACCTTTGATACGGGGTCGTTTATCGGCGCAGTTGTCTGTTTGTTTATCTCGGCGATCTGGAGTTATGCCTCGCTGCTCCAAGAGCAGTCTGACGAGCTTGTGTAGGAGGAGACATGAGCTATCTCATCATTGAGCTTGAGACGCAGCTGCTTAAGACCGGGAAGACCAGTGCTGATCTGATTCGGGCCACGGGGCATACTCCGGCTAATATTTCAAAGCTAAGAAACGGGAAAATAAAAGCTATTCGTCTTAAGACGCTTCTTGATATCTGCGATGAACTTGACTGTCAACCGGGAGATATTATTCAGCGTGTGAGTGAGAAAGAGCTTGAGGAACTTATTGTTGAGCGTGCAAAAAATGTCGTGAGGCAGATGCGGGACGGCGGAGGCAACGAGGTATCGCTTCCGACATCCGTCTTTGCTGTCGATTTGAGTGACGAGTAGCTTAAGGCGAACAACTAAAACGAAGTATCAGCGTGAAGGGACCCGTGTCTAACACGGGTCCCTTCTTTTAGATTATCTTGACAAATATGAGTTATCGAAAAACAATAACAACCATGGAAAACGATAAAGAAAGAAGGAACGATATGAGCGGTTTTTCTATCAAGCAGAACGGGGGTCCAATGAACGCATCAGCGATAAAGCTATCAAAAGTTTCAAAACGCTACGGGAAACGGCACGTTTTGCATGATGTTTCCTTCGAGGTGCACCAGTCTGAGCTCTGCGCCCTTGTTGGTGCAAACGGGGCTGGCAAAAGCACGCTTATTAAAATAGTGCTGGGCCTCTGCAAACCATCGTCGGGGAGTGTGGAGCTCTTTGGAGGCAAGTCGAAAAAAGAGCTGAGCCTGATGCGGACGCGTGTCGGCTATGTGCCAGATTCCAGCGGAGCATACCAATCCCTCAGTGCGGCTGAGAATCTTCGGATCCGATGTGCGGAATGGGGGCTTGATGAGAAACGTGAGGTTCCTCGCGTCTTGGGCCTAGTCGAGCTGGATGCCGATGAGAAAAAGAGCGTGAGCAGTTTTTCTCTGGGAATGAAACGGCGACTGGATATAGCTACGGCTTTGTTGGGCGACACCGACTTGCTGATTTTCGATGAGCCGGCAAATGGATTGGATCCGTTGGGCATCGAGAGTATATGGACCCTTATCGGTCGATTGAATCGGGAACAGGGCAAAACCATGCTTATCTCTAGCCACGACTTGGATGAGCTGGCATCGGTTGCAACAAGCTGCCTGTTTCTTCATGACGGCGAACTGCTGAAAATGGAATCGATGGACGTCATAAGGGATGAGGCGCCATCCCTAAAAGAGTATTACAGGCGCTTGATGAAGGCGGTCTCGCTATGAAGCGGGCGATCCATCCCATAAAGGCAGATATGATGCGTTTGCACAGGATGTTTCCGGCGAAGTTTGGTCTTGCGCTTATGCTGGCGTTCGGCCTTCTCTTCGGTGTCTTTCTAAAAAACGGAACAACGTTGCTTGCCTTTGGCAATAGCGTTTTTGGGGAGGATATTGGTTTCCTCTGGAATCTAATCGATCCTTCTGCACCCGATGAGTCCCTTGTGCGCAGTGCTTTTGCCGGTACCTCTCTGTTCGTTCCGCTCATCGTTTGCCTGGCGATTTTACAGGAGCGCGGCTATGAAGAGGGATACCGAATTTCTTCAGCAAGAGGTCTTACCCGCTTTAATGGGGCCCTAGCACATGTGCTTTCGTCTGCTTTAATAATTGGCGCAGCATATAGTGCGCTTTGCCTTCTTCTTTTTGCAATAGCCATAATACGTGGAGGGCATAACTACTCGCACGACATGCTAACTGCATTTTTACCGGCAATGATGATTAACGCTGTATTGGTGATATCGGTTGCGTTGGAGACGGTGACCATCTATCGGATTACAGGCAGCGCTGTATTGAGCGGGGCTGTGGTAATAATCGGATTTGTCATGAGCTTGACGCTCTACGGAACCTTCCTTCAGACACCTATACCGTCCTTGCGATGGATCTTCTTTTTTCCGGGGCCGTACCTTGGAGTTGGATGCGCCCTTGGGTATAGCGATATGGGGCAGCTGACACTTCTGGGATATGGCGTGGCAGCCAGCTGTCTATCGGTATTGATTTACGTTCTCGTGAGCTTTCGCGCTGGGGGTGTGCTCAATGACTCGTCAGATTAAAAGACTTCTCCAGTCAGAATTGAAGCATGTGAGCAAATGGGCGTACGCCTTAATCCTGGTAATTTATGCGTACATGGTGGTATTGCAGCTTAATTCTTTCCCGATGTGGTTCTGTAGCCTCCGTGAGAACAGTTTCTTGGGCTTTTTCCCAGACCCGACGCTTCGGCTATCGGCAGAGGATGTCCTTCTATTTGGTAATGCAGAGGTTTTTCGCGGTCTGCTGTTCAACGTAGCCCCGTTGGCTCATGCATTGTTCTTTCCGTTCATCGCGGCTTGCATTGTGCCGCGCTTTGTCAGTTCGGGCTTTATTGAGGAACCGTGGGGGTTGTCGGAGGCTCGGGGAGGGAAGCGTGTGTGTGCTATCGTTGCGCGAGTGGTGCTGTCTTCTTTTGCCCTTTTGGGCGCGTTTATCCTGTCGAGTGTCGTTTTGTACTGCCTTAACTGCGCGATCGTTTTAGATGCTCAACAGTATTTCAACCTGAATCTTTTTTGCTATCGACTTCTTCTGGCGAGTGTCGTCTGCCTTGCATACGTGGTCTCTGGCGTGATTGCCGTTTCCTATTTTGGATCCGGCTTCGGTCCGATTGGCATGCTGCTGCTTGTCAACGTTGTAGCGATCTACATACAGCTCAGGGCCAATTCCATACTTCCGCTTCCGTCCTCGATGCTCATGTGGATTTGTGGCGTGACCCCGTTGGGGAATAGTCAATGCATTTCGATTCTAATTGACTGTCTAATAAACGTAGCAAGCGTTTTTGCCATTTGCTTTGCCGTCGACCGATTGCGGTCGAGATTTCTTTGATTGTTTGTGAGGGATAATCATACCGAGCATACCAAATACAGGGGGCGCGGGCACCGTGGCTGATGTTCGCCCCCCTCGGCATGGAAGGTTTAAGCCTGTGTGATTCGCGAGCTAGCGCGCCTGCTTAACCTTTGCCGCTGCCTCGACAAACGACTTCCACAGGTTAAAGTCGGTCTCGAGCGTCTTCCACGTGTACTCAGGGTGCCATTGCACGCCCAGGCAGAATGGCTGGCCTTCGACCTCGATGCACTCGGGAACGCCGTCGGTTGCTTTGGCGACCAAGCGCGTGCTTTTACCCAGACGGTCGACGCAGCAGTGGTGTGCGGAGTTGGTCTGGATTAGCCTGTGCCCGCCAACCGCGCGTTCCAGCAGCGAGCCCGGCACGACCTCGACGGGGTGCACGGGATCGTTGAGCACGTGGGTGTGACGCCACTGCGTGCGACCCTCGCGCGCGCCCAGGCTCGGTACGTCCATGCACAGGGTGCCGCCAGTAGCGACGTTGAGCAGCTGCGTGCCGCGGCAGGTGGTAAAGAGTGGCTTTTTGGCGCGGAGCACCTCGCCGACCAGCTTAAACTCAAAGCTATCGCGGATCTCGCAGCAGAGGGTGGGGTCGTAGGGTCGATCATCGCCCCAACGTTTGGGATTGACATCGGGGCCGCCGGGAATGGCGATGCCGTCGGCGATATCGACGTAATGACGGATGACCTCAATGTCCTCGGTGATGGACATCTGCAGCGGCAGGCCGCCAGCGGCAAGGATGGCATCGACAAAGACACTTGCGATTTCCTCGTTGGGGGAGAGCATCTCGGTTAAAAACGGCTCTGCCTCTTCCCAGCGCGGTGCGACGAGGATGAGTGGGCGGTCGGCGGGGGCGACGTCGACGTGCGGGGTGTAGGACGATGAAGTGCGAGTTCCGATCATAGGTGTAACTTTCGAGTTTGGATGGGCACGGCGGGCGGGTGGGCGGTCTGGTTAGTGACCCTTGATGGAGTTGAGGAAGTCCTGGGCGCGCTTGGTCTGGGGATGGTCGAAGAACTCGTCGGGCGTGCCGGTTTCCACGATCTGGCCGTCGGCCATAAATACGACGCGATCGGCCACACGGCGGGCGAAGTTCATCTCGTGCGTGATGACGATCATCGTCATGCCCTGCTGGGCCAGACGGACCATGACCTCGAGCACCTCGTTGATCATTTCGGGATCGAGGGCGCTCGTGGGCTCGTCAAAGAGCATGGCCTTGGGTTGCATGGCAAGCGAGCGGGCGATGGCCACGCGCTGCTGCTGGCCGCCCGAGAGCTGTGCGGGCACCTTATCGGCCTGCTCGGCCACGCCCACGCGGCTCAGCAGGTCCATGGCGCGCTCACGAGCCTCTTCCTTGGACACGCCCAGCACGTCGACCGGCCCCAGCATGACGTTCTGCAGTACGGTCATATGTGCAAACAGGTTGAACTGTTGGAACACCATGCCCAGCTCGGCACGCATGCGGGCAAGATCCTTGCCTTCCTGCGGCAGGGGCTCGCCCTCGATGAGAATCTCGCCCGAGTCGATGGTTTCCAGGCGGTTGATGGTGCGGCACATGGTCGACTTGCCCGAGCCCGAGGGGCCGATCACAACGACGACCTCGCCGCGGTCGACCGAGAGATTGATGTCGTTGAGGACGTGCAGATCGCCATAGTGCTTATCGACGTGTCTGAGCTCGATCAGCGGCTGATTGCCGGTGGAAGAGGTGCTCTGTGCCATGGTGCTCGGCTCCTTATGACTCGAAATGGTAAAGCGTTAGCGGATTATGGTCGCGCCGGTCTTGTGCGAAACATAGACAGCGGCCTTGTTGATCGCGACGTTGATGAGGATGTAGATGACCGCGATAACCAGGTAGACCGATACGAGTGCATCGTAGTTGGTAATGAGCACGCGGGCATTTTGCATCAGGTCGGGATAGCTCACCACGTAGGCGACGGTGGTGTCCTTGACTACGACCACAAGCTGCGAAATCAACGACGGAATGATAAATCGAATCGCCTGCGGCAACACGATTTTAAAGGTGATTTTAGCCTTGGAGAGACCGAGCGCCTGGGCGGCTTCGACCTGGCCGCGCGGCACGGCGTTGACGCCGGCGCGGAAAATCTCGGCCAGCACGCCGGCCGCAGCGAGCGCAACAGGCAGCGTGAGCATCCAAAACGACGGCAGCGAGATCTTGTACTGGGGCAGCACCAAAAAGAAGAAGTAGATAAACAGCAGGCTCGGCACGCCGCGGAAGAAATCGGTGAGCACGCGGCAGACCAGCTGCAGCGGCTTAATGTCGCTGGTGCGGCCGAGCATAAGGGCTAAGCCCAGCACCAGCGCGATGGCGCCAGCGGTGAGTGCGACTTTAACGGTGCCCTCAAAGCCGGCAAGCAAGAACTTCCAGGTGGTGAGGTGCGTAAAGAAATACCAATAGTGGACCGAAAGCTGGCCGGTCACATAAAAGCGCTGCAGTACCAGGGCGACGAGCGCGGCGACGGCGACGAGTGAGATGGCGGTGCCGATGCGAATCTTGGCGCGCATCTTGGGGCCGGGAGCCTCGTAGAGCGCATCGCGCATGGTAAGCGCAGGGGAGGAGTGCTTGCTCATCGGAGGATCCTCACCTTCTTATCGATGTAGTTGCCAATGTGGCTCACCACAAAGGCCGTGCCCAGGTAGCCGAGCGCCGAGATAAAGAACGCGGCGACGCCGCCAAGTGAGCGCGTGTTGATGTAGCTCACCACGCCGGTAAGCTCTTGCGGCTTAAGCGGCACCTGGCTGCCCAAGGCGGTAGTGAGCATGACGGCGATAAAGAGGTTCGTCATGGGCAGCACGCTCGAGCGCAGCGCCTGCGGAATCACGATTTTGGCGAGGATACGGTTAAAGCTCATGCCCAGCGAGCGGGCGGCTTCCACCTGGCCGACGCCGACGGTGTTGATGCCGCTCATAAAGTTCTCGGAGCCAAAGGCCGATCCCAAAAGGACCGTGGCGACGATAACGCAGGTGCGGTAGGGCAGAACGACCTTGAGCGGCGGCAGCGCATAGACGACGATGATGAGCAGTGCGATGCCGGGGATGTTACGGAAGACCTGGACATACAGGTCGCCAAAGACGCGCAGTGGCTTGAGCGGCGACACGCGCATCACGGTGACGGCGACGGCCAGCACCATGGCGATGGCAAACGACTCAAGCGTCATGCCCCAGGTTGCTAGTAGCGCGTCGATATAGTTCTGGCCATAGAGCGACCAGAGCTCGGAGAGACTCATGCGGACCTCCCGCCGATAAGGAAAGGGGCTCCCGCGTGTACGGAAGCCCCGACAACTCATTGAGGAAACAGTTTACCGCAATAAAGCGCATCATGCTTTTCCATATGGTTTCGTTGCGGCCGTTACCAGGCTCGCTGCCTAGGCGCCGATCTCGGGCAGCTCGGGAACATTGGTGTCGCCCGTACGGTCGCCGATGCAAATCTGCCACAGCTCGGTCCAGGTGCCATCGTCCTCGATCTTCTTAAGAAAGTCGTTGACAAAGGCGACGCCGTCGGAATCGAGCGGCAGGCCGATGCCATAGGGCTCCTTGCTGCCGAAGGGCTTGCCGGCGATCTTGTACTTACCGGGCTCGCGGACCAAGGCGCTCTGCTGCATGTT
The DNA here is from genome assembly GCA_902481895.1 of uncultured Collinsella sp. Lineage (GTDB taxonomy): Bacteria > Actinomycetota > Coriobacteriia > Coriobacteriales > Coriobacteriaceae > Collinsella. Next base: position 39,057 of record CABSYR010000014.1, on the reverse strand, counting down.
GTTATCGATGACGTAGGCGTCAACGCGGCCCTGCTGGAGTGCCTGGCGGGCCTCCTCGTCGGTCTTGAACTCCTGCTGGCTGGCCTTGGGAGCGAACTCCTCCAGGATGGCGGGGCCGTTGGAGCCGGACTGGACGGCGACGTTCTTGTCGGCCAGGTCGTCGACGCTCTTGATGTCGTCGTTATCGGCAAGCACCAGGATGGCCTGCTGGGTGTAGTAGTAGGGGCCGGCGAAGGAGACGAGCTTCTTGCGTTCGTCAGTGATGGTGTAGGTGGCAAAGACAGCGTCGACCTGGCCGTTCTGCAGGACAGACTCGCGCGTGTCCGAGGTCACCTGGGTGATCTCGACCTTGTTCTCGCCCAGGATGTAGTTGGACAGAAGCTGCGCGATGCCGGCATCGAAGCCGCGGGTCTGACCGTCTTTCTCGTTGAGGAGGGAGAAGAGCGTGGAGGTCTGAACGCCACCGATCTTAAAGACGCCGGCGTCCTTGACGGCCGTCGCCCAGGTGCTGGCGGCGATGGCGTCGTCATCGGCCTTGGGGCCGTCGTTGACGAGCTTGTCGAATGCCTTGGCATCGAGCGTGGCGGAAACCTCGGTATCCTCGGAGCTCTTGGAGGAACCGGCGGCGGAACCCTTGTCGGCCTCGGCGCTGGTGTCAGAGCAGCCGGCAAGACCAAGGCCGGCGACGGTTGCGAAGGTGGCGGCAACGAAGCCGCGGCGGTCGAGAACGACCTGCTGGGAGAGGTTCTTGCTCATGGTAGAACACCTTTCTCAATAAAATCCCTAGCGGTTGAGTAGAGTTATACCCTATCGCGCTCAAATGGGTCAACACGAAATAACTCAGAAACATACTTACCTTATGGGTAATTCTACCTACCAAAAAGGGACAGGTTTATTTTGGCAGGTTTTATCTGGGCAAACACCGATTATTGCAGCTGAGATAGCGCTTTGCAGACGGCATGGTCGGTGCGGCGGCATGCCTTGCTGCTTTGTCTCAATCTGTAACAGTTAGACGAGGAAATGGGTTCTACCTGTTACAGATCGAGATTTTCTCTTCAGGGGAATTCGAATGTCTCAATCTGTAACATCTGGACGGTCAAAAGGTCCCTATCTGTTACAGATTGAGACAAAGGTCTGGGACTACGATGTCTTATCTCGATCTGTAACAGCTAGACGGGAATTCGGGCCCTAGATGTTACAGATTGAGATAATCGCGTCGTGAAAACAAAAACCTCCGCAGGGGTGCTTCCCTTGCGGAGGTTTTCTTACTCGTTGAGTAGTCTCACGGCTTCGGCGACCATGTTCTCGACCGTCATGCCGTTCTGCGCGAGCAGTTCGTTGGGGTCGTAGCGGTCGGGGAAGCCCTTGGCGATGCCGAAGGTGCGCGTGCGCAACGGCGTGCATGCCAGATAACATGCCACGCGCTCGCCCCAGCCGCCGTCCAAGATGCCGTCCTCGAGGGTGACGACAACGCGATGCTCGGCGGCAAGGCTATCGAGGAACTCGCGGTCGAGCTCGGTTGCGAAGCGCGGGTTGACGAGCGTGGCCTCGATGCCGTACTCGGCAGTCAGACGGTTTGCCACGCGCTCACCCAGCTCAAAGAAATCGCCAAGCGCGAGCACGGCAACGTCGCGGCCCTGACGCACCACGTTGTAGCGAACGGCGCTGTAGTCGGTGTCTTCGGCGGCCGCAAGGTCGGGGCGGCTTACCAGGCCGATGCCCGGTACGCGGATTGCCACGGGATGCTCGCGGTGGTCGAGCGACCAGCTCAGCATGGACAGATATTCCTCCATGCAGGCCGGCGCCAAGTAGTGCATGTTGGGAAGACCGCCCAACATGGAAATATCAAAGAACGAGAGGTGCGTCTCGGACGTGGTGCCAAAGATTGACGCACCAAACACCAAAATGGTTGCCGGGGCGTCGTTGAGGCACAGGTCGTGCCAGAGTTCGTCGTAGGCGCGCTGCAAAAACGTGCCGTACACACCAAAGACTGGCTTGGCGCCCGAGCGCGCAAGCGCGGTGGCAAAGGTCACGGCGTGCTCCTCGGCAATGCCCACATCGACGAACTGTTTGCCGGCGACAGCGCGAAGCTCGGGTGTAAAGCCCATGATGTAGGGTGTGGCGGCCGTGATGCCCACGACCTGCGGATCGCGCTCGATGGCGGCGCTGAGCGCCTCGCCCGTAATGTCGGCGTAGGTGCGCGGCGCAGGCTCGCTCGGATGGCCCGGGCAGAGCTTGCGCCCGGTCGCCATGTCAAACGGACCCACGTGGTGCCAGCGCTCGGGGTCGTTTTGGGCTGGCTCAAAGCCCTTGCCCTTGGCGGTGGAGACGTGCAGCACGATGGGATGATCGATATTGCGCAGTTCCTGCAGCGCGTCGACCAGGGCCAACACGTCGTTGCCGGCGTCCAAATAACGGTAGTCGAGTCCCATCGCGCGGAAAACGTTGCGCTCACAGGTGCCGTTGCTGGTGCGCAGCTCGGCCAGATTGCGATAGAGGCCACCGTGGTTCTCGGCGATGGACTGGTCGTTATCGTTGACGATGATGATCAGGTTGCTGTCGAGTTCGGCGGCATTGTTAAAGCCCTCAAACGCCAAGCCGCCCGAAAGCGAGCCGTCGCCAATGATGGTGATGACGTTGTAGCTGTCGCCCGCCAGATCGCGGGCGTGTGCCAAGCCGCAGCCCAGGCTCACCGATGTGGAGGTGTGGCCCATGGCGAACAGGTCGTGCTCGGACTCGTCGGGATTGGCAAAGCCAGAAGCCTCGCCAAAACGTTCCGGATCGATATAGGTATACGCGCGCCCGGTCAGCGCCTTGTGGGCGTAGGTCTGGTGCGAAACGTCAAAGACAATCTTGTCGATAGGGGAGTTAAACACGCGATGAAGCGCAACCGTAAGCTCAACGACGCCCAGGTTGGGGGCAACGTGTCCGCCGACAGCGGCGGAGCTTTCGAGGATGGCGTGGCGAATCTCGCCGCAGAGCAGCGGAAGCTCGGCGCGGTCGAGAGCCTTGACGTCCTCGGGCGTTGTCGTTTGCGTAAGCAGCATCGTTGTGGGTTACTCCATGCGAATCGAGCGCCGGCGCTCCCTCGGCCGACACAATTGCACAAGACAGTCTCGCACATTTTGGCGTTTGATATGTGACGGCGGCGCGGTAATTCGACAACTGGTGGGGCAAAACGTTTTGTCCGATGCCATACTGATAGATTCGATGATGATTTTATTTCATGCGTGTAGGCCGTGGCTTGCCGCCGTGAGCCGCTGGAAGGAGGCAGCATGTCCGATGCCGTTCGTGCCGAGAAAGTCGCGCACGAGGTCGACGATGCCGCCCGCCAGCTGGCCCAGGCGGGCCGCTTGGACCTGACGCGCGAGTTTATCCAGCATGGTGACGTGACGGTCTATGCACATGTGACCTCGGTGGCACGGGCAAGCCTGTCCTTTGCTGAGTGCCTGGGCCGCGTCGGTGTTTCGGTCGACCGCGCCTCGTTGCTGCGCGGAGCCTTGTTACACGATTACTTTCTCTACGATTGGCACGACCCCGACCCGAGCCATCGACTGCACGGATTTCGTCACCCGTTTTTTGCCCTGGCGCGTGCGGAGGAAGATTTTGAGCTGACGCCGCGCGAGCGGAATATTATCGTGCGGCATATGTTTCCGCTGGTACCGGTGCCGCCGACGTGTCGTGAGGCTTGGATTGTATGCCTGGCAGATAAATGGTGCGCTCTGCGCGAGACGGTCGCCGGTCGTCTGCGGCGCAAGGACGAGGCGGACGATGGCGTGAGTGGCGAATCGAGCGAAAAGAGGAGAGGGTAGACGGTGGGAACCGCGATTGATATGGCGTTTGGCGGCGCGACGCTTGCCGCCTGCCCGCTCTCGGCACTGGTGCTCTCGTTTGCCTTTTACGGGTTTTGCGGCTGGGCGTGGGAGTCGACAGCATGCGCCATGCTCAACCAAGGACGATTCGCCAACAGCGGTTTTTTGCTGGGGCCGTGTTGTCCTATCTATGGTGTGGGCGGCATAGCCTGCTGGATTTTGCTGCGCGGAATTCCGAATGCCTCGAGCCAGTTTGTCGCCGCGGCGCTTGTGTGCAGCGTAATCGAGTACAGTGTGGGCCTTCTATTGGAAAAAACAACAGGCGCACGCTTTTGGGATTACTCACACCTGCCGTTTAACTTGCACGGACGCATCTGCCTGTACTGGGCCTGCGCGTTTGGCTTGGGTGCGTTGTGTATTTGCCGTTTAGTGGAGCCGGCATTGCTGGGGCTGCTTGGCCATCTACCGGTGCTGATTGTGCGGCTGTCCGCCTTTATCGTCGCTGTCGCGATGATGGTCGATGCGGTGTGCTCGTTGGCAAGCTGGCGGCGTCTGTCCGATCAGCTGGAGCGTGTGCGCGCCGACCTTGCCGACCGCATCAACGAGTCGCTTGCCGATGCGTCTGACTCCATGCTCGAACGTATTCCCGATTCGGCAATCGACTCGGTGACACAGACGCATATCCGCAGCCGTGCCGTTAACGCGTGGCTGGCCGAGCTGGGCGACGCGACGCTCGATGCCCTGCGCGAGAAGGCTTCGATGCCGACGTTTATCGCGGATGGTGCTCGCGGCCTGGCGCTTGCCGCCCGCCGCGTGGCCGATGCCGCGCCGAACATGCCGCATCCGTCGCTCAGTCGTCGCCTTGCCGGCAAGCGCATGAGCCGTCCGGTGCCAAGCGTGTCACTCAGCCGCCGCGACCTACGCTTCTTTAACGCCTTCCCGCGTCTGCGCATCAATCGCTACGAAGGTGTCATTCGGGCTACCGACCTCCGCGACCGAGCCCGCGAGCTGTTCCGCCGCTAGCCGGGACGGGGTGGGGCCGGCTCCTGTGGTCTTCGCGTTTCCCATTGGTTTCTCGCCCGTTGCCGCGCCGTTTCCAAGATTGCGGCACCGTTGGAGACGGCAAGATCTGGGTCGAGCCGGTCGAGGACGTTATCCGCATCCGTACCGGCGAACACGGCCCCGCCGCGGTGTAGGACAATCTTTCGCCTGACGGGCGTGCCTCTCTTGGGATGCGCCCGTTCTCGTCTACAATATCGTGCAGACGAAGGAGAGGCATGCCCATGATCAAGATGTTTGCGAGTGACTTAGACGGAACGCTGCTGAACGCCCTGCACGAGGCCGACGGAACCATCCGCCGTGCCATTCGCGAGCTGACCGAAGCTGGCCTGCATGTGGTTCCCGCGACCGGACGCTCGACGCTACCGATCGGCGAGCATGGCTTTACGGGCCTGGCGCTTGACGCCTGCTGCTCCAATGGATCAATCGTGCGCGACAGTCATGGCGAGATGCTCAAAACCTGGACCATCGATCCGCAGATTACCGAGGAGCTGCTCAAGGCGTTCCCGGACATTTGCTTTGATTGCTCCACGCCCGATGGCATGTACTCGAGCGGTTCGTTCGAGATGCACCAGGCGGGTTTTAAGAAGGACAGCCCTATCAAGCGCATCGTGATGCGCGGCATGCGCGCGCGTGGCGGCTATCACGAGGAGCAGTATTTCGACCAGTCGATCGGTGACATCCTGCGCCACGATGTGTGCAAGATCAATTGTCGCGTGACCTCGCCCGAGCTGGAGCGCGACCTTAAGGCATATTTGGCCGAGCGATCGGACCGCGTGGTCAACGCGCCGTTCGATCCGGTGATGTTCGAGATCACGGACGTGGCGTGCAACAAGGGCGAGAGTGTGGCCTGGCTGGCGGGTTACTACGGTATTGCCGAGGACGAGGTCGCGGTTTACGGCGACGGCGGCAACGACATTGCCATGCTCAAGCGTTTCCGCCACAGCTACGCGACCAAAAACGCTAGCGATGCAGCCAAGGCCGCCGCGAGCGCGACCATCGGCAGCTGCATGGTCCACGCCGTTCCCAAACACATGCTCGCCACTATGCATAAGCAGAACTCCCGCACCATCATCGAATAATGTGACAGAGGCACTGCCCCTTTGTCACATCCAAAATATTGCCTTTACGTGTTGATGCACACGGTGTGCAATAATACTCGCACTGTGCAATAGCGCACAGGCTGAGTAACAAGGAGGACGCTTGTCCCAGCTCGAGAAATGCGATCGCCGGTCCCTTCGCTCACAGCGTGCCCTTCGCCAGGCGCTTGCCAGCGAGCTTGCCGAAAGCGGCGACCTTTCGCGCATTAACGTCGCGTCGCTCACCGAGCGTGCCGGCCTTACGCGCCGCACGTTCTATTCGCACTACCGCGATATCCCCGACTTTATCAATCAAATCGAGGACGGCTTGCTGGCCGAGATCCGTGAGCGCATTGAGCTCATCACCGCAGCTCAGCTGCCTGATCTCTATCACAACATCGATGAGCTCGAGCCGGCGCCCGGTTCGGTTGAGCTGCTGCGTTATCTTGCGGCCAACCGCGACTTAATCGGTGCGCTGCTGGGTCCGGGCGGCGACCAGGCCTTCATTAAAAGGATTATCGATACCGCGCGTGAGGCTGTGGTGCCGCGTGCGCAGACGGGCATTTTGGGCCTGGCGCTGGGCACGTTCTTTGACTACTACGTCACCTACGTCGTGAGTGCCGAGGTCGGCATGATTCAGCGCTGGTTTGAGCGTGGGCTCACCGAATCGCCCGAGGCCATGGCGCGCATTATGACGGTGCTCGCTTTTGTGCGCCCTGGTGACCTGTATGGCCAACCCATCGATATCAACGTACCGGAATACGGCATGAAGCTATTGAACCTGCAGCTCGAGGACGCGGCCGACACCGCCGCAGCCGTCGAGTCCAACAACTAAGAGGAGAGACAATGAGCAAACTCGTCGAGGGCATAAAGGACCGTATGGTCGCTGCCGCGCGTGAAGCTGCACCCGCCGTGGTGGATGCCGCGCAGAAGGCCGCGACCGCAGCTGCCGAGAAAGTTGCCGAGGCAGTTGCCGATGCCAAGAACGCGGCAGGGGAGACGTCCGTCGCTAGCGAGCCCGCCACCGCCGCTGAGCCCGTAGCCGCCGGCCAGGCCCCCGAAGGCGCGATCTTCAACCCCGAGAACGCTCGCGGCAGCCTGCATCTGGGCATCGACGTGGGCTCCACCACCGTTAAGCTCGCCGTGCTCAACGACGACAACCAGATCGTCTACGCTAAGTACCAGCGCCACCACACCGACGTTCGCGCCTGCGCCCGCGACCTGTTCGAGGGCGCTGCGACCGTGCTGCCGACGGCCCAGATGACCTGCGCCATTACCGGCTCGGGCGGCCTGCTGCTGTCCCAGTGGCTCGACCTGGAGTTTGTCCAGGAGGTCATCGCCAGCAAACGCGCTGTCGAGACCCTTATCCCGGCCACCGATGTCGCCATCGAGCTGGGCGGCGAGGACGCCAAGATCATCTACTTCGACAACGGCATCGAGCAGCGCATGAACGGCACCTGCGCCGGCGGCACGGGCGCCTTCATCGATCAGATGGCAACCCTGCTGCACACCGATGCCAGTGGCCTCAACAAGCTCGCGGCCAACGCCACCACCATCTATCCCATTGCCAGCCGCTGCGGCGTTTTTGCCAAGACCGACGTCCAGCCGCTGCTCAACGAGGGCGCCCGCCCCGAGGACGTGGCCGCCTCCATTTTCCAGGCTGTCGTGACCCAGACCATTTCGGGCCTGGCGTGTGGCCGTCCCATCCGCGGCAACGTTGCCTTCCTGGGCGGCCCGCTGCAGTACCTCTCCGAGCTGCGCCACCGCTTCTACCTCACGCTCAACCTGGACGAGGAGCACCGCATTGTGCCCCAAAACGCCCACCTGTTTGTGGCGAGCGGCGCTGCCATGGCGCACGAGTCCAATAAGCTCAGCACTTTCCCGCAGCTCATCGAGGCCATCGATGCCCTGGGTGACACGCAGGGTGCCGAGGTCGAGCGCCTGGATCCGCTCTTTGCCACCGACGAGGACTTTGCCGAGTTCAAAACCCGCCACGACACCGAGGTCGTCCCCAAGGGCAAGCTCGACGGCTACACCGGCCGCGTGTTCATCGGCATCGACGCCGGCTCCACCACCATGAAGGCCGCGCTCGTGGGCGAGGACGGTCAGCTGCTGCACACCTGGTACGGCAACAACAACGGCGACATCCTGGGTACGGCCAAGGTCATCATGGCCGATTTCTACAACCACATCCCCGCCGGCTGCACCATCGGCCACGTGACTACCACGGGCTACGGCGAGGCACTGCTCATCGAGGCCCTCAAGGCCGATTCCGGCGAGATCGAGACCGTCGCGCACCTGCGCGGCGCCAAGGCATTCCTGCCCGGCGTCGAGTTTATCCTGGACATCGGCGGCCAGGACATGAAGTGCCTGCGCGTCAAGGACGGCGTTATCGAGCACATCATGCTCAACGAGGCCTGCTCGTCGGGTTGCGGTAGCTTTATCGAGAGCTTCGCCGTCTCTATGAACATGGACGTGCGCGCGTTCGCCGACGCCGCCATCCATGCTAAGGCCCCCGTCGACCTGGGCAGCCGCTGCACGGTCTTTATGAACTCGCGCGTCAAGCAGGCGCAAAAGGAAGGCGCCACGGTGGGCGACATCGCGGCCGGCCTGTCCTATTCCGTCATCAAGAACGCCCTGTTCAAGGTCATTAAGCTGCGCGATCCCAAGGAGATCGGCAGCCAGGTAATCGTTCAGGGCGGTACCTTTATGTCCGATGCTACGCTGCGCGCGTTTGAGCAGCTTACCGGCGTTCATGCCGTGCGTCCCGACATTGCCGGCTGCATGGGCGCCTACGGTGCGGCCCTGCTCGCCCGCGATCGTGCCGGTGCCGACGGCACCTCGACCATCCTGTCGGCCGAGGACATCGCGCACCTTACCGTGACGCAAAAGCATGTCCGCTGCGGCCGTTGCTCTAACAACTGCCAGCTTACCGTCAACGACTTTGGCGGCGGCAGGCGCTTCATTACCGGTAACCGCTGCGAGAAGGGCGCCGGCCACAAAAAGCAAAAGACCGAGGCTCCCAACCTCTTCAAAAAGAAAAACGAGCTGCTCTTTAACCGCGAGGTCCTGAGTCCCGACGACGCCCCGCGCGGCACCGTCGGCATCCCGCGCGCACTCAACATGTACGAGAACTACCCCTTCTGGCATGCATTCTTTACGCGCCTGGGCTTTAGCGTGCAGCTGTCCGACCAGTCGAGCAAAAAGACTTACCAGGCGGGCATCGAGTCCATGCCGTCCGAGAGCGTGTGCTATCCGGCCAAGATGAGCCACGGCCACGTGATGAACCTCATCGACCGCGATGTCGACTTCATTTGGATGCCGTGCGTGCGCTGGGAGCGCAAGGAGGATCCGACCGCCGGCAACTGTTACAACTGCCCCATCGTCATGAGCTACCCCACGGCGTTGGCACTCAACATCGACGAGATCCGCGAGCAGAACATCGAGTTCCTGTACCCGTTTGTGCCCTATCACGACAAGACCGAGCTCAAGCGCCGTCTGTACCAGGTGCTCGCCGTCGACCGCGTGGCCGATGCTGAGGCCGGTCGCGGTCGCGTGCGCGGTCCCAAGATCACGCGCTCCGAGGTCGATGCCGCCGTCAACGCTGCCTTTGAGGCCGATGCGCGTTTCCACGAGGACATCCAGACCATGGGCGAGGAGGCTCTTAAGTGGGTCGAGGACCACGGCGGCCACGGCATTGTGCTCGCCGGCCGTCCCTACCATAACGACCCCGAGATCAACCACGCCCTGCCTGAGCTTATCTCGAGCTTTGGCTTTGCGGTCTTTACCGAGGATTCGCTCGCGCATCTCGTGAAGCCCGAGCGTCCGATTCGCGTCGTTGACCAGTGGATGTACCACAGCCGCCTGTACGCCGTCGCCCGTTTTGTGACGATGCGCAACGACCTGGACCTGATTCAGCTCAACTCCTTCGGCTGCGGCCTGGACGCTCTGACCACCGACCAGGTGCAGGAGATTCTGGAGGCCAGCGGCAAGATCTACACCGTGCTCAAGATCGACGAGGTGTCCAACCTGGGCGCCGCGCGCATCCGCATCCGCTCGCTCATGGCAGCGCTCAAGGACCAGGAGGCCGAGCGCTTGGCCGAGGCCACGGCCGCGGGCGAGGCCTACGAGCAGGGTGACGCCGCGCCGGTGGCGCCCTCCACGGATGCCCCCGCGTTCGCGAGCCGCAAGTACACGTTTGAGGCCCAGCGTGAGAGCGCGTCGACCGCGTGGCCCAAGGTACCCTTCACCGAGCAGATGCGCGACGAGGGCTACACCATCCTGTGCCCGCAGATGGCGCCGATCCACTTTGATCTGGTCAAAGAGGTGTTCCGTGGTGCCGGCTACAACCTGGAGCTGCTGCCCTCGACTGATCACGATGCCGTCGAGGCCGGTCTGCGCTATGTGAACAATGACATCTGCTATCCGTCGATCCTGGTAACGGGCCAGATTATGGAGGCCATCGAGAGCGGTCGATACGACCTGTCCAAGACAGCCGTGGTTATCAGCCAGACCGGCGGCGGCTGCCGTGCCACCAACTACATCGCACTCATCCGCAAGGCCCTGCGCGAGAGCGGCCACCCCGAGATCCCGGTGATCTCGCTTTCGGCCGTGGCGCTGGGCGAGGACAACCCTGGCTTTAAGATTACGCCGGCGCTGCTTAAGCAGGCAGTCTACGCGGTGCTCTTTGGCGACGTGATGATGCAGATGCTCTATCGCTGCCGCCCGTACGAGGCTACGCCCGGTGCCGCCAACGCGCTCTACGAGGAGTACATGGCGCGCGCTCGCAAGCTGGCGCCCAAGTTTAACCGCCACAACTACACCAAGCTGTGCCGCGAGGCCATCCGCGCGTTCGACACCATGCCGCTCGTGGGCGAGGGTACCAAGCCGCGCGTGGGCGTGGTCGGCGAGATCCTGGTCAAGTTCCATCCCACAGCCAACAACCACGTGGTCGATGTCATCGAGCGCGAGGGCTGCGAGGCCGTGGTGCCGGGTCTGCTCGACTTTTTCCTGTACTCCATGAGCAACGCCGAGCTGCAGAAGGACGAGCTGGGAAGCTCTGCCACTACGCGCGCGGGCATGCAAGCGCTTATTAAGCTCGTGGACTGGATGCGTACGCCGGTGGAGGAGATGCTCGAAAAGTCCCGCCGCTTTGAGGCGCCCGAGCGCATCGGCACCATGGCGGACAAGGCCCGTACGGTGCTTTCGGTGTGCAACAACATGGGCGAGGGCTGGTTGCTCACGGCCGAGATGCTCGACCTGATCGATCACGGTGCGCCCAACATCATCTGCACGCAGCCCTTCGCGTGCCTGCCCAATCACGTGGTGGGCAAGGCCGTGATCAAGGAGCTGCGCCGCCAACATCCCGAGAGCAACATCGTCGCGGTGGACTACGACCCCGGTGCATCCGAGGTCAACCAGCTCAACCGTATTAAGCTTATGATCAGCGTGGCAAAGGAGAACATGCGCGCCGGCAAGGGCTTTAAGCTCGAAAAGGTGGCGCCGCTCGCGATGGACGAGGTCACCGGCCAGATGCGTGCCCACGACGGCTGTGCGAGCTGCGGATCTGCCAGTGAGGAGGCCGTTGCATCGGTCGCCAAGCGCCTGGGACGCGGCATTAAGAAGTAGCTGGCCTACTTCGAGCCGGATATAAGACAAACGGGTGGTAGTCGTACCGGCTACCACCCGTTTTTGTTGGATATGGAATCCTGAGATAATGAACATATGTAGCCGTTCGCCGCAAATTACCGTCCGTTTATAGAACCCACCCCCAGCGCGCGTCCTCCTTACGGTTGAATAAATACACATCTATGGAATTACGCAAGAGAGGACCGTTCCTATGAGCTACAAGACCGTTTGTGTTGCCGGTGGCGGCGTGCTGGGAAGCCAGATTGCCTTTCAGGCTGCCTACTGTGGCTTCGATGTGACGATTTGGCTGCGCAGCGAGGGCAGCATCGGCCGCACCCAGCCCAAGATCGATCATGTGCGCGAGGAGTACATCGCGGCTATCGAGGGCATGGCGGACGGCACGGGTGAGTGGTGCGCCGGTATCGCCGATAGTGGCCAGCCCTTCGACAAAGAGGCGGCACTCGCCGCCGTTGAGCGCGCCTACTCCACACTCAAGCTGGAGCTCGATCTTGCCAAGGCAGTGGCCGACGCCGATTTGGTCATCGAGTCTATGGCTGAGGATACCCAGGCAAAGATTGACTTCTACAAGAAGCTCGCCCCGGTCCTTCCGCAAAAGACCGTCGTCGTGACCAACTCCTCCACGTTACTGCCGAGTACCTTTGCCAAGTACACTGGCCGCCCCGAGAAGTACCTGTCGCTGCACTTTGCCAACTCTATCTGGAAGAACAACATGACCGAGGTCATGGCACAGGACCAGACCGACAAGCGCTACTTCGATGAACTCGTCGACTTTGCCAACGACATCCGTATGCTGGCGTTGCCCGTCAACAAGGAAAAGAACGGTTATCTGCTCAACTCCATGTTGGTACCGTGGCTGCTTTCGGGCCTTGATCTGTACGTCTCGGGCGTGAGCGATCCCAAGAGCATCGACCTCGCGTGGACGCGTGGTACCGGCGCTCCCAAGGGCCCGTTCCGCGTATTCGACACCGTGGGCATCCAGACGGCGTACAACATCGTTATGCAGTATCAGAAGGTCCCGGGCCTGGTGAGCCCGCTGCTCAAGAAGATGATGATGCCCTACAACTTTAAGGCCATGGCGTCCGTCCTCAAGAAAATGCTCGACGAAGGTAAGCTGGGCGAAAGCTCGGGCGAGGGCTTCTTCAAGTACTAAAAATGATCCCTCGGGGTCGGAGGAAAACGGATCATTTCCGGCCGCCAACAGTGAGAAGATGGACCCAGAAATAGAAAGGAGTGGCAATGGGCCGGCTCGGGCTTTGAGGACAAGTTGCTGCAGGCCCAAGGCGATTTTTCGCTCAACGCAGGCCAGCACAGTGTGACCTATCTGCCAAACGACGAGACGACCGTGATTGGTCGCTACCAAGTGCTGTTATACGACAACAACTTTGGTGCGGCCGAGAGCTACCTCAAGTTCGATTGGGGCCAGCTGGGCGCCGCGGTGGTGACCGACTACAGTAAGGGAACGCATTCGTTTGGGCGCATCTTTACGGTGGATGAGATCGCGCGCACCTACGAGCTCGAAGACCAGATCGCGGTGCCGTTCTCGGGCTACGTCAGCAGCACTCAGCGCGTCGGCAATTCGAGCAGCATGCTCGTGGCATCGGGCCAGGCCAAGACCTTTACCGAGTACGATCGCTACGGCCTGCCCATCGCTACCTACGAGATGGAAGCCGAAAAGTATATCTACCGCGTGTACAAGTACGAGCTGTAGGGCTGCGCTTAGGTTTGACCAATGGAGTATGAAAACACGCCGCTCGCCGATACCCCCTCCGCGAGTGGCAGCCATATGGTTTGATGTTAGAAACATATAGTTGTCGCCAGCCTGCTGGCGACGTTCCCTCTGACATCGGAGGTTCCAAGTATGTTTCGCGCTCCGTTAAACAACTATCGGTTGGGCTAACATGGGTCGCCGTGCTATTTCGATAACCCTTGCAGTGGTCTGCCTGGCTGTGCTCTTGGGCGCTACAGGGCTGTTTGCTATAAGCCGAGAAACGTCTTATATGTAGGAATGCGCTTCCGAAGGGTTTGCCATTGACGGTTACTATCGGGATGACAAGACGAGTCTGGAAACCCTGGCCTTTCTTGAAGAGGATAACCATCGGTGGCAACTGGTTGACAAAGACGGCAGCTGCGTTGACGGGCAGTTTAAGCGTACGGATGACCCCAACATCCTGATATTAAAGAAGGAAAACGGCGAAGAACTCGGCACGGTTCACGTTGCGTATATATCGCGCCGACGCAATCAGGGACAGATTTACCTAATTAGAAATACTAAGGTGACCCGATTTTATCTTGTGAGTACCGATCCGGCGTTTACGGTGGAGTCTGGCGATGTCGATCTGGACAGTTGATTCACGGCAATAAAACGGCGAGCGGGGCGCGGGTGCGAACTGCGCCCCGCCATTTGCTCGTGTCCGTATCGCGCCTGCGCCTCGTCGTAACTTGCGTCCGTGCGAGCATTCATCCCGCGCTCTGCATCACTTCACATCGAACTCCACGCGATCGAGTTCGGGTACGTTGAGGTCTATGAGCTTGCGGGCGACGTGGCGGTCGTGCGCCCCGAGCGCCTCGCTTGTCGTCACGTGGGCGACAACCTCGCGCTCGACGATGCCCTCTTCCTCGCCCTCGGCAGCTGAGGTCTCGACGGCGACGGTGTAATCCTTAAAGCCCGGCAGCACCGCGGCAAGTTCGCGCGTAGTTTCGGTGACACCGTAGCCGTCCTGCACGCCGGTCTGCGCCGAGCCAATAGACCCCGCCGTCATAACGATGCAGGGGATGGCAAAGACTACCGTACCCACAATGATGCGGCGGCGCACCTTGCGCGATAGCTCGTCGACCTCGGCATCTTCTTCGGCGGTTACAATGCCGTCGCCGTTGAGGTCGCGCTTGAGCGGCACGCGCAAGATAAGTAATACGGCTTCGGCCGCGAGTGCGATAAAGACCACGTTGATGCCAAACTCGTAAAGCGCCGAGAGAAACAGCGACCCGCTTGCGATGGCGATGCCATAGCCCGCCGCGCACAGAGGCGGCATGAGCGCGGTCGCCACGGCCACGCCGGCGATGAGCGTGGCGGGTTCCTGGTCGCGCGAGTTGCCCAGGCCACCCGCAAAGCCGCCCGCGAGCGCGACGGCAAGGTCCCACACGGTGGGCGTCGAGTTGTCGATAATGGCGGCCGTGGTGGTGCCGAGGGGCGAGAGCTTAAAGTACAACGTGGATGTGACCAGGCAAAAGGCCATTTGCAGCGCAAGGCTGGCGACGGCTTCGACGGTAATCTCGCGGTCGAGCGTGGCGATGCCATATGCCATGGCAAGGACCGATCCCATAAGCGGGCAGATGAGCATGGCGCCCACGATGGCGATGTCCGAATCGATATCGAGGCCGATGCTTGCGATGAGCATGGCGATGATGAGGATACACAGGTGAGAGCCAGTCAGACGCGCGCCGTTTACAAAACGCTTGCGGATCACGTGATAGGGCGCGCGTCCCTCGCGAATGTTGAATGCGCGCTTGAGGAAGCGGGTGATGTTTTCCATGGCTTCGCTATGAGCGGGGCGGATGCCGTGACGCCGATGATGACGCTCGCGCAGTCGCTTGATCTGTTGTTTGTCGAGTTCCATGTCCACCTCGTTCCAGCGCGGTCCGCGCAACGCGCCCGTTGTCCTAACTCTACACCGTGGCGGGCGGGGTGTCTGTTGGATGCGGAATCCGATAGGGCGGATGACGCGGGAGCAAATGCAAATCACAGGCTCAATTCCATCCCGCGAGAATATGATGCACCAGCTCCTTCAAATGTGACGAAACTGTGAAGCACGAGAGCGTGAATTTCAAAAAATCCGCTGGTGACCAATGTTGCGCAACAGAATTCAAAAATCAGCTCCTACATTTTGAGGCGTATGGATACATCCGTGTCAAAGGGAGAAAGCCATGGCAAACTATATCCCACAGCACTTTGAGCCTCGGGCCAAGGCCGTCAACGTCAAGGGCGTTGCCAACCGCGCCGTCGCAACCGTTTTGACGGCGGGCCTCATCGCTCAGCCGCTCATGTCGCCGCTGGCGGCAATCGCCGCACCGACGGCAGATAACGGTGACGCCACGAAGGGCGACAGCGCTATCGAGAACACCGTTGCCACCGGTAACCAGGCGGTCGTAAAGACGGCTGCCCAGTTGGCCGAGGAGTCGGCAAAGCAGCTCAAGGACGCTCAGGCCGCCTACGATGCCGCCCAGAAGAAAGCCGACGCGGCGGGCCAGTCTCAAAAGCAGGCGCAGCAGCAAAAGAATCAGGCCTCGCAGGCCGTGACCGATAACGCCGCCGAGCAGAACGAGGCCGAGGCAGCCGCGCTTCAGGAGAAGATCGACGAGCTTAAGGCGGCTGTTGACAAGGCCGAGCAGCAGCAGAAGAAGCTGGGCGACCTGAACGATCAGCTCGATCAGGCCAACAAGAGTGTCGAGGATAAGACCCAGGCGCTCAAGGACGCCAAGGCAAAGTAGGATGAGGCCAAGAAGGCCCTCGACGATGCGCAGGCCAAGCTCGAGGCCATGGGTATGGACGAGTACGAGGCCGCCAAGAAGGCCGTCGAGGACGCGCAGGCCAAGCTCAATGCGGCGAATGCCGATGTGAAGACGGCCGAGGGTGAGCTCGATGCCGCTAAGACCGCCGCCGACAATGCTGAGCAGGCAAAGAGTGATGCCGAGTCTGCTCTGACGACTGCCCAGGCCAAGAAGCAGGAGACCGCCAATGCCCTTGCCGCTGCGACCACCGCGTGCGGCAACGCCCAGGATAAGCTGAACGACGCCCAGAAAGCGCTCGATGCCGCCATCTCGGGCACGGGCATCGATCTAAAAGCGCTTGAGGCCGCCAAGGAAGCTGCTGCCGGTGAGCTCAAGGACGCGCAGACCGAGCTTGATGCCGCGAAGGCTGCCGACGCCACCGCACAAACGAACCTCCAGGCCGCACAGACTGATGCCAGCGCCGCGCAGGAAAAGGTCAACGCCGCCAACGCTGCCGTTTCGTCAGCGCAGACTGCATACGACGAAGCCAACGGCAAACTCGGTGATTTGACCAGCAAATACAACACCGCCAAGGCTGCTTACGAGCAAGCTCAGCAGACCGAGGCCGACAAGAAGACAGAGTACGACCGTCTAGCAGAGGTCGCAAAGCAGAAGAAAAGCGCTCTTGAGAATGCTACCAGCGACTACAACAAAGCGAATGATGAATACAACACGGCCAGCGCAAACGTCAAAGCTCTTGAGCAGCAGATTTCTGAGCTAAAAGCAAACATGACGGTGGATACGGATGCTGTCAAGGCTGGCCTGCTTGGCTTTATGAATCACATCGCAAGTAGTACGTCGTTTACTGCTGCTCAGCGCGCCAACGCGAGCGATGCGGCGAAGTTACTTGATGGGTCTGCTAGCAAGGCGGCATGGTATGACGACTATGTCAACTTGGATGCATCTGACGCTGACAATGCTTTTTCGCTCGTGAATCTGCAGAATACCTTGACCTACATGAATGCCGTCAATGGAATTCGTCGCGCAAATGGCTTGAGTGACATGAAGGTCAGCATTGTCTCTATGGCGCAGTCGGCGCTCGATGTTTGCTATTCGTCGAATGTTTGGGACCACGCGGGGAACAGCGGCGAGGGCTTTTATATGTCCTATAACGAAAACCTTGCCGGACGTGCTGGCGCCTACAAGGGGTCAGATAATCCTAAAGATTGGGAAATATCCTTCGATAACGGCGACAAGTACGGCGATGATTGGCCGTTTATCGGTTGGTATACTGCGGAAAAGCGTGACTATGACAGGGGTGACTATAGCAACACCGGCCACTATGAGAACTTTATTGATTCAGGTGCTAATTCCTTTGGGTTCGCCGTCGGCTACGGTAAGGATGGCAACCGCTCAACGCCCGAGGATGACGGTGCACCCAGTCCTGTTTCAATTTATCAGGGAAACTGGGCCGAAGGCGATTTTACGGTTGACGAGTTCAAGAACCTGGTAAACACGTACGTAGACTCCGTTTATCATGCCGGTGGTACCGCCGCGCAGAAGGCGCAGCTGGCGCAGCTGCAAGATCAACTTGCGGCAGCACGGAAGGCGCTCGATGTGAAAAACGATGCGCTTGGCTCTGCGGAGTCATCCCTCGATGCTGCCAAGAGTGCCGCGAATGAAGCGAACGGTAACGTTGCTGCTGCCAAGAGCGACTATGAAGCTGCGCAAGAGGCCACCGCTATCGCGAAGGCGGCATATGGCGCTGCCGATGTCAATTTGAAGAATGTTGACATCGAAACTCCTAGGGCAAATCTCAACGCCGCCAAGGACGAGGCGACCGTCGCGCAGGCCGCGCTTGACGACGCTAACTCCAAGCTCACCGAATGCCAGACGAACGCCTCCAAGGCTTCCGCCCGCAAGGCGAAGGCACAGGGCGATTACGATACCGCCAAGACAAAGTCCGATAAGGCCAACGAGGCGTATGACAATGCCACGGCTTCGGTCAAGGACCTTGCCGCCAAGCGCGATGCCGCCCAGGCGGACCTTGCGAATAAGCAGGGCTCGCTTGACGATGCCAAGAAGGCCGACGACACTGCCCAGGCTGGCGTTGACAAGGCTCAGGCCGCAGATACGCACGCCGCGACCGCTCTTTCGGACGCCAAGCAGGCAGTTGCCGCCAAGAAGCAGGCCCTGTCCGACGCACAGGCGAAGGCCAAGGCCGCCGAGGGCGAGCTGGCTACCGCGAACAAGGCCTTCGAGCGCTTCGCCGGCGCCCAGAAGGCGGTCGACGACGCCAAGGCCACCTATGACGCTGCCGTCGCCGGTGTCGCCGATGCCCAGAAGCAGCTCGAGGCCGCCAACGGAGCCGTCGTCGATGCGAACTTCGAGATCGTCAAGGCCAAGGCCGAGCTTGCCAACGACGAGGCACTCAAGGCCGATCTTGAGGCTGTCGACCACAAGGCATCCCTTGCCGCGGGCACGACGGGCAACGAGAAGCTGGTCAAGCTGAACGCTGCCTACGCTCGCTATAAGGCTGCCGTCGATGCCGCTGCTGGTCTCAAGGCTGCTCTGAGCGATGCCGATGCCAAGCTGTCCGATGCCAACGACGCCTATGCCGCCGCGCTTGCCGAGCTTGGCGATGCCAAGGATGCCCTGGCTGCCGCGCAGGCCGAGTACGACAAGTATCATCCCAAGGCCGAGCCGCAGGCCAAGCCTCAGGTTGCGCAGGCTGCTGCAAAGGCCCCCGTTGCCAAGAAACAGGCTGCGCCTGCCGCGCTCGCCCAGACTGGCGACAATTCCGCTCTTGCGGGCGAGGTGTTCGTCATCGGCGGTATCACTCTCGTGGCCGCTGGTGTGACGCTGAGCGATCGTCGTCGCAAGCAGATGTAGCGTTTCGAGCGTAGTTTCTGCAACGAACTTCGGTTCATAGCAGGAGCGCTTCGATGGCTTAATCGATAAGGCCGGCGCGCTGTCATACGCAGCGCGCTGGCCTATCTTTGTTTCGATATCAAAAAGCCCGGTCGGTAGCCGCGAAAGCTACCGACCGGGCAAATCGTAGGCAATATGGTTGCTGTCGAGCAACTGCTCGACTTAGCCCAGCAGGCTCAGACCCACGGAGACAAACGCCAGGATAACGCCGACGATGGACTCGCCGCCGAGCAGGCCGCTGGCGACGACCAGGCCTTGCTCCTGGAAGGCGGCGTCCTTGGCGGCCTTTTCCTCGTCCGAAAGACCGGCGGTGGCGTCGCGGTGAGCGGCCCACTTGTCGTAGGCGAGCTTAACGCAGGAGCCCAGGAAAGCCGTGAGCGACATATAGAACGGCAGGTACACGCCCAGACCGATCATCATGGCCGGAATGCCGAGCCAGTACATGACGATGCCGGCGATAAAACCGCCCGCAAACCACGGCACGCTCGGGATGCCCGAGACCATGGTGGCGACCACGCTTGCCTGCGCGGCCACAAAGCTCTTGTCGGGGCCGAAGGCGTCCGGACCATAGGCGGTGACGAGCGCGACCATGACGGCGGCAGCGACCAGGGCGCCCACGATGCCGCCGATGGCTTGGCCGACCCACTGTGCACGCGGGTTGGTACCCAGTACGGCTCCGGCCTTAAAGTCGTTCATGACGTCGCCCGCAAGGCCGCACGCCACGGCCACGATGCCGGCGATAAAGAACAGCTTGACCTGTGCGAGCTGCGCGAAGGCTGCCACGATGAGCATGACGATGAGGCCAAAGATCTCCATAGGGTCGATACCCGTCTGGCCGCAGCTCTGCGCACTCATGATGGTGGTGACAAAGGTGAACAGCGTGACGATGACGGCCGGGACGGGACCGAGGTCGAGCGCGATGGCAACGATCACGGCGATGGCGGCGGTGCCCAGGCCGATGATGCCGGCGTCGAGCTTAAGCGAGCCCGAGATGAGCGATTGCTCGTCGGTGTCGGTGGAGCTGTCGGCGGCGAGGCCGCGGACGATACCGGCGACCTGCGGCAGGATGTCCTTAAGGACGACGGCGACGCCAAAGCCCATCATAAGGCCCATACCGAGGGACTTGACGATACCCTGCGCGGTCACAACATCGAACAGGCCGGCAGCGGTGCCGCCGACGATGATGCCAAAATTGCCCAGCAGCGCGCCAGCAAACCAGAACGCGACGGGGGCGAAGCCCACCAAAAAGCCGATGGACAGCAACATGGGCGAGTTATAGATGGCAAAGGTCACGCCGGGGATATTGAGCGTGCACAGCATGCTGGGCACCACGCCCAGAGCGTCGCGCAGCACGCTGTAGATGCCTGCGATGGCCATGGAGCCAAAGAGCTGCTTGCCGGTCTTGCCGCCGGCCTCGGTGGCGCGCAGGGTCTGAGCTGCGGCGTTGCCGGTGGGGAACTCCAGCGCGGCGTCCACGATAAAGTGACGGTGGATGAGTGCCGTGGCCAGTAGGCCCAGGATAGTGCCGGCGAGTGCCACGATAAACATGTCGAGCCAACTGATCTGGTCGGCATAGCCCAGCATCCAGGCGCCCGGGATGGTAAACGCCAGACCGCCGGCGACCATGGCGCCTGCGGACATGATGGTGTGGGTGACGTTGGCCTCGTTGAGGCTGGCGTTGCCCATGAGCTTAAGGAAGAACAGCGAGATGACGGCAGCGAAGATGATCGGCCAGGGGAGTGCGCCCATCTTGAGGGCAGTGTAGGCCGAGCTTGCCGTGATAATCACGCAGCCAAGGACGCCGATGACGACGCCGCGCAGCGTAAGTTGCCCGCGCACCGAAGCGCGGTTCGAGGGATTGCTCATATAAAACTCCTTTGCGTATATCCGCTTCCCCCGGGAGCGCCGCTACGGATACGGCGCGGGAAGTCGGGTTACCAAGGGCCGCCGCGTGAGCTCGCGCGCGACCGCGCACCAGTATAGCCGCAAGCTAGTCATTTTGGGATGACTGGTTTAGGTAGGCGATATACTGCTGGGCAGACGAAAGGAGCGCCGACGATGCTTAATGGGTGCGCATATATATTGACGGTCGACGTGGGCAACACGTTCATTCGCTTTGGCCTGTTTGCCGAGGATTCGGCCGCGGCGCAGGAGTGCCCGCTTGCGACGTGCGAGATTACGACGCCGTCGAGCATTACGGCCGACGAAGTGCGTATGCGTCTCGCTCAAGTCATGGCCGCGCTGGCGGCCGATGCGGGCATGCCGGGCACACTTGTGCCCACGGCTGCCGTGCTAAGCTGCGTGGTGCCGGCGCTCGAGCGCCCGTGGAAGGCGGCGCTTTCCCGTACCTGCACAGGGCGCGTGCTCACCGTGGGGCCGGGCCTCAAGACTGGCATGCCCGTCCACTACGACGACCCCGCCGAGATCGGCCCCGACCGCATCGCCGATGCCGTGGCGGCTCGTGCCGTCTACGGCTCTCCGTGCATCGTGATCGACCTGGGTACTACGACCAATATCGAGGTCATCGACGCGCACGGTACCTTTGTGGGCGGCGTCATCGCGCCGGGTCTGGCGCTTGGCGCCCGCTCGCTTTCGGCTGCTGCGGCGCGTTTGCCTCAGGTCGAGCCTTCGGCGCCAACGCACGTCATCGGTCGCAACACGCGCGAGGCCATGCGCTCGGGCGTGGTTCTGGGCGAGGTAGCCCGCATCGACGGCATGCTCGACATGGTGCTCGCCGAGATGCGCGCGACCAAGGCCGCGGGGGAGGGCGACGTGCCCATCGTCATTACCGGCGACGATGCCGAGGCACTCGCGTCGCTGGTCGGCCATAGCCTGACGGTCGACGACGCGCTGACGCTGCGGGGTCTCGCCGAGCTCTACCACATCAACCAAAAGCCCCGCCGTGTGTAGGACGAGGAAGTCGGTGGGATAAACGCCCCCACCTTTCACCTGCTACAATGGGTCAAACTATTGCGATTACGGAGGTGTCTGCCATGTCGGACGATCTTCATCAAACTTCGTCAGGCAAGCGCCTGGACGTCATTAGCTGGGACGAGTTCTTTATGAGCGTGGCCATCGCCGCGCAGCGCCGCAGCAAGGACCCCAACACGCAGGTGGGTGCGTGCATCGCCAACACCAACCACCGCATCCTTTCGGTGGGCTACAACGGTACACCCTCGGCGCTCAACGACGACTTTTTTCCGTGGGGTACGAGCGACGACCCGCTGCAGGACAAGCACAACTACGTGGTCCATGCCGAGGCCAACGCCGTGCTCAACTACCGCGGCTCGCTCAAGGACCTCGAGGGTTCCACGGTCTACGTCACGCTGTTCCCGTGCCACGACTGCGCCAAGATTTTGGCTCAGGTGGGCGTGGGCGAGGTCGTCTACCTGGACAACAAGTACGCCGACACCGATGACGGACGCATCAGCCGCCGCATCCTCGACTCCTGTGGCATCAGCTACCGCCAGGTCATCGTCGATGTCCAGATTGGTACCGGGGGACAGGCTCGACAGTAATATGCGTTGTCGCTATCTGACGACGAACGCAGCTCAAAGAGCCCTGTCCCAAATTGACTACTCGTGAAAGTCGCGTCTGCGCGCATGGATGGCTCGTGAGCGGGTACATGGCTGTAGTAACATAGCTTCTGTCCGCGGGCGTGCCCGCGTTATTGTGAGAAAGGAGCCCCTGTGGCTGTTAACGAAGAGCTGCTTAAGAAGGTTCTTGAAGAGATTCGTCCCAACCTGCAGGCCGACGGCGGCGATATGGAGTATGTGGGCGTCGACGACGAGGGTGTCGTCAAACTGGAGCTGCAGGGCGCTTGCGCCGGCTGCCCCATGAGCTCGCTGACCCTGTCCATGGGCATTGAGCGTATCCTGAAGGAGCATGTGCCCGGCGTTACCCGTGTCGAGCAGGTCAATGCTTCCGGCGAGGCCGAGGACCTGTACGACGAGTACGCGCCGTTCTAAGATGCGAAAGCTGCGGACGGCATACTCCGCATAGACGTTACGCCCAAATATGCGGCTGCAAGCGCAAGGCCCGCGGCCGCATTTGTATGTAGGGAGCAGGAGGGTCGACATGCTCAACGACTTCTACCATATGCTTAATCCTGTCGCGATCTCGGCGGGCCCCATCACCATCTACTGGTACGGCCTGGCCTACGTGGTCGGCGCCCTGCTCACGGCGGTCGTCATGTACCGCACGCAGCGTCGCTGGGGCTTTAACATCACGATTGACGACCTTACGAGTGTCGTGGTCGGCGTGGTCTTTGGCCTCATTATCGGTGCACGCCTGTTCTACGTCGTCTTTTACGGTGATGGCTACTACTGGGTGCACCCGCTCGAGATCTTTGCCACCAACGAGGGTGGCATGAGCTTCCATGGCGGCTTGGTGGGCGGCATTATCGGCGGCATCATCGTGTGCCGCATGTATAAGCTCGATGCATGGACTTTGGCAGACCTTGCCGTCATAGGTGCGCCGCTGGCCTTGTGCCTGGGCCGTTGTGCCAACTTTGTCAACGGTGAGCTGTGGGGCAAGCCGACCGATCTGCCCTGGGGCGTGGTCTTCGGTGGCACCGCGGGCGATATGCCGCGTCACCCCTCCCAGCTCTACGAGGCATTTCTTGAGGGTATCGTGCTCTTTTGTTTATTGCAGGTGCTCAGCCGCAAAAAGCCGCTGCTGCCCCAGGGTACGTTTATGGGCGTGTTTGTGATGGGGTACGGCATCGTCCGCTTTCTCGTTGAGTTTGTGCGCGTGCCCGATGCGCAGCTGGGCTATCTGCTGAGTGGCGTCATCACCATGGGTCAGCTGCTGAGCCTGCCGCTTGTAATCGCGGGCCTGGCGCTCATCATCTTTGCTCGTCGCCGCAACCAGCCCCAGCGCGTCTACCTGGACGCCTAACCACCAAAACTACCACAAAGGGGACAGGAACCTTTGTGGTGGTTCGCTGGGCAACGATGACAGAACCGTAACGTTTCCCCAGATAAAACCTGCCAAAATAAACCTGTCCCCTTTTGGCAGGTTTCTAGAAAGGCTTTCGGACTGTGAAGGATTCCGACCTCTCCACAACGGCTGCGCGCGACGCCGCCCGCATCGTCTGGTTTAAGCGCTACCCCGCCAAGCAGACGCTCATCGCATTTTTGCTCGCGCTGTTGGCGACCACGGCGTTTTCCATCGATCCTGCCCCGGTGTCGAGCAACGCAGTCTTGGCGATTGACCCCAAAGCCTCGGGCATGCTGTACGTGTGCTACGAGGTGCTCCTCTCGTTTGCCGGCCATACCGACGCGGTCATGCTGCTTGCACTTGCCTGCCTGCTCACCTTGCCGTTTCGCTACGTGTTCTTTGGCCGTGGCGACACCTGGCGTCCATCGATCATTCTGCCGTCGCTGTTCTTCGCCATCTGCATGGTGTTCGGCCGCAGCTACGATCTCACCGACTCGGCCGAGATTGTCCTTGGCGACAAAGCCCGCATCATCTGCGCCTGGATTGGCGGCGCGGGCTGGATGCTCTTGGCGGTCGTTGCCTTCTACCTTGCCTTTGAGTGTCTAGATTGGCTGAGCTCTCGGCGCATTCCGTTTTCCGAAGCGCACTTTGGCCGCGTATGGCGTGTGACTCACGCCGTGCTCTCGGTCCATCCCTTTGCCGGGCCCTTCCTGGTGCTTATGATCGCCTGGGCGCCCACGCTCATCGCTTCGCTGCCTGGCCTTTTTATGGGAGATACGGGCGCGCAGATTCGCCAGTGGTTCAACTATCCCAACGGCACGAGCGACTACCTGCGCCTACTCAACCCCAACGTGCTGCTCAACGGGCATCATCCCGTAGTGCACACGGCCATTATCGGCTCGTGCGTTCAGCTGGGGCTTTCGCTGTTCAACAGCGCTAACGCGGGTCTTGCCATCTATACCTGTGCTCAGTTCGTCATCACGGCTGCCTGCATGGCCTATTCCATTTCGTTGCTCCGCAAACTGGGCGTGAGTCTGCCGGTTCGCGGTGCGATCCTGCTGTTCTTTGCGTTTATGCCGATGTTCTCTAACTACGCGGCGTTGCTCACCAAAGACGTGCTCTTTGCCGACGCGTTCTTGGTGCTGCTGGTACAGACCGTCAAGCTCGTGGCATGTGGCTTGCCCCGTCGTGATGCCAATGTCGAGCGAGCGGGCGAGAAAGCCCCCGTGCTCTTTGCGCGCCACGACTGGCTGCTGCTCGCTCTGGGCTCCATGGGTTCCACGTTCCTGCGCAACGGCGGCCTGGTGTTTCCCCTGGCGGCATGCGTAATCGCGGCGGCGTTTTGCGTATGGGACGTGCATGTGGCTCGTCGTGCAGCCAAGCAGACTGGTGCTGCGCCTTCGGGCGCCATCCCGCGTTTCCGCTGGGTCGGTGTTCTCGCGGTGCTCGCGCTCTGCCTTGCCTCTAATATGTACTTCACCAAGGTCTTTATGCCAGCGCACGACATTACGCCCGGTTCCAAGCGCGAAATCCTCTCGATTCCGTTCCAGCAGACGGCTCGTTTCGTCCAAAAGCACGACGGCCTCAACTCGGGCGTCAACCCTACGGTTAAGGAGGACGGCACCATCGTGGAGGCTCCTTGCGACGGCTTGGTGACCGACGAAGAGCGTGCCGTGATCGACCGTGTGCTCAAGTACGAGAACCTGGGCCGCCGCTACAACCCCGACAAGTCCGATGCCGTCAAGAACTGCTTTAACGAGTATGCCTCGCAGGAGGACATCGATGCCTATTTTGAGGTATGGGCTCAGATGTTTAAGAAGGATCCCGAGTGCTATATCTCGGCGCTTATCAATAACTACTATGGTTATTTTTATCCGAGCGCGCGCGATGCCTGGGTCTACAGCACAGCGCGTAGTGCCGAGATTATGGCGCGCCCCGACAACCTCAAGTACTTCGACTTCCATCCGGTTGACAGCAACATGGTGCGCTGGTGCGACCACCTGATCAATCTGTACCGTGTGGCGGTGCAGCGCATCCCGTTTATTTCGCTCACCATGAGCTCGGCCACCTATGTGTGGATCATGATCGCCGTGGTGGTCTACCTGCTGCGTCGTCATTCATGGCGTGCGCTGGCGATCTGGGTGCCGCTGTTGGGCGTGCTCGCCGTGTGCCTGATCGGTCCATGTAACGGCTCGACCTACATGCGCTACCTGTATCCGGTCATCGCCTGCATGCCCTTCGCCATCGGCGCCACCGTCACCCGTAGCGACTTCCTCTGGTTCTAGCTTGGTGTATTGGGGTCAGGTTTCTTTGCACCAAAGGGGCCATCATCACGACGCCTTCATTTTGGGGTTTATCTCGCAGGCCAGTAGGTATATCATAACGACGTTTGTTTATATTGCCCGAGCATCTGCGCTGGGCTTTAGGTCGAAACCGATAGGAGACACGTATGTCCGGACACTCTAAGTGGGCCACAACCAAGCATCGTAAGGGCGCGCAGGACGCCAAGCGTTCCGCCCTCTTCTCCAAGCTCAGCCGCAACATCACCGTTGCTGCCCGTCTCGGCGGTGACCCGCTGCCCGAGAACAACGCCAGCCTCGCCGCTGCCGTTGCCAAGGCCAAGGCTCAGTCCATGCCTAAGGACAAGATCAAGTCCGCTATCGACAAGGCTTTTGGTTCGGGTGCCGATGCCGCCGTCTACGAGAACATCGTGTACGAGGGCTACGGTCCCGCCGGTGTCGCCGTCTACGTCGACTGCCTGACCGACAACCGCAACCGTACCGCCGCTGATGTCCGTTCCGCCTTCTCCCACGCTGGTGGCAACCTGGGCACCTCCGGCTCCGTCGCCTTCCAGTTTGAGCGCAAGGGCCAGATCGTCGTCGCCAAGGAGATCCTGGACGAGAACGCCAAGAAGGAGACCATGATCGCCAACGGTGCTGCCGGTGACGAGGATGAGTTCATGATGGCCATCGCCGAGGCCGGCGGCGAGGACTACGAGGACGCCGGCGAGGAGTGGATCGTCTGGACTACTGCCAACGAGGTCATGGCTGTCTCCAAGGCGCTCGAGGAGCAGGGCGTCCAGGTCAAGGGCTCCGAGACCACCATGGTCCCGACCACCCCGACCGAGGTCTCCGGCGCCGACGCCAAGAAGGTTCAGCGCCTCATCGACCGTCTTGAGGAGCTCGACGACGTCCAGGATGTTTACAGCACCATGGACATGACCGACGAGGTCATTGCTGCCCTCGAGGAGGAGTAGCGCCCGCACGGGTTAAGCCGTGCATATCTGGGCATAATGAAGCGAGCATGCAAGCCTCGTGGAATAGATGAGCCGGATCCGCGTGCGTAGAGCACCGGACCCGGCTCTTTTATAATGATGCGAACCGTTTTGCATTTCGAGAGCCGAGATTTGAAGGGAGCGCCACGTGCGCGTACTCAAACGAGCCCTAGCGATTGTGTATCTTGCCGCCGCCATCGTGGCGCTGGGTACGCTTGTCTGCCAGTTTTGGGGGCCGTATACGTATCGCTTTATGCTGCTGATGCGCGACCCCATGCCGCGCATCGTCGTGACGGCATGCAGCGGAGTTGTAGCGATCGGCGTGCTGGTAAGCTTCTTCTGCCTGATGTTTGCTCGTCGTGAGCCGTCCTGCGTGCATCCGGCGGGGGAGCGCAATATCGAGGTCACGCTCGCGGCGCTTTCTTCGTGCGCCAGGGCTGCTGCCGAGCGCGACGACCGCGTGATGATCGAGCGCGTCGAGGCGCGCGTACAGGGCTCCGACGAATCGCGCGTCTGTTTTAAGGTCGACGCCATCGCGCTTGACGATAAGGACGTGGCGTCTCTGGCTACTGCGATGCAGCGGCGCATCGAGGAAGCTTGCGACACCATGCTCGGCACGCCGGGTACGACCACGCGCGTCCGTTTTTTGCCGTCCAAGACTACCGTCCAGACCGTGGAGGTTTCCGGTGAGTGATACCAATCAAGATAAGACCGCTCGTACGCCGCGCCTGACGATTGACCAGAGCGCCACGCCGGCGAGCGAAACTGTTGATTCCAAAGCAGAGGCAACTGAGTTACAAGACGCGGCGGCCGCGGATTTTGACGAGGCTATGGGTCTCATCAAGGGTACGGGCGCTGCCATCTGGAGCTATGCTGTGCGTCATCCCAACACCACGCTCGGTGCCGTCGCTGGCTTTATCCTTGCCGTGTTGGTGCTCACGCTCGGCCTGTGGGACACGCTCGTCATTGCATTCTTCGTGCTGATCGGCGCCGTGATCGGCCAAATTCGCGACGGCGAAAACGGGATCGTCAACTTCTTCGGCCGTCTGTTTAGCGGCCGCTAATATGTATTCGACTGTCGCATCCGCGGCAGGCATAAGGAGGAACCATGGCTTTTAATACGAAGGTCGATGTAGCCGATACCGAGCTCGTGGAGAACGAGGCGGCCGTCGCCGAAGCCGAGGATGTGACGCTCGAGGATGAGGCGCTCGTCGAGGCCGAGTCCGATGCTGATGAGGACGACGAGGAGGCGGACGAGTCCGAGGACTCGCTGACCTATTCCAACGGCGTGATCGAGAAGATCGTTGCAATGGCCACCCGCGAGGTTCCGCACGTTCTGGGCATGAAGGGTAACCTCATGCACTTTGTGCAGGAGCAGTTTGGTGCCGAGAATCTGACCAAGGGCGTGACGGTCGAGGTCACCGATGACAATCGCGTGGTCGTCAACATCTCCGTCATTATCGAGTACGGTGCCTATGCGCCCGCGATCTTCGACGATGTCAAGGCACGTGTCACCGAGCGCCTTGCCGCGATGACCGGCCTTGAGGTGGCGGGCGTCGACCTGCGCATCGAGGACGTCATCACCCCCGAGGAGTACGAGCACCGCACCAGCCAGCACGAGTAACCTTCCAAAAAGGGACAGGTTTGTTTTGGCAGGTTTTATCTGCGAAAACGTTAAACGGCCGACCGCGCAAGCAAAAGCGTGGCCGGCCGTTATTTGTATGCCCCCCGATGTAGGCATACCGCTCGTCTAACTAGGGGTTGCAATCATCGCGTTCCGCGTTACCCTAATGGGCGCATTGTTTCCAAATTGTTAACGAGGGGTTGCCGTAATGGCCGACGAGCACGAAACAGAAAGCAAGGCATGGGCGATTGAGGCCGCCGCGGCAGAGGCGGCATCGCGTGCTGCCGAGGAGGTGCATCGTCCTCCCGTAGTGCCGATGGAGCGCGTGGTCGATCGCGATGTTATCGAGCGGGGCGAGCGCGCTGGTCGCAAGCGCAGCCAGGAGCCGGGCTTCCCGCGCTTTTTTGCCGAGCTCAATTTGGGCCTGATCCTCACGGCCTTCGCCATCGTTGCGTTTAAAACCCCTAATCACTTTGCTTTTGGCGGCACCTCGGGCGTGTCGGTCATTCTGTCTACGCTGTTCCCGACCCTGCCCGTCGGCGTCTTTATGTGGATTATCAACGCGGTTCTCGTCGTCTTGGGCTTTATCTTTTTGGAGCGCAAGGCAATCCTGTGGAGCGTCTTCGCCTCGTTTGCGTTGTCCGCCTATGTTTCGCTGTTTGAGCTCTTTATTCCGACCGATGTCTCTCTGACGGGTGATATGTGGCTCGACCTGTGCTTTGCCGTCATCTTGCCGGCGCTCGGCAGCGCTATTGTCTTTGACATCGGCGCCTCGACGGGTGGCACGGACATTCTCGCTATGATCCTCAAACGCCGCACCACGCTCGAGATTGGTCGCGCACTGCTGTTGGTCGATATCGGCATCGTGGCCATCGCGGCCTTTTTGTATGGCCCGCGTGTCGGTCTGTATTGCGTGCTCGGCCTGTTTGCCAAGACGCTTGTGGTCGACAAGGCCATCGAGAGCATCCATCTTCGTAAGGTCTGCACGGTCATTTGCTCCGAACCCCTTAAGGTCGAGGAGTTTATCGTCAAGCATCTCAACCGCACAGCGACCATCAGCCGCGGCTACGGTGCCTTCTCGGGCAAGTGCGTGACGGTGATCATGAGCGTGCTGAGCCGTCGCGAGGCCGTGCAGCTGCGCCGTTATGCGCGCGAGGTCGATCCGGGTGCCTTTATCACGATCGTCGACAGCTCCGAGATTGTCGGCAAGGGCTTCCGCGGAACGAACTAGCACAGACATATTCAACGAACCGCCTGCTGGCGCCGCGTACCTTGCAAATCGGTCATCTTTGAGTATTTGACCCCACATTGGGCAATAATGATGCTAAAGACATCGTTTGCGATCCAAGTGATTCGTTCAAGATACGAAGGGATGATTCTATGTTCTGCTCGCAGTGTGGCGCCCCCATGGGCGATAACGACAAGTTCTGCGGCGTGTGTGGTGCTCCTAATGCCGGTGCCTCTGGCCCCGCTCCCCAGGGACAGCCTCAGCCCCAGCAGTTTGTTCCGCAACCGCCCGTGGCGAATGCGCCAAAGGGCTGTGTGGCTCAGGCGTTCCAAGATATGACTAAGACTCCGGGCGTACTTCAGCGTGTATGCCAAATCGCGTTTTTGCCGGCGCTGATTTGCGTTGTGTCGGTGCTCGTGTTGTTTATTCCCGTTATTGGCGGCATTGCGGCTGCCATCGGCTTTTTGGCAGCTTGCATTGCGAGTGTGTGCGGTTCCGGCTTCGGTATCGAGTGGGGCCGTGATCTGTCGCTCAAGGTCGATGACGGCATGGACCGTCCACTCATGCGTTCCACGTCGTTTGGTCTCGGAGTCTTTTCGAGCGTTATTTCGGTCGTGCTCGAGGTTATCGCTGCCATTCCCGTTATCGGTGTAGTGCTTTCGCTGGTGGAGGGCGTGGTAATTGGCGCCGCGAGCTCGTATTCTTATTACGGCTCTTATGCGCTCGAGGCTGCGCTGTTCGGTTCGCTCGGCCTGCTTGTCCTGGCGCTAATTGCCTCGGCGATTCTGGGTGTCTTCTTTAAGATGTTCGCCGACATCGCCGTGATGCACTTTGCGGTGACCGGGCGTGTCGAGAGCGCGTTTTCGCTCGATAAGGTCTGGGCGGCGTTTAAGCACAACAAGACCAAGCTGTTCTGTGCTTCGTTCCTTCCCGAGTTTTTGACGGGCCTGGTCGCCAACGTTGTCACATGGATCTTGACGGCCGTCTTTGGCGCCATTGCCTCTGTCGGTATGTATAGCTACTACTATCGTCCTACGGGTATTGAGGCAATTGTTACCGGCGGTGGCGTCACGCTCGCGCTGTTCTTGGTGCTGGTCGCTTTCGTCACCGTATTTCTTACGGTCTTTGGCAAGATGCTCAAGCACCGTGCCGTTGGCTATTGGGCCGCACGCTATGCAAGCGAGTGGGCCGATGAGGATAAGGACGACGTCCTGACTTTTGTATTGCCCTTCGAGAAGAAGTCCGCTCCTTCGGGTTACGGTGCTCCGGATGCTTCGCCGGCACCTGCACCCGCTCCCGCGACCGAGCCTGAGCCGGCGCCCGAGTCTGAACCGGCGCCCGAGCCTGAGACGGCATCTGAGCCCGAGCCTGCGCCTGAGCCTGAGCTGGCACCTGCACCTGAGCCGGCGTCCGAGCCAAGCTCCGACGAGGAGCCTCAGGACGAGTAGCCACGCCGCCTGCTATTTGGGGACGGGGTAGAAATGGTAGAAATAGCGCTTGAAGAATGAGCGGGGGGCGGACGTTTCGATACGTCCGCCCCCCGCTCTGCTTTAGCCAGGCTGTTATGGATGGGTGTGACGACTACTCGTCGTGCTTCTCCTCGCGGCGTGCAGCAGCGCGTGCGTCGTGGATGCCCTTGATCGCGGCATGGCGAGCCGTTCGGGCATCATGGATGGCGTCGCGAGCCTCGGCGGTCGTCGCCTTGGCAGAGCGCAACTTGGCGGCCAGATCGGGGTTGGTTTCGGCGACCGCGGTAATCGCGGGGCCGTCGAGCTCCTCTTGCGTGGGCTCGGCCAAAAAGTCGATAGCATACTGGGCGGCCACCATGGAGCCCTTTGCCAGCACGGTCTCGTCGATCTTGTAGAAGCAGGAATGTTGGGCGTACGTGGCGCCAATCTTGGGGTTGCGCGTACCTACAAAGGCGAGCACGCCCGGTACGCGACGCAGGTACTCCGAAAAATCCTCGCCCGAAAGCGTGCCGCGATAATGGCCTTGGCCGGTGGGGCCCAGGCACTTGATTACAGCCTGACGGCAGCGCTCGCTCGAGGCGGCGTCGTTTTCGACCTTGTAGTTGGCGATGGTGTAGTCGGTGAGCTCTGCCTCGGCGCCCAGAGCTGCCGCGGTATGCTCCACGATGCGGCGCATGAGCTCCGGCATTTCCTCGTGGGTCGAATCGCCGTAGGTACGCACTGTGCCGGCGAGGTAGGCCGTGCCGGCGATAACGTTGCGCGCGGTGCCGCCGTGCAGCTCGCCGACGGTGATGACAGCCGGCTCGTAGGGGCTGATCTCGCGCGAGACGATGGTCTGCAGGGCGTTGACGATCTCGGCGGCCACCATAACGGCGTCGTGACCTCGCTGGGGCATGGCGCCGTGGCACGAGGTGCCGCGTACGTCGATACGGAACCAGTCGGTATTGGCCATGCGCGGTCCGGGCTCGCAGCTCACGGTGCCGGCGTCAACCTCGCTCCAGATATGCGCGGCGTAGGCGCCATCGACGCCGTCGAGCACACCCGTGCCGATCATGAGCTTAGCGCCCTGGCCGTTTTCCTCGCTGGGCTGGAAGACGATGCGGACCTCGCCGTGGATGTCGTCGGTCATATGGCGCAGGATTTGCAGCGTTCCGAGCATCATGGCGATATGGCAGTCGTGGCCGCAGGCGTGCATGCAGCCCTCGTTGACGCTGGCGAACTCCTCGCCGGTCTGCTCGGTGACGGGCAGGGCGTCGATGTCGGCGCGCAGCAGGATGCGGCGGCGTGGCGTGCCGTCCTCGCGGTAGGCATCCGGCGCGGTACCGCGAAGCGTTGCCACCAAGCCGGTCTTGAGCGGACGCTCGTAGGGGATATTCATGGCGTCGAGCTGGTTGGCGATGTCGGAGGTCGTGCGCTCCTCGGCAAGGCTCAGCTCCGGGTGCTTATGGAAGTGCCGGCGCTGTTTGATGATATATGGTTCAAACTCGGTAGCGATATCTTTGATGGCTGCGGTGACGTCGTCAGCCGCGCGAGCCTCGGTCGCCGCCATAATCTGCTGTGCCTTGGTCTTCGTCATGGTCGATTTGCTCCTTGCTGGGTTGATCGCAAAATCGTACAGGCTCTCTCCAGTATGCCACCTGCCGCTAGGGCTGGTAAAGTTGCCGTTTGCCGCTTGGGGTTTTGTTACAAGGGCGGGGGAGTACACTCGGGGGTGTTGAATTTCCTGCCAGAGATGGGGATGCCCATGCAACATATCGATCGGATTATCCGCTCCAAGAACGTCTTTACCGCGCAAGACGGCATCGATACCGCCCGCGAGCTGGCGATTGCCATCGCAGGCGACCGTATCGTCGCAGTCGGTGCGCCGGATGACGTGATTGCCGCCGCGCCTGCCGCCACGCCGGTTATCGACTACGGCGAGCAGTTTGTCTGCCCCGGTTTCCATGACGCTCATCTGCACTTCTTCCATACCTCGGTCGGTTCCTCGCCGTACATGCTCATGGATATGGGCACGTCCGAGGCGGCGCTGGTGCAACATGCGCTCGAGTTTTCCCAGGATCTGCCTAGTGACGCTTGGGTTGTGACGCAGGGCTGGCGCGATTACCGTTGGGATCCGCCCGAGCATCCTACCAAGGCGTCGCTCGATGCGGCATTCCCCGATCGTCCCTGCGTTATGTATTCGGGCGACGGGCACACGCTTTGGCTCAACAGCCGCGCACTCGAGGCGCTCGGCGTCACGCGCGACAGCGAGCCGCCAGCGGGCGGCAGTTACGACAAGGATGCAAACGGCGAACTCACGGGTATCGCTCACGAGGCGGCTGCCATGCAGCTGCTACCGCGCTGCCTTGAGTGGCTGGGGGAGGATCGCATCGCAAGCGCTTACGCCGATCAAATGAGGCGTATGGCCGAGCAGGGCATCACCTCGATCTGCGATATGTCGCTCATGCCCATGCCGGGCTGCGATTTTATCCGCGACGACGTCTACGACAAACTGCAGGCAGCCGGCAAGCTGGGCATCCGAGCCCATCTGTTCCCCACGCTGCTGGATGACCAGTCGCGCTTGGAAGAGCTGCAGACCCGCTACGCGAACAACGCGCTGCTCTCGGCGCCTG
This sequence comes from uncultured Collinsella sp., assembly GCA_902481895.1. Lineage (GTDB taxonomy): Bacteria > Actinomycetota > Coriobacteriia > Coriobacteriales > Coriobacteriaceae > Collinsella. The sequence goes on along the minus strand of CABSYR010000014.1, from coordinate 4,894 downwards.
GTTTTAAGCAGTTTTTCGACGGCGTGTCGAGCGAACACACGGCCTATCTCACCGAGCCCTATACCAACCCGCGCTTCCCGGGCGACCAGGGCCGTCTGACGGTTCCTGCCGAGCGTATGCGCAAGCTGGTCCTCGCTGCCGCGGAGCGCGGTCACACCGTGCGCATCCACGTCATCGGCGACGGTGCCATCCATGCCGCGCTCGATATCTTTGAGGAGGCCGCGGAACTGTACGGCCTGCCCCAGCACGGTCATAACACGCTCGAGCATCTGGAGAACCTCTTGCCCGAGGACATTGACCGCCTGCGCAAGCTTAACGTGGTTGCTTCGAGCCAGCCCTGCCACATTACACTCGACCCGGGCGGCCCCGAGCGCGACCTGGGCCTGGAGCGCAGCCGCATCATGTGGCCGTTCGCAACCTATAAGCAGCGCGGCATTCGACAAGCCTTCGGCACCGATAGCCCCATCACAGCTGTTACCAGCATGAACGTGCTCTACACGGCTATCACGCGCCAGGATCCCAAAAGCCACTGGCCCGAGGGCGGCTGGTTGCCGAGCGAGCGCATCGATGCAGCAACAGCCCTGCGCAACTACACCCTGGGCAGCGCCTATGCAGCGGGCGACGAGCAAAACCTCGGCAGCTTGGAGCCCGGCAAGTATGCCGACCTGGTAGTCCTGGACCAAAACCCGCTCACTATCGACCCCCAAGAGCTCCAGGCTACCAAGGTTCAGACCACCTACCTGGCAGGTAACTTGATTTACGAGCGCTAAGTATTCATGCCGTACCGTTAAGCGCGGCTCGGGCAGCCTTTTTGGGATAGCGCTCGAGCCGCGTTTGCGTTTTGGTGGGGATCCGCCATGAGCGTCCCTGCTCTGTTGGATTTGGGTGCGGGGCGGAGGTGCTGCTGCCCCGCGCTCAATTTGGACACCAGCAATGCTATCTCTTGGTGTTTTGCATACTTCCCATTACAGATTGCATAAAAAGGCTGGGATGTCCTTCCTGATCCTGATGTACCCCCGCCCGTGCCGTGCAAAAAACGGAGTATTCAGCACCGCGAGCTCTGCCGGTGCCGCTGCGGCTGAGTAACGTTGCGGAGATTGACGTCATTTTGGGCTCCGGTACGGCGCGAAGCATGCCTTTTTGTCCTGGCGGGGTTTGCCTGCCGACTCAAATCGCCGGTCGAAGGCGTCCTTGGGACCAATATGGTGTGTCCGGCGTGTATGCAGCCGTCCTGGCTTGCTGAATACTCCCAAAAATGCACGGTGCTCCCCAGGGGACCCGTGCACGCAACGAAAACCATGCCCATGTCGCTATCCGCATCGCCATTTTGCTGCACTGACTTTTCTGAATGTCGGGCCCGAATTAGTTAACCTGCCTCCCGTGTGGCTCCGGAGGGGCGGGGCATAAGGTTTATCGCGAGTTCCGTACGAGCCGAAGGCCACTTAATGTGGCCTTCGTGCGAGCAGGACTGCCCGAGCAGGAAACCTTACGCCCCGCCCCTCCGGAGCCACACGGGAGGCATCGCTAAGTTATCCCCCGGCATTCAGAAAATCTAAGTGCCAAAAAATAAGATTTTTTGACTCCGTGTTGTATAACCCGCCATTCGTGGGTACCATTCAACGCGTACGCAAACAAAAAGGGTTAATTCGCGTGGTATAACCGCGCGGCCCAAAAAGGAGGAGACAAGCATGTCGTCTTTGAAGCCGCTTGCAGATCGTGTTCTGGTCAAGCCCGACGAGGCCGAGCAGAAGACCGCTTCTGGTCTGTATATTGCCAGCAACGCTCAGGAGAAGCCGCAGCGTGGCACCATCGTTGCCGTGGGCGCCGGCAAGGTCAACGACAAGGGTGAGCGCATCCCCATGGACGTCAAGGTTGGCGACGTTGTCATCTACGGTAAGTTCGGTGGCAACGAGGTCAAGGTCGACGGCGAGAAGTATCTGCTGATGCGCGCCGACGACATCTACGCCGTCGTCGAGGCCTAGTCTCGTCGGAATCTCTGATTCGTCTTTGAACGCGCCCGCCGCATAGGACTCGGAAGCGGCGACGCGAGTCACGTTTCTTTTGGAGGATTACCTACCATGGCAAAGAACATTACGTTCAACACCGATGCCCGCGCTAAGCTTGCCAAGGGCGTCAACACTCTGGCCGACGCCGTTACCGTCACCATGGGCCCCAAGGGCCGCTACGTTGCGCTGCAGCGCACGTTCGGTGCTCCGACCATCACCAACGACGGCGTTTCCGTCGCCAAGGAGATCGAGCTCGAGGACAACATCGAGAACATGGGCGCTCAGCTGGTGAAGGAGGTCGCCACCAAGACCAACGACACCGTGGGTGACGGCACCACCACCGCAACCCTGCTCGCCCAGGCCATCGTCAACGACGGTCTGCGCAATGTCGCCGCTGGCGCCAACCCGCTGGCCATCCGTCGCGGCATCGACAAGGCCGTCAACGCCGCCGTCGCCGAGATGAAGAAGCAGGCCAAGCCGGTCGAGACCAAGGAGCAGATCGCTTCCGTCGGTACCATCTCCGCCGGTGACCCCGAGGTCGGCGAGAAGATCGCCGAGGCCATGGAGGTCGTGGGCAAGGACGGCGTCATCACCGTCGAGGATTCCCAGACGTTCGACATCACCATCGACACCGTCGAGGGCATGCAGTTCGACAAGGGCTATGTCTCCGCTTACTTCGTCACGGACAACGACCGTATGGAGGCCGTGATGAAGGATCCGTACATCCTCATCACCGACCAGAAGATCTCCAGCGTTCAGGACATCATGCCCGTTCTCGAGGCTGTCCAGCGCGCTGGCCGTGGCCTGCTCATCATCGCTGAGGACATCGACGGTGAGGCTCTGCCTACCCTGGTCCTCAACAAGATCCGTGGCGCCCTCAACGTCTGCGCCGTCAAGGCTCCGGGCTACGGCGATCGCCGCAAGCGCATCCTCGAAGACATCGCCGTCCTCACCGGTGGCCAGGCCGCTCTGGACGAGCTGGGCGTGAAGGTCGCTGACATCACCGCCGATATGCTCGGTACCGCTAAGTCCGTCACCATCTCCAAGGACAACACCGTCGTCGTCGGCGGCGCTGGCTCCAAGGAGGCCATCGACGCTCGTATCGCTCAGATCAAGGGTGAGATGGAGAACACCACCTCTGACTTCGACCGCGAGAAGCTCCAGGAGCGCCTGGCCAAGCTCTCCGGTGGCGTTGCCGTCATCAAGGTCGGCGCTGCTACCGAGTCCGAGCTCAAGGAGATCAAGCACCGCGTCGAGGACGCCCTGCAGGCAACCCGCGCTGCTGTCGAGGAGGGCATTGTCGCTGGCGGCGGCGTCGCCTTCATGGACGCTGCTCCTGCGCTCGACGCCGTTGAGCTCGACGACCCCGAGGAGAAGATCGGTGTCGACATCGTCAAGAAGGCTCTGACTGCTCCGGTTGCTACCATCGCCAAGAACGCTGGCTTTGAGGGCGCCGTCGTGGTCGACAAGGTTGCCGAGCTGCCCGCCGGCCAGGGTCTCAACTCTGCCAACGGCGAGTGGGGCGACATGATCGAGATGGGCGTCCTCGACCCCGTCAAGGTCAGCCGCGTCACCCTGCAGAACGCTGCTTCTGTTGCCAGCCTGATTCTCATCACCGAGGCCACCGTCTCCGATGTGCCCAAGAACACTCAGCTTGAGGACGCTATCGCTGCTGCTACCGCTGGTCAGCAGGGCGGCGGTATGTACTAAGGCCGACAAGGTCTAGAACTCCCACCGGGAATCCGGGGGCGGGACGGGGGCTTCTCTCCGGAACGTCCTCGGACATGCAAAGAGGCTCCGCATCGCGCTTCGCGCTGCGGAGCCTCTTTGCGTCCTGACGCTCCTATTTGGCAAGGTGTTTTTTAGAATCCATTTTGCGCTCGGCCTCGAAGGCCTGCCTGTCCCAATCGAGCGGAAGTCCGGCCTCGACCCACGCCTCGTAGGCCCTCCTTATGGGCTTGAGCTCCCTTTGGCCCCTCTCCAGCATCGAGATGTACTTCTCGCTGGTGCCCAGTATGGACGCCGCCCTCACCTGGCTGACCTTCGCCGCGCGCCTGGCCGCCACGAGTCCCGAGGCGTCCTCGGGCCTCCTGATCTCGTGCGGGCGCATCAGCGCCCGGTACGCCTCCCTGGCCACGTAGCGCTTGAGGCACCTCATGACCTCCCTGTCGCTCTTCCCCCGCGCCCTCGCCCTCTCGGCGTACTCGGCGGTCTCGGGGTCGCGCATGACCCTCTGCCTCGCGATCTCGTGCGGCGCGCTGTTCGCCTGCCGGTCGCCGCCCCTGTTGAGCCTGTGCCTCACGGTCTTGCCGCTCGAGGCGGGGATGGGGCAGGCGCCGCATATCGCCGCGAACGACGCCTCGGAGCGCAGCCTGCCCGGGTTGTCCCCGGCCGCGACCGCGAGCTTGGCCGCGCTCGCGGGCCCGCACCCGTACATCGCCAGCAGCGCGGGGCAGTTCTCCTCCGGGGACGCCTCGATCGCGCGCTCCATGTCGAGCGCCGCGTCGCGCGCCGCCGCCCACAGGTCCGCCAGCGCGCCGAGCGCGGCGCCCAGCGCGCCCTCGGCGCGCACGGAGGGGAGCTCCTCCATCAGCCTCGGCCCTCCCATGCCGCGGAACCTCGACCTGAGCCCCTCCGGCGCGGTGGTGAGCAGCGACCTCGCGGTGTTGATCGCCGAGGTCCGCGCCTTCACCGCCCCGGAGCGCGCCGCGAGCATGCAGCGCACCCCGTCGACCCACCCGTCCTGGCTCTTGGGGGTCCCGAGCCTTGAGCCGGACATCGCCGCGCGGGCGGCCCTCTCCGCGTCCGCCTCGTCGCACTTCCCCTGCCCCGGGTGTTAGCGCTACTGTAAAAACAACCAATTTCGCCATCGCACTTTAGCCGATTCC
>CABSYR010000013.1:0-64248 GCA_902481895.1 uncultured Collinsella sp. | reverse complement strand
ATGCCGCCGAAGCTGAAAGGCAGATTGCCGCTCTGGCGGGTTTGCAGCGTCAACTAGTTACGCGGTTTGGTAAAACCGCGTAACCCAACTAGAAGCGGTTACCGCGGAAGCCGCCACCGTTGCGGCCGCCACGGTCGCCACCGCGACCGCCGCGGTCGTTACCACGGTTGCCGCCGAAGCCGCCACGGTTGCCGCCGCGGTCGCCATAGCCACCACGGTTGCCACCAAAGCCGCCGCGGCCACCGCGATCGCCACCGCGACCGCCACGGTCGCCGCCACGGCCACCACGATCGCCAAAGCCGCCGCGACCGCCACGGTCGCCGCCACGGCCACCACGGTCGTCACGGCCGCCGCGAGGACCGCGATCCTCGTCCAGGCCCATGGCGACGAGCGGAGCGATAACCTTATCGAGAGCGGCCATCAGCTCGGTGGCCTCCTCGTAAGAAAGCTCGGGCAGGAGCTTCTCCTTCTTGTTGGCAAGCTCGACCAGGCCCTCAGCGGCATCCTCGGCAGCGAAGACGACGATCTTGCGCATATCGCCCTCGGCGTCGTCGATGCGGCCGACCAGATCGGCAGCCTCGGCCTCGGCCATCAGGCCATCGAGCTCACGGAGGCGCATGCCCAGCAGGTCGGACATTTCCTTCTGCTCCATCTTGGGCTTGAGGTCAAGAAGCTTGATGGCGCGCTCGATGTTCGCCATGCGCTCGGCCTTGGCCTCCTCCTCCTTAGAAATAGCAAAGCGACGGCTACGCAGCAGGCGGGCGGCCTTCTGCATCTTGTCCATCAGCTCTTCGTCATCGTAATCAACGGCGGCCTCGACAACCTCGGCCTCCTCCTCGGCGGAAACCTCGTCAGCAGCCTCAACCTCGGCAGCTTCGGTCTCCACGGTCTCGACTGCCTCGACCTCGGCAGCCATGGTCTCGTTCTCGGTCTCGTTCATGATCTCTTCGTTCTCGGACATGAGACTCCTTCTTGGCCCTCTCGGGCATCATCGCCCCATTCGCGGGGCCCGTCGCGCACTCTTTGCGCTTTAAACATTCATGCCTCTCGGCAAAACGTCCATTAGTTTATGGTGTCGCCATCCAATCTAGCTGCAGAATCTATGTGCACACATTAATGCGACATGTGCGACTCGCGACGAGCGTACACCAGCGACGCCACGAACCCGACCACGGCAATTACAGCCGCCACACGCACGGCAGCCGCAAATCCAATCGCCTGGGCAACGTCCGTCGCAGCGCCAGCGGCGTCGGCGGTCGCGGCAGAACTCGAGAGCAGACCGATAAACAGCGACGGGCCAAACGATGCGGCAATCATATTCCACGTGTTAAGCAATGCCGTTCCGTGAGGATGTTCAGCGGCGGGCAGCGTCTCCAAGCCGGCCGTTTGCGAGGGGCTCAGCACCAAACCGACTCCGGCATACACCACAACGGTCAGCGCCACGACGACGCCGATATTCATGCTTGCCGCCGTCATCGAGATTGCAATCTGCCCCACGGCAATCAGGGCAAAGCCGACCGGCAGCAGCGGCCATGCGCCACGAGCGTCCATCACGCGTCCGCCCACAATCGAGGTCACGGCGTTGCAGGCAATCGCCGGCAAAATGAGCAAGCCCGCAATAAGTGCGGTCATGCCGTATGCGCCCTCAAAATAGAGCGGCAACAAAACGCTCATCGAGAACGTCGTCATCATCGACACCACCACAAGCAGGCACGCAGGCCAAAAACGAACGCTCGCCATGGGACGCACGTTAAGCACCGGATGCTCGAGCTTGAGCTGACGGGCCGCAAACAGGCCGAGCAGCACAATGGCGGCGAAAAGCGCCACGATGCCGGCAATCAGATTGGTCGAGAACTCGCCTACGGAATACACAAATGCCGTAATGCCGGCGGCGAGCAAAACAACCGACAGAATATCAAGCGTGGTGTTCGAGCGCTCTCCGACATTCTGAACAAGCTTTACGCCCGCCGCAGCGACCACAACGCCGCCCAACAGCGGCACTACGAATACCGCCCTCCAGCCAAACAACGTGCACATAAGACCGCTGATCACGGGTCCAAACGCCGGTCCTAGCGTAATGCAGGCGCCGCCCAGGCTCAGATACAAACCGAGCTTCTCGCGCGGGGCGCAAGACAGCACCACGTTCATCATGAGCGGGAACAAGATGCCCGATCCCGCAGCCTGCAAAATACGACTTGGCAGCAAAACGCTAAACGACGGAGCGACCAGGCACAGGACTTCGCCGGCGACCATGCATCCGCATGCGAAAAACAGCAGCTTGCGCGTCGAGAAACGGCCGGACAGGAAGGCCATGATGGCCGTAAAGATCGACGTCACGATCATGTAGCCCGAGACGAGCCACTGTGCCGTGGTGGCACTCACCGAAAAGGCTGCCATAATGTCGTGCAACGCCACGTTAATGATGTTCTCGTTAAACGCGGCAACAAAGGCTGCAATATACATTACGACGAGAATCGCCGCAGAGGCCGATGGCGTTACTTGAACTTGTTGCTGAGATTTGCTCCCCATGCATTTCCTTCCTCTTGGAACGACAGTCGCATCGCCCCAGAGGAACGGTCCAGGGCGAAAAATGAGCCCTAGACTTACGCCAGACGCCGTACACGACGAATCTGGCAACATGGTCCAACATCGAAAGATTGTAACGCGGACGCACAGCTTTCCTTCCGCGCTATTATTAAAAGTCCACGAAAGCATAAGACATGAGGAGCCCGCCATGATTAAGCCCATCATGAAATCCGAGTTCTTTTTGCGTCTGCCTTCCGAAGACGCGGGACCCGACGATGCCGCAACCGGGCAGGATCTCCTGGATACACTCCACGAGCATGAGCGCGAGTGCGTGGGCCTCGCCGCCAACATGATCGGCGTGCGCAAACGCATCATCTGCGTAAAGGACGGCAACAGGACACTCCTGATGTACAACCCTCAAATTCTTGAGCAGGTCAATGCCTATCAGACGAGCGAAGGATGCCTCTCGCTGACCGGCGAGCGTCCCTGTACCCGCTATCGCCGCATTAAGGTTGAGTATTTGGACGAGAACTTCGTTCACCGCATCAAAAACTTCTCGGGCTACACCGCCGAGATCATCCAGCACGAAATCGACCACTGCAATGGCGTCGTGGTTTAGGCCACCTGCCAAAATGAGGGTACCGGAGGCCTCCCTATGGATATCAGCCGCTTTGGCGAATTCGCCATCTTAGCGCAGTCACGCACGTTTCTTGATGCGGCGGAACTGCTTTTCATGTCGCAATCAACCCTCTCCAAGCACATCATGGCAATGGAGCACGAACTCGGCTGCAAGCTCATCGATCGAAGCCAGCGCCACGTAACACTCACCGCGCAAGGTGAAGCGCTCCTCCCCTATGCGCAAAAAATTGCGACGCTTCAGCACCGTTATCTTGCCGCCATTCAAATAGGCGCAGGTGAGCCGCTCGAGCACCTCACCGTAGGTTCTATCCCCATTATGGCCCCTTATGGGATCACGGACGCCGTCATCGATTTTCAGCAGGCGAACCCCTCATATTCCGTTGAGCTCATCGAGGGCGAGGGCGACACACTCAAGCGCATGCTCCTGCACGAGGACATTGACCTGGCCTTCATCCGTGACGGCGGCGCCATCGAGCCGGAGTTCAAAAAGATTCCCTTTACGACCGACCGGCTCGTGGCCGTCCTTCCACTCGACCATCCGCTCGCCGAACGTGACACCGTCGAGATAGACGACCTTATCGACGAGAATTTCCTCATGCTTCCCCAAGGCTCGTTCGTAAGCGAGCTCGTCCTTTCCCTTTGTCGCGAAGCTGGATTTGGCCCACGTGTTACGTTCACCGGCAAACGAGCCGAGAACATCATCTCCCTTGTCGCGCGCGGCGCCGGCGTCTCATTCCTCATGCGCAAGCCGGCGGAATCGCTCGCCAGCGGAAAGGTAGCCCTGGTGCCGCTCGAGCCCGCGACGACCTCCGAGGTCAGGCTCTACCTCAAGCGAAACGCCGCGCACTCGCAGGCGGTCGTCTCGTTCATCGGCTTCCTCCCCTACCGTCAGCTCCTGCAGGGCGACCGTACGTCTTCCACCGCGGCACGACCGTCATAATCCCCGCTGCTCCACAACCGCAGACTTGTGTCCGCAAACACGCTGACAACGGCACAAAACACAAATATGCCTCGGGCGGCACGTCGCCGTCCGAGGCATATTTAGTTAAAGTGCGCAGACAGACTAGTCCACCGAGATGTTGAGCGCCTTACCGCCCTCGTCCTTCCTGGTACCGATCACCATAGCGGCGACAAGAGCCAGAACGAAAGCGACCACACCGGAGATGACAAGGCCGATAAAGCCCATGTCGATGCCGGCAGGGTTAATAAAGCTCGGAAAACCGAGCGGGCCGGAGGCACCGAAGGCATAGAGTTTGGCACCCATGAGGCCGGCGATGGCGCCGCCTACACCAGCGGAAATAAAGGTTGCCCACATAAGGCGCTTACGCGGCAGCAAGATGGCGTAAAGCGCAGGCTCGTTGACACCGAAAATCGAAGAGACAAGGGCGGGAATGTTGACGGCAGCATTTTCCTCGGAATCCTTGGTTCGGATGATCATGCCAAGCACAGCACCGGCGATGGCACAACCGCCTGCATACACGAGCGGATTAATGAGGTCATAGCCGTAGGTTGCGACATCGAGGAACCACAGCGGGATGATACCCCAGTGCAGGCCGAACATGACGAGCAGGCTCCAGAACGTGCCGATGACGAAGCCGGCGATGGCGGGCTGGAAGTTGATGAGCATCAAGATGATCTGGGCAACGATGTTGGAGAGGACCGTCATGACCGGACCGACCACAAGCAGGCCAAGGATGCCGCAAATGAGGAGCGTCAGGATGTTGGAGAAGAACGAGCTCACAAGCGCGGGCAGCGCGTTAGAAAGGGCCTTGTGCACCTTGGAGGCAATCCAGACGATAAAGATCGCAGGCAGAATCGTCGATGAGTAATTCTGCATGATCAGCGGGATGCCAAAAATATCACCGTAGACATTGGACTCGAAGACCGTGCCGGCGCCGAGCGTGTAGAGCGGATCTCCGCCCATAAGGGCAACGAGCGTCGGGTAGACGAGGATACCACCGAGCGCCATTCCCATAACGGGCTTAAGTCCGAACTTCTTGGCCGACGTCCAGCCAATGATTAGCGGAAAGTAATAGAAGACCGAATCTCCGATTGCCGAGAGCGTCACATACGTATTGCTGTCCTTGGCAAGCCAACCGGCAACCGTGCAGAGCGCGAGCATCGACTTGATAAAGCCACCGGCCATAAGCACGCCAAGAACCGGTTGCAGAATCTCGGAGATGATGGCAAGCAGACGCGAGAATGGATCGCTCTTTTTGACGTCGTCGCCTTCATCGATATCGAGCGCGGGTTTGGAGTCGAACCCGCCAATCTGAACAAGGTCGTTGTAGACGGCCTCGACAGTGGCACCAATCACGACCTGATACTGTCCGCCGGCCTGGATAACGTCAACGACGCCCTTCGTCGCCTTAAGCTCATTGGTCTGGGCGAGCGATTCATCCTTGAGGTGGAAGCGGAGACGCGTAATGCAGTGGCTCACGTCTAACACATTGTCTCGACCACCGACCTTTGTGATGATTTCATCGCAAAGCTTCTGGTATTTCATGGAATTCTCCTTTTTCTGAGCGGGGTATAGCATCGATTTCATGCCTCCGTAGTCGACGTGGGAGGACAAGGAACCCGCTTCCCCCTTTGAAATCCGCGGACGCACGTACGCCCGGGATGGGAAACGGCAGAGAAGATGGAAGATACCGATCACATGGCAGCGAGCCTCATTGGCCCATGCCACGCAATCAGGCCTACAGACGCGAAGCTGCTGCGCCGAGAAGTCTCGTCGTCTGGCAGAACTTGTCACACAGACGTTCCGGTTCGCCCTGGGGAATCTGAGTACGCTCGGTCTCAAAGGAGAGGCCGTACTCGCGTGCCGGAAGGAAATACTCAAAATAGCCGTTGGTGTAACCGCAGACTATTCCCTCGACCGGACATTCGCGCTTCATGCGAATGCCCAGGTCGCTGCCGAGTTCACTCGGGAACACAAAGAGATGCAAGCCGCCCAGACTGATGACGGCACACTTAAGCGTGAGTGAAAAGTCGTCATGGGCAACGGTGTGATAGAACGTCTGAGGCTCGATGCGGTCAAGAACGACCTCGCAATCGAGCTTGATCTGGGAAATCGCCTCGGCAAGACCGGTCGAAACACGCTCAACCTCGGGAATGCCGCGTCCCTGACGAAAATTGCGGTCGCTACAGTCGCCAGCAGCACCGACGACCATGGCCGGATAGTAACCAAGACTCTGAGCGAGCTTTTTGCCGGTAAGACCGGCGAGTTCGCTCGTGAGCTCCGTGCAGTCGGGTCCGACGCAAGCGGAATGCACCGCCCAGTTCACAAAGCCCGCAAATGGCTTGCCTTCGGTATCGAAGAACGATACGACAATGACCTCATTGTCGGCGAGTTCACCTGGGATGATGCGGTTGTCGTAGAAACCGGTGATGACCTGCTTGCCCAAGCGACAAATCGCGGGCTGTGCGTTGGCGCGGCACTCCTCAAAGCATTGGCAAATGGTATCGAGGAACCAGCGGTAGTAGTTCTCGTCGAATTTTCCCGTCCACCAGCTGCGGTGGTAAGCGACGATTGAAGTATGGTCGTGCGTCGCCGAGAGCAGGACGCAATCACGGTCAATGCCGTAGCGCTCGGCGAGCATTGTCTTGACTTCCTCGGCCATGCTTTCCTCGAACTCGAGGACATCGGCATTAAAGAGAAACACTTCACGTTCGCCTTGCTGGAAGAGGATGGCGTTGGCGAAGACGTCGTCATGGACGCCTGTCGCAGGCTCCAGACGGTTGGGAAGATTGCGGTAGCCAATCAGGTAGATGTCGCCCTGTGGGGTGATTTTGCGGCGCGCGTGTCCAATGTTCATGCACGTTCTCCTTCTGTGTCACGCCGCATTCAAGGCGGCAATGATGATTTCGACGAGGCGCTCATGGGATCCGGCGGCAAAACCGGAGTTCATGGCCTCATAGGTGATCTTTTCGTACGCGTCGGGAGCCGGTAGGTACTTCTGTCCGCCGTTGACGAGCGTGGCAAAGAACACAGAGCCGGACCGAGCGGCGCGCACAGTGGCGCCGAATGCACTCGAGACCTCAGGTTGTACGCCGACAAGCTCGACGTTTCCCAGCCGGAGCAGATAGACCCTCGTGCGCTGCTCGCCAGCGGCATGAAATTCATACGTTCGGTGCGGAGCCAAAGAGTGAAAATCGGCGCGTGTCTGAGCGGGCAGAAAAACGTCGACCGTGCGGGCATCGATGCCGGTGGCGTCATCCTCACGCGCCATGCGAGCGGCCTCGATCAAAGCATCGCCCAAGGCCTGCCCCTGCTGGTGCAGCATGCGGTATCCGTCTTCATGGGCATCGACCGTCTGCTTAACGCCGGCCGCATCGAACATGACGTTCATGGCGCGCTCCGCCGGACCTTGGTCGCCCGCGGCGCCTGGCAGCAACAGGGCAACGCCGCCCAGCTCGCGCTCGAGTGACATGGCGGCAAAACCAAAGAGGTCTCCGCTCGCCATGTGCCTCCCCTCGGAGTCGCGCGACCCGTCGAGCACGGAGGACTGAACGTCCGCCGTCGCGAGCACGGCAACATACTCGCCCCCGGCATCCCTTATGGCGAGTACGGGCATCGTGTGGTCGGCAAACCCCCTGGGATTCGAGCCCAACCACCAGCCGGCAGGCGTCTCAATGTCGCGATTAACGTTCACGGGGCATTCGCCCTCCACAGTGGCGAGCGTGGCAGAGCGAATGCCCGCAACAGCGCGCTCGACAGCCGTGCGGGCGGCAGCGACGAGCGCTGCGCGATAGCGCTCGTTGCGGTTGCGGGCAGCATCGTCGACAAGATGCCCGGGAGTGCGGACGTGAGGCATGGAAAACGTGTGGGTAGGAACCACCCAAGAATAAGCACCGCTGCAATTGGCGGCATCCTCAACAACCTCACGCAGATCGGCGAGTAGAGCCGGAGCGATCGAGGTGACCTCAAGCGAAAGGACGCAGGCGCGTCGCCCCGTCCCCTCGATGATAAGGGCACGGGCGAAGACCTCATGACGGAGTTCGTCGAAACCGTCGAACGGCAACACGTCCCCAAGATCGATGGCCACACGAGCGGCCCCAGCCCTCATCTCTCCTTCGTCCATGGCAGATACTCCCCTCTGATTGCCGCTCACTCGACACCGTACAGTTGCTGCGCCGTACCGCCAAGCACAAGGTCGCTGTCTGTATCGCTCAGATTTGCAGCGCGAACGCAGGCGACACCCTCGGTGAGCCACTCGCGTTTAACGGGATAGCTCGTGCCAAAAACAATATGGTCTGCACCCAGCACGTCAACCGCGCAGGCAAGGAGTGTCTTGCCCCAAGGCTGAGCATGGGACATGTCGAAATAGATGTTGTTCTCGAGGCGCCTGGAAACGGTCTCGGTATCGACCTGAAAACGGCCAGAAGCATCAGGGCGCTTGGGACCATGAGGCAGCAGCATCTCCTTGAACGCAAAGTATGCGCCGCCGAGCATGGAGTGGACCATCTTGATATTGGGGTAGCGCTCAAAGAAATCGCCAAAGATCTCTCGGCCGATCGCCGTAGTTTGGTCGACGCAGCGGCCATAAGAGCGGCGAAGGTTGTCGTACGCGAGAAGCGATTCGTTCTCGACCGGCACGGGAACATGGTGCACGTAAACGGTGACATGGCGTTCGTTCAGGTGCTCGAAAAAGCTCGAGAAGACCTGGTCGTCGAGATAGCGCTTGCCGTAGTGAGCGCAGAGCTGCACACCCGCAAAACCATCGTCGAGCCTGCGATCGAGCTCCTCCAAATTCGCTTTGGTGCCAAAGGGCGGCACAGCGACAAGCGGAATCAGACGGCCACTTGACGCCTTCGCGTCAGCAGCCATACCGTCGTTGAAACGCCGGCACATCTCGAGCGACATCCACTCGTGACAACCGGGGAGCTTGAGGATCGCCTTGTCGACCCCCGCCTCATCCATATCGGCCAAGCGCTTCTCGAGGGTGTAGTCGCCCTCAATGTAGTTAAGACCCGGAGAACCGGCGGGCATCTCGATCACGATTTGTCGTTTGCCGGCGGAATTCATGGTCAGATAGCCTTCGGTGTCATAGGCGCGGGGTACCTCGGCCAAAAACTGTTCGCAGAGCGTCTCGTCATGAAAGATGTGCTCGTCGAACCAGTAGGAATTTGCATCGATAATCATTGGTTGGAACCGCCTTTCATCTTGTTGAAAACATTCTAGAAAAGCAGGTACCCGGACATCAATTCCAGCTTAAGCCCACTGTATTCCATTTTGGAATAGAACTTACCGCTCACACGCGAACCTCGCCCGCTCAACGAGACAAGCGCTAACAGCACGGGCTTAGACAGAAAACGGTCGGCCCGCATCCGTTGCGGGCCGACCGTTTCATTACAGTCTACCTTTGCCGTTACGCCTGGCGGTAGTGATCGAAGAAGTCAGCGAGGTCTTCGAGGGACTCTTTGAGCACTTCCATGCGCGGCAGGTACACGATGCGGAAGTGGTCGGGCTCAGCCCAGTTGAAGCCGCCGCCGCGCGTGATCAGGATCTTCTTCTCGTGCAGCAGGTCAAGGGCGAACTGCTCGTCATCGGTGATGTTGAACTTCTTCACATCCATCTTGGGGAAGATGTAGAACGCCGCACGCGGCTTAACCACCGAGATGCCGTCAATCTTGTTGAGCGCCTCATACACAAAGTTGCGCTGCTCGTAGACACGGCCGCCGGGACGGATGTAGTCGTTAACGGACTGATGACCACCGAGTGCCGTCTGAACGATCGACTGAGCCGGCACGTTGGAGCACAGGCGCATGTTGGAGAGCATGTTGACGCCCATGATGAAGTCGCTCATGCAGCGCTGGTTGCCCGAAAGCACCATCCAGCCAATACGATAGCCCGCAATCATGTGAGACTTGGACAGACCGCTAAAGGTAACGCAGGGCAGGTCGGGGGCGAGCGAGGCAATCGAGACGTGCTCGTAGCCGTCCATGCACAGGCGGTCGTAGATCTCATCGGCAAAGATCATCAGCTGATGCCTGCGTGCAATCTCGACGATGCCCTCGAGCACCTCGCGCGGATAGACAGAACCCGTGGGGTTGTTGGGGTTGATGATGACGAGGGCTTTGGTCGCGCTCGTGATCTTGGACTCCATATCCTCCAGGTCGGGATACCAATCCGCCTGCTCATCACACAGATAATGTACGGGATGACCACCAGCAAGGGTTGCGCACGCCGTCCAGAGCGGATAGTCGGGGCTGGGGATCAGAATCTCGTCGCCATTGTCGAGCAACGCGTTCATCGAAAGCTGAATGAGCTCGGACACGCCGTTGCCCGTGTAGATATGCTCCATCTGAACGTTGGGCAGGCCCTTGATCTGCGAATACTGCATGATCGCCTTGCGCGCGGAGAACAGGCCACGCGAGTTGGAATAGCCTTCGCAGTCGGGCAGCTGCTGGCGCATGTCCTTGATGACCTCATCGGGCGTGCGGAAACCGAAGGGCGCCGGGTTGCCGATATTGAGCTTGAGGATGCGCTCGCCCTCGTCCTCCATACGGGCGGCCTCGTCGACGACGGGACCGCGCACGTCATACAGGACGTTATCGAGCTTGGTGGATTTAGAAAAAGTACGCATGGTGGTGCTCCTTGCAATTTGAGCTGAGGGATGGGGTTCGGGCTTGGAATCGTTGCGGGGTGATGATGCCTCGCCTTGATCGGCGTCGCCGGCAAGCAGCCAGGTAACATCGACCTCCAAAATACGGGCGAGCAGCTCGGCCACATCGCGCCGCGGGATCGTCTTGCCGCTCACATATTGGCTCATCTGACTCTTGCCGAGTTTTTTGCCGAGCATCTCCGATGCGCGGATCACGTCCGACTGGCGAACGTCGCGATCGGACATAGCCTGTCGCAGGCGATCGCTAAACGTCTCTTGGGCCACTAGAACCTCCTTGCTGGCAAAGTTCAATTTATAGAACACGAATTGAACCATGGTTCAATTTAGCAAGCAGTATAACGCGGCGCTTCATTCGAAAGTTCAATTTCATAAGAAAATGTATCGGACTCCGAGATCTGTCCAAAGCGGACAATGACACGCACGCGTTTAGAGGTATTCGAGGAAACGGGCGGCAGCAAGCGAAACATCGGCCGTTCGATATATGGCGTTGATCTGCCGATGGGGATGTCCCTCGAGCGGTCGCACGGCAACATCGAACTGACAGCGGCGCAAGATGAGCGCGGGAAGAATGCTCACGCCCAGTCCGTCCTCGACCATAGCCATAATCGCATAGTCATCCCAGGTCGACAGCTTGGAGCACACCGTCAGCCCCGCCCGACGGAACAGCGGCGTAATCTCGTCATCGGTGCCGCGTTCTAGCAGAATAAACTGCTCGTTGGCTAAATCGGCAAGAGAAACGACCTCCGCCGTGGCAAGCAAAGAGTCTGCCGGTACTACCGCCATCAACTCGTCGCGCACCAAAGACCGCGATGCCATGCCGTTTTCTCGGGGCTCACGCGGGATAAAGCCCAGGTCACAACGACCCTCAGCCACCCATTGTTCAATCTCTGAGTAATCACCCATCAGCAACTCATAATCGACGTCCGGATGATCGGCACGAAAGCGCGCAATCACCGGCGGCAGCACGTGGGTCGCCACGCTCGAAAACGTACCGATACAGATTTTGCCGCGCATGAGCCCGCGCATCTCATCCACCCGTCGCTGCAAGCGAGTGAATTCCTCGCAGAGCGCCTCGACAGCCGGCATGACCTGCCGCCCGTCGGCAGAAAGCACTACGCCCTCGCGACTGCGGTCGAGCACCTTAAAGCCCCAATCGGCCTCAAGATCGGCCACCATACGGCTCACGCCCGACTGCGAATAGCTCAGGCGCTCGGCAGCACGCGTAAAGCTTCCGGCGCGCACCGTCTCCAGCAGCACCTGCATCTTTTGAATATTCGTTTCCACGACACGCCTCCACCTTTGCATGAGTTTTTGTCATGTTTTCCATGCATTATATTCGCTTTTCTTCTAAAGCCAGTTCACCCATAGTGAAGATGCTCGGATATAGAGGGGATGTCAGCGCATGAACAACGGACTGTTTACGTACTTAGCAGCATTGCTATTGTTTGGTTCCAACGGCATCATCGCCGCTGCTATCGCGCTGCCGAGCTCGGATATCGTGCTACTACGCACGTTTTTGGGTGCATTCTCGCTTGTCACCATCCTCGCCATCACCCAACGCCATAAGTTGCAGGCGCCATCTCGCCCCCGCGAAGCCGCAGCCCTCCTCCTCTCGGGAGCCGCGCTGGGTGCCGGCTGGATTTTTCTGTTCCGCGCCTACCAGACGATCGGCGTCGGCGTATCCTCGCTGCTGTACTACTGCGGCCCCATCATTGTCATGGCACTCTCCCCGCTCATCTTTGGCGAAAAGCTGACCGGCGGCAAAATCGCCGGCTTTATCGCCGTTGCGTGCGGTGCTTTTCTCATTGCAGCGCAAGGTCTAGGCGGCAATATGCCCATTGTGGGTATCGTCTGCGGCATCGCCTCGGCATTTTGCTATGCACTGATGGTCATCGCTAGCAAGGGTGCGCCACACATCGAAGGCCTCGAGAACTCCACGCTCCAGGTGAGTGCCGCCTTTGTGACCGCGCTGGTCCTCACGCTCATCACGCAGGGTGCTCCCTCATTCCTGTCCGCCGGCGTCGCCGCAGGCATCGATTGGCGCGCCGTCGTCATGCTCGGCGTCGTCAACACCGGCATTGGTTGCCTGCTCTACTTTAGCGCCGTCGCCAAACTGCCTGTGCAGACCGTCGCCGTCGTCGGCTACCTCGAGCCGCTTTCGGCCGTCGTGTTCTCCGCCGTTCTTTTGTGCGAAGCCATAACACCGGTCCGCCTGATGGGCGCCGCGCTTATCATCGGCGGCGCGATTTTTTGCGAACTCGCCGGCAAACGCGCAAACGCCAAGGCTGGCATCGCCCAGACAGTACGTGCTTAAAAGCCCCTGCTTTGAAATGCTACCTGCGTAGATAAATAATCCCCAGCTGAGGATTATTGTCTAAAATAACCCGATGTGCCAAACTGCTCTTGTATGTATAAAGACGGCATAAAGTTTTTTGTCCTAGACAGATAACCGGATGTCTAAGGGAGTCCTCGTGGCACACAATAAACTGGAGGCAAACCTCCAAGACCAGCGCGGGCAAGGCGGGCACGGAGCCATCCCCCTCTCCGCTGGCATGCTGCTCGTAACGCTCGGCGTCGTCTATGGCGACATCGGCACGAGCCCCATGTACACCATGAAATCAATCGTCGCCAACAACGGCGGCATCGGTACCGTCAGCGAAGACATGATCCTGGGCGCGCTTTCGCTCGTCATCTGGACCATGACGCTCGTGACCACGGTCAAGTACGTGGTAATCGCCATGAAGGCCGACAACCACAACGAAGGCGGCATCTTCGCCCTGTTCAATCTCGTGCGCAAGGTGGCGCCATGGCTGATTCTCCCCGCCATGATCGGCGGCGCGGCGCTGCTCGCCGACGGCATCCTCACCCCCGCGGTCACGGTCACCACAGCCATTGAGGGCCTGCGTACCATCGAGTGGGGCCACGCGCTATTGGGTGACGGTCAGACCAATGTGATCATCATCACCATCATCATTATCTGCGGTCTGTTTGCCATGCAGCGCGCCGGCACCTCGTCCATCGGCAAGCTGTTCGGTCCGCTCATGACGCTATGGTTCCTGTTCCTGGCGGGCGCCGGCCTGCTCAACATGCTCGGCAACCTGTCCATCTTGCGCGCCCTCAACCCCATTCGCGGCATCATGTTCCTGTTCTCGCCCATCAACCACTCGGGCATCATGGTGCTCGGCTTCGTCTTCCTGTCGACGACCGGCGCCGAGGCACTCTATTCGGACATGGGTCACGTGGGCAAGGCAAACATTTACGCATCCTGGCCGTTCGTAAAGGCGGCCCTCATCCTTAACTATCTGGGTCAGGGCGCCTGGCTGCTCGCCAACAACTCCAATCCCCAGATGCTCGCGATGGATATCGTCAACCCGTTCTATATGATGCTCCCCGAGCCCCTGCGCCCCTTTGCCATCGTGCTTTCGGCCGTAGCGGCCATCATCGCCTCGCAGGCGCTCATCACCGGCTCGTTCTCGCTGGTATCCGAGGCCACGCGCCTCAACCTTATGCCGCATCTGCGCATCCACTACCCCAGCGACACCAAGGGCCAGCTCTATATTCCGCTCGTCAACAACATCATGTGGGTCGGCTGCATCTTCATCGTGCTGCTGTTCCAAAACTCCGAGCGCATGGAGAGCGCCTACGGCCTCGCCATTACCGTGACTATGCTCATGACCACGACGCTATTGACGAGCTATATCGCCGGCATTCTCAAGCACAAGCTGGGCGCCTGCGTCTTCGCCCTGCTCTTCGGCGCCATTGAGCTGTGCTTCTTCGCTTCGTGCCTCACCATGTTCTTTGACGGCGGCTACGTCATGATCTTCCTGGCCGCACTGCTGTTTGGCCTTATGTATGTGTGGCGTCGCGGCACCGCCATCGAGCGCACGCAGACGATTCTGCTGCCCGTCTCCAAGTACATCGATCAGCTCAACCGCCTGCGCAACGACGAGACCTACCCCGTGCTTGCCGACAATCTGGTATTCCTCACCAACAGCCCCGATCCGCTCACGCTCGACCGCGACGTGCTCTATTCCATCCTGGACAAACATCCCAAGCGCGCCAAGGCATACTGGTTCATCAACGTGCACGTTACCGACGAGCCCTATACGCACGAGTATTCCGTTGAGACCTTTGGCACAGACTTCCTGTTCCGCGTGCGCTTGGACCTGGGCTTTAAGGTCAATCAGCGCATCAACGCCTACCTACGCCAGATCGTTGGCGACCTGATGGCATCGGGTGAGTTGCCGCCGCAGCATCACACCTACTCCATCTACGAGACACGCGGCAACGTGGGCGACTTCCGTTTTTGCATGCTGCGCA
Organism: uncultured Collinsella sp.; assembly: GCA_902481895.1. GTDB lineage: Bacteria > Actinomycetota > Coriobacteriia > Coriobacteriales > Coriobacteriaceae > Collinsella. The sequence continues at coordinate 49,135 of CABSYR010000013.1, read as the reverse complement.
AGATGCTTGCCCCCGAAACGGACATCAACCGCAACGATCATCGCGTCATGGCCATCAAGTACGCCGTCCGCCGCGCCTGCGGAAGCCCGGCACGTTGGTACGGTCTCGAGAACTCGGCCATCATCATCGAGTACGTGCCGCTGTTTGCCCGCATGCGCCCGGCCGTTAAGCTCGTGCGCACCCAGGTGCCGCTCGAGGTTCAGATCGAAGAGGCCGAGGAAATGGAAGTCGACATCTTCTCGGACGACTTGGTCAACGGCAACGAGGCCGGCAAGAGCATGAACGTCGATCCCACCGAGCTGCTCGAGAGCGTCGCCGATACGCCCGAGCAACAGCAACTCGACGGACTCGAGAGCACCCAGCTCAACGACGCCAACTTCTAACACGCCACCAGCCATTGACGACAACGGCTCCGCATCTCATAAAAGGTGCGGAGCCGTTTTATGTCGCAACGAACCGGTGAGCTACGAACGACGCGGCTCGGGAACCACGAGCCTATCGGGGCTCGCGCCCTCGGCATCCATCAGGCTCACGTAGCGAATCGACGGATCCCCATACATCGCGTAGTAATAATTGCCCGTGCGCGCGCTAAAGCATCCGGTGTAGATAGTCTTCTCGAACTTGCCATCGCCCATCCTGGACGCTCCCTCGATCATCACCACGCCCTCGAGCGAGCGGAACATGCGAACGACGTTTTCGGTCTCGCTCTCCTTTTGCGGGTAATTGGCATTGAGGTACGCCGCCTTTACAAAACGGCTCGGCGAATAGCAATCGCCCGGAATGCCGCGCATGCCGGCACCGGCTCCATAGGGCTTAAGCTCGGCGCCACGCCATGTCGCTGTCTGCGGAAAATCGCTTGTGGCGGTGATATAGGTGCGCAGGTTTTCCATGTGCCACGGGAAGGTCGGCTGGTTGGCAAGGGTGTCGACCGGATCGTCGTATACATGCAGGCCGTCAGCCATCATCTCGACCACGATGCTGCGCTGGCTGTCGCCGATAATCCAATGGAGCAGCGACACGCCCAGCCCCTCTCCGGCAGATTTGGCGACAATCACCGTGTCGCGCAGCGCGGCCTCGACCTCATCAACCGTCGAGAACGTCGCTGCCACCCACAGGGGGAACTCATAGGCCGCGATATTGGTCTTGCCGTCGACAGGGTCCTCGGCATACTCGGCATAACCCGGGAAATTGAGACCCGCCACGGCGAGGCCCGCATCGTTGCCGCAATCGAAGAACATAGGGTAGTTCTTGTAATCGATGCACATACCGATCACCGCGTGCGCCGCTGTCGCGTCGTCGATAAACGAATACGGAATGTGAAACCCGCGCGGCATCACGCGAACCTGTTGGCCGTAGTCAAAGCTCCAGTCGAGATTGCGGCCCAGATACATGTGGCCAGAATTATCGGTAAATCGAATACTCGTACACATAGCGCCTCCTAGCTTTACGTTCTTGCTAATTTCATTGTCTCCAAACAAAAAGGCGCTAAACACAAAAGCCCGGACATGACAACAATGTCATGCCCGGACCAAAAGAGACGAAGTGCGGTGCTTTGGTCCCCTTAGACCAACTTTCCAAGACAGTGATCGATCATATGCTGGATCATCTGCGCCTCAAAGCCCGCGTAGTCGCGGCGGCACTCCTTCATCTTGCCGTCGACAATCTGATCAAAGGCAACCTTGCACTTGATATAGCGCGTGGACTTGGTGACCCCCTCGTGCGTCAGGCAGCTCTCCTCCATCTTGCTGGCGCCCAGGCCAAACACCAGACGGGGGTTGTAGAGCACGTGGGGCTCGCCGGCATCGTCCAGGTAGACGCAAACCTTCTTGGTAACGCCAATCTGGTTAGCGGCAAGGCAGCCGGCATCGTCGAGCGACTTGATGGTATCGATCAGGTCCTGAGCAACCGACTCGTCCTCGACGGTCGCAACCTCGCAACGCTGGGACAGGATAGCCTCGTCGTGGCAAAGCTCTTTAATCATACGTTCCTCCATAGGGGTCGTTGTAACCGCTTAAGTATACGGTACCCACACATTTTCATGCGAAAAATACCGTCCGTCTGCTACAAAGCGCCGAACATCAACATGCGAGGAACAACAGCGTCGTAAAGGGGCTATAGTGGGAGCGTTCGTGTCAATCGGCCTAAACTCGGGGCCGAACAAGGAAAGGGTATGCATGGACGAACTATTTCACGTCAGTGAGCGCAAGTCCACAATCGGGACCGAACTTCGCGCTGGACTGACAACATTCCTGGCGATGGCCTACATCATCGCCGTCAACCCCGCGGTGCTCTCGGGCGCTGGCATCGATGCGGGAGCGCTCGCCTGCGCCACCTGCCTGGGCGCCGGCATCATGACCATCTGCATGGGCATCTTCGCCAACCGCCCGCTCGCCTGCGCGTCGGGCTTAGGCGTCAACGCGATGATCGCTGGAATCACCACCACCGTCTGCGGCGGTGACTGGCACGTGGCCATGAGCGTCATCTTCCTTGAGGGCGTCGTCATCTTGCTGCTCGTGCTTTGTGGCCTGCGCGAGGCCATCATGGACGCCATCCCGGTTGTCCTGCGTCACGCCATCTCGGTGGGTCTGGGCCTGTTCATCGCCATGATTGGCCTGTGCGATGCCGGCATTATCACCGCTGGCGCCGGTACACTCGTCGGTCTGGGCGACATCACCTCCCCCACCTTCATCGTCGGCATCATCTCCATCCTGGTGACGGTCGCCCTCGCCTGCCGCAACGTCCCCGGCTCGCTGCTCATCGGCATCGTCGTCGCCGTCATCGCCGGTATCCCCCTAGGTGTGACCCAGGCTCCGACCGGCATCATCGCCCCGCTCGACTTCTCGAGCATCGGTGGCCCTATCGCCGACGCCGGCGGCGTGCCCGCCATCGTCAAGGTCCTTACCGACCCCGCGCTCCTCGTCATCTCGTTCTCGCTGCTCATGAGTGACTTCTTCGACACCATGGGCACCGCGATGGCCGTGGCCAAGCAGGGCGAGTTCCTCACCGACGACGGCAACGTCGAGAATATCAAGGAGATCTTGATCGTCGACTCCGCGGCCGCTGCTGTGGGCGGTTTCATGGGCGTCTCCTCCATCACCACCTTCGTCGAGTCCACCTCTGGCGCTGCCGACGGTGGCCGCACGGGTCTCACCTCCGTCACCACCGGCGTGCTGTTCATTCTCGCCGCGTTCTTCTCCCCCATCGTCACCATCGTTTCCAGCGCCGCCACCTGCGGTGCTCTGGTCTACGTCGGCTACCTCATGATGAGCGAGGCCTCCGAGATCGACTGGTCCGACGTGTCGCAGGGTTTCCCGGCGTTCATGATTGTCGCCGGCGTGCCCTTCACCTACTCCATCTCTGCCGGCATTGGCCTGGGCTTTATCGCCTACGTGGTCGTCGCGCTCTTTAAGGGCGAGGCCTCCAAGATCAAGCCGCTCATGTGGATCGCAGCCCTCGCCTTCCTCGTCTACTTCTTCGTGGCGTAACGGCATAGTCTGCTAAAGCAAAACAACAAGGCGCGGAATCGCATCGAGCGGCTCCGCGCCTTTCTTTTAGCGTCTGCCCCCGTGTCAGCGTGCGACAATTGAGGCTGTCAATATCACAACACCGAGAGAAGCCTGCCTTGGAAGCGCATCATAAGCAGATAACCGTTTATTCAGAGTGTGCGGAAGGCGCGCCCGTCATCTATCTCCCCGTGATTATGGGCAACGGTAGTGAAGTCTACGAGCGCTGCCGAGAGCTCGACTGCCCGCTGTTCACCCTTGTCGCCATTGGAGGGCTCGATTGGAATCGCGAGCTGAGCCCCTGGGAATGCGACGGAACTATACGAGATGCCGAGCCCTTTGGCGGACAGGCTGCTGGTTTTCTTGACGAGTTGTTGAAGCAGATAATCTCCCAGGCCGAATCATCGCTCCCGCAACCGCCCGCCTGGCGCGGCGTTGCCGGCTACTCGTTGGCGGGTCTTTTTGCACTGTGGGCACTTTGGCAAACAGATGTCTTTGAGCGCGTGGCGAGTGCATCGGGGTCGCTGTGGTTCCCCGGCTTTATCGACTACGCGCGCGAGCGCACGATGACGGCTACGCCCGACGCCGCCTATCTGTCGCTCGGTAAAAAGGAAACCAAGACGCCCAACCGCATGATGCGGCACGTACTCGACGATACGCGCGCGATGGAAAAGCTGTTTATCGAGCGCGACATCCCAACAACGCTGGAGCTCAACCCCGGCAATCATTTTGCCCAAACTGACCTGCGCATGGCGCGCGGCATCCACTGGATACTGACGCATTAAAAATGGCGTCCACGCGTACATACGCATGGACGCCATTTTTAATTTGGCTGAACGCAGCTACTATTCAGCAGTCTCCTCGAGTTCAGATACGGTGGGCGTCGAGAACTGGGGCATGGATGTCCTTTCATGATGGAAGGGCGATCAGGCATATCGGATAACCTGCCCGAACGATACGATCCGAACCATTGTACGCGATACGCAATGCCTCGCACGCGCCGCCACCTGCAAACGCTAGCGTTACTTCCAAACGCGCTCGGCAATGCGCTTGACCAGCGCGATCTTCGCCCATTGCTCGTCCTCGGTCAGCTTGTTGCCAATCTCGCAGCTGGCAAAGCCGCACTGGGGCGACAGGTACAGATTCTCGAGCGGCACGTACTTAGCGGCTTCGCGGATGCGCTCGACGATAACATCCTCGTTCTCGAGCTCTGCCGCCTTGGTGGTTACCAAGCCCAGCACGACCTTCTTGCCGGGAGCGACGTACTTGAGCGGCTCAAAGCCGCCGGCGCGCGGCGTGTCGAACTCCAGATAGAACGCATCGACATTCTCATGTGCGAACAGATACGGAGCGATAGGGTCGTAGCCGCCTTCAAAAGCGTAGGTGGAGTGGTAGTTGCCGCGGCACACGTGCGTGTTGATGACCAAATCGTCGGGCTTGCCCTCGATGGCGGCGTTGTTGAGCGCCACGCCCAGCTCGCTTACCTTTTGCAGGTCGACCGGGCTCATGCCGGTTTTGGCGACAAAATCGGTATCGCAGTAGATGCCCCAGGTGCAGTCATCAAACTGGATGTTGCGGCAGCCTGCTGCGTACAGGTCGGCGATCACCGTGCGATAAGCGGCTGCAATGGCGTCGGCAAGTTCCTCATCGGTCTTATAGACAGCACGCAGGCTCTCCTGCTGGCCATCGCAGCGATCGAGCGTGACCTCAGAGAACGTCTGGATCGGCGCCGGAATGGTCTGGCGTGCGACCTGGCCCTCCTCCTCAAGCGCCTTGACGAACTTAAAATGCTCGACGAACGGGTGGTTCTCGCCGCTAATGGGACCGGTAACCACGGCGGTGTCGGCCGTCGTCTCCTCGTCATGGAACATATAACCCGTGCGTGAGGTGCGGCGGTCAATGCCGTTAAGGCCCCACATAAAATCGAGGTGCCAGTAGCTGCGGCGGAACTCGCCATCGGTGATCACCTGCAGGCCGGCGGCCTTCTGCTTGGCCACCAAATCGCGAATGGCATCGTCCTCGACGGCCTTAAGGCCGGAAGCGTCGAGTTTACCCGCGACATAGGCGGCACGGGCGTCCTTTACAGCCTGCGGACGAAGAAAGCTGCCGACGATATCGGCGCGAAACGGCGCGTTCGGTTGAATCGAAGTGCTCATAGATATCTCCCTTTGCATTGGTTGCTTTACTGGGACAGAGTATGAGCGCTCATATGACCATCGTAAAATATACGTTTATAACAGTTTGATATAGATGTTTCCTATATCAGTCTGGACTGTCATAAAGAGACTTGAACCGTGCGGAGCACAGCAGCCTAGATATGCTGACGAATCGCGTCGATATAGGCCCGACCGTAGCGCGTAAGCGTCGTGTTCTTGCGCGTGATGATGCCAATCTCCATGTACTCGTCCACGTCGAGCGGAATCGAGATAATGCCGGGGCCGTTGAGCTCGTGGCTGATCACGCCCGAGCATACCGTGTAGCCGTTGAGGCCCATGGCCAAATTGAACAACGTCGCACGGTCGCGCACGCGGATATTTTTGCGACGCTCGAACGTCGAGGTCAGCTCCTCGGAATAGTAAAACGAGTTGTAGCTGCCCTGCTCGTAGGACAGGAACGGGTAGTCTTCCAGATCCTCGAGCGTCACGCTGGAGCGGTCCGCCAGCGGATGGTCGGCGCAGACGAAGACATGCGGCGTGGTGCAGAAGAGTCCTTCGAACACGAGCTCGTTGGCCACCAGCATGCGCTCGATGACCTCGCGGTTATGCTCGGATAAGTACAGGATGCCCAGTTCGCTTTTCATATGCGCGACATCCTCGATAATCTCGTGAGTCTGCTCCTCGCGCAGGGTGAAGTCGTAACGCGCGGCATCGAACTCGCGGATCACGTCGACAAACGCGTTGACGGCAAAGGAATAATGCTGGCAGCTCACACTAAAGTGCGGCACCTGCTCGGATGCGCCCTTGTACTTGCCCTCGAGCAGGTCGGCCTGGTCGAGTACCTGGCGCGCATAGCCCAAGAAGGTCTCGCCTTCCTCGGACACAATGACGCCCTTGTTGGTGCGCTCAAAGATGTGCACACCCATCTCGTTTTCGAGATCGCGAATCGACGCGGTAATCGAAGGCTGCGACACAAAGAGACGGCGCGAGGCCTCGGTAATGCTGCCGCATTCGGCAACTTTGACGACATATCTGAGCTGCTGGAGCTTCATGGCTGTCTCCTTAGCTGTTCGCGAAATTCGCGTCGGCTGCACCCTCCTGACGCATAAACGGCGGCATCTCCCCCGTCGCGGCGCAGGCGGCAATCTGATGCAGAGCCCCGGCGACCGCATCATCTGCCGCGGCGCCGATATGCCAGCGCGCGGCAGCCGTGACGGCCTCATTGGCATTGGCGACTGCAACGGAGTTGGGAACGGCATCGATCATGGGCAGATCGTTATCGGAATCGCCAAATACGGCCACCTCGTCGGGCGTCAGGCCCAAGGCGCGCGCCAGCTCCAGCGCAGCGCAGCCCTTGTCCCAACCATCCGGAAGGATGTCGAACAGGCGCACTCGGTTGTTGGGAAACACAAGCGAGAGTTCCGGCACCTCAACGGCAACGCGCTCGCGTAGCTCCGCGAGCTCCTCACGCGAACGGGCACTCCAGATATTCGCCTTAAACACCGGCGCGCCATCGACGACGGGACGACACGGGGCCTCTTCGCCTTTGAGCCACGCATTGCCGCCCGACTCCATAGCGCGACGCACACGCTCGGGATTGCTCGTCACGCAATAGGCATCGTTGCCCCAAAAGTCATCGCCCAGGCTGTAGACTTTTAGAAATGTATCGTCGGTCTCTTGCTCCAGATAGTCAGCCAAACGCATCAGAGCATCGTTGTCGATTGCGCGCGAAGCGACTACTTCGCCGTCGACAAACATCACCTGGCCGTTACAGAACGCACCGGTCGAAAAACACTCGGAACGGTTTTTGAACATCCAGCCCATCGCGGACGGCTGACGACCCGAAACCGGCCCAAAGTGCAGACCCGCCGCCTGCATGGCATGAATACCCTCAATGGCGTAGTCGCTGGCGCCGTCATGCCCGGCTGGAATCAGTGTATCGTCCATATCGGTCAGCACAAGTTTAATCATAAGGCCCCCATTCGTATCGGTCCTACCTATTGTAACGACCTGCCAAAATAAACCTGTCCCTTTTTGGCAGGTGCGCTAGTATAGGGAACAACAGATTCGATGCGGGAGTGCCGGCGGTGCAAACCACAAGGCTGAGAGGGCATGGGGCCCAATCCTTTGAACCTGTCAGTTAATGCTGGCGTAGGGAGCATGCCGCCTTTACAGGGGCGCTGTCTATGCACAGCGCCCCTTTTCTATGCCAAGGAGGCATGTGCAGTGATTGATTCGGAACAGCTTAAGCAACATGTGATCAAGGCCGTGGAGGAGATTCACGCCACCAATCCGATGGCCGGCTCCATCACCAACACGGTGACGATTGACTTTGTCGCCAACGCACAGCTCGCCGTGGGCGGATCGGCCGCCATGGTCTATCTGCCCGACGAGGGCGAGGCACTCGTTGCCGGCGGCGGCGCCATCTATCTCAATATGGGTACGCTCTTCCCCATCTACGAGCAGACGATTCCCCGCGCGGCCAAGGCGGCACACGACGCCGGCAAGCCCTGGGTGCTCGATCCGGTGGGCCTGGGCATCGGTAGCCTGCGCACCCAGTTGGTAAACGAACTCAAGCAGTACAAGCCCGCCATCGTGCGCGGCAACGCCTCCGAGATCATCGCGCTCGCCGGCCTGTGGGGTCTTGAGGGCGAGGCGGCCGATCTGAGCCGCGTGCGCGGTGTCGATACCACCGACACGGTAGACGCTGCCCGCGATGCCGCCGTGGCGCTCGCCCGCTACACCGGCGGCGCCGTTGTGGTCTCGGGCGAAGTCGACCTGATTACCGACGGCACAACCGTGGCCAAGTCCCACGGCGGCAGCCCGCTCATGTCCAAGATCACCGGTTGCGGCTGCTCGCAGGGCGGCGTGCTGGCCGTGTATGCCTGCGCCGCCGACCCGTTTACGGCAGCCATCTGCGGCACCGCGGTCTACAACGTTGCCGGCACGCGTGCCGCCGCTGTCGCCGACGCCCCGGCAAGCTTTAAGGTCGCCTTTATCGACGAGCTCTACCGCGCGAGCGCCCAGGACATCGCCAACAACCAGCTCAAGCTCGAGGAAGCGTAAGCCATGTCCGAGCCCGCAACCAATGCCGGAATGAACACGCTCATCGCCGTGGCCATCGCCCCGTGCGGCACCGGCGATGAGCTCTCCGCCGAGGTCGCCGAGGTCGTGCGCGTCATACGCGAGAGCGGCCTTCCCAACCGCACCACCTCGATGTTCACCGAGATCGAGGGCGACTGGGACGAGGTCATGCAGGTCGTGCGCGACGCAACCTTTGTGTTGGCGAGCAAGGGAATCCGCACCGAAGTCGTGCTCAAAGCCGATATTCGGCCCGGATTTACCGACACCATGACCGGCAAGCTCGAGCGCATGGAAGCACAGATCAAGAAGCAGGAGGAAGCACGATGAGCATCCGCGACAACCTTGATATCTCGGCCTATCTGGTACTCGGCCCCGAAAACACCCTCGGGCGCCCCGTGGGCGATGTGGTGGCCCAGGCGCTCGACGCCGGCTTTACCTGTATCCAGGTGCGCTCCAAGGTGGCAAGCGCCCGCGAGATCATTGCACTGACCGGCGACGCCGCGCAGGCAATCGCACAGGCTGGCAAGACCGGTCAGGTCGCCCTGTTAATCGACGACCGTCTGGACTGTGTACTCGCCGCGCGCGAGCAGGGCATTGCCGTCGACGGCGTGCACGTAGGCCAGAGCGACATTCCCGTCGAGGTCTGCCGCAAGCTGCTGGGCCCCGATGCCATTGTGGGCCTTTCGGCCCGTTGCGAGGAGATGCTCGAGTACGTCAAGACCGCCGACATGAGCCTGGTCGACTACCTGGGCATCGGCCCGCTCCACGAGACCGAGACCAAGCGCGACTGCGGACGCGCGGCCGACGGCTCTATCATCACCAAGAGCTTTGAGGACCTGGCCGCACTCCACGCGGCAAGCCCCGTGCCCATCGTGGTGGGCGGCGGCGTCAAGACGGCCGACCTGCCGCAGCTCAAGGCCACCGGCGTCGACGGCTTCTTTGTGGTGAGTGCCGTCTGCAGCGCCGATGACCCCTACGCCGCGGCCAAGGAGCTCGTCGACACTTGGCAGCAGGCATAGGCATAAGCCGAGCAGCTGATCCGCAGCCTCACATCTTCAGCAATGGAAAGCACATCCCAGTTTGGACCTCCATTCCGGGATGCGCTTTCCGCCGAGATGGCGGCAGCAGCCTCTACCCTGCCAGATATGCCTCCAGTGCCGGCAAAGTCGCCTCCGCATCGCGGCGACCAATCTGGTAGATGCGCTCAAGTTCATCGGGCTCGCGACACAGCGACGGCACCTTCACCGATTCGCTCGGCCGCACCACAAAGATTTCGCCGGCGGCCTCGCGACGTGCCAGGTCATCGAGCGTGGCATTGTAGACCTCATGCCGATGCTCGAGCGCTGCGACAAACTCCGGATAGTGACGGAACACGCGACGCAGCATGGGCATCACGCTGTTGGGCTGCTTTACAAAGCCCGCCGGCTGCGTGAGTACCACGATATTACGGTCATACCCCTGCGCAAACAGCCATGCGCTGGGAATAGAATCAGCCACGCCGCCATCCAGGTACTTACGGCCCTCAATGGCGACAGGGCGCGTCGCCACGGGAATCGCCGATGACGCCCGGATCCACTCGATATCGTGCTCATCGCCATAGGGCAGGTCGTGGTAGACGGCCTTGCCCGTCTCGATATCGGTACACACGCACGTAAACCGCATGGGGCAGGCGCGATATGTCTCCAAATCGATGGGATCGCGCTCGATGGGCACCTCGTGATAGGCAAAATCGGCATTGAACATATCGCCGGTCCGCAGCCAGCTTGCTACACCCGCATAGCGCTTATCGGCACAATAGGCCTTGTTATAGCGAATGGCGCGGCCGATCTGGCGCGATTTAAAGTTGTAGCCAAACGCCGCGCCCGCCGAGACACCCACCATATGGTCGCAAGTTAAGCCGTGCTCCATCCAAACGTCGAGCACGCCCGCCGTATACATACCGCGGTAGCCGCCTCCCTCGAGTGCCAGCCCCACCGTGCGCGTCGTATTTGACTGTGCCATGCGACCATCTCCGTCCCCACAAATTCAAACGGGACAAGTATACCCGTCAACATATATCGTCCCAGTCGCATTTTTATCGAACATCGCATCGTCGCGCTACCGCTTGTCGAACAATAGCCGCCCACAGCATGTGCACCCATATATAATTGTGCACTATTGTTTACACTACTCAGCTGTTATCAACAGCAAACATTAGCCGGCAAATTAACTCAACAACGCGGCAAGGCGGGGGCCTGGATACATGCAAAGCGCTGAGCAACGACGCGTGTACACAACGAGCTCGCCCGACGCAATCCGCCCCGACCTCAGAAAGCCACTTAGAACATGGAAACTGTCAGCAATTACACCGAAACGCTCGAAAAGACCGTCCGCGACCTTCTCGAGCGGCAGGAGGATCTGATCAGGACCGCCTTTACCGACCAGCTTACCGGGCTTGGCAACCGTGGCGGCTTTGCCCGTTCCCTCGAGGAGCTCTGGGAGCAGGACGCCCCCGTTACCATGGCGTTCATCGATATCGACAATCTCAAGCACTGCAACGACGTCTTTGGACATGACGAGGGCAACCGCTATATCTTGCAGGTAAGTCTCTATCTTAATCTGTATATGAAGGTGGGCGAAGCGGCGTTTCGCATAGGCGGCGACGAGTTTGCCATCCTATCTACGATTGCAACCGAGGACGACCTCGCCGAACGTCTGAAACGCTGCCGAACGGTTCTGCTCAAAAACAACGATTCCGAGATGCCCCACTCGTTTAGCTACGGAGTGTCACATGCCGACCCCGCCCTGGGCGAAGCTTCCAATCGCATGACGCTCGATGCCGACCATCGCATGTACGACTACAAGCTACGTCATGCCATGCACCTCGATCGACGCAATATCACGCAAGTTCACGCCGACGACTTCGAAATAAGCGATCGAATTTTTGACGCCTTTTCGATGCTCAATGAGGGCCGATATTTCTTTATCGAGAACTTGGACAAACATCGCACCCTTTGGTCACAAGGTGCCTTGCGCGATCTTGGCCTTCCCTCGGAGCACATAGACAACTGTCGCGATTACTGGAAAACGCGCGTCCATCCCGACGACCTTGAGGCCTGCATCAACGACATCGATCAAGTCTACAACGGCACCAAGCACCGTCGCGTCATGCAGTATCGTGTGCGCAACGCCGTCGGCGACTACGTCCTTTGCCGTGCTCGCGGGTTTCGTATCGACGGCGACGGAAATGTCCCCTCGCTCTATGTCGGCGAGCTCGTCAACCACTCACTTGCCGAAACCGTCGACGCCGCCACAGGCCTCGGAACGCAGCGCATGCTGGCCAACGCCATCGACGCCTGCCGCCGCGATCGTTGCGAGACAGGGCTTATAGCGGTGCGCGTTCGTGGCACGACAAAGCTCAACGAGCTCTACGGGGCCGAGGCCGTCGACAACATGCTTGCCGAATACGCAGGCCGTATGCTGTCGATCACTCGCGGCAGGAGCCGGGTCTACCGTTCACGAAGCGTTCAGTTCGTCGTGCTCAGCAACGACCTAGACCACGAGGCATTCGAGCAACTGACCCGCCACCTTAAAGAGGCCGTTTTCGCTCCTGTTCAAATCGCAGGCGACACCATTACTCCCGTCTGCCTTGTCGTCCCGGCCTTTTACGAGCACTTAACCCATCAAGCGACCGCCGTTTTAGGCGAACTCAACCGTCGCCTTCGCACGGCCGGCGGGCTTGTTCCCAACGACAGCCTCCCCATACCCGAGGCTGAGCGCAAAAGCGCCATCGCCGAACGTATCGACTCGCTCACGGGTCTCTATCGACCCAGCGAGTTTATGCGGCGCGCCAACGCTTTTCTCGAGGCAAGACGCGACGGCGCCTGGTGCATCGCCACGGTCGACATGGGCCACATGCGCCTGTTTAACGAATGGTATGGACAGGCCGAAGGCGACCGCCTGCTTGCCGATGTGGGCACGGTCCTCAAGGACATCGAGAATGCCGACATGGGCGTCGCAGGGTACTGGGGCCAAGATGACTTTTGCGTACTCATCCCCTTTAAGCACATCACCGTCCATCAAATCTACAACCGCGTTCGCGAGGCAGTAGCCAGGTATGATGGCGGCGTAGGTTTTTGGCCGTCCATGGGCGTTTACCCCATCGATTCCAATGAGGAGATCACCATCGATGCGCAGGCAAAGGCCATGTTTACCAATCGGCGCGCAAAAAACGACTTTAAGGAACGCATTGCCATTTTTTGCCCCGAGGAGTACAAGCGCGAAATCGTGTTCAACCGCACGCTGACCGAATTCCAGTACGCGCTGTCAAATGGTCGCATCACGTACTATCTTCAGCCCCAGGTCGATATGGAAACCGGCGAGATTATTGGCGCCGAAGCACTCACCCGCTGGATTAACAAGGACGGCTCTCTCATTTCGCCCGCAACGTTTATCCCCGCACTCGAGGAAAGCGGCTTTGTAGTGACGCTCGACAAATATGTTTGGCAGGGCGTCGCCATGTGGCTCCGCGAGCGCCTCAATCGAGGACTTCGCGTGGTTCCGATTTCCCTCAATGTGTCGCGCGTAGACATTCTTGCCTGCGATGTCGCCGAGCATATGGGGTCGCTCGCCGCCCAGTACAACCTGCCGCCCGAACTCATGCACATCGAGATCACCGAGACCGCCTATACCGGAGAGTCCGAGGCCGTGGATAAGCTGACCGCGGATCTGCACACCCGTGGCTTCTCGACCTACATGGACGATTTTGGCACCGGCCAGTCCACGCTCGCGATGCTCAAGAACGTCAACGTCGACGTCATCAAGCTCGACCGCACCTTTGTGCCCACCGACCGCGATCAAGGCCGCAGCACGCAAATCATTTCATCGATGCTCGAAATGGCGCAGTCGCTCCATCTGCCCGTCGTGGTCGAAGGCGTCGAGACAAATGAGCAGGCGAACATGCTACGACAAATGGGCGCCCGCTACGCTCAGGGCTTCCTCTACTACCGCCCCATGCAGGCGAAGGATTTTGAGGCATTGCTCGATGGCGGCAATAACAACTGATACGCTCGCGCGCAAAACGCCACCGTCGAAGGGGATATTTGTCTCCATTAGCTAACTTATATCCCCAATTCAAACCGAATTGGGGATATGATACAAACCGTTGTTCCGCCCAAGGAGGTTATCCATCATGAACGAGTCGTATCGCCTGGGCGAGCAATCGATTATTGCCTATCTTCAGCGACTTGCGAACGGCGTCTCGACCGCCGAACTCGATGTTGCCGCGCTGCCTGCTGGGCTACGCGCCGTTGGCGAGCAACTGCAAAAGACGCATGCCATCCTGCAACAAGAGCGCCAGCTGCTTGAGCGCAACGCCTATATCGATCCGCTCACCAACTTGGGCAACCGCAACGGATTCGACCGTCACGTCGAGCAACTCTGGCACAAAGGCGACCCCTTCACCTGCGCCTATATTGACATCGACCATCTAAAACATTGCAATGATAGGTTTGGCCACGCCGAAGGCAATCGCTATATTCTGAGCATCTGCCGCACGCTCTCCGAAACCATGGAGCACGATGAGATGCTGTTCCGTATCGGTGGAGACGAGTTTGTGCTTATCTCGCCCTCCGCAAACGAGACTGAACTCGAGCAGCGCTTGGAGCAGGTACGTGCCGGGCTGATCGAGGCGAGCTCAGGCGGCAAGGCGCCCATGATCGGCAGCTTTAGCTTTGGCTGCTCGCGCGTCGATCCACTTGCCGGCGACACGCGCCGCCAGATGACGATGGATGCTGATCGCAAGATGTATCGCTATAAGCTTATGCATCGTGTGCAGCAACCGAAAGACAATGACGCGCCGCAACGCCCAATCGTCGATCAGCTTCCCTGCAACGACCGGGTGTTCCAAGCGATCTCCATGAGCTCCGAGACGCGCTATCCGTTCATCCTTAACCTCGATACGGGCGAATCGCAATGGTCGGTTAACGCCGTGCGCGATTTTGACCTGCCCTCCCAGCATCCTTTTAATTCGGTCGATATGTGGCTTGCCCGCGTTCATCCCGAGGACCGCGACAACGTACGCGCCGAGCTCGACATGGTGATAAACGGCACGTGGCACTTCCACTACATGCAGTATCGCGTAATGGATGCCACCGGAAAATACGTGCTTTGCGACTGCACGGGCTACCGCTTGGACGGCGCCGATACCGAGCCCAACATGTATGTGGGCATTATCATCAACCGAAGCCTAGCGGATACGACCGATTCCGTGACCGGCCTGGGCGATATTCACGCCCTGGTCAACGCCATTGGCGAAATGCGTCGCGTGGCGCGCGAGGCAGGCTTTATTGCCATTAAGGTTGACGATATCGCCGAGGTCAATGCCCGCTTTGGATTCGATGCAGGCGACCGCGTTTTGGCAGAAAGCGCCGCCTGCCTTATGGAATGCTCGCGCGGCAAGGGTCGCCTGTTCCGCTCAACGGGGCCGACATTCGTGGCGCTTTTCGACGACTTTGATCCCGAAGAGACCGACTCGATCGCAGACGAAATCGAGCGGTTCCTGGGTTCCCCCGTGCTCATCGGCTCGCTTGAATATCAGCCACCCATTCGTGTAGCGACGCTTCATCTGGACGCTGTCGATCGACAACCCGTTTCCATTTTGAACGAGCTCAAAGCGTTGCTCGGGAAAGCCGTGCAGGTGCCAGGTACCAAACTGGATTAGCACCGCGCCCGCGCCGCCTCCCCCATCGTGCGATAATCCTCTGCAGAAGTCACCAAAAGCAGAGGGAGTTTGTGATGAAGGTTCTTTTGGTCAATGGCAGCCCCAAGGCAAACGGCAACACCGACCGTGCACTCGCCGAGGTCGCCGAGCAGCTCAATGCAGAAGGCATTGATACCGAGGTGTTTCAGCTGGGCGCCAAGCCCATTCGCGATTGCATCGGTTGCGGCCAGTGCGGCAAGCTTGGCGGTCGCTGCACCTTTGACGACGACGTGGTGAACGAGCTGATCGCTGCCGCCGAGCAGGCAGATGGCTTTGTCTTTGGCTCGCCCGTCTACTATGCGCACCCCAGCGGCCGCATCCTTTCGGCCCTCGATCGCGCCTTCTATGCCGGAAGCAAAGCCTTTGCACACAAGCCGGGCGCTGCCGTCGCCGTCGCCCGTCGCGGCGGTACGTCGACCACCTTCGATGTGCTCAATAAGTACTTCACCATCAACCAGATGCCCGTGGTTGCCTCCACGTACTGGAACAACGTGTTTGGTCGCGTGCCCGGCGACGCCAATGGGGACGCCGAGGGCCTTGCCACCATGCGCAACATCGGTAAGAACATGGCTTGGCTCCTGCGCTGCATCGAGGCAGGACAGGCCGCCGGTATCAATGCGCCCGAAGCCGATCGAGCAACGACCAACTTCATCAGGTAGAACGGCGGAACAAATACATGAACGTGCAGATTTTTGGCACCAAAAAGTCCTTCGATACCAAGAAAGCACAGCGCTTCTTCAAAGAGCGCCGCATTAAGGTGCAGTTTATCGACCTTAAGGAAAAGGAGATGAGCAAGGGCGAGCTCACGAGCGTGATGCAGGCGGTCGGCGGCATCGACAAGCTGCTCAACCCCAAAGCCAAGGACGAGGAGACGCTCGCGCTCATCCAGCACCTCACCCCTAGCCAGCGCTTCGACAAGCTGCTCGAGAACCAGCAGGTTCTAGCCGAGCCCATCGTGCGCAACGGCAAGAAGGCCACCGTCGGTTATTGCCCCGATGTATGGGGAGCCTGGGAGTAGCTTGTGTTATTTGCCGGCGCGTGGGTATAAGAGCAGGCGTTTGGCATAAGATTCAACTGTAAGCCATGTCTAACAAAGGAGGGCACATGCCCAACAAACCCGTGAAGATCATCATGCTTACCGGATACCTCGGTGCCGGCAAGACCACGCTGCTCAACCACATCCTCGCTAACGACGGCGGCATCCGCGCCGCCGTGATCGTCAACGATATCGGCGAGATCAACGTCGACGCCAGCCTTATCGCCGACGGCGGCCTTTCCGAGACCGATGACCTCATCCCGCTCACCAACGGCTGCATCTGCTGCACGCTTTCGGACGACCTGGCCAACCAGCTGCAGGGCATCGCCGATTCGGGCAACTTCGATTACATCATCATCGAGGCATCGGGTATCTGCGAGCCTATCCCCATCGCCTACACCATCTCAAGCTTCTGTGACGAGGCCAAGGTGGGCGGCGAGCCCAAGCTCGCGCTCGACAACATCGTGGCCGTGGTCGACTGCGCCCGCATGTACGACGAGTTCAACGGCGGTCGCGACCTGCTGGCCGAGGATATCGACGAGGACGACATCGAGAGCCTGCTCATCCAGCAGATCGAGTTCTGCTCCACGCTGATCCTCAACAAGACCGATACCGTGAGCCCTGAGCAGATCGCCGAGCTTAAGGCCATCGTGCGCAGCCTGCAGAAAGACGCCGTGATCGTCGAGGCCCAAAACGGCGAGGTCCCCATGGAGGAGCTGCTCGACACCGACCGCTTCGACTTTATGCGCGCCTACAACTCCGCCGCCTGGATCGAGGCCATGGAGCATCCCGAGGAGCACGACGACCCCGAGGTGCTCGAGTACGACATCGAGACCTTTGTGTACTCGCGCCGTAAGCCGTTTGACCTGCAGAAGTTCACCGATTTTGTTGAGCAGGAGTGGCCCGACGAGGTCATTCGCGTCAAAGGCCCGCTGTGGCAGACCGGCGATCCGGACATGTGCTACATGTTTGAGCAGGCCGGCCACCAGATGCGCCTGATGGAGAACGGCCTGTTTGTCGACTCGGCGCCCGAGGGCGAGAAACAGAAGATCATCGACGAGAACCCCGAGATCATGCAGATTTGGGACGACGAGACGGGCGACCGTATGACGAGCCTGTGCATCATCGGCCGTCACATGGACAAGGATGCGCTCATCGCCTCCCTCGATGCCTGCCTGACCGACTGGCACCGCGCCTAGGTTTATCCAAGCGGGTATTTTTCCGCTTACGTAACCGCCAAACCACCACGAAGGTGCCCTTCGTGGTGGTTTTTCGTTCTGAGCCAAGGAGATTCATGTTCAACATTGTGCTGTATGCGCCCGAGATTCCGGCCAATACGGGCAATATCGGCCGCACCTGCGTGGTTACCGGCGCCCGCCTGCATCTGGTGGAGCCGCTGGGGTTTTCGCTCGACGACAAGACGGTGCGTCGCGCCGGACTGGGCTACTGGCAAAACTTGGACGTGACGACCTATGCCAGCTGGGAGGATTTCCTTGCGCGTAACGGCCTCTCCCCTACCGACGAGCGTCTGCATCTGCTGACCAAAAAGGCGCGCAGGACCTATGCGCAAAGCACCTACCGTGACGGTGACTACTTGGTCTTTGGCAGCGAGAGCTCGGGCATTCCCGAGGAGCTGCTCGCCGCGGCGCCCGAGCGCTGCGAGCGCATCCCCATGCTGCGCGATTGCGACTCACTCGATAACGCCGAGACTTGGGAAGCTCACGAGGAATCGCTCGGGCATACCGAGGACAGCCACGAGGCCATCCTGCAGCAGGATATCTGCGGCAACTTCGTTAACCCCGACGACTACCGCATCAGCGCGCTCAACCTCTCCAACAGCGCCGCCATCGTCCTCTACGAGGCCCTACGCCAGGCAGGCTTTCCGGGAATGTGACAAAGGGACTATCCTTTTGCCACATTCGAGCGCCACGTCGATGGCACACACGCCTAATTGATGCTCTAGATAAAGGCCCTCACTTTTAATCAGAATTAACTAAAGTAAAATGAAGTTAAACGGCGGTGTGAAAGGAGAGCCGTGTGAAATATCTCGAGAACCCGTTTACCCCCAGTTTTGGTGAGGTTCCTGCCCATCTCGCTGGCAGACAACAGATTATTCGGGATTTGGACCGTGCCTTCTTGAGCCAGCGCAGGCGCCCAGAATTAACCTCGATCTTCTCAGGCGCGCGTGGAACCGGTAAAACCGCTCTCATGTCGTCGCTCGCGACAAGGGCGGAATCCCACGGCTGGATTGCCGTAAAGACGACCGCGCTCCCGGGAATGCTTGAGGAAATCGAGCTCGGGGCGAAACGTGCTGCCGGCCATCTTATCGACCCGTCCAGCCACTTCGAAGTCACCGGTCTCGGAATTGCACCGCTCGGCAGCATCGAGGTCAGTCGCGTTCACGATGCCTCAACCTGGCGTTATCGCATGAGCGACATCATCGACCAGCTCAACGAGGCGGGCACCGGTCTGCTCGTCACGGTTGACGAGGTGGACCCGACACTCAACGAGATGATTCAGCTCGCAGCGACGTATCAGCACTTTGTGACCGATGGGAAACGCGTCGCTCTGCTCATGGCGGGACTTCCCAACAACGTATCGACGCTACTGAACCACAAGACGGTCTCGTTCCTTCGCCGCGCCCAACAATATCATCTGGGCCGCATTGCCGACTATGACGTGCGCGAGGCCTTGATTCGCACAATCCAGGAAAACGATCGCCTGGCAGATGCTGAGGGAATCGATCGAGCCGTTCGCTCGATCTCTGGTTTTCCCTTCCTATTGCAACTCGTAGGCTACCGTGCCTGGGACCTCACAAGCGATTCGAAGGAAATCTCGTCACGCGACTTTGACCTGGGAATCAAAATCGCGCGCGACGAGATGGACGACCGAATCCTCGCGGCAACCTATCGGGAACTCACTGCAGAGGACAAGCGATTCCTCATCGCCATGCTCGATGACGAGGAAGAGTCCACCACCGCCGACCTTGTCGAGCGCCTTAAGCGTTCGCCACAGCAGGTCTCCCGCTACCGACGCCGCATGATAGATGCCGGCATCATCGGGGAACGAGGACGAGGGCTCGTCGCATTTGAATTGCCATTCTTCCGCGACTACCTCGCGGCTCAATGCGTGAAATAGGCATCAATGAGGCAAAGGGACAGTCCCTTTGTCGCATCGCCTATAGGTAGCGACCGGTGATGCTTGCGGGGCAGGCCGCGATGTCACCCGGCGTACCGGCGCAGACGATTTGCCCGCCCGCGTCGCCACCGCCCGGGCCCATGTCAATCACGTAATCGGCGTTGCGGATAAGGTCGAGATCGTGTTCGATCACGATAACCGTGGCGCCCTTGGCAACGAGGCCGTCGAACACACTCAGCAACACTTGGACATCGAGCGGATGCAGGCCGATCGTGGGCTCGTCGAACACAAATACGGCATCGTCCTGCACGCGACCCATCTCGCTCGCGAGCTTAAGGCGTTGTGCCTCGCCGCCCGAGAGCGCCGGCGTGGGCTCACCGAGCGTGAGATAACCCAGGCCCAGGTCGTGCAAGGTCTGTAAGCGCGTCTGAACCTTCTTGAGTCCCACCGTGGCGTCGAGGGCCTCGTCCACACTCATGTCCATGAGCTGCGGCAACGTAAGCAGACTCCCGTCCTTGCCCTCGCGATGGATACGCGAAGCCGCGTCTGCATAACGAGAACCGCGACATGCCGGACAGACGATCTCGACGTCGGGCAAAAACTGCACGTCGAGCGATATCGAGCCCGTGCCATCGCACGTAGGGCAGCGCAAGGCGCCGGTGTTGTAGCTAAAGGCACCCGCCTTGTAACCGGCCGCCTTGGCCTCGGGCGTACGGGCGAAGGCGCGGCGCAGCTCATCATGGATGTCGGCATAAGTCGCCACCGTCGAGCGCACGTTGGCGCCGATGGGCGTAGCGTCAATCAGGTTTGCGCGGGCAATACCTTCGGCATCGACCCAACGCACGTGTCCCGGCAGGCGTTCGCCGGCTGCCTGCGCCTTGAGCGCCGGGATGAGCGTCTCGAGCACCAACGTCGTCTTACCCGAACCCGAAACGCCCGTCACCGCGACAAGGCGGCCGCGCGGGATATCGACTTCGAGCGGCTTGACGGTATGGATGGCATCGGTCGCCATGCGGATATGGCCCTGGTCGAACATTTCCTCGTCAGTCACCTGCGGACGCAAGCGCTTGGACTCTGCGCGCAAAAACGGGGCGATGCGGCTGCTTTGCGATTGTTCGACCTCGTCTACCGTACCAGCGGCGATCACATTGCCGCCGCCTGCTCCGGCAACGGGGCCCATCTCGACCAGATAGTCGGCTTCCGCCAGTACGCGCGTGTCGTGGTCGACAACAACCACGGTGTTGCCGTCATCCACCAGATCGCGCATCACGCCCACCAAGCCGTCGACATTGGCTGGATGCAAGCCGATCGAAGGCTCGTCCAGCACATAAAGCACGCCCGTCGACCGGTTGCGCACCACACGTGCGAGCTGTACGCGCTGGCGTTCACCCGTGGAGAGTGTGGCACCGGCGCGGTCGAGTGAAAGGTAATCGAGACCCAGGTCGACCAGACGACGGGCCACACTCAAAAACGAATCGCAGATATCCGTCGCCATGGGCCGCATCTCGGGCGGCAAGGATGCGGGCACCCCGCGCATCCACTCAATCGCCTCGCCCAGCGTCATGGCCGCGGCCTGCGCCAGATTGATACCGCGCACCTGGGGCTGGCGCGCGGCCTCGGAGAGACGCGTGCCGCCGCAATCACGGCATGCTCCCTCGCGCAAAAAGCGCGCAACGCGTTTTAAGCCCTTATCGTCCTTGACCTTGGCGAGCGCATTCTCGACGGTATAGACGGCGTTGTAATAGGTGAAATCGAGCGGCGTGGCGCCCTCGCCGTTTTTGGGAACGTAGAGAATGTGCTTCTTAACCGCCGGACCATGGAACACGATGTCGCGCTCTTGAGGCGTGAGCTGGTTAAACGGCACGTCGGTACGCACGCCCATCTCGCCTGCCACCTGCTTCATCAGATCCCACATGAGCGTACCCCAGGGAAGTACTGCGCCCTCGTTGATGGTCTTTGACTCGTCGGGCACCAGGCTCGCTTCGTCCACCTCGCGCATGACACCGGTGCCGCCGCAGGCGGGACACGCGCCGCCGCTATTGAAAGCCAAATCCTCGGCACTCGGCGCGTAGAACTCGCGGCCGCATGTCGGACACGTGAGCGCCAGGCCAGCGGCCACGTTAAGGCTCGGCTCTACACGCGCCCCGCAATGCGGGCACACGTGATGGGCGCAACGGCTAAAGAGCAGACGCAGGCTGTTGTTGAGCTCGGTCATGGTACCAAAGGTCGAGCGCACGCCCGGCACGCTGGGGCGCTGATGCAATGCGAGCGCCGCCGGCACGTGCAGCACCTCGTCCACCTGGGCGTGTTCGGCCTGTGTTAGGCGACGGCGAGTATAGGTGCTGAGTGCTTCCAAGTAGCGACGCGAGCCCTCGGCATAAAGAACTCCCAGTGCCAGCGAACTCTTGCCCGAGCCCGACACGCCGGCAATGCCCACAAGCCTTCCCAGTGGAATATCGATATCGATGTCTTTGAGGTTGTGCACGCGCGCGCCACGCACCTCGATAGCCTGCGGGCTCATCTTCTGTTCCGTCACCTTTATCACCCTACTCATGCCATAAAACTCGATCGCGGATGTACTCGCCCAGCATGGGCACGGTAAACCGGACGAGACCGTATCCGGCAGCCCCGATGACGCGCTCGCGAATCAGGCTTGCGCGATATTTACTCGCCCAGCTCTGGGTGCGATCGCAGCGCTCAATGATATCCGCCATGCGCGTCGGTTTGCCCTCGTCAACCGCCATGGCCTCGATAAAGAGGCGCTGTGGACTGCGCAGCCCGTAATACAGGGGCGCGTCGACCGCTTCGTAGAACTCGGAGACGGCATCCGTATGGCCAGCCTCGACATCGCACCTTTCGATGACCTGCGAGCCACGCCGGACGGCAGAGCGCCACATGTAATATCCCACCAGCTGAACCATATAGGGATGCCCCATGCTCTTGCGCGCCGCAAGGTCCGCCGTCCCCGCGTCCACGTAAAGACCAGCGTCCTTGACCGTCTGGATATACGAATCGCGCACCTTGGGCAAAGAAATCGCCCCCAGCGTACGCTGCTGGGCACGGCGCAAAAACGTCACGCTCGGCTCTTCGAGCAAGTCATCAACCATACTGGGCAATCCAGCGAACACCAGCGCAAGACCGCGCTGGTCGCTATCGGGCAAGCCCGTGGCATCCTGGTCTCCGAGCACCTGCTGATAGAGAACGGCAAGAGCCGCCAGTTCCTCGATAGACGCCGATTGCGCCTCGTCAATCGCAAACAGTATGCCCCTGCCTGGACCGAGCTTCTTGAGGCGCTCGTTGACCAGCCCTCGCAACGTTTCGCCCTTTGCCCGCGCCGCCTCGACCGACATCCGGCCAAACGACGGCCCGAACTCCATTGACGTCACAACGGGTTTATTCGAGCGAAGCGCGTCGGACAGGCGGTCGCATAAGCCAACCGAAGCGGAATCGGAGACAACCGCCCATCCGCGCTCATTGGCTAGACGTTGCAGCTCCCGCAGGAGAACCGTTTTGCCACAGCCGCGGTTTCCCGTAATGAGCATGAGCCTGCCCGGCGCTCCGGCGCCGTTATCGAGTCCTTCCTCGAAATCCTCGATGACCGACTCGCGACCGATGAGCATCGGAGGCCGCTTGCCAGCCGTGGGCTTAAAGGGATTTGGATTCATGTCGGCCTCCTCGGATCGGTAAACCCTGGTAACAGTTATACCAACTTATACCGAGTTATACCAATAGCATATGACAAAGGGGCTCTCCCCTTGTCACATGTGGCCGAAAAACTCGGCGTCTGCTGCTCGCCAGGGGCGGAAGGTGGCGGGATCGATCTTAACGTGCGCCGCGGCGGGCACGTCGTACCATTTGACCGTGTAACCGGCGCCGTGAGAGCAAAAGACCGAGTCGGGCGTGTTGGGCAGATCGGCCTCGGGCTCGTAGGCGGCTGCCTCGATCACGCGCTCGGCATCATGACAAGGCGCATAGCCGGCGAACTCCAGGTACAGATGCCCGCGACCGCTCGTGTAGGCGGCCACCTCCAGCGCATAATCCTGTACCTCAGATGCCGGCACGCGACCCACAAGCTTCGCCCGGTCTCCCGCCATCGTCGGCGGCTCGTACTCGGCACCCATGCGCGTGGCATCTGAAAGCGCCCGGCCCACGCACTCCCCCGGCACCTCGAGCTCAAAGCGATACCACGGCTCTAACAGCACCGCCGCGCCGGCCTCACGCGCCTGCATGAACCCCTGGCGAATCGCGCGGTACGTGGCCTGGCGAAAGTCGCCGCCCTCGGTGTGTTTGGCATGCGCACGGCCGCCCGTGAGCGTAATGCGCACATCGGTGATGGGCGAGCCGGTCAGCACGCCCAGGTGATCGCGCTCCATGGCGTTGGTGAGTGCCAAACGCTGCCAGTTAAGATCGAGCTCGTCAGTCGAGGTTACGGTGCCAAACTGCACGCCCGAGCCCGCAGGCAACGGCTCCAGGCGCAAATGCACCTCGGCATAGTGGCGCAGCGGCTCAAAGTGGCCCACACCCTCGACCGGCTGCGAAATAGTCTCCTTATAGAGAATGCCGCCAGACTCAAACTCAACCGAAAGACCAAAGCGATCGGCCAACACCCGCTGCACGACCTCAAGTTGCACGGCGCCCATCAACTGCAAATGAATCTGCTCCAGATGAGTATTCCAGCTTACGCCGAGCATGGGATCTTCGTCCGCCAGCTCAGTCAGTGCTTTGAACACCGCATGGACATCGTGTTCGCCCGGAAGCACCGTATAGGTGAGAACTGGCGCAATGACGGGCGCATCGCACGCGGATTCCGCGCCCAAGGCGTCCCCTGGGCGAACGTGCGCAAGACCCGTCACGGCACAAATACCGCCAGCAGCAACTTCTTGGGCAAGCTCATACTTCTCACCGTTATAGATGCGGACCTGATCGACCTTCTGTTCCCACGCCTCGGCACCGGAACGTCCGTCAATCATCCGCTTGGCATGCAGCGTGCCGCCGGTCACTTTAACCCATGCCAAGCGCTCGCCGCGATCTCCGCGGCTCACGCGGTAGACGCGCGCGGCAAACTCCGGTCGCCATGCCTGTTCGCGCATCAGCGCACATATGCCATCCAGCAGCTCGTCCACGCCTTGGTCCTTGAGCGCCGAGCCGGCAAAGCAGGGGAAAAGCTTGCGCTCGGCAACCATGCGCGACAGCGTTGCGACAGAAAGCTCGCCCGCTTCAAGAAACTCCTCGAGCGCCGCCTCGTCCAACGCAGCAGCGTCCTCCTGAACGGTGCCGCCCGCCAGCAGTTCGTTGGCATCCAGGCAGCCTTCGGAAAGGCGCTGCCCGAGCTGTGCCAGCAAAACATCGCGGCCGGGATTCTCCAAATCGATTTTGTTGATATAGATGAACGTCGGAATGTCATAGCGCGCAAGCAGGCGCCACAAGGTTTCGGTGTGCCCTTGCACGCCGTCGTTGGCGCCCACCACCAGAATCGCGTAGTCCAGGGCACGCAGTGTGCGCTCCGCCTCGGCAGAAAAATCGACATGCCCCGGCGCATCCACGAGCATGAGGTGGGTATCGCCGTGGTCGAGCACGGCCTGCGACGAGAAGATCGTGATGCCACGCTCGCGCTCGATCTCGTTCGTATCTAGATGCGAATCGCCATCGTCCACGCGCCCGCGCTTGCGAATGCGACCCGCGTTGAACAGCATGGCCTCGGCCAGCGTGGTCTTGCCGGCATCGACATGCGCCAAGATTCCAACGACCGCTTGCTTCGACATGGCTCTCCTCTTATTGCAAGCCCATCGCACGCGGCAACGGGCATCCTCGTTCCACACTGGATGATACAATTTACGAGCCGGCGGGCGAAGCGGGCCCTATCCCCCGACCGAGCTCATCGCCCCGCGTTGCCGCGCGGCGATTTTCGTAGGTTCGCGCCTTGCGAAAGCCGGCTTGCAAAACAGCGCAGCGAACGAAAATGGCCCCACCCGGAGCCATTTTCGTTCGCGCGAATTGTTGATACGCGTCTTTGCTCTTATGCCTCGCGCAGCCAATCGAACGCGACACGCGGCGTACCGTCCGACACATATACGATACCGGCGCGCTCAAACCCGGCCTTGGCGATGGCGCCCTGCATAGGCAGGTTGTCTTGGTGTGTGTCGATACGCAGATGGTCAATGCGTTCCTTGGCAAAGGCAAACATCGCAGCCGCGACGCCATGCGTGGTGCCGTCGGATGCCACGCGGTGCAGCACGGCGTATGGAGTGTCGCTGCGCCATTGACCGTCCTCAATTACGTCATAGCACTCGTCCGGGCCCGGTAAAAAGGCAAACGTCGCCACCACGCGACCGTCGACTTCGCACACGTAGCTGCCACCGGCGGCGATATCGGCAGCCAGCTGCTCGGCAGAAGGCGTGCCCTCGGGCCACTGCGTGGCGTTGCCATGCGCGCGCATAAAGGCGCGGGCCGCGTCATAGATAGCCATGACAGTGGGAATGTCGGTATCGAGGGTTTTTCTGATCATCACGCGGCAACCTCACGTTTATTGGTATCACTTTGATTGAGCAATGATACCAACGTTTTGAGAAGGGCGCGAAGCAGATGGGAAGCAAAAAGCGAGCCGCCTGGTCAAAGGCAAAAAGCGAGTTTTTGGGCGCTGCCACCGGCGGTGATATGAGCGACCTGTTTGCGCGCGAGGACGAGCGCCGCGACGCCCTGGACGCCGAGCGCGATGAGGCCTGGCGCTACAAGTCGTGCGAGCGCAAGAACCGTTACGACACACGCGCCGAGGCCGAGGCAGTTATGGCCGACTGCGAAAACCGCGGACGGCGCGGTTTGGCCTGCTACAAATGCGAATACTGCGGTGGATGGCACCTGACGTCGCACCCTTGGAAATAGGCGCCGCATCGGCACGGCATTGACGGAGTGTCAGCCATCGTACGCAAGCTACGGACGTGGCGGCACCAAAACATCGTAACGAACGGCCTTGCCCGCAAGCTGATAGCTCGGCTTAACGCCGGCAAGCAGTGGCCCCTTCACCGGTCGTTTGATAACGACCTTGCGCGGGTGCACGGCAAGCGCAGCTTCGACCAGCGTCTCCTCATCGGCGCACGGCTGTTCCAGATGATGCAAGAGTTGGAACTTCTTTTTAACCGCCGCGCTCTTGGTGCGCCCGGGAAACATGGGGTCCAGATACGCCACGTCGGGAGCCGCGAGCTCGTCCTGCTCGATCAGCCCAGCTGTATGGCGAAGGCCGGCAATGCTGTCCTCGCCCGCGTGTAAGCGCATGCGCGCCACGGCAGCCGCAAGCGCCGGATCATCCGCCGCGCGATCCAAGGCATCCTTGAGGAGCGCCGCAATCACGCAATCCTGCTCATACAGATCGACGGTAAAGCCCGCGGCCGCCAACAGCAGCGAATCCTCGCCAAAGCCTGCCGTGGCATCAATCGCCCATGGGCTCTCGATGCCTTTTGCACGTGCAGCCTTCACCAGCAGCTCTTGCTGCAGGCGGCCCTGCTTGAGCCGCGGAAGCATGCGGGTAAAATCGGCGCGCAGCTCCATCGTGCCGTCGGTGAGCGTGAGGCCCTCGGGCTTCCCGGTCAGCTCAAGCCCCGCGGCCCGAGCAACAGAAAAGGGATCGACAACGCCCATGGACACTCCTTAGCAAGCAAAACGAATACGTGAGCGCCGTTTGCGTCGGCACCCAACCGTCCGCTATTGTCCCACATGCGACATGGCCCACAGCATCGCAATGCAAAGCACCGCCATCAATCCCGTGCACACGGCAGCGATCACAGAATCGCCCATGCGCCTTCCCAACGACCGCGGCTCACGCACTTGCCCTGTTCCGTACATCATGGCTCCTCCTTGAGACCAGCTCCTTGTTACGGCCTCATCATCGCAGCGCCGCACATGGGCTGCCATCGATTTGGCTTACGTCCAGCTTTCCTTTTTGAAAGGTTGGGTTGGGCTGCGCGGGCTCAAAGCGCTTTCAGGCGCATGCATCGCTGCGTTGAACTACAATGTGCTTCACCATATGTGCAGTACATTGGGTGCGCCAAGTTGGCGTACTCGTATCGAAAGGACCAGCCATGAGCTTCACTCGCAAGACTCTCAAAATCCTTGCTCTCATCTACTTTGTTTTGGGCATCGCCAGCCTCGTCACCGCCGGCGTCGGTATCGCCACGGGCGGTCTCGATTCCACGTACGGTTCGTACGCCATGCTCGCAGCGGTCGTGCTTATCGCCAAGGGTCTCGTCGACCTTGCCGCAGGCGTCGCCGGTATCAAGGGCGCCAACAAGCCTTCGCAGGTGGACGGCGCGTTTAAGCTCGGTATTGTTGCCGCGGTCGCCACGCTTGCCCAAGCGGTGCTCACGCTTCCCGCGTTTGGCGGCGACGCCATCAACTTTGGCGCCTTTGTCATCGTGGTGTACGACCTGTTCTTTGTTCAGCAGGCACACGCCGTTAAGGCCGAAAACAAGGACCGCCTGTAAGCGCTCGCTTCTCATAACCTCTGTAGCCAAGCAACTAAAAAGGGCCGATCGCACATCTCTGCGGTCGGCCCTTTACGTTTGCCTAGATAAAACCTACCAAAATAAACCTGTCCCTTTTTTGGCAGGTTGTTAGCTGTGGCGGTACTCGGCGATGATGAAGTCGATGTCGGTTTGAAGGGTGTCCAAATTTGCCAGGCGTTCTTTGTCGGAAGGGCGCGTACGGTAGTAGTACGGCGTCATCTGGAACACTGCCTCGATGTCGGCCTGGGTCTGAAGCGTAATATTCGCAGACACCCGCTGCATTCCGACTAACTCGAGCTCGGTGGTCTTCGGCAGCTTCTCATCGTTAAGGTACGGCGTGTCGTAGAGCACCTCCTTAAGCCCAAAGAGATGACGGGCGCCCGGCACCACGGTGTAGAGCGAGCCCTCTGGCGCCAGCACGCGGGCAAATTCGCGCTCGTTAAAGGGAGCAAAGAGCTCGGTCACCATATCGAAGGCGCCATCGGCCACGGGGATATCCTTCATGTTGGCCACGAAATAGGTCGCATCGCCGCGCTTGGCGGCCAGGCGCACCATCTCCTTGCCCAAGTCGAAACCGTAAGCATCCACGCCCGGCACCGCGCCCATGGCACTGGTGTAGTAGCCCTCGCCGCAGCAAATATCGAGCAGCGTCATGGGGCCGTTCGCAGACGCTGCACGCCCAGACACCCGCTCGCGCACCAGTTCAACCATCGCATCGCGCAACGGCGCATAGTACCCGCGGTTCAGAAAGTCACGACGACTGCGCGCCTGTGACTTGGGATCGCCCATAGAGTCGCCGCTCTTGGACGAGCGCAGTAGATATAGATAGCCCTCGCGAGCACGGTCAAACCGGTGTCCGCCCGCGCATGCAGCACCGCGCTCGTTATCCACCAGCGGCTCATGGCAAACGGGACACAACAACATGGCAACTCCTTAGCGCGAACAACACAACGCCCACCATTGTCGCACGCCTTCCCCACCTAGTCATTGGGGACGTTCTTGAATGACTAGTTAGAAGAGATAAGGAGTGTCCCCAGCTGCCGACAGAAAAGGAACGTCCCTAAGTGCCGACTGGTTGCATTAGGAGTATCATCGTCTGCGCAAATAAGCACGAAAGAGCATATTAGAGATTGAGAGCGTATGGCTGACACCGTATCTAAGCACATTGACATGACCACCGGATCGCTGTGGCGCAATATTCCCCTATTCGCCTTCCCCGTGGCCGCCACGAGCATCTTGGAGCAGCTGTCGAACCTCATCGCCACGGTCATCATCGGTAACTTCTCGGGCGACCAGGGAACCCTCGCCATGGCGGCGGTCGGCTCCAATGTCCCGCTTACCAGTCTTATGCTCAACCTGTTTATTGGCATGTCGCTTGGCTCCAACGTGGTCATCGCCAACGCTATCGGCCGCAATGATCAGAACATGGTCAAACGCGCCGTCCACACCTCGATTTTGATGGCGCTTGTAGGCTTTGTCGTCATCGCGCTGGGCGAGATCTTTGCCGAGCCCATGCTCGCCGCGCTCAACGTTCCCGCCGAAACCATGCCGCTCGCTTCGCTCTACCTACGCGTCTTTTTGCTCAGCATGCCCTCAATCTTGCTTTACAACTTTGAAGCCGCAATCTTCCGCTCCGTCGGCATCACCCGCATGCCGCTACAGGCGCTTGCCGTGTCCACCGTCCTCAACATTGGCCTGGACCTCATCTTTGTCCCCGTACTCCACTGGGGCGTCGCGGGCGTCGCTATCGCCACCGCCATCGCTTACACCGTCAGCGCCGCTACGCTCTTTATCCGCCTACTCAAGACCGACTCCGTCGTCCGCGTCACCCCGCGCGACCTGGCTATCGACCCCGTCGCCCTCAAGCGCATCGTCAAGATCGGCCTGCCCGCCGGCATCCAAAGCGCCGTCTTTGCCGTCGCCAACATCATCATCCAGTCTGCCATCAACAGCCTGGGCACCGAGGTCATGGCAGCCTCGAGCGCCGCTATGAGCCTGGAGTACGTGTGCTACAACCTGCTCAACAGCTTTAGCCAGGCGTGCACCACCTTTGTGGGACAAAACCACGGTGCCCGCCAGATCGATCGCTGCACCAAAACGCTTAAGGTCTGCCTGGTCGAAGGCGGTATCGTTGCACTCACCACGATCATCGTTATTGTCGGCCTGGGGCGCGAGATCTTGTCGCTGTTCAACAGCGACCCCAACATCGTCTCGATCGGCTATATCCGCGTGTGTTCGATCTTCCCGGCGTACGCCTTTAGCATGTTCTACGAAAACATGTCGGGCTACCTGCGCGGCTTTGGTATCTCGCTCACGCCCGCCCTCATCACCATGATCTGCGTCTGCGGCATCCGCTTCTATTGGGTGTTCTGCGTGTTCCCGCACTTCCGCACCTTTGCGAACATCATGATGGTCTACCCCATCAGCCTGGGCACCACGGCGTTCTTTATGGTCGTGGCGGTGCTACTCTGCCACCCGGCACGCACCTATCGCGCCACCCAAGCCAAAGCGACAGCCCGCTAAACACCGCACCCAACGCTACGCCAGTCATTAATTGACAATATGCGAGCTCATATAGTCGATAAAGCGCCTCGTGGCGATAGGCATGGTGTCCCAGCTGCGCCAGGCCGCCACCACGTCGCGCGAGGGGGCATGCACGATGGGCCGCACACGAATATCGGCTCGCATGCCCTCCACAGTACGACGGTAGAGCATGCTCACGCCTAGGCCCTCCTCCACCATTGCCATAATGGTGTAGTCGTCGGTCACCTCGCTCGTTACGTGCGGCGACAGCCCATGCGCCGCGAATGCATCGAGCACCAAGCTCTGTTCACCCTCATCCAGAAGCACAAACGGCTCGGAAGCCAGGCCGGCGAGCGTCACCTTTTCCTTTGCCGCCAGCGGATGCGCGACAGGCAACAGCGCCACCAACTCGTCGTGATAGACCACGCGCTTCTCGAGCCCTGCGGTAAACCCACGTGCCGTAAAGCAAAAATCCACTACGCCGTCGTGCACCCATTGGGCGTTGCGCGTGTAGTCGCCCTGCTTGAGGGTAAAGCGTACGCCCGGGTGCAGGGCTCCGAAGTCGCGGATCACGCGCGGTAACACGGTTCGACTCACGTTGGTAAACGTCGCGATGCGAATATCGGTCGAGGAGAGCCCCAGCAGCTCCTGGCGCTTGCCCTCGAGATCAGCCTCGGCAGTCACAATCTGGCGCAGATACGGCAGATATTGTTTACCGTCGCGCGTAAGCGAAACGCCCTGCTTACCGCGCTCGATAAGCGTGGTACCCAGCTCGCGCTCGAGCGCTTTGACGGCCTGGCTCACCGCACTTTGCGTATAGCCCAGCTCATCGGCCGCGCGTTTCAGGCTGCCGCAGTCGACTACCATACAAACAATCTGATACCGCGATGCCATCGTGCCTCCACATCGATGTAGCTGTAAAACATTTTGCCATGGCTTTTTCTGTCAACATTAGTATTTCTTAATCATACTGAAGATACATTCGCTTTACTACATCCACATCTGGGAGCAGAATCCTTTTACGAAACCGTTCTGTAACAAAAGGAGTCCCATGGATCGCAAAAAAGCAATCGCGCTCTCATTTTCCGTTCCCGTCGCATGGGGCTTTTCGTATCCCCTCATGAAGATCGGCATGGACAGCATGAACGCCACGAGCATCGTCGCGCTACGCTGCATCATCGCCTTTGTGGCCTGCCTGTTGCTCTTCCACAAGCGCGCGTTCCGTATCAACCGCGACCTTATGGTCCGCGCCGCCATCATCGGCGCCATCATGGCAATCGAGCTCACCTGCATGTGCCTGGGCTCCAGCCTCACTTCCGCCTCCACTGCCGGCTTTTTGCAGAGCCTGACGGTCGTGATCGTGCCGTTTGCCAACGCCGCCCTGCTGCGTCGCGCCCCCGAGCGCAAAGTGCTCATCGGCACAGCCATCGTCACCTGCGGCATGTTGCTGCTCTCGGGCGCCGACTTCACCAGCCTGAACCCGGGCGCGCTCATCATGCTGCTCTCCGCCTTTGTCTACGCCGGCCATATCATTGTGGCGAAGCGCTTTGTCGAAGATGTCGACCCGCTGGCTCTGGGTGTTTGGCAGCTGGGCTTTGGCGGTTTGTTCTCGGGCATTGCCGCATGCGTCTTTGGCGGTTTCACGCTTCCCAGCACGCCGAGCGAAATCGTCGTTGTCGTCGCGCTCGCACTCATCTGCTCTGCCTACGGCTTTATTACCCAGACGCTCGTGCAGCCCCACGTGCCCGCCGAGACCACCGGCTTCGCCTTCTCGCTCGAGCCAGTCTGCTCCGCCGTCTTCTCGTTCTTCCTGGTCGGCGAGGTCCTGAGCCCCATCGCCTTCTTTGGCGCCGCTCTCATCCTCACCGGCGTCATGGTGGCAACCGTCGAGCTTCCGCGCCTTCGCGCGCATGGACAGGCTCGTATGGCAGGAGCGCCCGAGCGCGTCTCGTAGTCCCCGCTCCTTATGCAGCCGCGGCATAAAGGTCTCCGGTGCGCCTTTACAATAGATACCAACAGAGCATCTGCCATAAAGGAGCCCCATGGACACCGCAACTCGCAACCGCAACATAGCAACTTGGTTGGGCGATGCACCGCAGCCGGTACGTGACACTACGAACCAGCTGCTCGAGCGCATCGCCCTTTTGCGTACCGAGCAAACCATCTACCCGGCACAAGACGACATCCTCAATGCCCTCGCCTACACGCCGGCCGACCAGGTCAAGGTTGTCATCTTGGGTCAAGACCCCTATCACGGACCCAACCAGGCAATGGGACTGTCGTTCTCGGTCCCCGCGACGCAAACCAAGTTGCCGCCGAGCCTGCGCAACATTTACAAGGAACTCAAAGCCGATCTGGGTTGTCCCATTCCCGCCACGGGAGACCTAACCCCATGGGCACAACAGGGCGTCCTGCTCCTCAACACTACGCTCACCGTGCGCGAACATGCCGCGAACTCTCACGCTAAGCTGGGCTGGAGCACGCTCACCGACTACGTTATCGAGCGCTGCTGTCAGCTGCCCCAACCGGTAGTCTTTTTGGCATGGGGTCGCTTTGCCCAGCAGATGGTCGAAGGTAAGCTCGTCGCAACCGGTGCGGGCAAGGCAACCGACAAGTTCTGCCTGGCCTCCACGCACCCCTCGCCGCTTTCGGCCAACCGTGCCACGGCAGAACTCCCCGCCTTTATGGGGTCGCGTCCCTTCTCGGCGGCCAATCGGCTACTCGAACAGCACGGCTCGACCCCCGTCAACTGGACTTGCCTCGGCTAAAGTCGATACATCAAAAACGCGCCCGACGGCTTTCCATCGGGCGCGTTTCCTATTCGGGCCAAATAAATTGCGTGCGGCCGGCCTCGCCGCCATCGATCAACAGACTCTGTCCGGTCATAAACCGGTTGGTCACGCCCACAAAGTAGATCCACTCGGCGATCTCTTGAGCGGTGGCCCAGCGTTTAAGCGGCGTGAGCTCCATAATCTGATTCCACAGGCGCTCGTCTTCCATCACGCAACAGTTGAGCGGCGTGATAACGCCGCCCGGATCCACACTGTTGGCGATGGCCTGCGGCGCCAGGCGGTTTGCAAGGTTCTTGGTGTACGCGATAACGCCGCCCTTGCTGGCAGCATAGGCAGGAAACTCCGATCCCGTATGCCCGCTCGCCGACCCCACATTGACCACGGATTGGATAGCCGGCACCGGCTTGGCGGCAAGCCCCTCCCCCGCAAAGGCGTAGCGCTCGGTCACGTTGATGGTGCCATACAGGTTGGCGGCGATGTCATCGGCCGAATCCTGCGTACCGGCAACGTTCACGATCACCTGGGGTTCAAGGTCGCCTGGAAACGAGCCCGGCTCGCGGACATCAACGATCAGATGGCGGTAGCGCTCGTGTTCGATCGCCGCCGGCAGCAGATCAAAGCCCACGACCTCGTGGCCCTCGTCCAAAAAGCGCTGCACGCATGCGGCTCCGATACCGCCCGAAGCGCCCGTGATCAAAACCCGCATACTTGCTCCTTAGGCGGTTGCGTGGCGCTCGAGGTACTCGGAGCCCACATTCTCGCGCTCCCAGCCGCGCACGACCTTGTAGCCCACGGGGCTCAGGAAGACCTCGCACAGCAGCTCGGCAACAGCGCCCGTCAGCGAGCACATGAGGACTTGCACCCAGGTCCAGCCGAAGAACGTGTGGCTCACCACAATGGCAAAGACTAGATTGTCGATAAACTGGCCAACACCCGTGGACACATAGGAGCGGAAGGCGAAGCTCGCAAAGTTATTCTTTTTGAGCATGCGGCCGAGCGACTGGTTGAGCGTGGAGTTAACCACGGCAGAAACGAGCATTGCCAGCGAAGAGCCCAGCACCACGTACCAGGTGCCGCCGATGGTGGCGTTAAGGGCGGTGTTGACCTCGATCATGCCCGTGTCGTAGTAGGCGCCCCACATGCCGGGCGTGAGCGAACATGCCCAAAAGCACAGGCTCACGGCCAGGTTGACCAGCAGCGCGAGGATAGAGATTTTGATGGATGCCTTGGCGCCAAAGCGCTTGCAAATCATGTCCTGGCACAAAAACGAAACCCAGCTCACCACAAAGCCGCAATCGAGTGCCAGATACGGCAGGCTGATGAGCTCCTTGTTAGCCAGCAGGTTCATCATGATGACGCTCACGAAAAACAGCGAAACCGTTGCCGCGGGAATGCTCCGCAACAGGACCTTGTAGTCCTCCATGACCTTCTTGATCATTATGTACTCCTTTGGTTTTAGGTTTAACGAGCAGGATATCGGACCCGAACTGCTCGGACGCCCCGGTCTTGAGACGACGGTGGGTATAATAGCCGCTCACACGGCATAAGGCAAGCAAACGGCGCGGCAGCCCCGCAGGACCACCGCGCCGATACGTTAAAAGGCTACGTTGCCAAACTCCGACAGGATCAGGTCGGGGTTGTGGTCGGTTGCCCAATCCACGTTCCACGGGCTCGTGAACAGCAGCAGCTTACCGCCGCGCATATCCTCGACGCGCAGCGTGTCGCGCGTGAGCGAAAGGCCCGGGATATCAATAGTGTCGGGGTCGTTCTGGATCCAGCGGATGTCCGTATAGGGCAGCGGCTGGCGACGAACCTCAACACGGTACTCGGCCTTGAGACGGCGCTCGAGCACCTCAAACTGCAGCACGCCGACCACGCCCACAATGACGCTCTCCATGCCGGCACCCAGCTCGCGGAAGATCTGGATGGCACCCTCCTGGGCAAGCTCCTCCATACCCTTGACGAACTGCTTGCGCTTGAGCGTGTCGACCTGCGTAATACGAGCGAACATCTCGGGGGCAAACGTCGGGATCTGCGGATACTGCACGTGGCGCTTGCCGGAGCACACGGTGTCACCGATGCTAAAGATACCCGGGTCGAACAGGCCCACGATATCGCCCGCGTACGCCTCGTCCACGATGGCGCGGTCATCGGCCATCATCGAGGTGCCCGTGGCAAGCTTAAGTTTGCGGTTGCCCTGCACGTGGAAGGCATCCATGCCGCGCTCGAACTTGCCCGAGCAAATGCGTACAAAGGCGATGCGGTCACGGTGGTTCTTGTCCATGTTGGCCTGGATCTTAAACACAAAGCCGCTAAAGTCGTCGCGGCAGGGATCGACCGGTTCACCGGTGAGCGTATCGGTATAGGCGCGCGGCGTCGGGGCCAGACGCAGGAACTCCTTGAGGAAGGGCTCCACGCCAAAGTTGGTGAGCGCCGAGCCAAAGAACGCCGGGCTCAGCTTGCCGCACGCCACGGCATCCAAGTCGAGCTCGTCGCCGGCGCCATCGAGCAGCTCGATATCGTCCATTAGGTTCTTATGGTTCTCCTCGCCGATGAGCTCATCCATGGCGGGGTCGCCCAGCTCGGCCTCGACCTCGGCGACCTTCTTGGTGGCGTTGGCGTGACCATCGCCCTCAAAGGCGATAACGCGACGGGTCTGACGATCGAACACGCCGCGGAAGCTGCGGCCGCTGCCGATCGGCCAGTTCATGGGATACGTATTGATACCCAGGACGTTCTCGATCTCTTCCATGAGCTCAAACGGATCGCGAGCCTCGTGGTCGAGCTTGTTCACAAAGGTGAAGATGGGAATATGACGCAGCGTGCAGACCTTAAAGAGCTTTTTGGTCTGGGCCTCGACGCCCTTGGCGCCGTCGATGACCATGACCGCGGCGTCGGCGGCCATAAGGGTACGGTAGGTATCCTCCGAGAAGTCCTGGTGGCCGGGGGTATCGAGGATGTTGACGCAGGCGCCGTTATAGGTGAACTGCAGCACCGAGGAGGTAACGGAAATACCGCGCTCCTTCTCGATGTCCATCCAGTCCGAGACGGCATGCTTGGCCGAGCTCTTGCCCTTGACCGAGCCGGCGGTCTGAATGCTGCCGGTATAGAGCAGCAGCTTCTCGGTAAGCGTGGTCTTACCGGCGTCCGGGTGGCTGATGATCGCGAATGTGCGGCGCGACGAGATTTCATCCGACAGGCTTGCCATGCGGATCCTTTCTTGCGTTGAGTGCATTACGTCGTTGTAACCGTACTATTGTAGCCGCGAAATCCCGCTCTAGGGCGCCTATCAGGACAAATTCATCAGTTGGGGCCTGGGTAGCCGGGCCAATCGGTATTTGCCTCTTGCAGAACTGTGCATAGTGTATATATACTGTGCTTACCGGTTATATACACGTGTAGCCCAACAGCTAAGGAACCGCTGTGGACATCATCCTATCCAATTCGAGCGACAAACCCATCTACGAGCAAATAGCCTCGCAAGTCAAAGCTCAGATCTTATCGGGCACGCTCGCCGCGGGAGCAAAACTCCCCAGCATCCGTGCACTCGCGAGCGATCTTGGCGTGAGCGGCATCACCACCAAGCGCGCCTACGCCGACCTGGAGCAGCTCGGGTTTATCTGCACCGTGCAGGGCAAGGGCTGTTTTGTCGCCGAGGGCAACCAGGAGCTTTTGCGCGAAAACCAGCTCTGCCATATCGAAGAGCTGCTTGCGAAAGCGGCAAGCCAAGCCGAAGCCTTGGGCGTCACGCGCGACAAACTGCACGAGATGCTCGACCTGGTAGCCCCCGAAACCATGCAGTAGCCATCTGCAAGAAAGGCTATACCATGCAAAACTTGCTTGAACTCAAAGGCATCTCACGCACTGTAAGCGACCGCTTTTCGCTGCGCGACGTCACGCTTGCCGTGGAGCCTGGCCAGATCGTCGGCTTTGTTGGTGCCAACGGTGCTGGCAAAACAACGGCGATTCGAGCTGCTCTCGGGCTTATAAAGCTCGATGCCGGCGAAGTGCACCTGTTTGGGCAGCGCTGTGGCGCCGACGCGCCCGATGAGTCGCAACGCCATCTACGCTCCCGCGTCGGTCTTGTCCTGGACACGTGCCCCTTCCCCTCCACGCTCAAGGTGGGCCAGATCGAGTCGCTCGTAGGCCCGGCGTACCCCACGTGGGACCGCGAAACGTTCGCCGGATTCATCAACCGATTTGGCCTCGATCCCAAGACAAAGGTCAAGGACCTCTCCCGCGGCATGGGCATGAAGCTGCAGCTTGCCTGCGCGCTCAGCCACGAGGCCAAGCTGCTCGTTTTGGACGAAGCCACTGCGGGCCTCGATCCCATGGCACGCGAGGAGCTGCTCGATGAGCTGCTTGCCTTTGTTTCCGACGGTCAGCGCAGCGTGCTGCTCTCGAGCCACATTACGTCCGACCTCGATCGCGCCGCCGACCGCGTCATCTGCATCGATAACGGCTCGATTGTGTTTGACCTGCCGCGCGAGGACATTACCGACCGCGCCGGCATCGCCCACTGCACCCAAGCGCAGGCCGCCGAGCTTATGGCTTGCGTCGAAGGCGCCCGCGCCGTCCACCACGCCTATAGCGTGGACGTGCTCGTGCCCAACCGTTGCGAAACGCTCGAGGCCTTCCCCGAGATTCCTTGCGATCGGGCAACCATTGACGACTATCTACGCCTCACGCTGAAAGGGGCTTCGATATGAAACGTGCCTTTATGTCCGAGCTCGCCATCGTTCGCACGCTCATCCCGAGCATCGCGGGCGTCGGCCTGTTCATCTTCGTCGTGCTAACCCTTGCCAACGCATCGGACGGCGATTCCGGTATGAGCGCCGGCGCCTGCGCGGTCAGCGCCATGTCGCCCATCATAATCATGAACTCACTGGCTGGCTACGATAACCAAAACGGCTGGGAGCGTTATCGGGCAACGCTGCCCTTCTCGCGCAAAGACATCATCTGCGCACGCTACCTGAGCGTTATTGTCTTCTCCGCCGTCATGGCATGTGCAGCTACGCTTTTGGGTATCGTCGCCATCCCGCTCTTCAACAGCGCGGGCATCCCTTCGACGGGACAGACGATCTTTGAAATCGCAATCGCCTCGGCAGCATCGATGCTCATCTCCTTCATGATGGTATTCTTGGCACAGCCGCTGTTCTTCCGATTTGGACACATGGAGGCGCTGCGCCTATCCCTTGGCCTGTTTGCCCTGTTTGGCTGCGGCACCATGGCAATGCTGAGTTCCTCCAACCCCATCAGCAACTGGCTCATGTCGATTGCCGGGGCGAATCCCGATCCTGCCGTTCTTAGCTGTCTGTGTGCAGGCATCGCCGTACTTGCCCTCGCGCTATGTGCAATCAGCTGCACCGTCAGCACCAAGGTTTATCGAGTACGCGATCTGTAGCCATGCGAATCCTGGCCCACGCAGGCCACAATTGGTCGAAATCGGTCGACCGCAAACCCATGACAAACGGCATGTCCCCGGCGTGTGCCACCATGCTACTTGCGCAGCGGCTTGGGCAGTGGAATACCGGCGGCGATGACGGCCGCGACGATCATACAGACGATACCCTTGAGTGGGAAGCACATGAGCAGCAGGCCCACGACCATGACGGGCTGACGCATGACGGCGCCCATCGTCGAGGCTGTGCAGACGGCGACGCAAAAGACCGGATCGGCGCCGGTGAGGATGGCAAGGCCGTAGCCCAGGCTCACACCCGAGAAGATAACCGGGAAGAAGTGGCCGCCACGCCAACCAAGGTTGATGAGGGCGAGCGTCAGCATGGCCTTAACAAGACCGGTCGCGATCAGCGCGCCGGCGGGGATGGTCAGGTAGGCTTCCATGAGCACGTCGGCCTGGGTCTCGCCGGCAAACATGGTGAAGGGCAGAACAGTACCGCAGGCGGCGAGTACCAGACCGGCCAGCATGGCCTTGACGACAGGACGCGCCCCTATTGCATGGGCAAGCACTTCGCTCGCGTGCTCAGAGACAAAGTACAGCCAGCCGCAAATTGTTCCGATCAGCGACAGAGGAATGAGCCAGGTAAGCTCCAGGTTGCCCACCTCGGCGGACTCGAACCTGGGCATGCCCATGCCGCCGCCCAAAAGCTGGCCAAGCAGCAGGTAGGTGCCCAGACCGCCGGCAATCGCAATGCCGTAGACCACCGTCTTTTGCGCCTTGGGGAGCTTGATGGTGATCTCGCCGGACGCGGACTCATCATCGGCGTCTTCGCCCTGGCCGTCAGCGCTACCGGCAAGCGGCGCCACAAAGCCAAACACGGGCGCGGTAAAGAGCGCCGTCAGGGCAGCCTGGGTACCCAGCAGCGTAAGCTCCCTAAACTCGGCACCAAAGCGGCGCATGCGGTCGCCGACCCAGCTGCACAGGCCCGCGATGACGCCGGTCAGACCGGCTTCCGGTCCAATACTTCCGCCAAACAGTAACGGTAGCAATGCCGCGAGCGAAAGCTTGCCCAGATTGTCGTACGGGTAGCGTCCATCTTGCTTGACCTTGGCCATCACCTGGTTGAGGTCGTCGGTCTTGGCACCCGTCATCTTTTCGTACAAACCAATCACCAAGCCGCCCAGCAGACAGACAAAAAACGGGTACGGCAAAAAGCCAAACGGGCCGCTGGCGAGTTCGGGCGAAGAGACACCCAGCTTATGCGGGACCTCGGTCCACAAATAATCAATGCCGTGCTCCATCGCAAAGAAGAATAGCCAGACTGCGGCACCCGCGAGTGCACCGGTCACGGCAACGCTGACCAAAAACAGCGCTCGGTTCGTGGGTTTGGCAAGGTTATCCATCGGGTCCTCCCGCGGTCAAAGTCGACATAGATACGTTTTATTGTAGAGCGAGCGTTGTCCGAACGAGCCAACCATCTGCGCCGCAAACGGCACCATTGGGAGTCATAGTGGGGCAGGCTCAAGACTTATCCGTTGATAATCGAGGCAATCTCGCGCAAATCGTCGGCAAAGTAGATGCCGAGTTGGCGCCTCGAGCTCGAAAGCCCCTTATCAATCATGTGCCCGAGCAGGGCTTTGAGGTCGTTGTAGTACCCATCCAGGTTGTACAGAATGCACGGCGCACTCAGGTGCCCCAACGACACGGCGGACATGACCTCGGCAATCTCCTCGAGCGTGCCCGTGCCGCCCGGAAATGCGATGAACGCATCGCCGAGCTCAATCATCTTGGCCTTGCGCTCCGCCATATCGCTCGTCACGATAAGGTCGTCAATACCGTCATGTTGAAACTCGGCCTCGATAAAAAAGCTCGGCTCAACACCCGTCACGTGTCCACCCGCCTCGAGTACGCTATCGGCGAGCGCACCCATCAGCCCCGATTTGGACCCGCCGTATACCAGCGCGTGCCCGTTGGCGCCAATCCAGTTGCCCAGCTCCTGCACCGCGGGCAGAAACGCCGGATCATTGCCGGCACTGGCACCCAGATACACGGTGATATTCATATTTGGTCCCCCTTGTTGTGGCACACGACGTTCGTCTTAGCGCTGGCGTCGACGATACTCGCGCACACGACGCGAAAGATCGGCGAGCTCGTCGCGATCGAGCTCTTCCAAATGCTCCAGATCGTCCATAAAGCGCGCCATGGTGTCCTTTTGGCGCATCTTGATGAGCGTATTGCAGTAGTTCACCGCCACGCCCGTGAGCATGGCAATGTAGAAGATGCTGATAACGCTCAGGACAACGGTAATCGCGCGGGCGACCGGCGTTTCGGCCGGGATATCGCCAAAGCCGATGGTCGAGACCGTCTCAAAGCTAAACCAGAGACCATCGCCAAACGTAAGGGTCGTGGGCTCGGACAACCAGACGGCCGTTGAGCACAGCAGATAGAAGACGAGGAACAGCTCCGTAATGCGCACGAAGCCCGCCTGGCGCAAAACGTCAGCAAGCGTCCTGAGCTTTTTCATCGCGACCCTTTCCACGGACAACCAATCACGTTCGCTCGGTATTGTCCCACGCCTCCCCCGCAAACGGAACTAGTCATTGGGGACGTTCTTAAATGACTAGTCAAACAAGAACGTCCCCAATGACTAGTCGTTTAAGAACGTCCCCAATGACCACCAGCTGCCGACTGGGCAGGCTGAGCTGGTATCCTTGTGCGGTAATGTCTCGATTCGTTAGGATTGCATGTGAGAGCTTCCGCTGTCCTTCGTTCAGTTATATATCGTACCCTGGCCGTCGCGCTTGCCGCGCTCGCCGTACTGAGCACCATCATGCCCGCCCCCGCCTTTGCCGCCGGCTCCAATCAACAGGTCAAAACGGTCCGCGTTGGTTGGCTCGTCAACAGCGAAGGCTTCCAGAACGGCACCCCCGGGGAGCGTCTCTCGGGATGGGGCTACGAGTACCTCCAGACCCTGTCGTACTACACGCCCGGCTGGCGGTACGAATACGTCTCCGGCACCTTCACCGAGCTTATGGACATGCTCGAGGCAGGCGAGATCGACCTCATGCCCAACATCTCCTACTCCGAGGAACGCGACCAAAAGCTGCTCTTTTCCTCGAACCCCGAGGGCACCGAGCGCTACTACATCTACGCCAAGCCCGATCGTGACGACCTCGCAAAGGGTGACCCTCAAGCACTCCAGGGTCTCACTATCGGTTGCAACTCCGGCGTCATGCAAACCATCGTCGGCCAGCAGTGGCTCGCCAACGAGGGAATCGCCTGCACATACAGGGAGTATGACGGAGACTCCGTTCTCTTTGACGCACTCGCAAACAACGAGGTCGACGCCATCATCATGAACGACACGATCTCGTCGCCCAGTGCCTCCCCCATGTTCTACATTGGTTCGAGCGACTACTATTTTGCCGTTCCCAAAAGCCGCCCCGACCTGATGGACGACATCAATGCCGCCATGACGGCAATCGCCCGCGTCAACCCACGCTATATCGACGAAGTCAAATCTAGCTACTCGGCCCAAAACAGCGGTTCATCATCGCTCAACGGTCCCGAACGTTCCTGGCTCAAAGCAAATGACAACACCATCACGCTCGGCTACATTACGGGCAAACTCCCCTACTGCAACGAAGACGAAGACGGCGAAATGGAAGGTTCGCTCGCATCGCTTGCGACGACGCTGCACGATAAATTTGGCATTACGGTCAAAACCGTCGCCTTTGATAGCTACAAGATGATGTCAAAGGCCCTGTCAAAGGGAAGCATAGACGTTGCGCTGCCGGTATACCGAGATTACTGGTTTGCCGAGCAAACAGGCGTTGTGCAGTCGGTATCGTTGGGGACCATGTCCCTCACCGCCATCCACACCGGCAGCAACCTGAACAAAGACCTCCAGAACATCGCCTGTA
The DNA here is from genome assembly GCA_902481895.1 of uncultured Collinsella sp. Lineage (GTDB taxonomy): Bacteria > Actinomycetota > Coriobacteriia > Coriobacteriales > Coriobacteriaceae > Collinsella. The sequence continues at coordinate 6,345 of CABSYR010000013.1, read as the reverse complement.
CCAAATCATCGTTTGTCAACAAAAATGCACTTGAAAGCCTGTTCCCCACAGCGACCGTAACCGAATACCAATCCGACGATGAGGCGTTCGACGCCCTCAGGAAGGGAACGGCGCACTGCATCGTCGCTCCCAGTTCACGCGTAAAAACCATCGGCGACCGTTACGATCTCGAGGACTGCGAGACGGTCGAGCTCCCTGACACCTGTGAGCTCTCGTGCTGGATTTCGCGCGGAAAGCCCGAGCTGCTGGGAATCATCAACAAGGGCATCATCAATGCCGGAGAATCGCTCTCCGCAAGCAATTTCTCCTCCACGTCGTACACGGCCCAGGAATCCAACACGCTTCAATTCCTTTATCGCAACCGCACCGCCATTGCAGCTACCCTCATCGGTATGTTGTCGGTCGGCATCGTCCTGCTCATCTGGGCACTCGTGCGCGCTCGAACCGAGCGCAAAAAAGCCGATGCCGCCAACGCCGCCAAGACGGCATTCCTCACGCGCATGAGCCACGACATCCGTACGCCGCTCAACGGTATCCTGGGCCTTATCGAGATCGAGGAATTGAAGGAAGGCGATATCCAGGTCGCCCGCGAGAGCCGTGCCAAGGCGCGCGTTGCCGCCAATCACCTGCTCTCGCTAATCAACGACATCCTCGAGATGGGCAAGATCGAAGACCGCAAGCTAACACTGGAACATGTGCCTTTTAACCTCAAAGAGCTCTGTGACGATACGCTGGTGCTGTGCAAGCTCCGCGCGTCCAGTAACGGCATCACAATGCAGGACAATAGTCTGCCGTACGCCACGGGGCCATACATGGTCGGCAGTCCCACCCATATCCGACAGATCATGATCAACCTGTTAGACAACAGCATTAAGTACAACAAGCACGGCGGCTCCGTCACCTTTAGCTCAAAGACCAAGCCACTCGATAACGGGCGCGCTCTCTTTTGCTTTAGCGTCTCGGATACCGGCATTGGCATGACGCCTGAGTTTTTGGCGCACATTTACGAGCCGTTCGCCCAAGAAGGCGACGATGCGCGCAGCAAGTTCCAAGGAGTCGGCATGGGCATGCCAATCGTCAAGTCGCTTATTGAACTGATGGGCGGCACGATTGAGATTTCGAGTGAGGTTGGCGTGGGAAGTACGTTCAACGTCCAGATTCCGCTCGATATCGACAAAGACCCTCAGGCAAGAGAACGCGCGGACGAGCAAGCAGACAGCTGCTCGCTTGCCGGCATGAACGTTCTTTTGGCAGAAGATAACGAGCTCAATGCCGAGATTGCCCAGGCGCTGCTCGAAAGCGAAGGCATTGTCGTAACTCGCGCCGCCGATGGCAACGAAGCGGTCGACCTATACGTTGGCCGTCCCGCCGGCAGCTTCGATGCCATTCTGATGGACATTATGATGCCGGACATGGACGGCTATGAGGCAACCCGCGCGATTCGCCTGAGCGAGAAGGTCGATGCAGCCGATATCCCCATCATCGCGCTCACCGCCAATGCCTTTGCCGAAGACGCCAAAGCGGCACACGACGCCGGCATGAACGCCCATCTGTCCAAACCGCTGGATTTTAACAAGCTCAAAAACATACTCGCCCGCATCAAGAAAAACGGATCCGTTTCGCTATAGTTTGTGCCCAACCACCACGCACGACCAGAAAGGAAGCCAACGATGTTTAGGCCCTTACGTCGAAAGAAACGCGCCATCACTGACGAGGAAGCGCGCGAACTGCTCGCCACCTGCAAGCGCGGCGTCTTTGCCGTCAACGGCGACGATGGCTACCCGTACGCCATTCCCGTCAACTACTTCTTCGACGCCGAGCACGACAAGATTTATTTCCATGGCGCCAAGGCCGGCCACAAGGTCGACGCACTCAAGCGCGATGACAAGGTCTGCTTTACCGTTTACGGCAACGAGTGGTACAAGGACGGTGACTGGGCTCCCTACGTTATGAGTACCGTGGTCTTTGGCCGCTGTCGCCTGGCGAATGACACCCCCGCGTTTATCGAGGACAAAGTCCGCCAGCTCGCCCTTAAGTACTACCCTTCTGCCGAAGAGGTCGAAGAGGAAATCGCCAAGGACATTAAGGGCGTCCAGCTCTACGAGATTACGATTGAGCATCTTTGCGGCAAGCAGATTCAAGAAAAATAAACCTCCGCAGCAGGTCTGCGCCCAATGGTTACAGATGCCTTACCACACGGGGCCTTCTAGCCGACTTGGCAGAAGGCTCCGCATGCAGTGCGCGCTTACCGTGCATTAAAAACGTAGCGGTCCAGGCGGTCGCACGCTTCCTTTACGCGCGAAAGCGGCAGCGCCAGATTCACGCGAATGTGGCAGGGCCCGTGGAACGGACGGCCGTCCTGATACCCCACGCCCACGCGCGCCCCCTCGTCGAGCAGCCACTGAATATCGCGGCCATGCTCGCGACACCACTCGGTGCAGTCCAGAAACACCATGTACGTGCCCTGCGGACGCGAATAACCCACGCCCTCAAAATGCTCGTCCACGTAATCGCAGAAGTACTCGATATTGCCGGCAAGCACCTGGTTGAGCTCGTCCACCCACTCGTAGCCTTGCGGCTGGTAGGCACCGATAAGCGCATGCATGGAGAGGACATTCATCTCGTTGTAGTGGGTCTTGTTGGACACAGCGCATATGCGGTCGCGCAGCGTCTCGTTGTAGATAATGTGGTAGCTGCCGACCAAGCCCGCCAGGTTAAACGTCTTACTCGGCGCATAGAGGGCAACCGTGCGCATGCGGGCATCCTCGCTCACCAACTGCGTCGGGATGTGTCTGTGTCCCGGCAGGATGATATCGGACCAAATCTCGTCCGAGATCACCACGCAATCGTGCTGGCGATAGATATCCATTGCGCGCTCAATTTCGTCGCGCTCCCATACGCGGCCGCAAGGATTGTGCGGCGAGCAGAACACCGCGGCATGGATGTGGTTTTGGGCGAGCTTGCGCTCCATGTCCTCAAAGTCCATACGCCACACGCCCCGGTCGTCGAGCTTAAGCGGGCTGTGGACAATGCGATAGCCCGCGGCCTCGATGGACTTGGTAAAGCCGATGTAGGTGGGGCTGTGGACCAGCACCGCATCGCCCGGCTGGACATACGCGCGCAACGTCGACACGACACCGCCCAGCACGCCGTTTTCGTAGCTGATATGCTCCGGCGCCAAGCCCTCAACGCCGTTGCGACGGCTCTGCCATTCGATGATGCGATCGAAGTACTCGGGGCGCGGGTTAAAGTAGCCAAACATGGGGTGCTGGGCGCGCTGAATGATGTGCTCCTGGACCGTGGGCACCGTGGCGAAGTTCATGTCCGCCACCCACATGGGAATGCGGTCGAAGCCCTCGTCGGGCGCGTTCGGAGCCATACCTGGGATCTCACCCCAAGAGTCAACGGCGATGGAGTCCATGCCGTGGCGGTCGATGATTGAAGTAAAGTCGTATTTCATGCTGGACTCCCGTGTAGAGCGGAATGATTCGGTAGGCGTTATTGTCCACCAGCGTGGGCAGTTTTGACGCGGGGTTTGGCGCTGAATTTGACGGGTGCGGACGAATGGCTGGTTAGTCTCGCGCGTCGTTGACGGCGACTACGGTTAGCTGGGTTTCATCGACCGCAAACGATATGTCGAGTCCAGCGTAGGCCAGATGATAGACGCGGTTTGGCTCGTGCTTGCTGCCCGCGCGGCGCGGATCTTGGCGAAGGACCTCGACCAAGCCGGGGAGCTTTGTGGGCGAGACCATATCCTGCAGCGCATGCGGAAACTCTACGTCGAGCTCTTGCCACGGCGCGTCTTCAATCCAGCCGCCCGTCGCATCCGGGTGACAGTCGGCAAATGGAATGTAGGGCTTAATGTCGTAGACGGGCGTGCCGTCGCGCAGATCGGCCCCCAGCACATGGATGATGGGGCCATCGTCGGTGAGCTCGACACGATCGAGCTTGACGCAGGTAAGCCCGATGGGATTAGGACGAAACGGACTGCGCGTGGCAAACACGCCCACGCGTTCGGCCCCACCCAGACGCGGCGGGCGCACGGTTTTCGACCATTTTGCGTTGGTGCCGGACCTGTCCTGCGTTTTGGCATCGGCGGCTATGTCCTTAGCCGTGCCGCCGGGCGTTCCGTTTTCGAAGCGCCACAGCAGCCATAGGTGAGAGAAGGAGTCCAGGCCCTCAACCGCTGCGTTGGAGGCAAATTCCGGCTCAAAGACGATGCGTCCCTGCAGATGGGGCGCCAAAAAGCTGTTGCGCGGAATGCCGAACTTCTGCGGCAGGTCGGTATGTATGTGTGCGATAGGTTCCATGCCGGTCATTGTACGGCATGGAGGCGTGGGTCGTTGCGCGCAATTCTTCTCCGCGGTCCCCGTCGTGCAACCAACGGTTGCTTGGAAGGGCACCTGCTGCCGCGTATGCTTAAGCCATCAACCAGCAGAAAGGAGCCGCTATGGCCTTTGCAGAAAAGCTCATCGCCGTCCGTCGCGCCCATCACCTTACCCAGGAGCAGCTCGCCGCCAAGCTCTTCGTCACACGCCAGGCCATCAGCCGTTGGGAGCGCGGTGAGGTCACACCGGGCATCGACATGATGAAGCTCATCGCCGCCGTAACCGGCGAGCCCCTGTCTCACCTGCTCGAAATGCCCGAGCACTATTGCCAGAGCTGCGGCATGATACTCACGCCCGGCGACTGCGGCACCGATGCCACGGGCGCCACGACCGACCATTACTGCAAGTGGTGCTACGACCACGGCCAGTACACCTACGACACCACGATGGAGGCAATGATCGAGGACTGTGCCCCGCGCCTGGCGCAAAACACCGGCATGTCGCTCGACGAAGCCGTCTCGCTCATGGGCGCCGTCCTGCCGCAACTGGAGCGCTGGCGCACCGTGCAGGAAAACGAGGAACGCTACGGCGCCGAGGCTCGGGCGCGCTATGGCGATGAGGCTATCGATGCAGCAAACGAAGCGCTGCTGGACATGGACCCCGAGGCATGGAACGACATGAAGGAACTTGAACGCGCTATTCTGGGCCAGCTCTCGATTGCCATGGGCATTGGCGACCCAGAGAGTAACGAGGCCCGCAAACTTGTCACGATGCACCGTCGATGGATTGGCCTTAATTGGGGACACGAGCCCCAGAACGAAGCGTATCTGGGCCTCGCCCACGGCTATCTTGCCGACCAGCGCTTTGTTGACTACTACGACAAGCCCTGCGGCACCGGAGCCACGGCGTTTCTGGTCCAGGCCATCGAGTCGTCGCTGGCCCGCGCATAGACCGCGGCGGCTTTGGGTATTTCAATCAAAACCTCAACCGATTGGAGACCTATGGCTACTGATCCTGAGCTCACGCTGTACGTTATGACCGGCTGCCCGTATTGCATAAAAGTCAAGCGCTTCCTGGCCGATAACGGCGTGACCATTCCCGAGCGCAATATCTCGACCGATACCGAAGCCGAGCAGACGCTCATCGCCGTCGGCGGAAAACGCCAGGTTCCCTGCCTGTTCATCGACGGCAAGCCACTCTACGAGTCGAGCGATATCATCGCGTGGGCACAGAAGAACCTGCTCTAGCGTTCTATTGCGGTCGGCTGGCCCCAACCCATACGACCCAAACATGTACACCAGCATCCAAAATCGACATTTTTCGACATCTTTGGATGCTGGTGTACAGTTTTTTGCAGGGGTAGTCATTGGGGACGTTCTTAAATGACTGGTTGTTTGAGACGGCCTTTGGATTATGGCTGTTTGAGGCCATCTGACATCTCTGGAAAGGGCTCCTTAGAGGACCGTGTTCAAAAAATGGCAAATATGAGTACTGCTACTTGTTTAGTAACAGCGATTTTAATCATATCAGGGATCATTCAACGCCCTAAGCGCCCGCAGACGGCGTTATTCCTCCCCATATGTTCAATAAAAGAGACGCCTAATGGTATTAAATCTCATCAGGGACCTCATTTTTGAACAAAATAAATGCAACCATAATGGCAACAGTACTCATATTTGCCTTTTTTGCACACAGCCCTCCAGAATAGTCGTTAGGGACGACTCAAAATGGCAATTCCGGCACTTAGACGCTCTCTTCTTGAATGACTAGTTGTTAAAGAACACTCAGCGACTACTCCAATTCGCGACACGCTGTGTCGCGAATTGAGCTGTTCTCACCACCGAAGACCGGTGAAAGCTCCTGGCCAGAATCTCGATAGTTTGTTAAAGTGCCCCCTCTGCAGGTTCAATGAGCGCTCATGTTCCAGACTGGAAAGCGAAGAAATAGCGAAGCCATCGATGCTGTTAGCGCCGGGCGATTTTAGCCGCTAATAGTCAAACGATTTTGACCAATCCCG
>CABSYR010000012.1:0-64944 GCA_902481895.1 uncultured Collinsella sp. | reverse complement strand
GCACGGTGGCCATTATTCGGTGACCGGGATTGGTCAAAATCGTTTGACTATTAGCGGCTAAAATCGCCCGGCGCTAACACCACATGATGTTGATTGGAAAGCTACGCCAAAATAACGCCTTTAAGTCTTTCTTGGTTATTCTCTTATCGGTCGATTTATTTGACTCCGGCGAGAGCTCAAGAACATCATTAGAATTCGTTGTCATCGTCAACCTCCTTAGCGACCGCCGCACTGGCAGGCATAAAAATGTGAGCCATATTGAGAATCCCAATCAGGATCAGCGAAAACGCCACGATACCGATCGTCGGAATGTTTAGATAGGCACTCAGCAAGAAGCCTCCAAAGAATAGGAAGCTCAGCTCCTTGGTGGACAGGATTGACATAAGCTGCGCAAATCCAAGCGCGGGCAGAATACCCGTTGCGATCGTAAGCCCATTCGTAAGCCAATCAGGAATGGCGTCAATCAGTGCCTGAACAGCATCATTTCCAACGTAAAAAGCAACGCCGCAAATCAAGCCAAGCGCAATGATGTAGAGAATTCCATTGGTCCACATAGCGGCTGCAATCGTTTTGGGGTCGTCTTTTTCGGCGCCACGATCAGCCCAGACAGCCATAGGAGGCGTAACAACGCTATACATAAGGCTGTCAAACATGCCGGCAAGCACCGCAGTGGGCATAGCAATAGTCAGAGCGGTCTCGGGACCCGCACCCATAGTAATCGCAAAGGCTGTTCCCAAAACTGAACCAACAATTACGTTGGGCGGCACGGCAGCACCAACCTGCCAGACCCCCATGAACGCGAGTTCGAGCTGGAAACCAACAATAACGCCAGTCGGAATATCACCCAAAAAAATACCGACAATCGCTCCGAGGACAATCGGCCGCTCGACCATCGCAGTACCGAGTAAATAATCCGATTGACCTATCGCAGCGGCAAGACCAACCAGAAAAGCTTGAAGCAGCATATTTCTCCCTCTTCCTACAAATCAAAACTTGTTACGATGCGTTTTTTCTCGCTAGCAACCTGCCTTACCTCGAATTCGATTCCATCAGCCATGGCTTTCTTAATTTCATTAATATCGGATTGGGAAAGGCGCACAGCAGGGCCAAGCTCCTTTACGCTATCCCCCAACGGTCGAGCGCCGCCTAAATTCACAGACGTTATTTTTGGACACGCACGCGCAACTTCACAGGCGTCATGTACATTTCCCGCAACAACAATTAGCTCGTATTTATCCACCGCGCTTCCGTTAAGGGCCACGATGGAATCTTCTACACTTTTGACAACCAATTTGGCATCAGCGGGTTTTGCAATTCGCAGCGCTTGAAATCGCTCTTTGCTTGCGGCGTACTCATCTGAAACCACAAGAATAGCGTTTGCTTCAAGCGTTGGATACCAAGAGAACACGGTCTGCCCATGCACTAACCGGCTATCGACGCGACACAGTTTAATCATTTTGCCCCTTTCTCGACTTGAACACAGACAGTCATCCTTGACTGCTAATGGCATATTACGTCATATGACGTAATATGCCATTACATAATATCTTGAACGGTTGAATATCACCGCTAAATGGTATTTATCTCTAAAAACAGGAGGTGCAATCCGTCTAGACACAGTGCGTCGGGGCAAGAGGGGCCGAGTTTCCTCCTGAGCGACTCTGCTTGCAGCCGGAGCGAAAGGGGGGAAACTCGGCCCCTCCCGCCCCGGCCGGCCAGGTCAACTACACCGTGTACTGCGGCAGGTCCTGCAGGGCGATGACGTCCATGCCCATGTCGTTGGCGCTGCCGTGACCCTGCTGGTCCTCGCGCACGGCCTCGATGGCACTCACGTAGGTGTTGGCGGCAGACATCGCCGTCACGCAGGTCACACCGCGACGCACGGCCTCGGTACGTAGCAGGTAGCCATCGCCACGCGAGCCCGGGCCGTACGGCGTGTTGATGATTACCGCAATCTTGCCATCGGCGATGAGGTCGCCGATGTTGGGACGCTCGCCGTCGTGCGGGCCGCTGATCTTCTCCACGACTTCGCACGTCACGTTGCCGCCGCGCAGCACGCGCGCCGTACCCTCGGTGGAGCAGATATCAAAGCCCAGGTAGCGCAGGATACGGGCGACCGAAAGGATATGACGCTTGTCGCGGTCGCACACGCTGATGAACACCTTGCCGCAGCTCGGATCGGGCAGTTTGTAGTCGATCGCCAGCTGCGTCTTGGCATATGCCTCGGGATAGCTCTTGGCGATACCCATGACCTCGCCCGTCGACTTCATCTCGGGCCCCAGGATAACGTCGGCACCGGGGAAACGACCCCAGGGCATAACGGCTTCCTTCATGCAGAACCAGTCCAGCTGACGCTCGTCGCTCGGCAGGCCCAGGCTCGCGATGGAATCGCCTGCCATGATACGCGCCGCGCACTTGGCCAGCGGCACGCCGGTGGCCTTGGAGATAAACGGCACGGTACGGCTGGCGCGCGGGTTTGCCTCGATCACGTAGACGGTCTCGCCCTTGATGGCGTACTGCACGTTGACCAGGCCGCGTACGCCCAGCGCCATCGCGATGCGGCGCGTGGTCTCGCGAAGCTTTGCCTGCAGGCTCTCGCTAAAGCTGAACGGCGGGATGCACGTCGCGGAGTCGCCGGAGTGAATACCGGCCTCCTCGATATGCTCCAGAATACCGCCGATGTAGACCTCTTCGCCGTCGCACAGGGCGTCGACATCGGACTCGATCGCACCCTCCAAGAAGCGATCGAGATACACCGGGTAGTCGGGGCTAATGCGCGCAGCCTCGGCCATGTAATCGCGCAGATGCTCAGCATCGTAGGCGATCATCATGCCGCGGCCACCCAGCACATAGCTCGGACGTACCAGCAGCGGGTAGCCGATGTGTGCGGCAACGGCCTCGGCCTCCTCAAACGAGGTGGCCTGGCCCGCCGGCGGATACATAATGCCCAGCTTATCGAGCAAGGCGGCAAAACGCTCGCGGTCCTCGGCAAAATCGATGGCGTCGGGCTTGGTACCCATGATGTTCACGCCGCTCTCCTCGAGCATGCGCGCCAGCTTAAGCGGGGTCTGTCCGCCGAGCGTCACCACGACGCCGTCGGGACGCTCAACATCGATAACGTCCATGACGTCCTCGTAGGTGAGCGGCTCAAAGTACAGTCGGTCGGACGTGTCGTAGTCGGTCGAGACGGTCTCGGGGTTGCAGTTGACCATGATGGTCTCGAAGCCGCGGGCCGCCAGCGCATAGCTCGCGTGCACGCAGCAGTAGTCGAACTCGATGCCCTGGCCGATACGGTTGGGGCCGGCACCCAGAATCATCGCCTTGGGCTTGCACGCGGGCGTGGTCTCGTCGGGGGCAACGCACTTCTTGGCGATCGGGCTCGTACGGTAGATGTTCTCGTAGGTCTTGTAGTGGTATTCCGTCGCACTCGAGAACTCGGCGGCGCAGGTATCGACCGTCTTCATGCTGGGAACCACGCCCAGACCCTTACGGTAAGCGCGAACAAAGCGCTCGTCCGAGCCGGTCAGCGCGGCAATCTCGGCATCGCTCGTGCCATACTGCTTGAGCAGGCGCATCGCGTCGGCGTCAATGTCCTCCACGCGCAGGCCGCGGATGCTTTCTTGGACCTGCACCATATCGTTGATGCGGTTGAGATACCACGGATCGATACCGCAGATAGCGTGGATGCGCACAACATCCCAGCCACGGCGCAGGGCCTCGACCACAAAGAAGATGCGGTGCTCAGTCGGGGTACCCACGGCCTGAGCAAGCTCATCATCGCTCAGCTTATCGGCGCCCTCCTTGCCACCGGCGCAAATACCCTGGTGCCCGTCCTCCAGCGAGCGCATGGCCTTGCCAAAGGCCTCCTCAAAGGTGCGGCCGATCGCCATGATCTCGCCCACGGCCTTCATGCGCGTGGTGAGCGTGGGGTCGGTACCCTTGAACTTCTCGAAGGCAAAGCGCGGCACCTTGACCACGCAGTAGTCGATCGTGGGCTCAAAGCAGGCGGGCGTAGCTTTGGTAATGTCGTTGACGATCTCGTCGAGCGTGTAGCCCACGGCCAGGCGAGCGGCGGCCTTGGCGATGGGGAAACCCGTGGCCTTGGAGGCCAGCGCGGACGAACGGCTCACGCGCGGGTTCATCTCGATGACAATCAGGCGGCCGGTTTGGGGATTCACGGCAAACTGCACGTTGGAGCCGCCGGTCTCGACGCCGATCTTCTCCAGGATGGCGAGCGAGGCGACGCGCATGCGCTGATACTCAAGGTCGGAGAGGGTCTGCGCCGGCGCCACGGTGATGGAGTCACCGGTATGCACGCCCATGGGGTCGAGGTTCTCGATGGAGCACACGATGATGCCGTTGCCGGCGTGGTCGCGCATGACCTCCATCTCGTATTCTTTCCAGCCCTCGATGGACTCCTCGACCAGCACCTCGTGGGCGGGCGAAAGCTCAAGACCCTGGCTCACGATGGAAACGAGCTCCTCGTGAGTATGCGCGATGCCACCACCGGCGCCGCCCAGGGTAAAGCTCGGACGCAGCACGCAGGGATAGCCCACACGCTCGGCGATGGCCTCGGCGTCAGCCACGCTGTAGGCATAGCCCGAGCGCGCGACCTCCAGGCCGATCTCGGCCATGGCCTCGTTAAAGAGCTTGCGGTCCTCACCGCGCTCGATGGCGGCAAGGTCACAGCCGATCATCTCGACGCCGTACTTGTCGAGTGTGCCGTCCTTTGCCAGCTCGACGGCGGCATTCAGACCGGTCTGGCCGCCCAGCGTGGGCAGCAGCGCGTCCGGGCGCTCCTTCTTGATCACGCGCTCGATAAATTCGGCGGTGATGGGCTCGACATAGGTGCGGTCGGCCAAGCCCGGGTCGGTCATGATGGTCGCCGGGTTGGAGTTGACTAGGATGACCTCAAAGCCATCCTCCTTGAGCACCTTGCAGGCCTGGGCGCCGGAGTAATCGAACTCGCAGGCCTGGCCAATAACAATGGGGCCCGAACCGATAACGAGGATGCGCTTGATGTCAGTACGTTTCGGCATGTTAGTTCTCCTCGGTCTCAGCGGTCTCGGACTCAGCAAAGTTCCAGCCGGCAAGGCGGTCCTTCGCGGTATCGATGTCCAGGTAGTTCTCCTCGCCGTCCATGAGTCGCGTAAAGGCGGTAAAGAGATAGTGGGCATCGGTGGGGCCAGGCGAAGCCTCGGGGTGGTACTGGACCGAGAAGCACGGGGCGTCGAGCAGTTGGATGCCCTCGGCGGTGCCGTCGTTGAGGTTCACATGTGTTAGACGAATGCGGCCGAAGCGCTCGTTCATCACGACCGGCGCGATACCGCGGCGCACCCAGACGCGCAGATCTCCATCGGCCGCATGCTCGGTCTCGCCGCCGGAAAGCTCGGGGACAAGCTTGCCCAAGCTGGGGAACAGCAGGCCAAAGCCATGGTTTTGCGCGGTGATCTCCACACGGCGGCTTACCAGGTTCATAACCGGCTGGTTGCCACCGCGGTGACCGAACTTAAGCTTTTCCATCTGGGCGCCGCAGGCCAGGCTGATCATCTGGTGACCAAGACAAATACCAAAGACTGGCACCTTGCCGATCAGCTGCTGCACCTGCTCGTAGGTCTCCACCACGGCGTCGGGGTCGCCGGGGCCATTGGACAAAAAGACGCCGTCGGGATTCATGTCGAGCACCTGCTGGGCAGGCGTGTCCCACGGCACGACGGTAAGGTCGCAGCCGGCGCGGACCAGCCCCTCCAGAATGCCGCGCTTCACACCGCAGTCGTAGGCGACCACTTTGTGACGGGCAGGAGCGGCAGCCGAAAGCGCAAAGTCATGCGTGGCAGGCAGGTCGGCAGCCACAAACTCATGAGGCGCGTGGCAACTTACGGTCTTGACCAGGTTCTCGCCTACCAGCGTGGGCGCTGCGGCCAGACGCTCGGCAAGCTCGTCGATGTCGAAGATCTCGGTCGAGATAATGCCCATCTTGGAACCATTGTCGCGCAGGTGGCGCACAAGAGCGCGGGTGTCGACGCCCTCGATAGCGACGATGCCGTGGGCGCGCAGATACTCCGGCACGCTGACGGCCGAGCGCCAGTTAGAAGGCGTGGCGCACATGTCGCGAACGATCATGCCGCGCATAGCCGGAGCGCTCGCAGGGCGCACGGCGTCGCCGGGGAAGGCCGACTGGACGTCGGCCTCGTCGATACCGTAGTTGCCGATCTGCGGATAGGTCATGGTTACGATTTGGCCGGCATAACTCGGGTCGGTCATGACCTCAAAGTAGCCCTCGAGCGAGGTGTTGAAGCAGACTTCGCCGGTCTCGGTGCCCTCGGCGCCGCATGCACGTCCATAAAAAATGGTCCCATCCTCAAGATACAGGATGCAGGGACCGCAGGTGCCCTTGCTGGTTTTGGCCAGCATACGCTGGCAAAGCTCGCTGGGCGCGAAGGTGCGGGCGGCAGCGCCCGCGGTATGGTTGTTCGCCATAATTCTCCTTCCCGGTCTCACAGGACCGGCTTAAAGGTGTGTAGTTAGGCCTCGCGGTATTGTAACCGCAAGCATGCCTCATGGCGTTAATTTCATCGAAATGTTTACGAAATGATAATTATGACTTTCTATGCATAATGTTTTTTAATCCCCGTCCCAAAAAAATCATCCCGCGGGGCTTGTGGCTCACGCGGGATGATGGCGTCTTATTATTTCTTGTCCTGCTCCAGCAGTTCGGACGGTGTGCGATCGGGCTTGCCGCCGCGGAAAATCTCGCGGCCATGCAGACGATGCTCCAGATCGCGCTCGGCCTTTTCCTCGTCAATCTTGGTCTGGCTCACCACCGGGTCCTCAATCAACGACGACACCGAGTTCACCTGCTTCTGAATGCGCTCGGCGATGGTGTCGTCCATACTCACGATGCGCATCTTCCAGTCGATACTCGTGGCGTTGGATGAGCTCTTGGTCCACACGAACGTCAAAATGGCGCTCTGGTGGCCGCGCGCGGGGAACATGCCAAAGAAGGAATCGTGCTGAATGTTGCTATCCTCGTCGATATAGGCGTGAACGTTATACACCACGCGGTCGATCTTATCGTTGAGCAACGCGTTGGTCGCAAGCGCCGCGGCCTGAATCTGCCCGTTGGACAGCAGCTCGAGCTCGTTGGCAGACGATGTGTCCAACACCGTCACCTCGACCGTGCCCGTGCGTTCATCGGCTTCATCGACGGTAAAGTCGAGCGGGAACTGCGTAAAGCCGTTGCCCCATTCAAGTCCACCCTTGAGCGCGGTCGAAACGGTATCGACCGAAACGCTCTCGGACAGGTTGGCGGTGTTCAGACGACGCATCACGCCGTAGCCAATCTGCATGCCCACGATCAGCACCAAAATACCGATGACCACGGCCATCGCGGTCTTCGTAATGGTATGGCTCACCTGCGAGCCCGAAGGATCGTCCTCGGACAGCGGGTCGATATGTTTTGCCTGGCTCGCGCGGTCCTCGCTGCGCAGCTGCGCTAGCGCCGCTTTGTCACCGCGCTTGACGGCGGCCTCTTTCTCGCGCATGCGCTCGGTACGCTTTTTGGCAAGCGTAGGATCCAAGACGCCGGATGCATCGATTTCGGAGAATAACTCCGTCACTTCTTCCGGAGTCAAAGGGTTCTTATCAGCCATGATCTTCCTGTCATATCAATCAGTCGAGCTCGTGCGCACGCGCACCTTCGAACTGCATTCGATAGTAACGGGCATAAGTGCCACCACGGGCGAGAAGCTCCTCGTGCGTGCCACGCTCCACAACGCGACCATGCTCAACGGTCGCAATCTCATCGGCATGCTTAATGGTCGAAAGACGATGGGCGATGATAATCGTGGTGCGGCCGCGTGCCAGCTCTTCGAGTGACCCCTGCACCGCCTCCTCGCTCTCGTTATCCAAAGCACTCGTCGCCTCGTCCAAAATCAGGATCTTGGGGTTCTTGAGAAACACGCGCGCGATGGCAACGCGCTGCTTCTGTCCGCCCGAAAGACGGCTGCCGCGCTCGCCCACCACGGTGTCGTAGCCCTGCGGAAGCGACTCGATAAAGGCATCGATGTTGGCGCGACGGGCGGCCTCGGCGATCTCTTCTGCCGTAGCGCCCGGCTTGCCGTAGGCGATGTTCTCGCCAATCGTACCGTCAAATAGATAGACATCCTGCTGCACCAGGCCGATGGCGCGGCGCAGGCTCTGCTGCGTCACATCGCGCACGTCCTGGCCGTCGATGCTAATGGATCCGGTAGCCACGTCATAAAAACGCGGCAGCAGCGAACAGGTCGTGGACTTGCCGCCGCCCGAAGGGCCAACCAAAGCGATGGTCTGCCCGGGCTTGATGGACAGGTCCATATGGTCGATAACGGGACGCTCGTCGGCATAGCCCTCGCCCAGCTCGACATCCTCGTAGTTAAAGCACACGTCGTGATACTCCACGGCGCCGGCAGTCACCTGCAGATCCATAGCGCCCGGCTTGTCCTGGATATCCGGCGCCGTCGAGAGCACCTCGTCCATACGCTTAAAGCCAGCGATAGCCTTCTGATACGTTTCGGCCGAATTGACGAGTGTCTCGAGCGGCGTGCAGAACAGCGAAATATAGAGTGCAAAGGTCGCCATATCGACCGCCTGCAGCTGTCCCTGGGCGACCAGCCAGCCGCCCAGCAGCACCACGATCACATAGAGCACACCAGAGAGCAGGCCATACGTCGCGGTATAGACGCCCATGGCGTGATACATGTTCTCCTTGGACGAAAGATAGCGATTGTTGGAGGCGCGGAACTTGGAACGCTCGGTCTCCTCGTTGGCAAAGCTCTTGACCACGCGCATGCCCGCCAGCGAATCCTGCAGCTGCGCATTAATGCCGCTGATCTTTTTGCGGTTGTCGCTAAAGACCTCGCGCATACGCATGTTTTGCCAAAACATGATGACCGCAAACGCCGCCGTCACCACGGCCATGGCGAGCGCCAGCACCGGGGCGATGGTAAAGAGGATCACAAACGAGCCGATAATCTCGATGCCGCAGATGATGATCCACTCGGGCACGTGGTGCGCCGCCTCGCAGATATCGAACAGGTCGTTGACCACGCGGCTCATCATGTCGCCCGAGCTGTTGCGATCGAAGTACGCAAAGCTAAAGCGCTCATACTGGTCGAACAGGTCCTCGCGCATTTTGGACTCCATACGCGCGCCCATCACGTGACCCCAATAGCTCACAAAATAGCGGCAGGCGCAGCGGACGGCATACATCAGCACCAAGCCCACCGCGACCATGCCGAGCGCCTGCATAATGGCAGCCTGACCCTGAGTAAACAGCCCACCGGTCAAATTGCGCAGGATAATGGGGAACGCCAGGTCAATGGCGGCAAGCACCAGAGCACAAACAGTATCAGCAACAAAAAGCCCCATCTGGGGCTCGTAATACGAAAGAAACCTCTTCAGCATGTGATCCTCAAAGAAATATCAGCAACGTAAGGCCCTGGGACAAAGCAATCAGTAGTACTTGTCCCAGGGCTATCCCCACTCGTTAAAGCTCCGTGCCCCCAAGGCGGTGCGCGATGCTATCGCAGGCCAAGGCGCCTACGACGGTCTTGGCGTCTTCGATCTTGCCGTCGAGTACGGCGTCGATCAGCTCGTGCAGCGGCACCAGGTCCACGTTGACAAACTCGTCATCATCGGGGTTGGGCGCATCAAACTCGAGCTTGGTAGCCAAGTAGATGTGGATGATCTCATCGCAAAAACCGCAAGACGTGACAATCGACGTCAAAAAGCGAATACGACCAGCCCTAAAGCCCGTCTCCTCATGCAGTTCGCGCTTGGCACAATCGAGCGGGTCCTCGCCTGGATCGAGCTTGCCGGCGGGAATCTCGACCGTCACGCGGTCGATGGCGGTGCGGTACTGACGCACCAGTACGATCTTGCCGCTCTCGGTCAGCGCCACAACGGCCGCCGCACCCGGATGGCGAACGATATCGCGGGCGCTGCGGTGACCGTTGGGCAGCTCAACCTCAAGACGGTGGACGTCGAGGATCTTGCCCTTCCAGGCGCACTCCTCCGAAAGAATCTTCTCGTGCAGATCGGCATCGTGCGGGTCGTCGTCGCCCAGCACCAGCGCCGGCTCGTCAGCGACCTCGCCACCAGGCTCGCCCTCGGCGTGCCCATACATGCGGCTGTCCTCTTCGACGATCTGCGCGTCCACGAGCTCTTCGTTCTTCTCGTCCATCCGTCTCATTCCTCTCGGATTTTAGGCATCCCAGGCGTCGCGACCGCGCAGCGCGCGCAGGCCGATGTCGTGACGCAGGGTCTTGCCCTCAAAATCAATCTTCTCGCAGGCCTCGTAGGCAAGGTTGCGAGCGTTCTCAAACGTATCGCCCAGCGCGGTCACGGCAAGCACACGGCCACCATTGGTCACGAGCTGGCCGTCCACCACGGCAGTGCCTGCGTGGTACACGGTCACGTTCTCCATGGCCTCGGCATCGGCGATACCGGTGATGACCTTGCCCTTCTCGTAGCTGCCGGGATAGCCCGCGCTCGTCAGGACAACGGCCACGGCCCACTCGTCGCGCCAGTCGAGTTCAATCTGATCGAGCTCGCAGTTGGCGCAGGCGAGCATGACCTCGACCAGGTCGTTCTTAAGGCGCGGCAGCACGACCTGCGTCTCGGGGTCGCCAAAGCGGGCATTGAACTCCAGCACCTTGGGGCCGGCAGGCGTGAGCATAAAGCCGCCATACAGGCAGCCGCGGTAGTCGATACCCTCGGCAGCGAGCTCGGCCACGGTCTGCTCCATGACCTTTATCATCGTGGCGTGCTCCTCGTCAGTCCCGATGGGCACCGGGCTGTAGACGCCCATGCCGCCGGTGTTGGGGCCCTTGTCGCCCTCGAGCGCGCGCTTGTGGTCCTGCGAGGTGGCCATGGGGCGCACGGTCTTGCCGTCGGTAAAGGCCAACAGCGAGCACTCGGGGCCGGTCAGCATCTCCTCGATGACCACGGTATTGCCGGCATCGCCAAAGGTGCCGCCAAAGCACTCGCGCACGGCCTCCTCGGCCTGCTCAAGTTCGGTCGCCACGATAACGCCCTTGCCCGCGGCAAGGCCGTCGGCCTTGACGACCAGCGGGGCGCCCTGCTCGCGCACGTAGGCGAGAGCCGAAGCCTCGTCGGTAAACGAGCCGTAGGCTGCCGTCGGAATACCCGCGCGCTCCATGAGCTGTTTGGAAAACAGCTTGGAGCCCTCCATCTGGGCGCCCTCGGCACCCGGGCCAAAGCAGGGAATACCCGCCGCGCGCACGGCGTCGGCCACGCCCGCCACGAGCGGAGCCTCGGGGCCAATTACCACGAGTCCGCATCCGTGGCTCTGCGCAAACGCCGCCACGGCCGCAGGATCGCAGTCGTCGAGAACAACGTTCTCGCCGCAGCTCGCGGTGCCGCCGTTGCCCGGCGCAATGTAGAGCTTGCCGGCGCGCGGTGATGCTGCGAGCTTAGCTGCCAAAGCATGCTCACGGCCGCCGCTGCCCAACAACAGGATGTCGATGGTTTGAGTGTCCGCCTTCAAGGGTGCCTCCTCTATGGATGAATGGCCCGCTCCGCGCGAGCCCTTTGCAAGCAAATATACCCCTCGGCCGCCCGTCCGGGCTGCAAAGGGGTATATTGCAATAACCAAATAGTCCCGATTACTTCCAGAATCGGTTGATGATCTGCTCGCGACCAGCGCCGACGCCAATGAACGTCACGCGGGTGTGTGCCAGATCCTCGATAAACGCCACGTAGTCCTGAGCCTCCTGCGGCAGCTCGTCAAAGCTGCGGCAACCGGTAATGTCGCACTTCCAGCCGGGGAGCTCCTCGTAGATGGGCTTGGCATGCTCAAAGCGCACCTGATGCTCGGGCACGCTCGTGTAGCGCTCGCCATCGACGTCGTAGGCCACGCACACCTTGATGGTGTCGAAGGCCGAAAGCACGTCGAGCTTGGTCACGGCGATATCGGTGAGGCCGTTGACGCGCGAGGCATAGTTGGCGATAGGGCCGTCAAACCAACCGCAACGACGACGGCGACCGGTGGTCACGCCGTACTCATAGCCCTCCTCGGTCAGCGTGTGGCCAGCCTCGGACTCATAGGAAAGCTCGGTGGGCATGGGGCCCGAACCGACGCGGGTGATATAGGCCTTCATGACGCCCAGCACGCGGTCGACGTTCTTCATGCCCACGCCGGAGCCGGTGATGGCGCCGCCGGCGGTGCAGTTGGAAGACGTCACGTACGGATAGGTGCCGTGATCGATGTCGAGCAGCGTCGCCTGGGCGCCCTCAAACAGCAGGTTCTTGCCCTCATCGATCATGTTGTTGAGCAGCAGGCTCGTCTCGGTGATGTAGGGACGCAGGCGCTCGGCCATCGACAGGTACTCGTCGCAAATCTGGTCCACGGTGTAGGTGGGCAGGTTGTAGATGAGCTCGAGCTCGGGGTTCACGCGGGCGAGAGCGGTCTCCAACTTGTCACGGAACAGCGCCTCGTCCAGCATGTCCTGCATGCGCAGGCCAATGCGGGCCATCTTGTCCTGATAGCACGGACCGATGCCACGCTTGGTGGTACCGATGTTCTTCTTGCCGAGCTTCTGCTCAAAGGCGCCATCCAGATCGATGTGGTACGGCATGATGACATGCGCGTTGCCGCTAATCTTGAGGTTCTTGGTGGTGATGCCGTCGGCCTCGAACATGTCAATCTCCTCAAGGACAACCTTGGGGTTGACGACGCAGCCGTTACCGATCACCGACACGTGGTCGGAATACATGATGCCGGAAGGCACCTGGTGCAGGCCGTACTTCTTGCCGTTGACGACGATGGTGTGGCCGGCGTTGTTGCCTCCCGAGTAGCGC
Organism: uncultured Collinsella sp.; assembly: GCA_902481895.1. GTDB lineage: Bacteria > Actinomycetota > Coriobacteriia > Coriobacteriales > Coriobacteriaceae > Collinsella. The sequence goes on along the minus strand of CABSYR010000012.1, from coordinate 52,083 downwards.
ACGACGGCATCGAAGTCGCCGGCGACCAGGTCGCAAATCTTACCCTTGCCCTCATCGCCCCACTGGGCACCGACCAAAACGGTTGACGGCATGTTTACTCCTTACATTCATGGACTGTCTACGCGCCACACCGGCACGCAGAAGCACAAAACATTCCCAGTATACCCGTGCAACGGGCGCCTGTCCTACTCCTCGGCATGTGCCCCATCAAGCTCATAGAACTTGGTGGATGCCGGCAGGAACATCAGGTCGACGTCGCCGATCGGGCCCGAACGGTTCTTGGCCACGACGATACGCGTAACGCCCTCGTCGGGTCGATCGTCACGCGAGGCCTCAGCCTCGTCGGCGGAGCGGTCCAAGAACATAACGATATCGGCGTCTTGCTCGATGGAGCCCGATTCACGAAGGTCGGAAAGCTGCGGGCGCTTGCCGGTACGGGATTCAACCTGACGCGACAGCTGCGACAGCGCGATGAGCGGGATCTTGAGCTCCTTGGCCATGATCTTTAAACCACGCGACATCTCCGAGACCTCGACGGTACGGCTCTCGGAGCGGCGTCCCGGCGGAGGACTCACCAGCTGCAGGTAGTCCAGGATGATGATTGCCTTCTCCTTGTTATGGAGCATACGGCGGCTCTTGGCGCGAATCTCGGTCACTGTGGTGCCGGGCGTATCGTCAATCAGAATATCGAGCTTGGACAAGGTCTGCGTTGCCTCGTTGATATTGGCCCACTGCTCGGGGCTAATGCGGCCCATGCGGAAGTCACTGATCGAGATCATGGCGTAGGCACAAATCAGACGCTGGGCAATTTCCTTGCCCGACATCTCCAGCGAGAAGAAGCCGACGGTATAGCCAGCAGCGGCGGCGTTGAGCGCCAGGTTCAGAGCGAACGACGTCTTACCTACAGCAGGACGGGCGCCGATAATGATGAGCTGGCCCTCGCGGAAACCCATAAGCATGCGGTCGAGCGACGGGAAGCCGGTGGGCACGCCCGCGGCCTGTCCGCCGTCCTTGCACACTTCCTCGGCCTCGTTATAGGCCTCGACCATAAACTCGGTCAGTGTCTTATAGCTCGACTTGACCTCGCGCGCCGTGACCTTGAGCAACTTGCTCTCGGCCAGCTCCACGACCTCTTTGGTATCGGTAGGGGCGTTATAGGCCAGGGCGTTGATCTCGTTGGTGGCACCGATCAGCTCGCGCAGCATCGAGTCGCGACGGACGATGGCGGCATGGTGCTGCCAGTTCACGAGCGACAGGGTCTGACCCATCAGCTCCAAAATGTAGGCCTCGCCGCCCACGGCATCAAGCTTGTTGATGCTGCGCAGGTAATCGATCAGCGAGATAGAGTCGATGGGAATGCGGCTGTTGTACATATCGACCATCGCGGTGTAGATGGTCTTATGAATGGGCCGGTAGAAGTCATCAGGCTGCAGCTCGACCTGGGCCTCCTCGACCACCTCGGGCGACAGCAGCATGGCGGCCAGTACATTGGCCTCTGCATCTTGGTTTTGAGGGAGACCCAACTTGGAGCCACGGTCCTCGACCGTCAGCCCCATCTCCCTTTCGTCATATGCCATGAGCATCCTCATTCATATCGCTTGCGAGCATCCATAGTATCAGCCACGGTCCCAAAACGGGCCGCGCCCCGGCAATCATCACCGAACGAAACGGATGAACGGTCCCGTATATAGGACTTCGACGCAACGTTCACCATGACACTCACTCAGCGCAAAAAACAAAAGGGCACCCTGGTCTCCCAGAGCGCCCTTCTTAGAACAAGATTGTTGCGTTGCAGCAAATGCTACTCGGCAGCAGCCTCAGTCTCGACCTCGGCGGTCTCGGCCTCGGCGACCTCAGCGGTCTCCTCAGCCTCAGCCTCGGCAGCGAGCTCCTCGGCGGTAACGCCAACGAGAACGACAACCTCGGCCTTGATCTCGCGGTACAGCGAGATGGCAACGGTGTGGGCACCGGCAACCTTGATGGGCTTACCGAGCTCGACGCGCTTGCGGTCGATGTCCATACCGAGCTGAGCCTTGATGGCGTCAGCGATCATAGCGGCGGTAACGGAGCCAAAGAGGATGCCCTCGTCGCCGACCTTGACGTCAACGGTGACCGTCTTGCCCTCGAAGGCAGCCTTGGTCTCGTTGGCGGTAGCCAGACGGACGGCCTCGCGCTTGGCGATGTTGTTGCGACGCTCGTCAAGCTGCTTGAGGTTGCCCTTGGTGGCGGCAACAGCGAGCTTCTTGGGGAACAGGAAGTTCTCAGCGTAACCCTGAGCGACCTCTACGACGTCACCCTCGCCGCCCTTGCCCTTGATCTCATCGAGAAGAATAACCTTCATGATGCGTCTCCCTTCTTAGCCGCGGTCGCGGTTGCCACGAGAGGAAACCACGGGGACGGTGTACGGCAGGAGAGCCATCTCGCGGGCGCGCTTGATGGCGTTGGCGATGTCATGCTGATGCTGCGTGCAAGCGCCAGTGACGCGACGAGGCTTGATCTTGCCACGGTCGGTCATGTACTTACGGAGAAGCTGAGTGTCCTTATAGTCGATGAACTCAGTGTTCTCCTTGCAGAACTGGCAGTACTTACGACGCGGCTGACGTGCAGAAAAATCATTAGCCATGTCAAAATACCTTTCGTTTGGCAACTTCGGCGAACCGAAGCCGCCTCTCACTCAAAAATAGGTGAACAGCCCTTAGAACGGGATGTCCTCATCGTAGACGTCGACCGCGGGCGGCGTAGCCACCGGTGCGGCAGGACGTGCTGCGGGCGCGGGAGCCGCGGGGGCGTAACCGCCCTGATCGTAGCCACCCTGGCCACCACGGGAGCTCATAAACTCGATCTCATCGACGATGACCTCAAGCTTGCTCCGGCGCTGGCCGTCGCGCTCCCAAGAGCTGTAGCGCAGCTTGCCCTCGATCGCGACCTTGTTTCCCTTTGCCAGGAAACGGCTCACGGCCTCGGCGCGCGTGCCGAACATAGTGCAGTCGACAAAGTTGGGATAGTCCTCCCACTCGCCAGTCTGCGGGTTGCGGCGACGATCGTTCACGGCGACGCCAAAGGACAGAACCTGAGTTCCGCCGGCGGTGGCGCGCAGCTCGGGATCACGCGTGAGGTTACCGGTGATGTTCACTCGATTGATGCTCATAACTCACTACTTCCTCTTGGGGCACAAGCCCAGTCCAAAACGACAGTCTTACTCCTGGTCGTCGCGACGGACGATCATGTGGCGAACCACAGCGTCGGTGATGCGCAGGACGCGATCAAGCTCGGCGATCTGGGTAGGATCTGCGTGGAAGTTGATGAGGGTGTAGTCACCATCGGTGAGGTCGTTGATCTCGTAGGCGAGCTTGCGCTTGCCCCACTCGTCAACGGAGTCGACCTTGCCAGCGCCCTCAGCGATCGTGGTATCGATACGCTTCATAACAGCGAGACGAGTCTCGGGGTCGAGCGACGGGTCAACAAAGAACAGCAGTTCATAAGCCTTCATATTGTCACCTCCTCTGGGCAAATGTGGCTTCAGGTCGTGAAGGTGCGCCTGAAGCAGGAAAAGACTTGGTAATAATATCTTTCAACCTCCCAGGCCGCAAGAATATGCAGCTACAACCTCATGACCTCCACATATGTCCATGCTCGCACCACGTTTCATGCGCATTCCAACCAAATGCCGACCAAGAGCTTGACGGATTTGTGGACAAGATACGGTGCCGCGGGGACAAGCTGAGCCAAGCCGCAGGTCAGCGGGCACAAGGCTGTGGTCGCAAAATGCATACCAGTGGTCCACAGCACCACCCATAGATTTTTAAACTCATTGCCAAGTCGCTTATGAATACCCCTTTCGAACAATTGAGTTGATCAACCACGCTGGTCGGAAGCCGTTTTTTGGCACCTCAAACCCCACTGCAACGCCAAGCGCGGCCGAGCGTTTTAAAAAATGCCAACTTTTCTGTTTGCACTTTGCGATTCCTCGTGTATACTGACTTTCGCATTTAACGGAGAGTTGTCCGAGTGGCCGAAGGAGCACGATTGGAAATCGTGTAGGCGTCAAAAGCGTCTCCAGGGTTCAAATCCCTGACTCTCCGCCAGTTAATTCCAAAGCAGGCCTTCGAGCCTGCTTTGTTTTTACCCCACGCGGAGGGGTGGCAGAGTGGTTGAATGCGGCGGTCTCGAAAACCGTTTGGCCTGTATAAGGTCACGAGGGTTCGAATCCCTCCTCCTCCGCCATTTAGATTGAGAAAGCTCCCAGATCGGGGGCTTTTTTCTTTTAAGTCCCTTACAAGCAAATACGGCGGAGGAGGAGGGATTCGAACCCGACAGGGCGCAAAGCGTAAAGAAAACGCGCCACGGGCGCGTTTTTAGCGCAGCGCGGTCGGCTTACGCCGACCGAATAAATTTTGAGCGCTGCTCAAAATTTAGACATCCCTCCTATTCAGCCACGCCCCCATCGTGTTCAGCATCAACCCAGATTCCCAAACATGGTGCCTACGCCCGCATCCAGTCCCGACCGTTTGCCGAGCAATAGGATCGCAATCGGCGCCGAACATGTACTATGTACGGGCATTGTCTAAACCCGCAACCCAAAGGACCCCATCTTGCCCGTCGTCGCCGCTATGACCGTTACCCCACATGCCTCTGATGCCATGGTCGCTATCCCCTTTTGGCTCGAGATGTTCGCCGTTGTCGCTGCATCGATCTCGGGTGTGCTGGTTGCGCGCGAGCACAAACTCGACCTGGTGGGCGCCGTCGCGCTCGCCGTGGTCTGTGGACTGGGCGGCGGTCTTTTGCGCGATATGACGCTGCAGGTGGGCAACGTCTACATCCTCAACCAACCGATGGCGCTCCCGCTCTCCATCGCCACCGCGGCCATCATCTACATCTTCCCGGCAATCGTCGACAAGCCCGAAAAACTCATTCCCCTGCTCGACATCATCTCGGTCGGCATCTATGCCGCAACCGGCGCGGACAAGGCACTGGTCTACGGCTTTGCGCCGGCGGTGTGCATCATGATGGGCTTTTTCACCGCGGTGGGCGGCGGCATGTTGCGCGACGGCTTTATGGGCGTGGTTCCGGGCATTTTCCAACGTACTAACTTTTATGCCATCGCCGCCATCGCCGGATCGACAAGCTATGTGTGTCTCGTTATGAGCGGCATCATGAGCAATGTCGCCGCGCTGGTCGTATGCGTTGTCGTGACCATGGGTCTGCGCTGGCTCTCGCTGCGCTTTGACATCAAAAGCCCCACCGAAGAAGACATCGCACGCTTCTTGCACCGTAAAAAGTAGACAGCACGGCACGACCCTTCGAAATGCAACCGAGAGGTTCTTTTAGAGCGCCCACGCGTTGGGTACCCTGTTAGGTATATGCCGAACACCTAACAAAAGGATCAACCATGGCTCTCAATCAAACCGCGGCGGCGCCGTCACACAAAATGCGTCGCTGCCTGCTTATGGCATTCGCGCTCATCGCACTGGCGATTACTGCACTTCCCACGGCGTCGTTCGCCGGCACGGACACCGCAGGAAACGTACTTACGACCGACGATGATGCCAATCCGTCCGGCATCGAAGGTGACCTGTACTGGGCAGGTCAGGCCCTCAACTTGGACGATGCGTCCATCGGCCGCGACATAATTGCAGCAGGCGAGAGCCTCTCCATCCGCGACTGCACGGTGGACGGCGCCGTCCGCTTGGCGGCGCGCACCATCGACATTGCCAAGACTACGGTTGATGGCAGCGTCACGGTCGTCGGTCAGCACGTCGTACTCAATTCCGACAGCACCGCCAACTGCTTCTACGCGATAGGCGAGACGGTTGCCCTGCGCGGCTCTACCAAGTCGGCAGCGCTTGCGGGCGACACGGTGACCATCGATGGCACCGTCGAGGGCGATGTCGAGGTTTGGGCCGACAAGCTCATCTTGGGCAAGAACGCCCACATCACCGGCACCGTGAACGCTCACGTCTCCGAGGACCCCGAGCGCGCCGCGGGAGCCGAGGTCGGCGCGCTCAAGATCGACCGCACCGAGAACGAGGATACTTCCACCGTTAACGATGTCATCGGCGGTATCGTCGCCGCGGCACTCTCGACCTGCTTTGTCGCTCTGCTGCTCGAGCTCGTCTTTCCGCGCGCGACCGCCAGCGCCGCCGGCATGCTCCACCAGCGCCCCATGCCCCTGTGGGTGAGCGGTCTTCTGAGCACGATTGCTATCGTCCCCGCCGTCCTACTGCTGATTATCTCTATCGCTGGTCTGTCGCTTGCCGGAGCCCTCTTGTGCGGCGTTATCGGCATCGCGTTGGTGTCGAGTGCCTTTGCGGGGTGTGCGATCGCCCGCATGGTCGGACACAGCCAGAACCGTTTCGCCATGGCGGCCGTAGGTGGCATCGCCGCGGGCGCGCTTACGGCAATCCCCCTCGTAGGCGACTTCATCAGCGGCGTGGCCTTCGTCTTTACACTCGGCTACATCATCCAAATCATCTGGCGCAACGCCCACCTCAAACCGCAGCAGCCGGCTAACACGCCAGGACTCCCCACTGCTTAGCCGTCGATCCCCCACAAAGGGGACAGGCACCTTTGCGGGGGTGCAGACCAACTCAATCCCTGTGCACCAAAAAGGGCGCCGACCATTGCGGTCGACGCCCTTTCTTATTGGCGGCTATAAGCCCCAGCGCTTATTTGTTGACCTGGCCGGCGCGGACGGCAGCCTTCTTGCGGTCGGTGGCGTTGAGCAGACGCTTGCGCAGGCGGATGTTCTTGGGAGTGATCTCGACCAGCTCGTCGTCGGCGATATACTCCAGCGCCTCCTCCAGCGAGAAGGTGCGAGGCGGCACCAGCTGGACGGAGATATCGGAGGTCGAGGAACGCTGGTTGCCCAGGTTCTTGGTACGGGCGATGTTGACGACCATGTCGCCAGCCTTGCTGCGCTCGCCCACGATCATGCCCTCATAGCACTCGGTGCCCGGCTCAACAAACAGCTGGCCGCGCTCCTGCAGCGTACCCAGAGCATAGGCAACGGCCTTCTCGGTGGTCATGGAGATCATGGCGCCGTTCTGACGGTTGCCGATCTCGCCGGCGTAAGGACCATACTCCAGGAAGGTGTGGTAGAACACGCCCTCGCCATGGGTGACGTTCATGATGCGGTTCTTGAGACCCATGATGCCGCGCGTCGGAATCTTAAACTCGAGGTGCGTCACGATGCCCGAGGTGTCCATGCTCGTCATGATGCCGCCGGAGGTACCGAAGACCTCAACGACCTTGCCCGAGTACTCGTCCGGGCACTCGACGACGGCCTGCTCGACAGGCTCCATCTTGTTGCCGTTCTCATCCTTCTTAAACAGAACGCGGGGACGGCCGACCTGGAACTCAAAGCCCTCGCGGCGCATGGACTCCATCAGAACGGACAGGTGCAGAATGCCGCGGCCCGAGACCTCGACGCCGCTCTTGTCCTCGAGCTCCTCGATCTTCATGGTCACGTTGTTCTCGGCCTCGTTGAACAGGCGCTCCTTGAGCTGACGGGCGCCCACGATGTCGCCGTCGCGACCGACGAGCGGAGAGGTCGAAGCCTCAAAGACGATGGACAGGGTCGGCGGGTCGATCTCGATAGGCTCGAGTTCAACGGGGTTCTCGGGGTCGGTGTAGACATCGCCGATATCGGTGCGATCGATGCCCACGACGGCGGCGATGTCACCGGCGCCGACTTCCTGGCACTCGGTGCGGCCCAGGTAGTCGAAGGTAAAGAGCTGCTTGACGGTAGCGGTGGCGCTGGAACCGTCATTCTTGACAACCAGGATCTGGTCGCCCTGGTGAATGGCGCCGGAATACACGCGACCGATGCCGATACGGCCAACGAAGTTGGAGTGGTCGATGGTCACGCACTGCATGGCCAGCGGGGCGTTCTCGTCAACCTCGGGCGCGGGCATGTCGTCGATGATCATATCGAGCAGCGGATACATGTCCATGTTGCCGTCGTTGGGATCGAGGCGGGCAAAGCCATTCATGGCGCTGGCGTAGACCACGTGCTCCATGGCGAACTCAAGCTGGTCGTCGGTGGCGCCCAGGTCGGCCATAAGGTCGAGGCAGTCGTTGTAGGCCTTCTCGGGGTTAGCACCCGGACGATCGATCTTGTTGATGACGATCATAATCTTAAGGCCGGTGTCGATAGCGTGACGCAGCACGAAGCGGGTCTGGGGCATGGGGCCCTCAAAGGCGTCGACCAGCAGCAGGGCGCCGTCGGCCATACGCAGCACGCGCTCGACCTCGCCGCCAAAGTCGGCGTGGCCCGGGGTGTCGATGACGTTGATCTTAACGTCCTTGTACTCGATAGAGATGTTCTTGGCGAGAATCGTAATGCCGCGCTCGCGCTCCTGGTCGTTGGAATCCAGGACGCGGTCCTCGACCTGCTGGTTGGCACGGAAGGCGTCCGTGGCACGCAGGAGCTTATCGACCATCGTCGTCTTGCCGTGGTCGACGTGGGCGATGATGGCGATGTTCCTCAGATTGTCTACGCGCATGTAGTTCCCCTATCTTCTATCCATATACAAACGGCACGCGTATGCGACCCGCCCAGCGATGCAACGCTCAGCGGGAATATTGAGCCTTTTACCGAAAACTCGTTTATTTTAGCGATTTTAGATGAGAGGGGTTTCCTCACCTGCAGGTTCAGGGTCGCTCCACATAAAACCATCGCCGGCGCCCATGCCCTCATACAGCACATATGCCGAAAAACCACTCTCGAGCGTGGTTTCGAAGAAGCTCACGAGCAGAGCATCGTGATAGCCGCCGTCAATCTCGACGCAGCCGGTGTAGCCGATGGCATAGCGGGCGATACGGCCCAGGCCCTCGTCCTTAAGACCCATCTTGTGCTCGGAAATAAAGTTGGTAGCCGCCTCGAGGCACGCCTCTTCGCCGTCCTCGTCGAGCGCCGCCAGATATCGGTTGGAAGCAGCGTCCTCAATCGCCACAACTACGCCCGGATTCTCGCCGGCGGCAAGGTCGTCCAAGAACGCACCAATCAGGTCGCACACCATGGCGTCGAGCTCGGCGGAGACGTTACCGGCGTCCTGCATATCCTGTGCCATCTTTAGACCTTCCCATCGAGTCTGGCGTCATTACAGTTCTTGTGCCTCGGCGGCGATCCTGGCGGCAGCGTCGCGGGCGCGCATCATGTCCGCTGCGCGCTTGTCGAGCACCTTGATCTGACTGGTCAGCATTACCGCATCGACCACACCCCAGATCACGAGGCCCGTAGAGATCGAAAACCCAAGCGCACCAACTGTACCACGAAGGCGCGAGCAGATTGCCGCGACAAGGGCGGAGACGACAACCATCTTGATAAACGAGCCGCGGCGTTCGCGAAGCGTGCGGGCCTGCGTCACATAGGCAATGCGAGCCGCCTCAGAAGCCTCCGAGCGCATCTGGGCCTCGCGCGCAATGGCCGCCGCCTCAGCCGACATACCGCCGGCCATCAGCGAACGCTCCGCAGCCTGGCCGCCCCACATTTAGAAGTCATCGGGGGAGAGCGTATGGACGAACTCGTCGAACTTCTCGAACTCCCGCTCGTCGTCAACTTCCTCGGCATGGGCAGAAACGGTGCCTAGGCGATTCATGATGTCGTCCTCCACAAACATGGGGGCATTGCTGCGCACGGCAAGGGCAATGGCATCACTGGGACGCGCATCGATCTTATGCTCGTTGCCATCGGCCAACACGACAACCGTCGCGTAAAACACGGGCGGCTCGGCGCGAACGATTTCGATGCGTTCGAGCTTGGCACCCAGGGCGCCAACAGTATCGAGCAACAGGTCATGGGTAATCGGGCGCTCGGCGCGGCCGCTATCGATGCCGCGGCTGATGGCAGCGGCTTCAAACGAACCAGTTTGAATGGAAAGGGAACGCAGTGGCGCGGGCGAGTCCGATTTGCTGCAGCGCTCGCGAAGCACGATAAGCGATGGCACGGGACCGGCGGCCATGACGATGGTCTCTATGTCGACACGAACCATGGAACACCTCCGGTACGTAGCGGTTAACACGCGGCAGCTCCACCGCATTGAATAGCTATACTACCCAATCTTTCGCACAGCACACAAAACCAAAATGAGATTTATCGCAGACAAGAAAAAAGCCCCGAGGCAACGCCTCAGGGCTCTTCACAGTTTTGATGGTGGACCTGACAAGATTCGAACTTGTGACCTCCCGGTTATCAGCCGGACGCTCTAACCAACTGAGCTACAGGTCCATCGCGCAAGGGATATATTAGACGAGTCGTTACGCGCGCGTCAACAACTTTTTTGAAAATCTTTGGGAGGGGTTCGCCCCGGCCGCATGGCGGCACATGAAGTCGCCTGCTCGGACAGTCCTGGCTCGCACGGAGAGCACATTAAGTGCTCTCCGGCTCGTGCGGAACTCGCGATCGACTTCATGTGCCGCCATGCGGCCGGGGCGAACGCGGGTCCAAGATTGTCAAAAAAGCGGTCGGCGCGCAGTGCGCCGACCGCCGATATATGGGGTCTGATATTTTTTACCAGCTAGGGCCTCTTACTCGTCTAGGAGATCTTCTGGCATGTCGTTGCCGTCGCCTAGATCGACAGGGGTTTCTTCGGGGGCAGAGCCGTTTTCTGTGGCTTCGCCTTCGGGCTTCTCTTTGGCGGCCGTCATGCGGGCGACAGCGCAGATGCGGTCGTTGTCGTCGACGGTCATCATCTTGACGCCCTGGGTGGCGCGGCCAGTCTGGCTGATCTCGTCGGTCTTGACGCGAATGACCGTCGCGCCCTCCGTCACGATGAATAGCTCGTGCTGCGGGCCCACCGTCTTCATGGCCGCGAGGTTACCCTTACGCTCGGTCATTTGGATGGTGTAGACGCCCTGGCCGCCGCGATTCTGCTCCGGATAGTCCGCGACCGGCGTGCGCTTGCCGTAGCCGCGCTCGGTGATGACGAACAGATCGCCGTTGCCGTTAGTGACTTCCATGCCCAGAACGCTCACGCCGTCCTTCATACCGATACCGCGAACGCCGCTGGTATCGCGGCCGGTGGCGCGCACCTGCTCCTCGGAGAACATGATCGCCTTGCCCGCGGTGGTGGCCAGGATAATCTTGTCGCCCTCGCGCACGCGGCGCACGTTCAGCAGCGCGTCGTCGTCACGCAGGTTGATAGCGATCAGGCCGTCGCGACGGCTGCGGTCATATGCGCTCATCACGGTCTTTTTGACCATGCCGCTCTTGGTGGCAAACATCAGGTACTCGTCGGCCGGGAACTCGCGGCAGCTGATGACGCTCGCGATCTTCTCGCCTTCCTCGAAGGGCAGCAGGTTGACGATCGCGGTACCGCGCGCCTGGCGCGTACCCACCGGCAGCTCGTGCACCTTCAGGCGATAGACCTTGCCCTTGCTCGAGAAGAACAGCACGTACTCGTGCGTGGACGCGATGAACATCTCATCGATAACGTCGTCCTCTTTGAGGTTGACGCCCGACACGCCCTTGCCACCGCGCTTCTGGGCACGGTAGGCAGCCACTGGGATACGTTTAACGTAGCCGGTGTGGGTGATGGTCACGACCATATCCTCGTCGGCGATGAGGTCCTCGACATCCAGGTCCTTCTCAACCTGGCTGATTTCGGTACGGCGCTTGTCGCCAAACTTCTTGGAGATCTCGCGCATCTCTTCCTTGATGACGCCCAGAATCTTCTCCTCGTGCGCCAGCAGGTCCTCGTAGTAGGCGATGGCGCGGCGCAGGCCGTCCAACTCTTCTTGGATCTTGTCGCGCTCCAGGCCGGTCAGGCGGCGCAGCTTCATCTCGAGGATGGCCGTGGTCTGCTCGGGCGTAAAGCCAAAGCGTTCGATCAGTCGGCTGCTGGCCTCGGAGTCGGTCTGCGAGGAGCGGATGATGCTGATGACCTCGTCGATATGGTCAAGGGCCATCAGGTAGCCCTCGAGGATATGCGCGCGGGCCTGGGCCTTCTTAAGGTCGAAGCGGGTGCGGCGGGTGACGACGTCGACCTGGTGGTCGATGTAGTGCTGCAGCATCTCGCGCAGGCTCAGGCATTTGGGAACGCCGTTGACGAGTGCCAGGTTGTTGGCGCCAAAGGTCGTCTGCAGCGAGGTGTACTTATACAGGTTGTTGAGCACGACCTGCGGAATGACGCCCTTCTTGAGCTCGATGACCAGACGGATGCCCTTCTGGTTGGACTCATCGCGCATATCCGAGATGCCCTCAATGCGCTTGTCGTTGACGAGTTGGGCGATCTTCTCCTGCAGGGTGCCCTTGTTGACCATGTAGGGAATCTCGGTAAAGACCAGGCGGCTGCGGCCGGTCTTGGTGGACTCCACATGTGCCTTGGCACGCACGGTAATGGAGCCACGGCCGGTCTCGTAGCTCTGCTTAATGCCGGCGCTGCCCATGATGATGGCGCCGGTGGGGAAGTCCGGACCGGGCATGATCTGCATGAGCTCGTCGACGGTGGCGTCGGGGTTGTCGATCAGGTAGCAGGTGGCCTCGATCGCCTCGGTGAGGTTATGCGGGGCGATGTTGGTGGCCATGCCGACGGCGATGCCCTGGCTGCCGTTGACCAGCAGGTTGGGGAAGCGCGCAGGCAGTGCCACGGGCTCGGCGAGCGATTCGTCGTAGTTGGGCTGCCAGTCGACGGTATCCTTCTGCAAGTCACGCAGCAGTTCCATGGCGGGCTTGGCCAGGCGGCTCTCGGTGTAACGCATGGCCGCCGCGCCGTCGCCATCGATGTTGCCGAAGTTGCCGTGACCGTCGATGAGCGGCGTGCGCATGGAGAACCACTGCGCCAGGCGGACCATGGCCTCGTAGACCGCAGAGTCACCGTGCGGGTGGTACTTACCGATAACTTCGCCGACCGTCCAGGCCGACTTTTTGTGCGGGCGGTTGGGGTAGATGCCGCTCTCGTTCATCGCGTACAGGATGCGGCGGTGCACCGGCTTTAAGCCGTCACGCACGTCCGGCAGGGCGCGCGCCGTGATAACCGACATCGAATACTCGATGAACGACTGCTTCATCTCGCGACCGAACTCCGAAATCTGGAGCTGGCCGCCGTTGATATCCTCGCCGGCCGAGGCGCCGCGATCGACTTCGCCAAAGCTCTCCTCGAGCTCGGCGTCGTCGTCTTCCTCCTCATCATCATCGGCATCGGGGTTATAGGCGTCCGGATCGCCGTCCTCGCCCTGCTCAGCACGGGCAAGCAGGCGCTTCAGATCATCGGGCATACCGGCATCGCCGGCCTCGTCCATACCCTCGTTATTGTTGATATCGTCTGCCACGTTACCTCCTCTTAAGCGTCAAGGAATCGTGCATCATGTGCATGCTTCTCGATGTACTCGCGGCGATAGCCGACCTCGGAACCCATCAGCTCGCGCACGGCGCGGTCCGCCACCACGGCGTCCTCGATCGACACGCGCTGCAGAATGCGGGTCTTGGGGTCCATCGTCGTCGAGGCAAGCTGCTTGGGGTCCATCTCGCCCAGGCCCTTGTAGCGCTGGACGGTATAGCCCTTGCGCTTTTTGGTAATCTTGCCGTCCTTGGCCTTGCCGTCCTCGTCGTTATCGTCGGGGTTCAGGCCCAGACTCTGGATGGTGTCGCGCAGGATCTCGTCTTCGGGCTGGCGGCCGTTGGGATACACGTAGTGGATCTTGTTGCGCACCTTAATGCCAAAGATGGGCGGGCAGGCAACATAGACGTAGCCGGCATCGATCAGCGGACGCATGTACTTGTAGAAGAACGTCAGCAGCAGGATGCGGATATGCGCACCGTCGACGTCTGCATCGGTCATGATGATGATCTTGTGGTAGCGCGCCTTGGTGATATCGAAGTCGCCGCCGTCGCCGGCACTCGTCGTGACGCCGCAGCCGATCGCGGTAATCAGCGACTGAATGGTGTCACTCGAGAACGCGCGATGGTCACCAACGCGTTCGACGTTCAAAATCTTGCCGCGCAGGGGCAGAATCGCCTGGATGTCTCGGCGACGGCCGTCCTTGGCCGAACCGCCTGCCGAGTCGCCCTCTACGATGAAGAGCTCGGTCAGCTCGGCATCGCGCACCGAGCAGTCAGCGAGCTTACCGGGCAGGGACGCCGTCTCGAGCAGGCTCTTGCGGCGGGTCGCCTCGCGCGCCTTGCGGGCGGCATTGCGCGCCTTGCAGGCCTGTTGCGCCTTCTTGACGATCTCGCGAGCGGGCTTGGGATGCTCCTCGAGGTAATCGACAAGGCCGTCGGTCACAATCTTGAGCGTGAGCGCTCGCATATAGGAGCTGCCGAGCTTTGCCTTGGTCTGGCCCTCAAACTGCGGATCGGGCAGCTTGACCGAGATAACGGCCGAAAGGCCCTCGCGCACATCGTCGCCGGTCAGGTTGGCGTCTTTTTCCTTGAGCAGGTTCTGCTTGCGCGCGTAATCGTTGATCACGCGGGTGAGCGCGGTACGGAAGCCCTCAAGGTGCATGCCGCCTTCGGGGGTGTAGATGTCGTTGGCAAACGACATGACGTTCTCGCCGTAGCCGCTATTCCACTGCAGGGAAACCTCGACCTCGCCCATCTTGGCCACAGGCGCGTCCGGGTCCGATTTGCCCTCAATGTAGATGGGCTCCTTAAAGGCCTCGGGGACGTCCTTGCCCTCGTTGAGGAACTTGACGAAGTCGATGATGCCGCCCTCGTAGCAAAACTCCTCCACGTGGGGAGTCGCTTCGCGCTCGTCGGTCAGCACGATTTTGAGGTTCTTATTGAGGAACGCCGTCTCCTGCAGACGGTTATGCAGCGTATCGAAATCGTAGATGCAGGTCTCGAAGATCTCGTCGTCGGGCCAGAAGGTGACGGTGGTGCCCGTCGAATCCGAGGTGCCCACGACCTCCATCTTCTTGACGGTCTTGCCGCGCGAGAACTCCATCTCGTAGGTGTTGCCATCGCGACGAACCTGAACGACCACACGCTTGGACAGTGCGTTGACGACGGAGATGCCCACGCCGTGCAGGCCGCCCGAGACCTTATAGGCCGAGTTATCGAACTTACCGCCGGCGTGCAAGATCGTCATGACAACCTCGAGCGTCGGGATCTTTTTAACAGGGTGCTCGTCGACGGGGATGCCGCGCCCGTTGTCGACGACCGTGATGGAGTTGTCGGCGTGGACCGTCACCTGGATCTCGGTGCAGAAACCGGCCATGGCCTCGTCGACAGAGTTGTCAACGATCTCCCACACCAGGTGATGCAGACCGCTGGCGCTCGTCGAGCCGATATACATGCCCGGGCGCTTACGAACGGCCTCGAGACCTTCGAGAATCTTAATCTCGCCGCCATCGTAATCGTTTTCGTTTGCCACACGTCCTCCTTCAGTCAAGAAAATGTGTACAGCCTTACTAGTTTATCGTAAAAAAATACCCTCGGGAACGAGGGTATTTGGCTCTACAAGGCCACCAGATGCGATTTAAGGCTCTTTTTTGCTTTGCACGCCCTTGGCCCACTCGGCACTGGCTCTCATGGCGTTCTCGAGGGCCTCGCGCAGTTTTTGGTCTTCGATGGGCGCCACTTGGCGCTCAATCTCGGTGCGCTCGGCATCGCTGAGGTCGGCGTGTGGGGCCGGCGGGCGCTCGGTCGTCGCTGGGCGAAGGCGCTCCTTGGCGGCGGGCGGCATGTGACCGGGCGCGGTGGTTTTGAACACCAGGCCGTCCACATGCGCACCGGCGCGCTCCATGCGCGCGCGGATGATCTCGCGCAACAACGTCATTTCCTGCGTCCACGAGGGCGAGTCGAGATATACCAGCAGCTCATTGGACTCGGGCAGGTAGCGCAGGCCCGTCACATGCCGCCCCTCGCGCGTGCCCGAGCACACCGCGTTCCACGCGCGATAGACCGCGCGCGACTCCTCGGCGGCCTCCATCTGCGCACGGCGCTCAGGGGTCGCAGCCGCCAGGATGCGCTGGCGCTCTGCGTTCAAAAAGCCACTGAAGGCGACCGTTTCGCTCTCGCGCTCGTAATTAGCACGTCTCACCCATGCTCACCACCTTGGCTCGATCAAGCAGGTCATCGGTAAAGTACCCCAGGTTGGTCGTGGTTATGACCGTCTGGATATCATCGCCGATCAGCCGCAGGAAAGCGCCGCGACGCTCGCCGTCGAGCTCGCTCATCACGTCGTCCAGAAGCAACAGCGGAGCAGTACCCAGAACATCGCGAGCCACGGCCACCTCGGCCACCTTCCAGGACAGTACCAACGTTCGCTGCTGTCCTTGGCTGGCAAATGAACGGGCGGAGCGACCCGCCACGGTAAATTCAATCTCGTCGCGATGCGGCCCCACCAACGTCACGCCGCGGCGAATTTCCTCGCCGGCGTGCTCATCAAGGGCGGCCAGCATGCGCTCGTACGCCCAGCCCTTCAGCTCTTCGCGATCCTCGACCTGGGGCAAATCCCCCAGCGTGGACGCATAGGACACGTTGGCGGCTTCACCGGACGCCACTTGCCCGTAGGCAGTACGCACATGGCCCGCCAGCCGGTCGAGCAGGGCCAACCGGTGCACGAGCAGAGCCGCGCCCGCGCGGGCAATCGAATCGTTCCACGCGCCGAGCATCTCACGGCAGCACCAGGTCTCCTTGAGCAAGGCGTTGCGCTGGGTCACGCAGCGCCCATAGGCGCTCGCAAGATCGGCATAGCGTGCGCTCAGTTGCATGCCAAAGTCATCGAGGGCGGCGCGGCGCACACTGGCGCCCCGCTTAACCATGTCCAGATGGTCGGGGCAAAACAGCACGCTCGGCAGAACCCCGCGCACACCGGCGGCAGAGCATCTCTTGCCGTTGCGGCTAAACGAGCGCTTACCGTCCTCCGCGCTCAATCCCATATCAAGCACGCGGCCGTCGCCCTCGAGCCTCAGCTCGACCCTGCACGAGCCCACGCCGTCATGAACGAGCTCGGCTGCGGTCGGATGCCTAAACGAGGCGCCGCTCGTCAGCAGCTGCAGCGCCTCTATGAGATTGGTCTTTCCCGCCGCGTTGGGTCCCGCAAGTATCGTCACGCCGTCGTCTAGGGCAAGGCGATAGCTATCGAAGCTGCGGTAGTGCGCGACGGAAAGATCGCGGGCGAACATGGTCATGGCGCAACGCTAGATGCGGACCGGCATGACCAGGTACAGGTAGTTGATCTTGTCGTAGGACTTGAAGATGCCCGCCTGCGAGTAGCTCTTGAGCTCCAGCGTGATCTCCTTCTCCTTGGATAGGGCATTGAGGCAGCCGAAGATGTAGTGGTAGTTGAAGGCGATGGTGCCCGACTCGCCCTCGGCCTCGACATCGATCGTCTCCTGCGCAAGGTCCTGGTCATTGGAAATGGAGGACAGGCCCATCTGCCCGTTCTCGACATCGATCTCGAACTTGACGGCGGGGTTGGCGCTCGCGATAACGGCCACGCGCTTGAGGGCGGCGTTAAAGGCGGCGACGTCGATCTTGACGCTCGTCACGCACGAATCGGGGATGAGCTGCTTGTAGTTGGGGTACACGCCCTCGATGCGGCGCGACACGTAGGTGGTGTTGCCGGCCTCAAAGACGACCTGGGTGTCGGTAGCCCCGATCATGATGGTCGCCTGGCTGGCCATGATGTTCAGCGCGTCGTTAAAGGCGTCGGCCGGAACGTTGAGCTCAAAGGAACCCTCGAGGGTCGAGGTCTCGACCTGCGTATCGCACACGGCCAAGCGGAAAGAATCGGTCGCCACCAGGCGAACGGTGTTGTTCTCGACCTTCATGTGCACGCCACCCAGGATGGGTCGGGCCTTGTCGGTCGAGGTGACGCGCCACACGCGGCCGACCATTTCGGACAAGATATCGGTCGGCAGCTCCACGGCACTCTCGATGGCATAGGCCGGAAACTCGGGGAAGTCATTGGCATCGAGCGTGTTCAGGCGGAAAGAGCTCTTCTCGCAACCAATCAGCACCTGGCGCTCGGACAGCTCAAAGGTGACCGGGGCATCGGGGAGGGTCTTGGTGATATTGGAGAGCATCTTACAGGGGATAACCATCTCGCCCTCTTCTTCGACATGCGCCGCGATGCGATGACGGATCGAGATGGTGTAGTTAGAGGTCTGGAATTCCAAGATGCCGTCTTGCGCCTTGACGAGCACGCCCGACAGGATGGGAAGGGTGGATGCCGAAGCGACACCCTTCATTACGACGCCGATGGCTTGTGTAAGCGAGCTCTGGCTGACGGTGAACTTCATCTTTTAATACCTTTCTATAGATATAAATATCTTAATAATAGTAATAGCACTGACGAAACCGTTGATTACTCCCAAAGACGCAGGTCAGACCCAGAAAGAGAATCGACAGCAACCTGTGTGCAACGGGGGTGGTTTTCCACGTTCAAAACCTGCGCAAAACTTTTCATCACCGCGGGTTGGGTTTTAGACACCTTATGCCCGTGGTTTCGACAAGTTTTCAACAGGTGTCTCTATTTCCCTACGAACGCAGTGTAATTTTATCGCGCAGCGACTTGAGGTCTTCGGTGACGGTGCGGTCTTCCTGGATCATCTTCTGGACCTTTTTGTAGCTCGTGCTGACGGTCGAGTGGTTGCGGTTGCCAAATTCGGCGCCCACCGCCGTGGTCGTCATCTCGCACATCTCGATGGCCAGGTAGATAGCGATATGGCGTGCTTTGGCGATATTGGCGTTGCGACGCGGGCCGATGAGCTCCTCGTGCGTCACGCCGTACTGCTCTTCGATGACGGACTGAACCGTCTGGACGTTGATCTTTTTGGCCGATGTGTCGAAGTACTGGCTGGCGATGGCGTCGATATCGTCAAAGGTGAGCTCCCCGCCCTCGCGCTCACGGTCGCCCGCCTCGCCGGCGCAGCGCTCGCAAAAGCTCTCGAGTTCGCGGATGTTGGTGCCCGAGACCTCGGCCATGTGTTTAAAGTGCTCGTCGGTCAGGTGTCCGCCGTCGCCCCCATAGGCCGCCAGCAGTGAGTCGTCGCCCGCCTCGGGAGCGGCGACGATGGTGTTCTCGTAATAGCGCTGCAAGATCTTGTATTTCATCTCGTAGCTGGGCTCTGCGACCAGGCAGAGCATTCCGGCGTTGAAGCGGCTGGTCAGACGCTCGTCCATGCTCAGGTCCTTGGGGGCGCGGTCTGCCGCGATGACGACCTTCTTGTTGTTGCGGATGAACTCGTCCATGAGCTGGAAAAAGTAGTCCACACTCGCGCGCTTGCCGATGATGTTTTGGATGTCATCGATGATGAGCACGTCCACGCCGTGGTACGCCTGCATGATGGGGGCGTTGCTCTTCTTTTGACGGTCGAACTCGGTCATCAGGTCGTCCAGATATGCCTGGGAGTTGGCATACTTGACCTTGATCTCGGGCGACTTCTCGGCGAGCTCGTTTTTGATGGCGAGCAGCAGATGGGTCTTGCCCAGCCCCGATTTGCCATAGATGAACAGGGATGTGCATGTGCCGCGCTCGTCCGCGAGGGCGGCAAACTTGAGTGCCGAGCGATAGGCATGGCTGTTCTCGGGGCCGTAGACAAAGTTCTCAAAGGTAAATTTTGAGTTCGCGGCGAGCGGGGCTCCATCCGTATTCTGCTCGGCCGGCACGGTCGGTGCTGGCATGGGTGAAGCGGGGGCCGCAGCTTGCGTGGATTTAGTCGGCGCTCCGCCCTTCATCTGGTTCATCATGCGACGAAAATCGTCGGCCGAGAGCGTGTTCTTGATTGCAATGCCCGAATCCGCGCCCGCCGCTGCGTCGTGAGCGATGGGCATGTGCGTGACGGGTGCGTTCGTTGACGTCGCCGCCGCGCTCGTCAACGGTGCCATTGTTTCACGGGAAACATCGCTGTGCTGGTGCTCGATTGTCGGCACATCGCCTGCGGAGGCCGGCACCGCCGGGGAAGCAGCGGGAGCCGTGGCGGGCGCCGTGGCGGCAGCGGATTCCGTCGCGGCGCCTTGCGGTGCCACGATGTCGAGAGCAATCGGTGCAAAGGCGATTTCTTCCAGATAGGCCTCAATAGTCGGCTGATGCTTTTTGAGCTGCGCGATGGCAAAGCGCGAGGGGGCCTCGATCGTGAGCGTATCTTCGGTCAGGCTTATGGCGCGCGATTGCCCCAGCATGTTGATGAGGCGTGCATCTTGGCCGTCGCGCTGGCAAAAGGCGATGGCATCCCCCAGGATGATGCTTGCTTCCTCGTCCACTGTCTCTCCCGTTCTTTAGCTCTGAGCTCGCACGCGAGCGGCGCCGAGTTCGGTCAGATGGTATTTCTGGCCATGCTTGATGACCAAGCCGGCCTGCGCCAAGTCATTGAGCGTGCGTGACCAAGTGGGGGCCGAGTTTCCAAACGCCCTCGCAAGATCGGTTGCGCCGCACGCTTGATTTTGCGCCAGATAGCCCAGCGCGGCGTTGCCGCGATCGCTTACGAACACGTCCGGTTGTGGCTGTGCATACTGATTTACTGCATTAGGATACATCATTTGAGCTGCTGGTTGTTGAGAACTCTGCGTCGGCGGCATTTGCTGTTGAAAACTTTGAGGCCACTGTTGGTAAGGCTGCGGAGGCGTCTGCTGGGCCCAGGGGTTGTACTGCTGCTGCGACATCTGCTGGTACGGCTGCTGATATCCCTGCTGGTACTGCTGCGGGAACTGCTGGCCATACCCCAGTGGCGGCATCTGCTGATATGGATATCCCTGTTGGTACGGCTGATAGCCCATTTGCTGGCCACCCGGCGCCCCCGTCGCCTGCTGCATTGCTGCTGCATCCTGATCAGCCAGCGGCATGGCCTCTGGCATGTTTGGCGGCATCGACATAGATGCCGCCTGGGGTTCTTGTGTGGGAAGCATTCCGGGCTGCTGCATCTGTCCCACGGGGGGCTGCATCTGCTGCGTTGCCACGGGCTGCTGCGCAAAAGCTCCCGGCAGGGGATATGTGGGCTGCTCCGTCTCGGGCCGCACGACAGCGCCGCGTCCGCCGGCACGCTCGATTTCCTGCACGCGTTTAGGGTTCAGGCTTACCGTAACCACGGTGCCGTTGCCCATGTTGTCCTCGATGGATACGGCACCGCCGGCGTTTTCCAAATACTCCTGCACCATGGGAAACCCTGCTCCGGTTCCACGGATATAGCGCTTCATCTTGCTGTTTGCGCTGGTAACGCCAAAGTCGAAAGCACGTTCCTTGTCGTCGATGCCGGGTCCTTGGTCAGCAAAGCGGATGGTGTCTCCGCCGTCCAGAATCGAGATGATGGGCTCGGCAAAGTGTGCGTGGATAAAGTTTTCGACAATCTCGCGGATGACCATGAGCGAGATATGGCCACCTTGTTCTTTCATGCACTGGTAGACGGTGTTGGTCGTCTCTTCCAAATACGTGCGGACATCTTGCGGATCAATGACGATCACCCGCGGTGTCGACAGCATGTCGTCATAGACGGCGATGCGCGCGGCGTACATGGCTTTTGGCGCCTGCGTGGTCGTCTGCTCGCCTTCCGCACGCTCTTCGCGCACGCCGGTGATGTGCTCGTTGTCGGGTGCCGGGTCTCCGGAATCGACCATGGTGTAAAAGTCGTCAGACATGCCGCTCGCAATCTTTCAAAAGGTTTCGAACAAATAGTAGCTCACCGTGCAACGTTTCTCATCTTTCGACAACTTTTCAAAACTTGTTGAAAACTTTGGAAAACGGGTGAAAAGTTCTCAACATTGCCAACATGACCTGTTGAAAACTCGATGAAATATCGTGAAAGGTTGCCATGAGGCGCAAATTTCGGTTGTGCTTATGGGGGAACCGTGTGAACTGCGCAACCTTTTACCTTTGATTTCTTGACATTTGAACATTGATTTCCCTACAATCTTCAAGCTCACGTGTCTATATCTGCGTCCGCGTCCCCGCGGACACTCGAAATGCAGCAGGAGGAACTTAAGATGAAGCGTACGTATCAGCCTAATAAGCGTAAGCGTGCCAAGACCCATGGCTTCCGTGCCCGTATGGCCACTAAGGGTGGTCGTGCCGTGCTCGCCCGTCGTCGCGCCAAGGGCCGCAAGCGTCTCACTGTCTAGCAGCGATACACACATCTCGCATGAAGACTATTAAGTCTCGGCAAGATTTCGAGCATGTGTTCAGTCAGGGGCGTCGTTTCAATCACCCTCTGATTCGAATGACCATATGTGAATCGGTTGGCGAAGGCGACTCCGGAAGGGTCGCCTTCGTTGGTGCTAAGCGACTCGGTTGTGCCGTCGTGCGCAACCGATCTAAGCGTGTGATGCGCGAGGCCGCCCGCAGCTGTGGATTTCCCGTTGCGGGTTATGACATCATCTTGTTTGCAACTCCCAAGACGAGGGTTTCCTCGCCGCAGGAGATGGACAAGGCGTTGCGTTCGCTTATGAAGCGCGCCGGCGTTGCCGGGGAGGAGCGATGAGCAATCACGTTTTGCGACGTGTTGCCATCGCTCCTATTCGCATATATCAACAGGTTATTTCGCCCTTATTGCCTGACGCCTGCATTTATTACCCAACGTGCTCGCAATACGCCATCCAGGCGATTGAGAAGCACGGTGTTTTGAGAGGCTGCTGGCTTGCCGTGAGGCGCATCGCTCGCTGCAATCCCCTGCACGTCGGCGGTTATGACCCTGTGCCCTAGCGGGCACTCGCTATCGGAGGAAAACTTACATGTGGGATTGGATCGTTAACATCCTTTTCGAGCTGCTCAAGCTCATCCAGACCTTTGCGGTCGACTGGGGCCTGTCCATCATCATCCTGGTGGTCATCATCCGTCTGCTGCTGACGCCGCTTATGCTCAAGTCGACCAAGTCGACGGCTCGCATGCAGGTGCTGCAGCCCAAGATGCTCGAGATCCAGGAGCGCTATGCCGACGATCCCCAGCGTCAGGCCGAGGAGATGCAGAAGTTCTACAGCGAGAACAAGTTCAACCCCATGGCTGGCTGTCTGCCGCTGCTGATTCAGATGCCTATCCTGTTCGCCCTGTATACATTGCTGCGCAACCTGCCGCAGTACTTTAACGACGGCACGTTCTCGTTCTTCAACATCCTGCCCGACCTGACCACCACGCCGAGCGCTTCCTTTGCCGATGGCTTTATGGTTGCACTGCCTGCGCTGGTTTGCCTGATCCTGTTTGCCGTCCTGACCCTGATTCCGCAGCTCTATATGTCGCGCAACCAGACCGGCCAGCAGGCTCAGAGCATGCGTATGATGGCCGTTGTCATGACGGTCATGATGCTTTGGATGGGCTGGAGCCTTCCCGTTGGTGTTCTGCTGTACTACGACGTCTCGTCTGCTTGGCAGGTTATCCAGCAGATTTTTGTGACGCAGAAGGTCATCGACAAGGCGAAGGCCGATGAGGAGGAGCGTCTTAAGAACGCTCCGCTGCAGGTTGAGGTCACTCGTCGCGAGAAGAAGCCGCGCCCGCACAAGAAGAAGTAGTGGGATATCAATCTTATTTAGGTACCTAACTTTTGGAGTACGTTATGTCTGAAGAGATCATCGAGGATATGCTTGAGGAGGTTGCCCCGCAGGTCGCGGGCGATTATCCCGAGATTGCACAGCGCTACAAGGCTGGTGAAGAGCTGACCGATGAGGAGCTCGACACCATTGCCGATGTTGCGATTTCCATCCTGCGTTCTATCCTTTCGCACTTCGATGCCGCCAACTCTCCTATCGATGAGTATGAGGGTGACGAGGGTGAGCTGATTCTGGATGTAACGGCTCCCGATCTTGCTGTTCTCATTGGCCGTCATGGTCGCACCCTTGATGCCCTTCAGGTTATGTTCTCTTTGCTGGTGAGCCGCAAGCTTGGCTTTAGGTATCCGGTTGTAGTGGACGTCGAGGGATACAAGAGCCGCCGTCAGGACAAGGTTGCCTCCATGGCTCAGTCTGCTGCCGAGCGCGCCATCCGCACTCACAAGAGTGTTTCGCTTCCGCCCATGAATGCCTACGAGCGCCGACTGGTTCACATTGCACTTCGTGGCAATGATGCTGTCGATACTCATTCTGAGGGTTCTGACCCTGATCGCCATGTAGTGATTGTTGCTCGATAATCTACTCGAGCTTATGCTAAGGGGACGTGGTTTCCACGTCCCCTTTTTTTGTCAAAAGTTCTCGATACACTGATTTTTGTCAGAAAGGAGCTTTCGTTGTTAGTACTTACTGATCAGCAGGCTGACGAGATGTTGTGTCGTCTAACTTCCTATTGCAAAGAGTATTCCTTGAGCGTAACTGATGTTGAGCTGAGGAAATGTATTCAGCATTTGGATTTGGTTCTGGAAATAAATAAGTCAACCAATCTCACCCGTATTCTTAACGTAGAAGATGCTGCAGTACTTCATATCCTTGACTCACTTGTTTTGCTCCCTTATATCAATAAGGCTCCTGAGGGAGCTTTGCTCGATATGGGAACAGGTGCGGGCTTCCCTGGTATTCCATTAACCATAACCACGCATCGTAAAGCAACTTATATTGACTCTGTTTGCAAGAAGGTTGATGCAGTCAATTCCTTTGTCAATGCTCTTGGATTGAAACATGCTCATGCGGTCCATGATCGTCTTGAAGAATATGCTCGAAGCCATAAGAAACAGTTCTCTGTCGTAACCGCCCGCGCACTGGCCCCTTTACCGATTCTTGTTGAGTATGCGGCGCCGTACCTCAAGGATGGAGGGCTATTTGTTATCACCAAGGGCAATCCTTCGGATGAGGAGCTTGCTTCTGGCATGTCAGCAGCAAAGATTTGCGGCTTCACTTTGCTTCTGAATGACGCTATCGATTTGCCTGAGGGCCTGGGCCACAGGGAGTTTATTGTTCTTAAGAAGAGTCATCCAGCATCCGTTTCATTGCCTCGTGCAAATGGCATGGCAAAGAAGAATCCGCTTGCCTAGATGTTTCACGTGAAACATAATGGATACTAACAACTTGCAGTGTTTCACGTGAAACATGGCGGTTGATATCGAATCGGAATGTTTCACGTGAAACATCCTCCGTTTGACAGCTTTAATACACACCAGGAGGGACCGTGGGATTTCGCGACGTTAAGCGTTCTAAGAGCGCAAAAGACACGCGTATCATTGCAATCATCAATCAAAAAGGCGGCGTCGGTAAGTCAACGACGGCTGTAAACCTTGCAGCAGCACTGGGTGAGCAGGGTCGTAAGACGCTGGTTGTCGATTTTGATCCGCAGGGAAACAGCACCAGTGGATTCGGAATCGAAAAAGAAGACCTTGATCACTGCATCTATGATGCATTGCTGAATGATGTGCCGGCAGAATCGCTTGTCCTTGATACAAATTGCAAAAAGGTATTCGTAATTCCGGCTACAATTCAGCTTGCAGGCGCCGAAATTGAGCTCGTAAGCGCAATTGCTCGTGAAACCCGCCTCAAAGATTTGCTTGAGCCGATTCAGGACGAGTTCGATTTTATATTCATTGACTGCCCTCCTTCGCTCGGCCTGCTTACTATCAACGCTTTGACCGCAGCAGACAGCGTTTTGATTCCGATCCAGTGCGAGTATTACGCACTCGAGGGCGTTACGAAGCTGCTTGAGTCAATGAAGATGGTCAAATCTCGTCTGAACAAGGGCTTAGACACCTACGGTGTGCTTATGACCATGTATGACTCGCGGACTTCTCTATCGAATCAGGTTGTTGAGGAGGTTCAATCGTACTTTGGTGATAAGGCGTTTAAGACGTTGATCCCCCGTACGGTTAAAATCTCTGAAGCTCCGTCTTTTGGAGAACCGGTAATTACCTATGCACCTCAAAATAAGGGTGCAAAAGCATATATGAACCTTGCAAAAGAGGTGATCAAGCGTGCCTAGTGTAAAGAAACGTGGCGGATTGGGACGTGGACTCAATGCTTTGGTCTCAGAGGCCGAGTATGAGACCGGTGGTTCGGCTACATCGGCTGCAAATACCGCATCTGAAACAAAACTACCTATTGAGGATATCGTTCCCAACCCTAATCAGCCACGAATTCATTTTAACGAAACTGAACTTCGCGAGTTAAGCGAGTCAATCCAAGAACACGGCGTTTTGCAGCCGCTTTTGGTTCGCAAGCATGGAAACGGCTATGAGATCATTGCTGGTGAGCGTCGTTACCAAGCTTCAAAGCTTGCTGGTCTTGAGGAGCTGCCTGTCATCATTAAAGATGTTAATGATGAAGAGATGCTTGCTCTTGCACTTATCGAAAACCTTCAGCGTTCTGATCTGAATCCTGTCGAAGAGGCTAAGGGCTATCGCCAGCTCATAGATGCCAGCGGTATGACCCAGGAGGCATTGTCAAAGGCTGTAAGCAAGTCACGCTCTGCAATTACAAACTCGCTGCGCCTTCTTGATCTCCCCGAAGTAGTTCAGCAGATGATTTTTGAGGGTAAACTTACTGCTGGTCATGCACGTGCGATTCTTGCAGTTCCCTATGAGGATGCTCGAATTCGACTTGCTGAGAAGGTTGTTGCAGAGGGCCTTTCCGTAAGAGCGACAGAAAATCTTGCTCCGTTGTTTTCTGCCGGGGAGACACCTAAGACTCCGAGGCCTGCAACGCCTCAGTCTTTTAAAAAGGCTGCCCGCGTGCTTCGTCAGGTTTTTAATACCAACGTGCGTGTGAAGAGCTCGCGAGGAAAGAATAAGATTGAGATTGAGTTTAAAGACGAGGAAGAGCTCTCTCGTATTCTTGGCGAAATGATTCAGTTTGATCAAGGAGGCCAAGATGAGGAATAGGATTTTAACTGGGATTGCATTGGCGACGACTGTCGCGGTTGGTGTCTTTGCTGGCTATAAGATCGCGACAGACGATGAGCTTCGAGGTCGTTTGCTTCGTAGCGCGCAAGATATTGTCGATACATCCAAGAAGAAAATGGATGTTATGACAGAAGATGTTGCCATGCGCACTGCTCAGGTAACGAAGAATCCCAAGATTAATCAAGGTTGGGTTAGCAACCAATGGGAAAATGTAGGCTATTAGGTACCTAACAATTACTTAGCATATTTTGAGGGGTTCTTGTCTGATTCACGAGGCAAGGACCCCTTATTTTGGCCGTAAAAAATGGGACAGGTAGCAGCTGATTCAAAATTAAGGTCAATAAATGAAACGGCCACGGTTGCATATCCTGCAACCGTGGCCGTTCGATGTTTCACATGAAACGTTTTGGGTTGCGACTCCCCTATGCGTTCTTCTGAACTTTGAAGCGCTGCTTCAGCTGTCCGCAAGCGGCGTCAATATCGTTACCACGGGAGTTACGAATCGTGGTCTCGATGCCACGAGACTCAAGGCGACGCTGAAGATCCTCAACCTTATGAATCGGCGATGGCTTGAGCGGGCTGCCCTCGATGTCGTTAAGCTGAATCAGGTTAACGTGGCACAACGTTCCCTCGCAGAAGTCGCAGAGCGCCTGCATCTCGGGATTCGTATCGTTGACGCCTTCAATCATGGCATACTCATAAGTCGGGCGGCGGCCAGTCTTCTCGGTGTAGAGCTGAAGCGCCTCGTGAAGGCGAAGCAGCGTGTACTTCTTAACACCGGGCATGAGCTTGTTGCGCGTCGACTGGATGGCGGAATGCAGGGAAACGGCAAGCGTGAACTGCTCGGGGATGTCGGCAAATTTGCGAATACCGGGAATAACGCCGCTGGTAGAGACGGTGAGATGACGAGCGCCGATACCGATGCCATCGGGGTCGTTGAGGATTCGCAGCGCCTTGAGAACCTCGTCGTAGTTGGCAAACGGCTCACCCTGGCCCATGAAGACAACGCTCGTGGCGCGCTCGCCAAAGTCGTTGGATACATGAAGTACCTGGTCGACGATCTCTTGAGCGGTCAGAGAGCGCTTGAGACCGTTGAGACCGGTAGCGCAAAAGGCGCAGCCCATACCGCAGCCTGCCTGGGTGGAAACGCAGACGGAAAGCTTGTTACGACGGGGCATACCGACAGTCTCGACGGAAACGCCGTCGTGGTACTCGAGCAGATACTTACGAGAGCCATCTTTGGAAACCTGCTTGGTTAGTTCAGTCGGCGTGTCGAAGGCAAAAGCCTCTTTAAGCTGCTCGCGGAAAGCCTTGGGAAGGTTGGTCATATCGTCAAACGAACAAACGTTCTTCTCGAAGACCCATTCGATGAGCTGCTTCGCGCGGAAGGCGGGCTGGCCAAGTTCGGCCACGAGCTCGCGAATATCGTTTTGGCTCAAGTCGCGAATGTCCTGAGATTTAGTCCTGGGATTCATGGAAGCCTTTCGATTTTGGGGAAACGTAGAGGGTATCGCTACAATATGGTATCAGCTGCAGAAATTATAGAGGAGGAGTCTGCCCATGCCGGGTAAAAGCCTAGAGAACATGCACGTAGCGGTCTTGGCGGGCGGTCATTCCGCTGAGCGCGAGATCTCGCTCAATTCGGGAAAGAACGTCATGGTTGCCTTGAAGGAGGCCGGCTACACTTCGGTGGAGCTGCTCGACACGGCCGCCGATGACTTTATGGTAACCATGGCAACCGGCGGCTTTGACGTGGCATTTATCGCCATGCACGGCGCCGGCGGTGAGGATGGCGCCATGCAGGGCGCCATGGAGACCCTGGGTATCCCCTACACGGCCTCGGGCGTGCTTGCCAGCGCCTGCGGTGCCGACAAGGAGGTCTCTAAGCTCCTGTACGCCAAGGCGGGCATTCCCATTGCCCCCGGCCTTGCGCTCGAGGTGGGCGATGAAGTCAATATCGATCATATCGTCGAGGTCTGTGGCGAGCGCTGCTTTGTGAAGCCGGCCGTCAACGGTTCCAGCTATGGCATTTCCCTGGTCCATGAGCCCTCCGAGCTGCCCGCGGCAATCGCCAAGGCGTTTGAGTACGGCGACAAAGTGCTGGTCGAGAAGTGCATCGAGGGTACCGAGATCACCGTCGGCGTGTACGGCGAGGACGACGTGCGCGCCCTGCCGATTGTCGAGATTCGCAAGCCCGAGGACTGTGAGTTCTACGATCTGGACGTGAAGTATGTCGACCCTACGGACATCCATCGTATTCCGGCGCAGATTTCACCCGAGAATTACGCTCGCGCTCAGGAGCTTGCCTGTGCTGCTCACAAGGCCCTCGGTTGCCTGGGCATCTCGCGCAGCGATTTTATCGTGAGCGAGGACGGCCCCGTTATCCTCGAGACCAATACCATTCCCGGCATGACCGATACGTCGCTGTATCCGGATGAGATTCGCCACACCGACGACATGACGTTCCCGCAGGTCTGTGACAGCCTGATCCGTATGGGCCTTCGTCGAGCGGGCATTGCATGCTAATCGAGGACGCGGTTTCGTCAGGAACGCCGCAGTTTGTCATCGACTCCTATGCCACTCTTGCCGAACGCGCCAAAACGCAGTCCTTTGGCCTTATCGAGGAAGATGTGATTGTCCTCGATACCGAGACCACAGGTCTTTCGGTGCAGGACAACGAGCTGATCGAGATCTCGGCGGCCCGTCTTTCGGGCCGCGAGATCGTCGACCGCTTCGATACCTTCGTGCATCCCAAGCAGCTGATTCCCGCCGAGATTACCGAGCTCACGAGCATTACAAATGCCGATGTGGCAGACGCCCCGTCGGCCGTTGAGGCCGTCGCCGCTCTCGCCGATTTTGTCGGTGGTTGCCCGGTGATCGCACATAACGCCACGTTCGACCGCTCGTTTATCGAGTCGGTCAAAGGCGGCGTCAACGTGAGCGATATTTGGATCGATTCGCTGGCGCTGTCGCGCATCGCGCTTCCGCGCCTGGCCTCGCACAAGCTGTCTTTTATGGCCGATCTGTTTGGCTGTGACTCGGTATCACACCGTGCCAATGCCGACGTCGACGCCCTGTGTGGCGTATGGCGCGTGTTGCTCGTGGCGCTCACCGACTTGCCCCAGGGCCTCATGGCGCGCCTAGCCGACATGCATCCGGATGTGCCTTGGTCCTATCGTCCTATCTTCTCATTCTTGGCAGGGCAGAACCCTGGTTCTATCTTCTCTCTCAGCGCCGCTCGTACTGACGTTCTCAAGGCCGATCGCGCCGACGATCGGGTGGACGCCGACGAACTGCCGGTCCTCAAGATGCCGAGTCGTGAGGAGATTGAGGCAGACTATGCGCCAGGTGGCCTGGTCAATCGCATGTATCCCACTTACGAGCCGCGTGATGAGCAGATCGCGATGGCGCTCGAGGTCCGCGATGCGCTGGTCACGGGCACTCATCGTGTAATTGAGGCGGGCACAGGCGTCGGCAAATCGATGGCCTATCTGGTGCCTTTTGCCGAGGCGGCACGCCGTAACAACATCACGGTTGGTATTGCGACCAAATCGAACAATCTTGCAGACCAGCTCATGTACCATGAGCTGCCAAAACTTGCCGAGCAACTGGACGGTGGTCTGTCATTTTGCGCTCTCAAGGGCTATGACCACTATCCGTGCCTGCGCAAGCTTGAGCGCATGAGCCGAGGCCAGGTCGAGATTACCACCAAGCGCGATCCGGCGGACACGCTCACGGCGGTCGCGGTCATTATGGCGTACGTCTGCCAATCAGCCGATGGCGACCTCGACTCGCTCGGCATTCGCTGGCGCAGCGTCAACCGTCCCGACTTTACGACGGCGTCGCGCGAGTGCGCCCGTCGTCTATGCCCGTTTTTCCCCGATAAATGCCTGGTCCACGGCGCCCGCCGTCGCGCGGCACATGCCGATGTGGTGGTCACCAACCATTCCCTGCTGTTCCGCAATGTTGCGGCCGAGGGCAGGATTTTGCCTCCGATTCGCCATTGGGTAATCGACGAGGCCCATTCCATCGAGCGCGAGGCGCGCCGTCAATGGGCGCGCGTGGTGTCGGCGGATGAATCGCGCGTTCTGTTTGAGCGCCTGGGTGGCTCGAGCACCGGCGCGCTGAGCCAGGTTTCCCGCGATTTGGCAACCTCGGAGGGCTCTACGCTCTACTTGGGTCTAACCGCCAAGGCGACGTCGACGGTTGCGCGCGCGAGCATGGCAATCGCCGACGTGTTTGACGGCGTTCGCGAGCTTGGCCGCCGTGCCCGCGGGGGCTATGACAATGCGAACCTATGGATTGGCCCCGAGCTGCGCGAATCTGACGACTGGCATGATTTCTTACAGTCGGCCTACACTGCCATCGACGCATTGGAACAAGCTGACAAGAGCGTCGACGCGCTGGTGCAAGCCGTCGCCGCCGACAAGCCCGAGGTTGTTGTCGACCTGGGTGATATCTCGCGCCGCCTGCATGAGCTGGCCGAGAACCTCAAGCTCATCATTGACGGTACCGACGAACACTACGTGTACTCGTTGCAAGTCAATCGCAGGCTGCGTGCCGGCGGCGAGTCGATGACTGCGGAGCGCATCGATATTGGCGAGGCCTTGGCAACCGAGTGGCTGCCCGAGGTCCACACGGCTATCTTTGCATCGGCGACCATGACGGTTTCCAAGAGCTTTGAGCACTTTAACCACGCCGTCGGCCTCGATCGCATCGGTGCCTCGACATCATCGTCGCTGCACTTGGATTCGAGCTACGACTTCGATTCGAATATGGCTGTAGTCGTTGCGGGCGATATCCCCGATCCGCGCGACCGTGAAGGCTATCTTTCGGCGCTCGAGCGTGTGCTGGTCGACGCTCATCTTGCCATGGGCGGCTCGGTGCTTACGCTGTTCACCAACAGGCGTGACATGGAGGAGCTGTACGCTCGCGTCGAGCCCAAGATGGCTCGTGCGGGTCTGGAACTCAACTGCCAGCAGCGCAACTCGTCTCCTCGTCGTTTGCGCGATCGCTTTATCAACGAACCGACCTCGTCGCTCTTTGCACTTAAGGCCTTTTGGGAAGGGTTTGATGCCAGCGGCGAGACGCTGCGCTGCGTCATCATCCCCAAGCTGCCGTTCTCGAGCCCCACAGACCCGCTCTCATGCGAGCGCAATCTGCGCGAAGACCGCGCTTGGGCGCGCTATTCGCTGCCCGAGGCCGTGCTCGAGGTCAAGCAGGCAGCCGGTCGCCTCATTCGCTCATCGACCGATTGTGGCGTACTCATCTTGGCCGACCCGCGCCTGGTGACGAAGGGCTACGGCAAGAAATTCTTAACGTCGCTGCCCACGAGTTCCTATCAGCGCATCGAGTCGGCACAAATCGGGCACTATCTACAGCTGTGGCGCGCACGCCACGAGCGGTGCCGCTAAAGCGGACAGGCGAGGGATTTTGCCATATCGCACAGACGCTCTGACAGGGTGGGGTCATCCAAGATGCGGATGGCTCCGCCCGCTGCGATTATCTGGCTCAGCAGCCAACGCTCGGAGCCGTAATGCACGGTTACCGTTGCCGTGTCTGCCCCGCTGCGCTCGATTAGGGTGATGCCGGCCCAGTCCAGATGTTCCGCCATATCGAATGGCATCAGGAGCTTTGCGCTGCGCTGCGTCCGGGCAAGGGAATCGTGGAGGGATGCGACGTCCGGTGCGTGAGGCACGACGGAGTCTTCCGTCAAGGCGAGTCCCTCGATTTTATCCATGCGATAGGTGCGCTGCTCATCGACCGCGATGTCCCAGGCAATCAGGTATGTTTGGTCGCCGTTTGCCGTAATGCGCAAGGGGTCGACCAGACGATCGCGTGGCCGTGCATCGTCCATCGAGCGATACGAGATGCGGCAGCGAACGCCGTCCTGAATGGCGCAGCTCAGCTGCTGCCAGTGCGACCCGTGGTTGACGGTGTCAAAGACGCGCTGGTTATAGCCAAGCTCTTCGGGTAGAAGGGCATGTCGAATCCGAGCTGCCGCCTGGGGATCGATCCCCAACGATTCAAGTTCGTGGTTGAGCACAGTGCCCTCGGCGGCACTCAGGCGCAGCGGTAGCACACGACCGGCGTCACCGGTGAGGACCACACGCTCGCCGCGGCATTTGCAGATGATGCGCGCGCCCGATTCTCGGTCCGCGAGCGTCGAGACGATCTCGAGAATCTCGTCGAGCGACACCCCCGTGATGTCAAATCGACTGCAAATCTCGGTTCGTGTCATGCCGCTCTCGCCGGCGGCGTAGAGGGCCTCCATGATGTCGATGGCGCGCGAGAGCCTCTGCTCGCTGGTGAGTTTACGCACGGGCATGCTCGTGCACCGTCCTTTCAATGAGGTGGTTCCACGCCTGTTTGAGCGATTTGGGGGCCACGGGCCTCATGCCGTCCATGGCGTGGGCCATGCAAAATGAGGCGGCGGCTTCAAGGTCGCGCACGTCAACGGTCCAGGTCCATCCTGCATCGGTGTGTGCGAGCTCACCTCGCCCACGCGTGAGGCCGTTGATCATATCGATTTGCGTCTGAGGGGCGAACGAGAACGTGGCTGCAACGGGCGGTCGGTCGGCAAAATCGAATTCAAAGAACAGATAGTCGTTGAGATTGAAGTTCGCGGGGATGACGTAGGCCTTCGAAGGACGCCAAGCGCGTACGATACGGTCGCAGCGGAATGTCCTGATGTCGTCGGTGACGTTGTCGAGGCCGCAGAAGTACGCCACGCCCTCGCGCTCGAACATGCCGTAGACGCAGACGGTACGTTCTTTCTGCTCGCCGCGTCCGTTCTGATATAAAAATCGCAGCGCGCATCGCTCGGCAAAGGCGCTCCATACCGCATCGACGGTGGGAGAGCGGCGGATCGGTGCTTCGTCCACCGCAGACATGCCGGTGAGGTAGGCAATTTTGGAGCGAATGTCGGCAAGCGGCGCGGCAAAGGTGGAAGAGCCGGCCGCTAGTGTCTGGTCGATGGCGTTGAGCAGGATATCGGCGTCGTCTGCGGTGATGAGGCCGCCTGCTGCAAAGGTGTGCTCGCGGTCGATTGTCCACGAGCTTTCCTCGGTCTCCTGCGCGCCGGTGGGGCGAACCTCCTTGATTAAGATGCCGCGTTCGAGCAGCTTGTCACGATCGCGTCGAAACTTGCGCTTATCCGAGTCGATATTGCCCGAGCCATATCCCAGGTCAGAATCCAAGACGATCTGCTCGGTCGTCAGCGGTTCGGGGGAGCTATTGAGCACAAAGAAAAGATTGAGGATGCGCTGAGCCGTTTTATCGAAACTGGGCTCCGAATTTCCCTTTTTAATTGTCTCGGTCGTGTCGCTTGCCGTCATAGAGTCCTCGCATGAGAAGGTGGTTTGCTGCCATGATTTTAGTCCGATATGGAGATTAGGCTATATCCTTGTCCGCTCGGGGCGTTAAGATGGCCCGAATTCGGTCGTTTGCGCTCGCTCGGGGTATACTTTCGACTATATACGGTTCTAATGTGCATGCATTGGGCCTATTTGTCGGATTATGGATGTGGAGCGCACATGGCGAACACCCAGAACTATATTAACCACCTGCTGCAGAACACCGGCATTACGCCGGCATGCAGCGAAGAAGAGCGCTTGGCTGCCGAGGATATCGCTCAGATCTTCCGCAACCACGGCTTTGACCCCGAGGTTCAGGAGTTCAATGCCCCGGCGCCCAGTAGGTTGGCATTTGCCGTTACCGGTATTCTTGCGTTTGCCGGCGCCCTGCTGATGGGCATCGGCGGCGGTATCGGCTTGGTCGGCACCTTGCTGGCCATTGTCGGCGCCGTTCTTTACGCGCTCGAACGCACGGGCCACCCCGTGGTTTCGCGCCTGGGCAAGACGGGCGTGAGCCAAAATGTCATCGCCTACCACAAGGCCTCGGGCCCGCTCGCGTCCCCGCGTAACCGCCCGGTGGTCGTTGTCGCACACTACGACTCTCCCCGTGCTGAGCTGCTCGCCCGCGAGCCCTATGCTTCGTATCGTGCGCTCATCGCCAAGCTGTTGCCCGTTGCCACGGTTGCCCCTGCTGCCGTTGCCATCCTGCGTATCCTGCCGCTCCCCGGCGCGCTCAAGGTTCTGCTGTGGATTGTCGCGATCATCGCTTCCCTCGTTGCACTTGCCAACGCGGCAAACATCATTTCTAACCGCCACGTTCTTCCCTATACGTCCGGCGCGGTGTGCAACAAGTCTTCTGTCGCCGCTATGTTCGGCGTTATGGACAACGTTGCTCCCTTCCAGGGCGAAAACGAGTTTCCCGACGATGTTCCGTTCGATACCTATTTTGGGGAGCAGAAGCGTCGTGCCGAGGAAATGGCGCGCGCAGCGGCGGAATATGCCGCGGCCCAGCAGCAAAACGACTACGGCAACACCATCGAGTATGAAGAGCCTACCTACGCCGAGGACGAGTTCGGTCAGCCGATTGTTCCCGACGCTCAGACCGAGCCCGAACAGGGCGAGGCTTTCGACGAGCAGATCGAGGGCTTTGAGGGTGCGTCTGCCGACGAGACGCTGATCGGCGCCATCGTGCCCGAGGATCAGAATCAGGCTGTCCAGGCCGAAGAGCTCAATGACGAGGTTCCCGCTGCCGAGCCGGCGGAGGAGTCTGCCGAGCCCGAGCCCAAGCTCTATCGCAACGCCGCCGGCAACATCCGCTTTGGTTCGGATGCCATCCGTGCGCTCGGAATGCTTCCCGAGTCCTGCACGCTCGATTACGAGGAGGGCGAGGAGCCAACGTTTGAGCCCGAGCCTGCCCCCGTCGTGGCTGCGCCTGCGCCCGTTGTCGCTGCGGATGATGAGTCTGCCGCGGTTACCGCTGCCGTTGCCGATCCCGAGGCGGTGTCCGCGTTCGATCCCGCGGCAGGACTGGACATTTTGGCTCCCGCCGCACCGGCGCAAGACGTTGCGGACGAGTCTGACGACGATTACGTTGAACAACCGAGGCGCGTGTCTTACGAGAGCGATACTGATTTCTCGGCCGAGATTCCCGCGGCAACGCCGCATGCCGACATTGCATCCGCGTTCTCTTCGATTGGCGCCAGCGCTTCCAGCTTCTTTAAGGGTGCGCTTGCAAAGGGCAGGAAATTTGTCGACGATTTCGAGGAGAAGCGCGCTGCCGCACGCGAGGCTGCCGAGCAGGAGGCTATCGCTCAGCAGCAGGCAGCCGAGGCGGCACGTGAGCGCGCGGCGCAAGAGTTCGAGCAGAACGAGGCTATGCAGTCCGGGCCCGTCGACGCTGCCGAAGCTACAACGTCCTTTGAGTCCCAGCAACCGGCGTCCGCGGATGTTGTTGAGGCGACGACGTCTTTCGAGGCTCAGCAGCACGTCGATAGCACCATGTCGTTTGATGCCGCGCAGTTCGATTCCACGATAACGTTTGAAAAGCAGGGCACCGCGATTGCCGAGCCCCTTCCTGTTTCCGATGAGCAGGGCGACGCGGCAGACGATGACGAGCCTATTGATGCTGCCGAAATCCAAGATGCCGCCGAGGACGAGTCCGTCGAGGCCAACTCTGACGAAGAGCAATACGCGGCAGCCGATCAAGGTGATTCGACCGAGGTCGAGCAGGAGGAAGTGCCTGCGGTTTCCGAGACTCCCGAGACGGATGAGTCGAGGCCTTACTCCACGCAGATTTTCACCATGCCGACCCCGAGTGGTTCCGGTGCCACGGTTGCCAATGTCGCTCCCACTCAGGACGAAACAGTCGATTCCCTTATGGCCCAGATTTCCTCCCAGGCATCGCCGCGTCCGCAGATGAATGTTCCCGATCCGGCGTCGGCACCGTCGCCTGCACCTTCCTCGTCTCCGCTGGCTTCGGTCCCCGATCCGTCGCTGCCGTCCATGAAGCAGGCAAACGTTGCGTCTCGCACGTCGCTGTTCGACCTTCCCGACCCCTCCGCACAGGTCAACGATCCCTTTGCTACTGCCCAGGGTCCCGAACCCACATCGGCACCCGTTGCGCCTCCTATGCCCGTTGCGTCGGGCGCGCAGCCGATCGAGACCATTTCG
Source organism: uncultured Collinsella sp. (assembly GCA_902481895.1). Classification (GTDB taxonomy): domain Bacteria; phylum Actinomycetota; class Coriobacteriia; order Coriobacteriales; family Coriobacteriaceae; genus Collinsella. Next base: position 15,379 of record CABSYR010000012.1, on the reverse strand, counting down.
GCTCCCGCCCCGGCGGCACCCAAGTCTCGTAAGCGCGGCCTGGGTGGTCTGTTCGGCCGTAAAAAGAAAAACGAGCAGGACAGCATGAGTGACTGGCTGGGCGTCGAAGACGATTACGATGCCAAGAAGTCCGGTCGCGGTATCGGTTCGTGGGATAACTTCGAGGACGATAACGATGGCTGGAAGGGTGGCGCTACGTCTTCCGATGGCGCTTCTTCCGAAGATATGCTCTCGGCTGTCGCCTCTATGGGCGATGATGAGCTGCTCGGTCACGATATCTGGTTTGTGGCAACGGGCGCCTCGGATTGTGATGGCGCCGGCATGAAGGCCTTCTTGGCTTCGCATCGCGATAAGCTCCGCGGCGTATTCTTTATCAATCTTGAATCCGTCGGCGCCGGTAGGCTTTCGGTTGTGACGGTCGAGGGCGAACAACAGCTGCTCAAGGGCGATCGCCGCATCATGAACCTGGTCAGCAAGGTGTGCAAGTCGTTCCATGTCGATTGTGGCGCGCTCGAGATGCCCTATGCCAAGACCGATGCCTATGCCGCGCTCGAGGCGAGCCGCCGAGCCCTCACCATCGCCGGCGTGGACGGCACGCGTCTGGCTTGCGCTCGTACCGAGGACGACCTGCCCCACAATGTCAACCCGACGAACATTGCCACGGTATCCGAGGTCGTGACCGAGGTTATCCGCCGTTCGTAGACGGAGCTCTAAGGAGTCAACGTGTTTTCGTATATTAAGCGCCATTGGCCTGTCTACGTGATTTTGACCTTGATTGCCATTGCGTTAGGATTTGGGGCTGCCTACATCGTGGGTGCAAAGGGCTCGACCCCCGCCTCCGCAATCAGCGAAGAGGTGGAGCAAGAACAGAGTACGGGTGCCGATGGGATTCCTGAGTCCGAGCAGGCAATCGTTGATGGTGGATCTTCGTCTGCAGAGTAGATACGGCGATTTACATGATTGAAAGAGGGCGAGCCAGGGGACTGGCTCGCCCGCTTTTTCATCGCGCTAGCGCTTCTTTGGGGTCGACCTAAGGCGAGCGAACCATAGGGCTGCGGCACCCGAGGTCAGGAGCGCGGTGATGCAAGCGGCGATGGGAACTGATCCTGTTGCCGGTAGGTCCTGCGGTAGGGTACAGCGTTGAATGACACGGTCCTCGTCATGTGACTCAAGTTTATCGCCGCCGCCGTTGCGGCAAAGATCGACGCGTGCGCTGTTGGTGAGTGCGGTTTGGGGCGTATAAGCCGACGTCGCCTGCATGTGCACGATTGCGCCCCGAGCGTCTGTGCCAAGGATTGCTTTGGCATCGTCAAGGTCGTCGTGCTCATCTTTGAGATCATCGCGGGTCCAAGAATCCGCATCGCTTCGAGTCGTAAAGTCGGCGGCTACCGCACCGTATTCAATTCGAATGCCCGTTACGACGGTATTGGGTGTAAGGTCGAGCTCTTCCGCCTCGAGTGTGGTGGATTCCGTGGTCGAGATATCCGCCTTCCAGAGGTGCCAACCGTCGTAATCGACGAGGCGACAGTCCTCACCCAGGCTCTCTTTTACTTCGTCGGACTCAAGCCAAGGATTTTCGTGCCCATCGTCAAGCGTCGCGTTTGCCGGCTCATCGACGTCTGTCGAGTCCAACGGCGTCGTGCGATACCATACGTTGCACAGACCGTTGAGGTCGCCGATGGCGACGGGGGTTTCGATTGAGATGAATCTCGCCGTGCCGTCTTTGGCGCACTCAAGATCATCGGTAATCGTAAACTCATCAACCCAAGTAGCGGAATCGTTTCGAGCATCGATGGTATAGGAGAAAAGCCCATCACTATTGGTTTGCGTCGTGGCGCGGTTTTTACTATCGCCGTTAGCCAACAGGCCCTTTTCGATAGGTTGGACAAGTTCCTGACGCTTGTCGACCTGTCCCTTGATCTCGATGGGCGCATCCTTCATCGCGACGGATTGGACTTCTCCCGTATCCTTTATTTCAAACGTTATTTCCTCGGCAAGGTCATAGGTCCGCGGAGACATCATTTCGCGCAACGAGTAGGTGCCGGGTGCAAGATGTTCGACGCGGTGTGGCTTGTCGGATGAGGTCCAGGAGTCTATTTCGGTTTTATCGGGACCATATAAGGTGAGCTGTGCGCCTTCCACTTCCTGCTCACCGCTTGCATCGACCTTGGAGATATCAACCTTGGTGTAATCGTCGGATACGTTAAGCCGTGCTTCTACAACGGGTGTTTTCTGGTCGGCATAAGTAAGGTCGACAATATGGGTTGTCCGATCGAGCAAGAAGCCTGCCGGCGCTTGAGTCTCGACAACCTCGTAGCGTGCGGTGCCAGATCCCAGCGGGAGGTTGTCCGCGCGTGCTTCTCCAGTTTCATCCGTCGTGACGGTAGCGACAGTCTCACCGTCGAGCGCGGCAATGCTACCGTCGGGGCGCACGATATCACCCGAGGCACGGATCTCAAAGACGGCGCCCGCGAGGCTGCTGCCGTCTATGGCATCGGTTTTAACGATCCTGATGTTTCCGGTCGCGGCGTGGTCATAATACGAGGCGATTGCAACGGGCGTTAGGTTCATGTCGGCGGGTATGTTTACCTCGATCTCCTCGCCGACAAGATAGGGCTCTTTGGCCGAGGTTTCGCGTACATAATAGGTGCCCGGCACGAGCGATTCGGGCAGTGTGACGGTCCCGGTCGCGTCAGTCGTAAAGGTGTCCATTACGTTATGTGTTGGATACCAGCAAGTTTGTGAGACAGATTCGTGATTGCTGTCTAGGAGTTGGAAGGTGAATCCGGCTAGTGGAACAGAAGCGCCTGTTTGGGCATCGCGTTTTACAATCTGGAGATGCGTCGACAGAGCGTGGTTGTCCACGATATATTGAAGCTCGGCGCCGTTGGAAATCTGATTGGCCCCGACGGTCCATTCCCCTGCACGTTTAAAACCCTCGGGGACGGTTTCCGGAACCTCGCGAACCGTGTAGCCGGCACGGTCGTATGGGACGGCTCCGTGGACACCGGCGGGTCGCTTGCCTGCGCCGAACCATGCTTCGGGCTGATCTTTGGTGGAGGCAAAGCCATAGACGTTTGTGGTCAGTGTGCCAACAACCTGCTGAGAGCTGTTGCTGACAACCTCAAAGACAACACCACCCGCCGGCTGCTCCAGGCCGGATTGATCGCTATTGCCGTAATCCTTGAATTTGGAAATCTCAAGGTTAAACGCAATGGGGATATCGGAAATGCGAGATTCGATCTCGACCACGCCTGAATCGCCGAGCTGGTCGGCTCCAACGGTATAGGTCCAGCTGTCGTTGGATGGCAGGTAGCCCTCGGGGGCTTTTGATTCGTAGATGGTAAAGGTTCCTAAGGGGACATCGGCGAGGGTGGCCCGACCGCTTTCGTCGGTCGTGAGGATTTGCGCCCATCCAGGGGTTGATTGCGACACACACGTGAACTCTGCTCCTGCGAGTGAAGATCCCACCTGGGGGCCGGCATTCGTCGCGGCATCGAGTTTTACGATACGCAGGTTGATGGTGCCGGGCTGTTCATCAATGGCGACCTGTCCACCGTCATTCCCCGTGGTAAAGGCGATGCGATCACGACGGGGGACATAGCCGGCCGGCGCCTTCGTTTCAACTAGGTAGTATGCCGTGTTGGGCAGAAGTGTTGCTTGCGCTCGACCGTTGCTGTCCATCTGGACGGTGTCGACACGCGCGCCGCTGGTGCTCTCAAAAACATTGAATGTTGCCCCGTCAAACTGATAAGTATTGTTTCCGCTGGTAATGGCAGCGTTTGCAGACTGCTTTTGGAAGGAAACAGAGACCGCCGGCAGTACATAGAGCATGTCTTGACGTTTGCTGCCGCCCGATACGGCTCCTAGATAGCGCCGCGCGCGGTGCGGAGCGGCTTTGATGCTTCCTGATTTTGCGCTGTCGTGGAGCCACCGCGCAGCCGCCACGACTTCATTGTCGGCGGTAAAGTGCCCACTCTTGGTTTTGCCCTGAGCGGTCGTGTAGGAATAGGTACCGTCGACATGGGTAGTGCCGTTGAGCATCCATACGGCAAGCTGGGTTGCGGCGCGGGCGCGATCGGGTGAAAGATGGTAACCGCCAAACGACGTGGCGGTAGGATATCCGTGACAAACGATTGCCGCGAACTCGTCGTCGAGCCACACCCAGCCTTGATCAAAGTTGAGCCATGGGCCGCCCGGCTTGGTGGGGCCGGGGCGCTCCTGGTTCATGCAGTAGGCAATCGAGGCGTCTTGAGCTTCATACTTGCCGATGAGGAAGGGCCCACAATCATCGCTAATAGTGCGGAAGCCGAGCTGGTCGTAGCCATCGACGGCAAATGCGGCTCCCGGTGCCAGGCAGCCGAAAAGCAGGAAGAGGAGCAGGAGCAGCGGACCTGTTGCGATTGCGCTGTGGACAGAGTGCGTGGGTGCGTTGGACATGGCTGCTCCTTATCCCTCGTGCGCCGCACGGGGAGGCTGCGACGCGTAGGATGAGGCTACCCCCGAGGTTCATGCGGGTAAGTACCGGAGCCTGACCAAAAGCTTGCCCGATTTCTGACAAATCGAGCTCAAATACAACAATCAGATAAAAGTGCAGGTAGAAGATGGTAATAAAAGAAAGACAAAGGTCCTCATCTCCACAATTGGCGCGGTTTTCAAACGATTCTCCACAGCTAAAACAAGCATCGACACCCTTGTATCGAACAAGACAACCGCGTTATACTATCCCCCACATATGCGGGCATCGCCAAGTGGTAAGGCATCAGCTTCCCAAGCTGACACTCGCGGGTTCGAGTCCCGTTGCCCGCTCCAGTAAAAAGCACAAGCACGGCAGCGTTACGTTGCCGTGCTTTTTACTACCAAGCGCCGGGACTCGAACCCGCCAGGGTGCGAGCGTTAAGCAAACGCGAAGCGTTTGTAGCGAGCAGGCGAAGGCGCCGACAGGCGCCTGAAGCCGGTGCGGATTTGCGAAGCAAATACGCAGACGTCCCGTTGCCCACTCCATCGAGCACGGGAGACAGCCGGGGGCGTCAGATTCAACCCATTTTGCCCGCGCATGGGTGTAGGTCCGGGCGTGTCGCCGCAGCCGGTGCGGATTTGCGAAGCAAATACGCGGACGTCCCCATGCTCGCTCCAATTCCAAAATGTTAGGTTAATGCCTGCTGCCCATACTTGCACCTGCGCACGGTACAATGGTTGGGTTACGACCAACGTGCCAATAACCAAAAAGGAGCCGCTATGATCGATCGCTATACCCGCCCGGAGATGGGACACATCTTCTCCCTCGAGAACAAGTACGCCATTTGGCAGGAGATCGAGGTTCTGGCCTGCGAGGCCCAGGCGGAGCTCGGCAAGATCGGTATTTCCAAAGACGAGGCCCAGTGGATCCGCGACCATGCCAACTTTGAGAAGGCGAAGGTCGATGAGATCGAGGAAGTCACGCGCCACGACGTCATTGCCTTCCTGACCAACATGAAGGAATACATCGATGCCGATGTTCCCGAGGGCGACCCCAAGCCCAGCCGCTGGGTTCACTATGGCATGACCAGCTCGGATCTGGGCGACACGGCCCTGTGCTACCAGCTCACCCAGGCCTGCGACCTGATCATCGAGGACGTCAAGAAGCTCGGCGAGATTTGCAAGCGTCGCGCCTTTGAGGAGCGCAACACGCTCTGTGCCGGCCGCACTCATGGCATCCACGCCGAGCCGATGACCTTCGGTATGAAGTTTGGCTCTTGGGCCTGGGAGCTCAAGCGCGATCTGGATCGTCTTGAGGACGCCCGCAAGAATGTTGCCTTCGGTGCTATCTCGGGCGCTGTCGGCACGTACAGCTCCATCGAGCCGTTCGTCGAGGAGTACGTCTGCGAGCACCTGGGCCTGGTCCACGATCCTCTGTCCACGCAGGTCATCAGCCGCGATCACCATGCCTACCTTGCCGGCGTGCTTGCCACTACAGCGGCCACCTGTGAGCGCATCGCTACCGAGGTTCGCAATCTACAGAAGACCGATACGCTCGAGGCCGAGGAGCCGTTCCGTAAGGGCCAAAAGGGCAGCTCAGCCATGCCGCACAAGCGCAACCCCATCACCATGGAGAAAGTCTGCGGTCTGTCGCGCGTCGTGAAGTCCAACGCCCAGGTTGCCTTCGATAACGTCGCCCTGTGGCACGAGCGTGACATTTCGCACTCCTCTGCCGAGCGCGTCGCCCAGGCCGATAGCTTCATCGCCCTCGACCACATGTTCCAGTGCCTCATCCGCGTTATCGACGGCCTGCAGCTGTATCCCGCCCGCATGATGGCCAACCTCAATAAGACCCGCGGCCTCATCTTCTCTTCCAAGGTACTGCTCGCCCTCGTCGACACGGGCATCACCCGCGAGGACGCGTACGCCATTGTGCAGGAGAACGCTATGGCAACCTGGCACGAGGTACAGGATTGTGTCTCCGGCCCCACCTTTAAGGAGCGTCTCGAGGCCGACCCGCGCTGCACCGTCAGTCAGGAGAAGCTCGACGAGATCTTTGATCCGTGGGACTTCCTCACCCGTATCGACACGGTCTTCGATCGCCTGGAGCAGCTGAGCTTCGAGTAGGTTCGGGCATAACGTTAGCTTTTTAGGGCGCTTTGCTGGTAATGTGTGTTGCCGGCAAAGCGCCTCGTTGCATTTAGGGAAAGACGGGGATAATAGTCGTCTCGAATAACATTCTGAGAGGGGATCGCATGATTTCGTTTGATTACAAGCCTCAGGGCGTGTGTGCTCGCAATATTCACCTTGACCTTTCCGATGACGGCAACAAGGTGATGGGCGTTGAGTTTACCGGCGGCTGCGACGGCAATCTCAAGGCTATCTCCAAGCTGGTCGAGGGCGCTCCTGCCGATCGCGTAATCGAGGTTCTCGCCGGTAATACCTGCGGTATGAAAAAGACCTCCTGCGCCGACCAGCTTACACGCGCTATCGAGGCCGCTCGCGCCGAGATCGCCTAATGGGTATCGCCGATCACATCAAGAACGGAATATCGCGTCGCGGCTTTGTGCTCGGTGGGGTTGCTGCGGGCGCTGCCACGGTGCTTGCCGGATGCTCGAAAAAAACGGGTACCAGCGATGATGCCGCCGGCGAGCCGCAGGTTATCAAGGATGATTCCAAAATCATCTCGATTACGGATGAGTACGAGGCAGTCGACATCGATCTTGAGCCGGCGGCGTCGTGGACGCTGCCTCTGGGTACGCTGCTGTACTACTGCGACGGCGATTACGCCGCGGCAATGATGGCGCCCGCATCGGCACTGCACGCCAACACACTCGGTGTGCTCAACCTGGGCGATGGCTCGCTTACCACATTAATCGAGGATCCTATCGAGGGCACGGGATATGCATTCTACGATGTCCGTGCCGGCGACGGCGTATTCGCGTGGGTTGAGATGAACTTTGCCAATTCATCGTGGAAGCTCTACGCTCAAAATCTGTCGGGCGCTTCGCTCTCTGGCGACGTGGTTGAGCTCGATCGAGGTGGCAAGGACTACGATCCGCCGCTGTTTACGGCGTTCGGGTCATCAGTCATCTGGTATAAAATGCCCTCGGCAGGTGGCAATAAAACGAGTAGCGATTCGTTTTGCTATCGTCGCTCGCTTGATGAATCCAAGGCTGAGATAATTTGGAAATCGACGGGTCGCTTTGCATCGGCCCCGCGCGCGAGCGACGGCATTTTGACCATCTCGCCGCGTGTCCGCAACGACGAGGGCGTCTACTACGGCATAACGGCAATCGATTTGACCGACGGCAACAACACCAAACGTGCCCAGCTAGTCCTTCCCTCGTCAGTCTCGCCTTTCGAGGCCGTATATATGGGCGATACCTTCGTGTTTTCTATCGAGGCGGCCTATAGTGGCGTGGGCAGCCTGGGCAACATGGGCACGTATATCGGTAATGAGGGAGGGCCGTATCTCTTCCTGTCCCGTGAGCCGCTCGCATGTGCGGCTGGCAAGAAGAATAAATACCTTGTTAAGGTACAGGCGTCGCATTTCCTGATCGACACCTCTGCCAAGACCTATGGCTCGCTGCTGTCGCCCGACCGCGCTTTGGAGTATGGCGATTATCCAGCTACGGCGGGAAAATCGGACTCATTCCTTACGTACGCCACGGTGCGCAACAGCCAGGGTATACCAGAGACGGTCACTGCACGCCTATTCTCTCTTTAAGCTTAGAGGGGTTAAAAAGGCGCCAACAGGGGAATAAACGCGTTGTAATTGTGAGTACCGCCCGCCGAGCTGCCGCGTCATAGCGGCATCCGGCGGGCTCAGGTGCGTTAAAATGGGCTTGTTCTTAGCTAATTGAGACAGGGGGGGCCGTGTTATGGCTTCAGATGCAAAAAAGATTCTGCTGGTCGAGGATGAGAAGGCAATCCGTGACGCCGTCGCTGCCTATCTCGAGCGCGAAGGCTACTGGGTTGTGGGCGTCGGCGACGGCCAGTCCGCGATCGAGGAGTTCGAGAAGCATCAGTTCGACCTGGTCGTGCTCGACCTTATGCTCCCCAAGATTCCCGGCGAGCGCGTTTGCCGCACCATTCGCGATACCTCGGATGTCCCCATCATCATGCTGACGGCTAAGGGCGAGATCGAGGACCGTATTATCGGTCTTGAGCTCGGCGCCGACGACTATCTGATTAAGCCGTTCTCGCCGCGCGAGCTCGTCGCCCGCGTTCGCGCTCTGTTCCGCCGTGCCCATCAGGCCGACGAGCCCGCCGTCGAGGTACTCGACTTCGGCGATCTGGTCATCGATATCTCGGGCCACAAGATCTTGGTCGAGGGCAAGGAAGTCGATCTGACGGCTTCCGAGTTCAAGCTGCTCACCACGCTTGCCCGCCATCCCGGCCGTGTGTATAACCGCATGGAGCTGGTCGAGAAAGTGCTCGGGTATGACTTTGAGGGCTATGAGCGCACCATCGATAGCCACGTGAAGAATCTTCGCGCCAAGCTGGGCGATGATCCCAAGAAGCCCAAGTGGCTCTACACCGTCCATGGTGTCGGCTATCGCTTCGAGGCTCCGGCCAAGACCGATAAGTCGGACGAGAAATAGGAAAATCACATATGACACCTGCGCGCTTTGAAATCGGACAAAAGCATAAGCAGGAGAGCGAGGCGGGTTCCAAGGCTAGTTGGAACACGCCTCGTTCCGATTCACGGCCAACGATGAGCTATCCCTCGCGCATGGCCCTGGCTTTCGCCCTGACATCGCTCATGACGGTACTGGTACTGGTGGGCGTGGTCTCTGTTGTATGGGGTACGGTTTTTTCGGACTACACGCGCGCCAATATCGTCGAAATCGCAAATTCCGCTGCCGAGAAGTTGGCAGCCTCATATGAGGAAAACGGCTCTTGGACCGCGGGAGAACTGCGCACGGTCGCAACGTCGAGTTTGGTTTCCGACGATCTGGGTATGCAGGTCGTCAATAAAAAGGGCGTAATCGTTTATGACGATTCCTGGCCCTCGGCAAGCGCCACCGCCGATGTACGCGAAAACCAGGCTACGACCGACGACGCGAGCGGCAAGAGGGCATCGCATAGCCCGGTCTCGTCTGCTCCAACCGACTCCGATAGCGTTGCTAACGTCGAGATTGTAACGTCTTCCGGCGAGCATGTCGGACAGGTAAAGCTGTGGGCCATCGGCTCCGACGCTCTGCTCACCAAGGCGGACTCTGCGTTTAGGGAGAAGACCTTTAACGCCATGGCCCTCGCCGCGGTTGTTGCAATCTGTATTTCGGTCGTTATCGGATCGCTCGTGTCGCGCATGCTCACCAAGCCGATTCATCGCATCACCAGTACCGCAAAGCAAATCCGTGACGGCGACCTGTCGGCTCGCACGGGACTGCGCGGTGATGACGAGATCGATCAGCTGGGTGAGACCTTCGATGAGATGGCCACTTCGCTCGAGAAGGATATGAAACACGAGAAGCGCCTGACCTCAGACGTTGCACACGAGCTTCGCACGCCGCTTATGGCCATGCTCGCAACGGTCGAGGCCATGCAGGATGGCGTGTATCCCACCGACGATGAGCATTTGGAGACCGTTGCTTCCGAGACGCGTCGCCTGGCTCGTCTGGTGCAGCAGATGCTCGACCTGTCGCGCATGGAAAACAGCACGGCTCCGCTCAACCTTGAGCCGGTGGACATGGTTCCTTTCGTGCGTTCCATCGTCAATGCCCAGGAGCGCCTGTTTGTCGACCGCGATCTGCGCCTGCGTTTTGCGGACGAGACCCAGGGTCACGACGATGTCGTCGAGGCCGATCCCGACATGATCACGCAATGTGTTATCAACCTCATGAGCAACGCCATGCGCTACACCCCCGAGGGCGGTTGGGTCGTGGTGTCGGTGCTCAGTGACCGCAAGCACGTCAGCATTGCCGTTTCTGATACCGGCATCGGTATTGCCAAGGACGATCTGTCGCGCATCTTCGGGCGGTTTTGGCGCGCCGATGCCAGCCGCGCCCGCGAAGCTGGCGGCCTGGGCGTTGGCCTCGCCGTGACCAAGCAGATCGTCGAGCGTCACCATGGCTACATATCCGTGGAGTCGGAGCTTGGAAAGGGTACGACTTTTACAATTCATCTGCCCCGCGAGCACACGGCAGACGCGGCATCTACTACAATGGAGCACTAGCTTTTCGCTATTCGGTGAAGGAGGGGCCGCGTCCCTGCCGCTCCGAGTTTGCGAAAACATGCGGGAAAGAACCCGCATTTCTGTCGTATTTAGGTAAGGAGTGACTCACGTGACAACGATGGAGCGTCGTCCGGATTCCCGTGGCAAGGTTCGTGATATTTACGATGCCGGTGAAAACCTGCTGATGGTCGCCACCGACCGCATTTCTGCGTTCGACTTCATTCTTCCCGACGAGATTCCGTTTAAGGGAGAGGTACTCAATCGCATCTCGGCATTCTGGTTCGATAAGTTTGCCGACATCGTCCCCAACCATCTCGTTTCCATCGACCCGGCGGATTTCCCCGAGGAGTTTGCTGAGTATCGTGACTACCTCGCTGGTCGCGCCATGCTGGTTAAGAAGGCCCAGACGATTCCTATCGAGTGCATCGTCCGCGGCTATCTGACCGGTTCGGGCAAGAAGACCTACGACGAGAACGGCACCGTCTGCGGCATCCAGCTGCCTGAGGGCCTGACCGAGGCTTCCAAGCTTCCTGAGCCGCTGTTCACGCCGTCCACGAAGGCCGAGATCGGTGACCACGACGAGAACATCTCGTTCGAGCGTTGCTGCGAGATCGTGGGCGAGGACATCGCCACGCAGATTCGTGACCTTTCCCTCAAGATCTACAAGGCTGCCGCCGAGTACGCCGCGACCCGTGGCATCATCATTGCCGACACCAAGTTCGAGTTTGGTGTTATTGATGGCAAGGTCACGCTGATCGACGAGTGTCTCACGCCCGACTCCAGCCGTTTCTGGCCTGCTGCCAGCTACGAGGAGGGCAAGATCCAGCCTAGCTACGACAAGCAATTCGTCCGCAATTGGCTCAAGGCCAACTGGGATATGACGGGGGAGACCCCGCACCTGCCCGCCGAGGTCATCGATGGCACGTCCGAGCGCTATCGCGAGGCCTTCCAGATCATCACGGGCTCCCAGTTCACAAGCATGAAGGAGAACGCATAAGTGAGTACCCGTAGCGCCACGAACAAGCGCACGCAATCCCACGAAGTTACCGGGGTTGCGCGCAAGTCTGCCGCATCTGCTAAGCCCGCCCGCCAAGCAGCGAGCTCCGTTCGCGTCGTGCCGGCTTCGTCTAAGGCACGCCGCAAAGAGCTCGAGAAGGGCGAGAACCTCGAGGGCCTCTCTAAAGAGGAGAAGCGCGCCCGCAAGGCTAAGCAACGCGCCAAGGAGGACCGCATCTATACGGTGTCGAATATCCTCCTCAAGCAGGACGAGGACTACACCAAGCGCCGTCGCATCTGGTGGATTGTGCTCGCCATTGGCATGGTGCTCGTCGTGGCAATTTGGGCCTCGCTGTACTTCGCTCCCGCTGGCATGGTGTCCAGCCCTGTCCAGATGGTCGGCATTGTTTTGTCCTACGTCATCATTTTGGGCGACTTTATCTATGACTTCGCTCGTATTCGTCCCTTGCGCAACATGTACCGCGCGCAGGCCGAGGGCATGTCCGAGAACAAGCTCAACGCTCTTATTGAGCGCGCGGCTGCCGAGGAGGACAAGAAGGACTCCAAGAAGAAGTAGCGTTTGCATACATACTTATCGCTAAGATATAAGGCGCGTCGTTTTTGCGGCGCGCCTTTTTACTGTTCTATAGATAGATGGAGTGGCACATGATTCGAGCTGCCCTGACGGTCGAAGAGGCTCTGGAGGGCATGAAGGCCCTGGAGCCCAAGATTAAAAACTACGCGCGCCTGGTCGTCCGCAAGGGCGTAAACGTCAAGCCCGGCCAAGAGGTCGTCGTTCAGTCTCCGGTCGAGTGCGCGCCGTTTGCGCGCGTGGTGGTCGCGGAGGCCTATGCTGCCGGCGCCGGCCACGTGACGGTCATTTGGGCCGATGATGCCGTGACGAGGCTCACGTACGAGCATGTCGAGAAAAGCTATTTTGAGCAGACGCCCGAGTGGAAGCGCCTACAGCTGGATTCCTTGGCCCAAGATGGCGCCTGCTTTATCTTTATCGAGGGTGCAGACCCTGCAGCGCTCAAGGGTATCGATCCCGCCAAGCCCGCCGCGGCTTCCAAGGCAAGGAATACGCAGTGCAAGGTCTTTCGCCGAGGACTGGATTACAACATCAACCCGTGGTGTATCGCCGGCGCTCCGGTCGTTGCCTGGGCTCGCGAGGTGTTCCCGGGAGACGCCGATGAGGTTGCAATCTATAAGCTGTGGAATGCGATTTTGCACACCGCCCGCGCTGACGGTCAGGATCCGGAAAGCGACTGGGAGCTTCATGACGCCGCGTTCGAAAAGAACCTGCGTTTCCTAAACGATAATCAATTTGATTGCCTGCACTACACCGCTTCGAACGGAACTGATCTGACGATTGGTATGACGAAGGGCCATGAGTGGGCCGGCGGCAAGGGCAAGACGCCCGATGGACATCCCTTCTTCCCCAACATTCCCACCGAGGAGGTCTTCACCTCGCCTGATCGTATGCGTGCCGACGGTATCGTGTATTCGGCTATGCCGCTCATTCATCACGGTAACAAGGTTGACGATTTTTGGATTAAGTTCGAGGGCGGCCGCGTGGTGGACTACGACGCTCGCGTGGGCAAGGCAACACTTGCGAGCATTATTGACACCGATGAAGGCGCTGCTCATCTGGGTGAGGTCGCGCTTATCTCCAAAAATACGCCGATTCGCGAAAGCGGTGTTCTGTTCTATGACACACTCTATGACGAGAACGCCAGCTGTCACCTTGCGTTGGGTGTTGGTTTCCCTGAATGCATCGAAGGCGGGTACGACATGTCCAAAGAGGAACTCCTGGAGCATGGCGTTAACGTTTCGAGCACGCATGTCGACTTTATGATCGGTACGGACGACATCGATATTACGGGCATTACGTCCGATGGACGTGAAGTTGTGATTTTCCAGAACGGCCAATGGAGTTGGGAATAGTCCCAGACCGTGGTACAATGCCACCCGCGGGCCGTTAGCTCAGCTGGCAGAGCAGGGGACTTTTAATCCCAAGGTCCAGGGTTCGAACCCCTGACGGCCCACCATGGAATAGAAAGCGATCAACTCCGGTTGGTCGCTTTTTTGTTGCCGGTGCACGGGTTCGAACCCGTCGGGGCGCGGAGCTGAGTAAACGCGTGAGCGTTTGCCAGCGCAGCGCGCAAGGCGCGAAAGCGCCGCAGCGGCCGCCTGCGAAGCAGGCTGAACCCCCGACGGCCCACCCAAAGAAAGGAAAACGAAATGAAAACAGACAGATACGGAATTAGCGGCAGCACATTAAAGATAATAGCGGCCATTTCGATGGTTCTCGATCATGTAAGCAGGATCGTCCTGACCAATGGAATCATGACTCACGCATCGTACAATCAGATATCAGACGAGCAGTGGGCGATTCTAAGCGAGGCTTCGGATGTGCTTCATGTTCTTGGCAGAATTGCATTTCCCTTATTTTGCTTTTTGATAGTTGAGGGATTTTTGCATACTCATGACATAAAGAAGTACCTGCGAAATATGCTTGTCTTCGCAATCATTGCGGAGCCCATATACGATTTCGTTCAAACCGGGCAACTATTCGACCTTCGGCAACAAAATGTTATGTGTGAGCTCCTGCTTTCCTTGGTCTTTTTGATTATTCTGGAAAAGATACAAAGTCTTTCAAAATGGAAGAGGCACATCGCAGAATTTGCTCTGATTGTTTTGATAGCACTGGCAGCTGAATACACTAAACTAGATGGCGGCGTGTATGGCATTCTGCTTGTGGCTGCATTCTATTTATTCCACGACAGCAAGGCCAAGATGTTCTTTGCTGCAGTATGCGTAGTGCTCCTTTCGTCATGCCATATAGTTGGCGGCGGATTTGAGTTTGCTACAGCTAATGTATTTAATCCTGATGTTGCTGCCGCGGTCGTTTCGTTGCTGCTTATCAATCTTTATAATGGCAAGCGAGGGCTGAAGCTGAAATACTTCTTCTACGTTTTCTATCCGGCACATCTTGCTCTGCTTTATGGTGTCTCACTTATTGTTTTGAACTGTCTTTAATAACTCTCAAACAAGTCTCTGAAAGCAGAAACAAACTGACCCTAAGACTGCTTGTGAATTTCCGGAAGACCTGAGAGATGCGAGGATAGACAACGAGGGCTGCAGAAAGATGCTTCTCGGTTCTCTGGCGGATCGCACGTATCTGTATGAGGATCACTTCCGCACACTCATTAATAGCAGTGATAAACACGGCAGATCCTCAAAACATGAGGCTGCGAAGGTCGAACGATGCTTCGAAAGCATGAATGGCACCGAGAAAACGAGTTCGGAAGCATCTTCTGGATGCTCCACCATAGAATAGAAAGCGATCGACTCCGGTTGGTCGCTTTTTTGTTGCCGCGGCACGGGTTCGAACCCGAACTTCTCTATATATAAGAACGCTTGGCGAACAAAATCTGCCTTTTACCGACGGGAAACAAATAGCTGATGCTTTTGGAGTAAAGTGGCGCTCCAGAGATGACCGATGCCTTAACACCTTTAAACCAGCTGGTCATCGCCAATATCAGAAGCTGCTGCTTCGAATACGGCCTCAGTGAAGCAACTGAGGGTTCTATTCATTTGTGAACAAAATATGGAGTGCTGGATTCCCGCCCGCGGGGGCCCTCCGGTCTGGCAATATATCTCCTTGCCGCGCGGCCCGGTGGAACCGGGAACCAGCGCAGGCGTGCACCTTGAGAACCGGATACTGCGAGGATGGAC
>CABSYR010000011.1:0-68390 GCA_902481895.1 uncultured Collinsella sp. | reverse complement strand
GGATATCGGACACAGGGGCCGCAAGGGCCCTTACACCAACTTTTTCGACACTACCTTGCTCGAGTGCCTGAAACACTGGATCTTGTATCTGAAGCTCTTCACCGTATTGTCGTCGACGAGTCCAAGCGTCGCCTTCGAGTAGTCAGGTTGTATGAACTTCCCGTTCTCTTTCAGCGGGTTCTCGATCAGGTTCGCGATCTCCCTGAGCTTCTCGTTGTCCTCCATCTCCTCGAATCGCGAATTGCCTGCGGAGATGAGCTGGATCCTCTTGTTCAGATTATCGCCGATTGCCACCGAGGACGCCTTGCGTACGAAGGTCATGTCGGCAACCATCGCGCGGCGGGTCGCCCAGCGTACCGTGCCATCATCGTCGAGCCCAAGCGATATGGCTCTGTCCCTGATTGTCCCGTATGTAAAACTGGATGGTTCTTTCGGGGGCCTGCGCAGTACGTCGGGGAATTGATCGATGATATAGCCGTGTGCGTTCAGATAGTAGGCGACGACATAGAACCAGCACCTGTCCTCTTTCCTATTCGGCTCGTTTTCTGGTTGACACAGCTGCCGGAACTTCTCTATCGCTTCTATCTCGTCGTGGACTAGGAACTCGAATCCCTGTGTCTCATCCTTCCCGTAGAAGACGTTGTAAGTTCTGTTCACGCCTTCGATAAGTGAGAAAAAGTGATAGTAGTAGTCGTTCTCTGAAATGTTATCGAGATAGTACTCTCTCAGGTCGATCATCTGATTTCAGGTCTCCGTTCGTCTTTGGTGAAGTGGCTGTGCCCGCATTTGGCCCTGGCTGTCATTAGGCTCTGACCTGTTACCGACTTGGGCTGGCGGGCAGCTGCAGGTCGTCTTCCCGAACGGCGCGCGGTGATGCGGTTTCGCCGCGATGTCTCTCTGTGCGGCGCATTTCCTCAAACACTGTAGAAATGTTTTTGCGAGCTGCCGCACTTAACTAAGCTCGCATAGACACCGTAGCACATGGTATCGAGGTTGTTGCACGCGTTTTCAGTTGAGGGCACTGTTGGCGACAGGGCTGCTCAAGCTCCATTTGATGTCTCTTCGAAAGAGCGGTATCGCTCACGGGCGGCCGGCACAGCCGCTCTGGCATTGGAGTGCTAATTCGCTCCGGAACCACGTTCCGAACAAGGAGCCCAGCTAGGGCGTATGAGTACTGGAACCCATGGAGGCCGGCAACCGCTGCAAGGACGAGTGCCTGCCCGAGGAGACGAGCCGCCGCATCGTGGACGTCATCAGCGACGTGAACTCGCCTACAGCGATCACGCGCGGCGCTACCTGCTCGCGACGGGCTGCGTGACGGAGCGCACCTACGTGACGGGCTCGCCCATGGCGGAGGTGCTGCGCACGAACCTGGCGGCCATCGATGCGAGTGACGTGCTGGAGCGCGAGGGCCTGGAGCCGGGAGGCTACTTCCTGCTCTCCGCCCACCGCGAGGAAAACATTGACACCGAAGCGAACTTCACGTCCCTCTTCGGCGCGATAAACGCCCTCGCCGAGGAATACGGAAAGTCCATCCTCTACAGCTGCCACCCCCGCTCCCGCAAGCGCCTGGAGGCCTCGGGCTTCCAGGCGCATCCCCTGGTGCGCACCCACGAGCCCATGGGCTTCCACGACTACAACAAGCTGCAGTCCAGCGCTTACCGCGTCGTCTCTGACCCCGGTACCCTCCCCGAGGAGTCGAGCTTCTTCGCGAGCGTCGGCCGCCCGCTCCCGGCGGTCTGCATCCGCACGAGCAGCGAGCGCCCCGAGGCGCTTGACAAGGGATGCTTCGTGCTCGCGGGCATCGACGAGTGGGGCCTGCTCAACGCCGTGCGCACGGCGGTTGCGCTCACGGAGGATGGCCTCCACGGAATCCCCGTGCCGGACTACCAGGACGACGTGGCCCCCAAGGTCGTCCGTATCATCCAGTCCTACACCGGCATCGTTGACCGCATGGTGTGGAGGAAATACTAATGTCTCTTTTTACGACGGGTTCGCCGTTGGTCGCTGAATCGATGGGTATGCAGGCTCTATGGCAAGACTCACACGTTATGGTCAAGTGGCTCAAAGATATTATATCGTCTAGTTTGACCGTTGAAGAAAAGACTCACTGCATGGCCTGTGCCTTCATGCTTGCGTAGAGGAGGTGTCTGATGTATCAGCTCATCGTAATCGGCAACGGGTTCGATCTTTCCTGCGACCTCAAATCGAGCTTCTCCGACTTTCACGACTACCGAGCGAAATCCGATTTGGTTGCCCATCCGGAGAACACCACTATCTGGGATCTCATTCTCAAGCAGGAGAAGGGGCATAATTGGCGCTGGTGCGACGTCGAACACCAGATTAGGCGGTGGCTGTACAAAAGCGGGCAGAAGGATCCCCAGATGCTCCGGCTCCCGGAATGTGTCCTCGATCCTTCGGTCAAGCCCTCGCAGACCGCGCGCACCAATGCCGTCTATTCCTATGTGCTGAGCAATTGGCTGAGGGACCGAAAGCTGGACGGCAGCGTGCTCGCCGCGCTGTCCCTTGCCGACCTGAACCGCTACGAGTCGTATTTCGCCACCTACCTCAACGACCTTGTGCAGCGGACGCCCGGCTACCTCGACTCCGCCGCGACCCGGATGGAGCGCATCTGCAGAGACCTGGTTGACGAAGATGGCGTGCCCCCCTCGACCTCCGTCCTCAGCTTCAACTACACCGAGCCCCTGTCGAGCAACGTTCGCCTTTCCGACGCCCTCGGCATCGACTGCTTCTGCAACATACACGGTAGGGCGAGCGACTACGAGCACGGCATCGTCTTCGGCATAGACGCGAAGGGGATCAGGCCCACCAGCGTGGCCATACCGTTCACCAAGACCTACAGGCTGCTCGCGCAGGACCCCGTCGACTTCCAGAGGGTCGTTCGGCCGAAGTCGTCAAACGGCGCTTCGATGGGCTTCATCAAGTTCTTCGGCCACTCCCTTTCCGAGGCCGACTACTCCTACTTTCAGTCGATCTTCGATGCCGTGGACCTCTACGGTGGCGATACGAGGCTCGTCTTCTACTATAGGCCTCATGGCAAGAAGGGTGAGACCGAGAAGGTTATGGTCGAAAAGGCTCGCAGGGAAGTTCATAAAAACGTGACGAAGCTCTTGGCTGCCTACGGCGAGTCTTTCGACAACAAAGACCACGGGAAGAACCTCATGCACAAGCTCCTCCTCGAGGGCCGCCTCATGGTTCGCAGACTTCCATAGGGCTTCGGCGACGCATGGCTGGTCGTCGGCGCGTTTGCACCAACATTCCCGGCGTGATCTTGAGTCTAGATTCAACATGGCTAAGGAGGGGCTTGATTGATCCTCAGTGGAGTCCAATGGGTGGTTGCAACTCTCATCGGACAAATGGATAACCGTGAATATGCATCAATTATATTGATGGGTCTTATAGCGATTTATCTTCTGACTAAGGGTAAGTTGTTAAGCGTTATTAAATCGTTTGCTGATGTTGTCAAGTGTGCGCTAAGCCCCAAAATTCTGATTCCTGCGCTCATTCTTGTAACGTACTCTGCGCTTTTGATATACGGAGCGTTTGAATTCGGGTTTTGGAATACGGGTATCTTGCTGGACACGATTCTTGAGGTTGTATTTGTTGGGTTTCCCTCTATGTTAATTGCATCTAAGGCAACATCGGTCACTTCAATTAAAAACGAATTGATTGTGCCTGAGGTCCGCTTTGGTGCACTAGCGTCTTTCTATATCAATCTGGTCTGCTTCCCTATTCCGTTTGAAGTTGCTCTTCAAGTAGTCCTTTTGTTTCTGGGTATTGGCCATGCCCAATTTTCATCCAGACGTGATGTATCCAATCTATGCTTGTTTGAAAACATGAGGGTTGTTTTGTGCATCATTGTTTGTGTTGCAACAACGTTGCTGCTTTCAAATGCTTGGTTTTCTATGGACTGGGGCGTTGAATTAAGTTCGCTATTTCTTTCAATTTGGTACCCGGTATTTATCATGCCTTATGTTCTTGCCCTTGCTTATTATGCCTCGCTTGAATCGATGGCCATGCGGATTAAAGTTTCGGAAGAGAACCTGCCTACAAAGGAGTTTATTAAGATTGCAATGGCGTTGCTTCCAAACTTTCGATATATCAGGCATTTCAACGGATGGAATGCCCATGAGTATCTAGAGTGTTTAAACCCGTCTGAAAAAGCTTGCTACTTGGGTACTTTTAAGCGCGAGATCGACACGGTCGCCGCTAACGCCAACGCTAAGGTTAAACGGTTTGAATCGGGTAAGGGGAGTAACGGGTTTGATGAAGATGGGATATGGCTTGACTGGACACATCTGGAAGAGATGAAGTCCTTTCATTGGACAATTGCAAGCTTGGAGAATCGGAGTTGGATGGAATCCGGTGCCTATTCGTCTTTGGATGAGGCGTTTAACTGCTTCTTGCCTAAAGGCTGCAATGGATCGTTGTTGCTTTCTCGCGGAAAGGATACATACGTCTGTTGGGTAATTAATTCATCAGGTTTTGTGTTTGCTGCCGGTTCCAGAGATGGTGCTTTTCCTTTTATGAAATACGAGGGCGATCGCTGCCCAATTACTGACGGTGCGGATATGCTCTCTGAGTTTGTTGATGACAGCGGGGATGCTGATACGCGACTTAAAAACTGGCACTTCAGCTTTTATGTTGATAAATCTTACTTGTGATTACGCTTGAGACTGGATGATTTAACGATGCTTCTCTCTATGACGGGGCACGCTCCATGTTCCGCTGCACGGTGGTCAATTAGCAAAAGAAATTATGCGTCACCGTTTGGGATGTATTTATATTCGTCAAGCTACGTTGTTTCTTCAGACTTCCTCTGAACGATCCGGAGGCATGATGTTTCTTGGATTATAAACAAGAAAAATGTTTATAATTGAATTGCCTAAGAGGAGGTTGCTGTGAAACTTCTTAAATTAAGAATCGATGGGGTCACGCTGTTTAAGGACAAGCGTTTGGAACTTGATTTTATTGCCTCCGATCGCGTTTCTCGCGATGAAGAAGGTAATGTCGCCGACGTGTTCCCGCTACCGGTGGGGTCTTCGATCTATTCTCAAAATGTAATGGGCGTTGTTGGCGTAAACGCATCCGGTAAGACAACGACTCTCAACCTTGTGCGCTTTGTACTTGGTTATATGTCTGGCAGCTTTGTTATGCGCCGCTTTGCAACTGGCTCCGATGTTCTCGGAAACTTGGAGCGCCAGGTCAATGTCGCCTGTGTATTTTTCGAAAAAGGTTCAGTCTATCTTATTGAGTCTCGGCTTCGCAAAGTAGATGGCGTAGCTGCGGAGGATACTTCTTTTGCGGAATCACTTGCATTTGAGAACGAATGGCTTTGGAGATGCCCCGCATCACGCGTCTCTAGAAAGGTCGTTTTGAATATCGAGCGTCTGAAGGATGTCTCTGAGCCTATTCTGGTTCGTGAGGGGCCTGATGATGGTGACCTTGTTCTTAACGATGCCCAACGAACTTTCCTGGATGACAACATGTCAATCGTGTCTGTCATCACGGGTAAAAAGGTGGTCTCGGTGGAGTCCCCCGAGCGCACGCTGCCTTTGACGAGCTTGCCAACCCCTGTTGTTCAGGCTTTTGATCCGAGTGTTGAATATCTTGTCTGGAACAAAGAAAACCAAGTGTTCCATCTTAAGTTTAAGGGTGAGCGAGCGGAGCGAGTGATGAATGTCGCTATTGCGACTTCTGTTCTGTCAAATGGAACGATCTTGGGCGCTGAGCTGGTCAATCAAGCGATAACTGCTCTCAGAAATGGGGGTTATCTGATTGTGGACGAGATTGAAACGGGTCTTAATAGATCACTTGTTGGCACAGTGATTGAGCTTTTTGCTTCTCCTGTTACGAACCCACATGGGGCAACCTTGCTCTTTTCGACTCATTACTCGGAGCTTCTTGATGTGCTGAGGCGCAAGGACAATGTCTTTGTTCTTGTGCGCGACGATTCGTTTAAGACGGAGCTCATCAAGTATTCCGAGCGTATCAATCGGATTGAGAACAAAAAGAGCGATGTGATTATCAACAATGTAATCAAGGGATCTATGCCTAAGTACCCCGACGTTCAAGCGATGCGCGAGTATGTTTGCGAGCACATCAATGGGTAATCAGGCAAAAGACATTCTATCAAGTTGTTTTGTCTTGTTTAGCTGTGAGGGAACTGCGGAGGGCGCTGTTATTCAGGTGCTGTATGACAACGATTTGTTGATCGTCCCAAGAGACCGAGTGGTCAAAGATGCCCTCATTGTTGATCGTCCTTGCACGCGAAAACGCAAGGCTTCCGAAATTGCAAACGACTATTTCTCGATGAACTACGAGACTGCTGGGGCTGAAGGACTTGCGGTCGCACGGATTGTGGATAGCGGTGCTCCCAAGTTTGAGTTTCCAAAGCGCAGGCAGAACGGTACTAAAGTGCTGAGTTTTGTTACGCGACCGGAGATCGAGATGCTTGTGATTCACGCCGAGGGTGCCTATCGGGATTGGGGAATTGCGACCAGAAGGGACAGGCAACTTAAGCCTAATGAATTCTGCAAACAGCGTCTTGGGCTAGGCAAAATTAAAGAGAAAGATTTTCTTGAGGAATATTGGGGCAACGGCGAAAAACTTGTAAAAGCAATTAAGGCCCATGCGGAGACGAGTAAGCGTAAGAGCGGAGAGTTTTTACTGGTTGACTTGTTGAAATAGCAGCTGAATGCCCGACGGAAGTATGCGGCAAATTTCGGAACCCTCGAACACATCGCCCTTTTCATGTAAAGAAACCGCAGGTAGAAGCGTTGCCGTTATCCAGTGTGGTCGGCATGTCAAGAATTTGCCGCATACTTCCGGATTGAGCGCTCATTTAGCACTCTTAATGTCCCCTCATCCACTAAAAAAGTTCTAAAACAGCCTTAAAGGCGTTTCAACTCGCGTTGACAGCGTAAAATACGCATGTTTGACTATGAACGAAGTGGATTTTAGGGGAGGAGAACGCCATGGAGGTGCTGGTTGTTGGCAACACCGCATATGTTGACGATGACTTTTGTGCCAAGGCGTTCCCCGGGGACCATGTGCAGGTCGTAGCCGTGCAGGACACGCGCCGCGACGAGTCGTCGCCCCATGCCTCGTGGAAAGAGCTGCTCCAGCACTTGGAGCAGGCCTACGAGTTCGACTGCGTGGTCTACCTATCCAATTATCTTACCCCGCATACCGATACCGTGGGCGATATCGAGCTGTTGCGCTCGGTCTTTCGTGCGTGCGCGGGTCGCCGGGTCCAACTGCTGTATGTAGCGGGGCCCGCGGGCGCCGAGGGTGCCGCCGATGCCGCGGGGCGAACGGGCAAGGGCATTATCGCGCACGCAGCCAACGACCTGTGCCGCTACTACGCTGCTCGCGAGGGCGTTCAGACCAAGATCCTGCGCGTGCCGTTCCTGTATACCGCGTCTGCCGCGCTGGAGGACCCGTTTTTGGTGCCGCTGTTCGACGCGTGCTCAACCGGATCGGTTGCTCTGCAGGGCGCGCAGGATGCGGTGTTTCCCCTGCTGTGTGCCGAGGAGCTTGCGGTGCTGGTACGCCGTATCTTCGATAGCTGGGATGGTAACTTTGAGACGCTCGATATTGCCGATACCTTCCATCACACGGCGGGTGAGGTGGGCGAGGCTCTCAAGGCGCTGTTCCTAGGGCTCTCGGTTGCCTATGGCGATTCTGCCGGCTACGCCATGCCCGTCAGCGACATCGTTCGCGTTCGTTATGGTTGGTTTCAGCGCTACGACCTGATGCGCGATCTTTCGACCATTCAGGCTCGTTGGGATGCCGGTCGCGCGAAGAAGGTCAACCCCTTGCGTGCCGCCATCGACCGCATCCAAATGCGCACGCTGCCTATTAAATGTCTGGAGACGGCAGCCGCCTGGGTCCTTTTCGAGGTGCTTGAGCACCTGTTCTCCCAATCGGCCCAGCTCAACGTGCTCGATTATCGCCTGCTCTACGTGGTGCTGATCGGCACGCTGTATGGCTTGGACTTTGGCTTGGTCGCGGCACTGCTGGCTTCGATTGGCCTGGCGGCGAGCTACTTTACCCAGTATGGCTATACCTTCCAGGGTCTCTTTTACGAGCCGTCCAACTGGCTACCGTTTATTGCGTACTTTGTGGTGGGTGCCGTGTGCGGCTATGTGCAGCTGCGCAACAGCGAAGCCATTAGGGCGGAGCGCGACCAAAACGATCTCGTGCGCAACCGCAATACGTTCCTTACGCAGCTCTACCACGACGCGATCGAGGACAAGCGCGCGTACAGGCGCCAGATCGTGGGTCGCCACGACAGCTTTGGCAAGATCTTTGCCGTGACACAGGAGCTCGACGTGCTCAACCCACGCGATATCTATCGCAAGTGCTGCGAGCTTCTGGGCGAGATCCTCGAGAACGATTCGGTGGCGATCTACCATGTTTCGGGCGGGGCATTTGCACGCCTGGTGGCAGCAAGTCCCGCGATTACCGAAGATGCCGCACGCTCGCTCACGCTTGAGCAGCTTGCACCTCTTTTGGGCGACGGGGGTCGTTCGAACCTGTGGGTGAACCGCGAGCTGACGCCGGGGCTTCCCATGTTTGGATACACGATCGAGCGCGACGGGGCACCCGCCGTGTTGATCTTTGTGCGTAGTGCGGCCGAAAACCAAATGACCCTCTATTATCAAAACCTGTTCCGCATCTTGTGCGGGCTGGTCGAAAGCGCGCTGGGCCGTGCCTTTGACTATGAGGCGGTGGCGCAGGATAAACGCTGCGTTGACGGCACTTGCGTGCTCAAGCAGGCGGCCTTTGGCCAAGAGCTCGCGGCGGAGCAGGCGCTGGCAGATAGCAAGATGGGGAGTTTTTTGCTCCTGCGCGTGGTACCGGGCATGGAGCCTGTCGGCGAGCTGGTGGGCGCAATTGGGTCGGCAATCCGCGAGAGCGACGCGGCGGGCTTGGTCGACGGCGACGTGCTCTACCTGCTTATGCGTCAGGCAAAGGCGTGCGATCTGCCCATTATCCGCGAGCGCCTGAGCGCAAAGCATATTGCGGTGGAGCCCGTCGACGGCGAGGATATCGTGGCGCTGCTGCAGCGCATCTCTTACACCGGTGACGGTGAGGGGGGTGCCGCTTGATCTCGCTTGTCGTTGCTGCCGTCTTGCTGCTGATTCATGCGCTGGTTTGCCTGATGCTGTGGACGCTCATGAAGTTGGGCCTGCTGCCGGTGCGCGGGCACATGCTGGCTGTGATAGTGTTGGTGCCGCTGTGGGGCCCGTTGCTGGTGGTTCTGCTATCGGTCCGCAGCGCGGTGTTTGGCGAGGGGCTGAAAGAGTCTGCGCTGGAGTCGCTGCGCTTCAACGACGACCTGCATCGCAGCATCCTGGTGCACGACCGTGACACCGATGTAAGCGTGGTCCCGCTCGAGGAGGCGCTCATCGTCAACGACCCGGCATACCGGCGCCGCCTAATGCTCTCCATGCTCACCGAGGAGCCCGACGCGTACCTGGCGCAGCTGCAGGCGGCTAAGCTTAACGACGACGTTGAGGTGGCGCACTATGCCGCGACGGCGGTGGCGCAGATATCCAAGGAGTCCGACCTTAAACTGCAGCAGCTGGAGCGTGCCTTTAAGACGGACCCGAGCGCTCAAAACCTCAACGAATACTGCGATTTTCTTGGTGAATACTTGGGCTCGGGCTTGGCTGAGGGGCGCGTGGCTCAGATTCAGCGCCAACAGTACGCGCGCTTGCTTGCGCGTCGCTGCGAGCGCGAGGACGCCCTTGAGCTGCGCATTCGATACGCGACGGCGCTGGCCGATGTCGGACAGATCGACGAGGCGCAGGCCGTGACCGACCAGCTGGTGCTCGACGTGCCCGACGAGCAGGAGGTTTGGATGCTTTGCCTGCGCCTGGCCGTGATGCGCCGCGACGGTGACGAGGTCCACCGTGTGATCGATGCGATCGACAATCAGCATGTGTATTTGAGTGCCGCCAACCGCGAACAGTTGGCGTTTTGGCGCGACGGGGAGGAGGCCAGATGAGCGTGGTGCAACATATCCGCGACCGTGCAGGCCGCTTTCGTTGGATGGGGCTGCTCGTAGTGTGGGCTGTTTTTATCGTCATGGCCGCTGTGCTGCTGATCGAACGCGCCGGCGTGCAGTACAGCGCTGGACAGCATAAGCTGGGGATGCTTGCCGCCAACGACGCGGTGCCGGCCTCCTCGGCAATCTTTGGCCAAAAGCCCTCGTGCCTGGTCATTACCGATTCCGATCAAGCTGGCGTCGAGGACGTAAAGGAGCAGTTCGACCAGATCCTGCTCGACATGAAGATCGCGCACCGCGACGTTGACCTTGCCCTGGATGGTGCGGACGCGATCCCATCGCTCACGTCGTTTGATCGCGTGATTGTGCTTATGCCCTCGCTTGACGGACTGGGTACGCATCTGACCGATCTGATGAGTTGGGTGAGTGCGGGCGGCTCACTCATGCTGGGCATGACGCCAGATAACTCGAACTACCTGCAGGCTGTTGCTTCCAAGCTTGGGATCGAATCGGCCGGATATGACTATGCGGCAGCCGAAAGTATCGTTCCGAGCAATGACTTTATGTTGGGCGGAGGAGAGCGCTACGAGTTCTCGGATCCCTTCGATTCTTCGCTTTCGTTTTCATTGCGCGAAACGGCGCACGTATGGGCAAAGACCGGTGACGCGGGCACGCCGCTCATTTGGTCTAACGATTGCGGCAGTGGTCACACCGTGGTGTGCAACATTGGTATCTACGACAAGGTCATGCGTGGGTTCTATGCTTCGGCCATAAGCTTGCTGGGTGATGCCTCGGCCTATCCGGTCATCAACAGCGCCGTGTTCTATTTGGACGACTTTCCTAGCCCCGTGCCCTCGGGCGATGGTACTTATATCAAGCGTGACTACGGCCTTTCCATTGCGGATTTTTACACCAAGGTCTGGTGGCCCGATCTGCAAAAGCTTGCGCAAAAATACGGCATTCGCTATACCGGCGTGATGATCGAAAACTACGAGGACGCGGTCAACCAGACCGAGCCCGCGCGCCAGGCCGATACCACGCAGTTCCGCTATTTTGGCGGCATGCTGCTGCAGATGGGCGGAGAGCTGGGCTTTCACGGCTACAACCATCAGCCTCTGGCGCTCTGGGATACCGACTATGGCACGCTGTATGACTACAAGACCTGGAAGAACAAGGAGACGCTTGTCGCGTCTCTTGACGAGCTTATCGCCTTCCAGGACGAGGTGCTGCCCAATGCGCACGGTTCGGTCTACGTGCCGCCGTCAAATATCCTTTCGGCCCGCGCACGCAAGCTTATCGGCACCGACGTTCCGCGCATTAAGACTATTGCCAGTACGTACTTTGAGGACGGTACCGACCTGCCCTACGTGCAGGAGTTTGGCGTGGCGAGCGATGGTATTGTGGAGCAGCCGCGTATTGTCTCGGGCGGCATGGTTGACGATTCCTATATGCGCCTGGCTGCCGTGTCCGAGCTCAACATGCACTACGTGAGTACGCACTTTATGCACCCGGACGACCTTTTGGATCCCGATCGCGGCGCCAAGGAGGGCTGGGAAGTCTACAAGGGCGGCCTGACCGACTACCTGGACTGGCTTACCAAGTCTGCGCCCGACCTGCGCCGCCAGACCGGCTCGGAGTGCTCCGGTGCCATCCAGCGCTTTTCGTCGGTTACGGTGAGCGTGGATACCAGTGCGGATGCCTGGACGCTCAGCCTGGGCAATTTCCACGACGAGGCGTGGCTCATGTTCCGCGCCAATAATGGCGAGCCGGGTGCAGTCACGGGTGGCGAACTGACGCACCTTACGGGCAATCTGTATCTGCTCAAGGCAAATGATAAGACCGTGACGATCGAGCGCAAGGAGGGTGGCGATAAATGAGAATCTGCTTGGTACTCGAGGGTTGCTACCCCTATGTGCACGGCGGCGTATCTACCTGGATGCATGGCTATATCCAGGCCATGCCCGAGCACGAGTTTGTGCTGTGGGTGATCGGCGCGCATGCTGCCGACCGCGGCAAGTTTGTCTACGAGCTGCCCGGCAACGTGGTCGAGGTGCACGAGGTGTTCCTGGACGACGCCCTGCGGCTTTCGGGCGAGCAGCACGAAGCCAGTTTTAACGACCGCGAGCGCGAGGCGCTACGCCGCCTGGTGTCGCTCTCCAATCCAGATTGGGATGTTCTGTTCGATATCTTCCAGCGCCGTCGTGTGCATCCGCTCTCGTTTTTACAGAGCCGAACGTTTATGGACATCTTCCGCGACGTGTGTCTGACCGAGTACCCCTACACGCCCTTTGTCGACGCATTCCACACCATGCGCTCTATGCTGCTGCCAGTGCTCTACCTGCTGGGCAGCGAGGTGCCGGTGGCCGATGTGTACCACGCTATCTCGACCGGCTACGGTGGTCTGCTCGCCTGCCTGGGCTCAAGCGTTCACCATGCGCCGGTGCTGCTGACCGAGCATGGCATCTATACTCGCGAGCGCGAGGAAGAGATCATTCGCGCCGACTGGGTGGTGCCGTCGTTTAAGGACCGCTGGATTCGCTTTTTCTACCTGCTTTCGGAGGAGATCTACCGCCGTGCCTTCCGCGTGACCAGTTTGTTCCATAACGCCCGCAAGACGCAGATCGATATGGGCTGCGATGCGGACAAATGCCTGGTCATCCCCAACGGCATCCAGTTCGACCGCTTTAAGGATATTCCCTTAAAGACCGATGACGGCTGGGTGGACATTGGCGCGGTGGTGCGCCTGGCGCCCATCAAGGATGTCAAGACCATGATTTATGCCTTCTTTGAGCTGCACGAGCGCCTGCCCAAGGTGCGCCTGCACATCATGGGCGGCGTGGACGACGAGGAGTACGGCGCCGAGTGCCACTCGCTGGTCGAAACCCTGGGCGTGCGCGACCTGATCTTTACCGGCCGCGTCAACGTGGTCGAGTACATGGAAAAGCTCGACTTTACCATTTTGACGAGCATCTCCGAGGGCCAGCCGCTCAGCGTGCTGGAGTCGCTTGCAGCGCGCCGTCCCTGCGTGACGACTGAGGTGGGCTGCTGTCGCGAGCTTCTCGAAGGCGCCCCGGGCGACGACTTTGGCGTGGCGGGTTTTGTGACGCCGCCTATGTATCGCAAGGGCTTGGCCGATGCCATGGAACGCATGTGCACAAGCCGCGCTCGTCGCATTGAGATGGGGGAGCGCGGCCAGCGTCGCGTTGCCACGTACTTCTTGCACGAGCAGATGCTCGCCAACTATCGCGCGCTGTACGACGAGACGGCGCAAGCGTTTGACCTGCCCAGAGAGGGGGAGTAGCCGGTGGCCGGAATCGGTTTTGAGCTCAAGCGCCTGTTTAGGCGCAAGGGCCTGTTTGCCACGATGCGCGCTTACGGCTACGCCGGCATTGTGTGCACGGGCCCGATGCTGTTGGGCGTGCTGCTCCAGGTGGGTATCTTGGTGCTGTGCGGTCTGTGGGGTGTGGGCCGTGCCAACCAAGATCTGCTGGTGTGCATGGTGACCTATACGCTGCTGGCCTCGCTTTTGCTCACGAGCTTTTTCTCCATGCCGGTCACGCGCTTTTTGGCTGATATGTTGTTTGCCGAGCGCGAGGACGAGATTCTGCCTTCGTTTTGGGGCTCCAATGCTGTCATGCTCGTTGCGGGCACGGTGCTCTACGGTGTCTTTCTGCTGTTCTCGGGCGCCACGCTGCTGCAGGGGCTGCTGTGCCTGTGGCTGTTCAACATTATGATCGTCAACTGGAACGGCATGAGTTACCTCACGGCCATCAAGGATTACCGCGGCATCCTGTGCAGCTTTGCGGCCGCCATTGGCGTGGCGTGCCTGTGCGCCCTGGCCGCGCTGGCGCTGGGACTGCCGCCGGTCGAGGGCCTGTTGGCGTCAATTGCTCTGGGCTACGGCGTCATGCTTGCCTGGGACGTGGTACTGCTGTACCGGTATTTTCCTCAGAGCGACCGCAGCCCCTGGCCCTTTTTGCAGTGGCTCGATCAGTTTATGCCGCTGGCGCTCACGGGTCTGTTAACCAATCTGGGACTCTTTGCGCACCTGGTGATTATTTGGGCCGGTCCCATTGGCGTGCAGGTCAAGGGCTTGTTTTATGGCGCGCCCTACTACGATGTGCCGGCGCTCATCGCGTTTTTGACGATCCTGGTCACGACCGTCAACTTTGTGGTCTCGGTCGAGGTCAATTTCTATCCGCGCTATCGCGACTACTACAGCCTGTTCAACGACGGCGGCGTGGTGGGCGACATTGTGGTGGCAGAGGAGGGGATGCTCTCCACGCTCAACAGCGAACTGTACTTTTGCGCGCTCAAACAGTTGTTTGTGACCGCGGTGGTCATCTCGCTCGAGACCACGGTGCTCTCGGCCCTGCCGCTGGGCTTTAACAACCTGATGCATGGGTATTTTCGCACGCTGTGCGTGGGCTATGGCCTGTATGCCGTGGGCAATACGGTGATGCTCATCTTGCTTTATTTTACCGACTACAAGGGGGCCGTGCTGGCCTCGGGGCTGTTTGCGGGCGTTGCCGGGCTGGCGACCGCCGTGTCGTTGCTTTTGCCGCAGCAGTTTTACGGCTTTGGCTTTTTGTTGGGTGCGGCGGTGTTTTTTATCGTGGCGCTGCTGCGGCTCGATACCTATACCGCCAACTTGCCGTATCGTATCCTGAGCCAGCAGCCTATTGTGGCGACCGACAAATCGGGTCGCTTTACACAGCTGGGCCGCATGCTCGACCGTGCCGAACAGCGCTATGAGGAACGTCGCCACAAGGACGTGCCGCACGGCGCGTTTGAGCGCGCATTAGTTTGCGTGTATCGCAAGCTTTGGGGAGGTTCTGATGACCGATAGGATAATGTCTCGCCGTCGCCTGTTTGAGGCGGCTGCCGGTGCGCTGTTGCTTTCGGGCTGCTCGGTGCAGGAAGACTCCTCGACCAAAAAGGTCAAAAGGCAGGAGAAGATTAAAAAGGCCGAGTCCTCGGACGGTACCAAGCATCTACGCGATAAAGATGAGCTGTACGAGGTCTACGACGACTCGGGCATTGTGACCATGTACCTGACGGTCTCGCGCGGCAACAGCTCCGAGAACACCGACCACAGCTGGGCCGAGATCAACACGTACTCGGTGTATGACTATGCCGACATGGGCGTGACGCGCTATCAGGTTATGGGCCTGCTGCAGCCGGGCGACGAAGAGGGCCCGGTGGCCGGCGAGGTTGGCTATGGCGAGGAAGCGCCCAATGCTACCGTGCAGGTGCGCGGCCAGACGTCGAGCATGAACTCGCAAAAGAATTACAAGGTGGAGCTCAAAAAGGGCAAGGGTACCTGGCGCCAACAGCGCGCGATTGCGCTCAACAAGCACATGGGCGAGGGTATGCGTTTTCGCAACAAGATGGCCTACGACCTTATCCGCGGGATTCCCCAGATGATGGGCCTGCGCACGCAGTTTGTGCATCTGTGGGTGTGCGACCAGACCGAAAAGTCCAACGACACCTTTGAGGACTACGGCCTGTTTACGCAGGTGGAGCAGCTCAACAAGACGGCGCTTAAGGCACATGGCCTGGATAAGAGCGGACACCTGTATAAGGTGAACAGCTTCGATTTCCATCGCTACGAGGATACCATTAAGCTCGCCGACGATCCCAACTACAACCAGGCAAACTTTGAGGGCATGCTCGAGATTAAGGGCGATTCGGACCACACTAAGCTCATCGAGATGCTCGATGCGCTCAATGATGAATCGCAAAAGATCGATGACGTGCTCGGCACCTACTTTGATACCGAAAATCTGGTCTATTGGCTGGCGTTTCAGATCCTGACGGGCAACTGCGATACGCAGAACCGTAACTGCTATCTGTACAGCCCTCTCAACTCAAATACCTGGTACTTTTTAGATTGGGATAACGACGGCATGCTGCGTAAGCTGGAGCTTTCTCTTACCGGGTTTTCGGACTACGCGAGCTGGGAGCGCGGCGCAAGCAACTACTGGGGCAACGTACTGTTCAATCGTGCGCTGCGCAGCAAATCGTTCCGCAGCGAGCTCGACCGAGCCGTCAAGGACCTGCGTTCGTATATGACCGAGGCACGCCTGAGCAAGATGATCAAGCACTACCGCGAGGTTACTGAATCCCTGGTCTTTGCTTCGCCCGATATCGATCATCTGCCTGTCACCAAGGACCAATACGAGCAGATCGCCGCGGCGATTCCCTCCGAGATCGAGGAGAACTACAAGAGCTTTCGCGAGAGTTTTAAAAAGCCCATGCCGTTCTACATCGGCGTGCCGCAGATCGATAACGGTAAGCTGCGCATTAACTGGGATGCTTCCTACGACTTTGAGGCGCGCGACATTCGCTACACCGTGGAGCTGGCGCGCGACTATGCCATTGGCGATGTAGTCTTTAAGGCCGAGGACGTGCTTCTTCCCGAGGTTACCTGCGATGCGCCCGATGCCGGCCAGTATTTTGTGCGCGTGCGTGCCACCAACTCCGATGGCTATACGCAAGATGCGTTTGACTACTATGTGACCGACGACGGCAAGCACTACGGCATGAAGTGTTTTTACGTGCAAGACGGCTGTAAGGTCGTGGAGGACACGTATGAGGAGGGCTAGCGCGCTGCTTGAGCGCTTGGCGGCTCCGCCTGTGCGTACCACGCAGGAGCGTTACCGCCACGAGCTCAAATATCTCATTAACGAGGGCGAGCACGCCGCGCTTGCCTGTCGCATGGCGCCGGTGTTTAAGCTGGACAAGCATGCGCGGGCGGGCGGTTACACTATTCGCAGCCTGTATTTTGACGACTACTGCAACTCGGCCTACGAGGAAAAAGACGCCGGCATTCTCATGCGCAAAAAGTATCGCGTACGCATCTATAACGGCAGCGACAAGGTGATTAAGCTCGAGCGCAAAAAGAAGTACGGTAGCTGGATTTACAAGGAGGATGCGCCGCTCACGCGCGGCGAGTTTGAGCAGATTCTGGCCGGCGACTACGACTTTTTGCTGAGGAGCCCCTATCCGCTCTGCCGCGAGTTCTACATCGAGTGCATCTGCAACATGATGCGCCCGCGGACCATCGTGGACTACGAGCGCGAGCCGTGGGTGATGGATGAGGGCACCGTGCGCATTACGTTTGACATGAACGTGCGTGCCGCGGTGGGAAGCTTCGATATCTTTGACGCGACGCTGCCCGCGCTGCCGGTCCTGGAGCCCGGCAAGCTGGTAATGGAGGTCAAGTTTACGGAGTTTTGCCCGCAGCTGGTGCGCGATATGGTGCCGCCGGGAGCGGCCGAGCTTACGGCGGTCTCCAAGTACTGCCTGTGTTACGAAAAGACCGCCTACCTGCGCGGATTTAATTACTGGGAATCGGATTTTGAGAACCGAGGGGATATTTAGACCATGAGCACCAGGGACTTTTTTAAGAACTCCGTCTTGGAGGCGTTTGGCCAGGTCGACCCTGCCAAGATTGGCCTTTCGCTGCTCGTGGCGCTCGCCATGGGCATCCTGATCTATTACGTGTACAAGCGCTTTTTTACCGGCGTGGTGTATTCGCGCAGCTTTGCCGTGACGCTTGTGGGCATGTGCGTGCTCACCTGCATGGTCACGCTCGCGATCTCGACCAACGTGGTCATCTCGCTCGGTATGGTCGGTGCCCTGTCCATCGTCCGCTACCGTACGGCGGTCAAGGACCCGCTCGACCTGCTGTATTTGTTTTGGGCCATTACCACGGGCATTACGGCCGGCGCCGGCATGTACGCGCTCGTGGGGCTCACGGCTGTGGTGATCGTGGTGATGATTGCCAGCTTTGCGAACCATCAGGACAAGGCGCGCGTTTACATGATGGTCATTCACTACACGGGCCAGACCACCGGCGACGATATCGTGCGTGCATTTGGCCGCACCAAGTTTACCGTCAAGTCCAAGACTATGCGCGGCGACAAGGTGGAGATGGCCGTGGAGGTGTTCTCGGACGGCGTTGACATGCCCTATGCGGACGCCATTCGCGCGCTCGACGGCGTGGAGGACCTGACGCTCATTCAATATAACGGCGAGTACCACGGGTAACTATGTTCCGGCGTTCTAACGAACGCCGGACCGCTCGACGCTGCGCGGGCATCTGCCGGGCGATCTGCCGCTCAAACCGTCGCTCGCGTACATAAAGTACGCTTCGCTCCTCTTTCGCGGCACCTCGCCACGGCAGCTGCCCGCTCGCTGACGTTTGCTCGACCCGGGTGGGCCGATTTGGTTCGCATGCCGTCTTCACGGGTATCATGGTGAAAGCGATTTCAACGACGGGGGTGCTCGTGGTAAAGATGAAAGATGTGGCCGAGCTGGCCGGCGTTTCGAGCGCCGCCGTCTCGCGCTACCTCAACGGTGGATATATCTCGGCGGACAAGGCCGAGCGCATTAAGCAGGCAATCGAGTTGACCGGATACGTGCGATCCAGCCAGGCTCGCGCGCTGCGCACCGGTTCCACCAAGCTCATTGGCGTCATCGTGCCCAAGATCAACTCGGAGTCCGTGAGCCGCATTACCGCCGGTATTGGCCAAGTGCTCGGTCGTCGTGGCTACCAGATGCTCCTTGCCAACACCGACAACGCGGCCGATCGTGAGCTCGAATACCTCGATTTATTCCAAAACCACCCGGTCGATGGCATTGTGCTGGTGGCAACTATGATTACCGATGAGCACCGTCGGGCGATTGAGTCGTGCCGCGTGCCCATCGTGCTGATCGGCCAGAATGTCGAGGGCACGGCTTGCGTTTATCACGACGATTACGAGGCTGCCTTTGAGTTGGGCCGTGCGCTTGCGGGTCGCGTGGACGGCAAGATCGCTTACATTGGAGTTACCGAAGAGGACCGCGCTGCTGGTTATGACCGCCGTCGCGGTTTTGAGGCCGGATTGCGCGCCGTGGACGTTGTGCTTGATCCGAGCCTGATTCGCCAGGGGTCCTTTACGCTCGACTCGGGCTATCGCGCTGCGCGCGAACTGCTCTCCGTCGATCCCGATGTTTCGTTTATCGCGTGCGCGACCGACACTATGGCGGCCGGCGCCCTGCGCGCTTTTGACGAGCTGCGCGGCGTGGGCGAGGGCGTGCGTCGCGTGAGCGGTTTTGGCGACAACGCGTTTTTGCGCGCGCTGACGGGCGGCATTCCCACTGTGCATTACGGCTACCTGACCAGTGGCGTCGAGGCGACCAATATGTTGCTCAACGCGCTCGATGGTGAGGAGGGGGAGAGCGGTCTCAAGACGCTCAAGCTCGGCCATCAGCTTATGAATGTCTAGGCCTTGGGCACGTCTGCCTGCCTCTGAGACCCCTGTTTTTGCTTCAAAACTACCTTTCGCCGGCTTTTTCCTACCGTTCACCCTACTATGAAAACGATTACAGTCATATCAAACTGAAAACGATTACAGTGTAAGTGTCAAAGATGGCCGGGTGCAGATGCGCCCGTTGGAGGAAAGGGAAGTCATGGACTACCGCAAATCAGCCCAAGAGGTGCTCAACAACATCGGTGGCGCCGGCAACGTTGTTTCGGCCGCACACTGCGCCACGCGTCTGCGCCTGGTGATTGCCGATAACGCCAAGGTCGACAAGGAGGCCCTCGAGAATATCGACGGCGCCAAGGGCGTCTTTGAGGCTCAGGGCCAGCTCCAGATTATTTTTGGCACTGGCACCGTCAATAAGGTCTACGACGAGTTCATTGCGCTCAGCGGCGTCGAGGCTGCCACCAAGGCCGAGGTCAAGGAGGCCGCGGCGCAGCAGCAGAACATCTTTATGCGTGCCATTAAGGTGCTCGGCGACGTCTTTGTCCCCATCATCCCCGCCATCGTGGCTTCGGGCCTGCTGCTGGGCATCATGAGCGCCCTCAACTTTATGGCCTCCAACGGCTTTATCGCGCTCGACACCAATAGCTTTATTTATAAGATTGCCGACCTGGTCTCGGGAACGTCCTTTGGCATCCTGCAGATCCTGATCGGTTACTCCGCCGCTAAGGCCTTTGGAGCCAACCCGTATCTGGGTGCCGTCGTCGGTGGTGCGTTCATCAACTCCTCGCTGCAGAGCGCCTACACGGTTGCCTCCGAGGGCGTGCAGACCATGGTCACCGTCATCCCCGGCGTGTACAGCTTTGAGTGGGTTGGCTATCAGGGCCATGTGATCCCGATCGTCATCGCCTGCGCCATCCTCGCCTTCTTGGAGAAGCGCCTCCACAAGATCGTTCCCGAGATGTTCGACCTCTTTGTTACTCCGCTCGTCTCCGTGTTCGTGACCGTGCTCGTGACGCTCGTTGCCGTCGGGCCCATCTTTGTCTGGGCTGAGAACGCCATCCTCGGTCTGATCCAGGCTCTGCTGACCCTGCCCTTCGGCATCGGTTCCTTTATCGTCGGCCTGTTCTATGCCCCCACGGTCGTTACGGGTATCCACCAGATGTACACCGCCATCGACCTGGGCCAGCTTGCTCAGTACGGCGTGACCTATTGGCTGCCCATCGCCAGCGCCGCCAACATCGCCCAGGGTGGCGCCGCACTCGCCGTCGCCTTTAAGACCCGCGATGCCAAGATCAAGGGCCTGGCGCTTCCTTCGGCCCTGTCCGCCTTCATGGGCATTACCGAGCCCGCCATCTTTGGTGTGAACCTACGTTTCTTTAAGCCCTTCATCGCCGGCTGCATCGGCGGCGGTTGCGGTGCCCTGGTCTGCGCGCTCACTTCGCTGGCTGCCTCCGGCACGGGCGTTACCGGTATCTTCGGTATCCTGCTGTGCCTGGCCCAGCCCGTGCAGTACGCGATCATGTTTGCGGTCGCCGCGCTGGTTTCCTTTGCCGTCTCGTTTGTCCTGTACAAGGACGAGCCCAAGGCTTCCGAGCAGGCCTAAGAGCTTTTGATTGAGGGGTGCCCGCGGGTTATATACTCGCGGGCGTTTCCCGTATCTGGTACCGATCTCTGGCGCCTTGTTACTTTCGATCCGTTAGGACTTTGATATGTCTAATGCACTTGGCCGCGACCTTGCAAAGCTGGTTGCCGCTGTTGACGCCGCCGCCTCTGAGTGCGGTCATGGCGCGTATGGCCAGCGCTTCCACATTATGCCGCCGGCTGGCTGGCTCAACGACCCCAACGGTCTTTGCCAGGCGGGCGGTGTGTTCCATGCCTATTTTCAGTATGCGCCGTTTGATGTCGAGGGCGGCGTTAAGGCCTGGGGCCATGCGACAAGCCGCGACCTTATGAACTGGGAATATGTTGGCGTCCCGCTGCTGCCCGACGAGCCGTTCGATTGCCATGGCGTGTATTCGGGCTCCGCGCTTGCCGAGGACGGTCGCATTCGCGTGTTGTACACGGGCAACGTTAAGCTTTCCGATGCAGACGGCACGTACGACTACGTCAACACCGGCCGTCGCGCCGATACCGTGTATGTCGAGAGCGCCGATGGACAGACGTTTAGCCAAAAGCGCGTCGTGCTGGCTTCGGAGGACTATCCCGAGGACCTGACGTGCCACGTGCGTGACCCCAAGGTGTGGCGCGATGAGGCAGGTCGCTATCACATGGTGCTGGGCGCGCGTCGTCGCGTTGACGGGCCGCATATCGAGAGCCGTTTTTGTGCGATGCACGGCGAGGGTGCCGGTCGCGATGTGGGCGAGATCTTGGTGTACGGCTCGGCTGACATGCTTAGTTGGGGGCTCGAGACCCGCGTGTGTACGCCCGAGCGCTTTGGGTTTATGTGGGAGTGTCCGGGATACCTTGAGCTTGAGGCGGATGGCGGCGTACCGGCGAAGTGGCTGTCCTTCTCGCCCCAAGGTCTTGAGGGCGGTCGTTGGGACCGCGGCAATGTGTATGCCGCTGGCTACATGCCTGTATCGGGCGACATTACCGGTGGTGACGGTGCCTATGAGCTGGGCGAGTTCCGCCTGTGGGACGCCGGTTTTGACTTCTATGCTCCGCAGGAGTTTACGTCTGAGGATGGTCGCCACATTTTGATCGGCTGGATGGGCATGCCCGACGAGCCGACCTATGGCAACGCACCCACCGTGGCGTGCGGCTGGCAGCACTGCATGACGGTGCCGCGCGAGCTTACAGCCGGTGCTGGCGGCGTGGTGCTTCAGCAGCCGGCGCGCGAGATCGAGCGACATTATGCCTCGGTGCGTGTGGGGGAGGGCTCGTTGGAGGTTGCCGGCGATACCTGCTTTGACGTTGTTGTTGACGGTGTCGACGGCGCGTTTGCCGCGACCGTTGATGTCGAGCTGAAGCTGGCGTTTATGCCCGCCGAGGGCGAACTGCCTTCGCGCTTTGAGATGCGATTTACCGATGAGGGTCGCGCTTCTGCCGGTTGCGGTCGTACCGTGCGCTGGGAGCCCGTCGACGAGGTGCGCAACGTGCGCATTGTTGGCGATGTCTCGTCGGTCGAGGTGTTTGTGAACGATGGTGCGCTCGTGTTTTCGACGCGCATCTATCCCGAGACTTATGGCTTGTCCGTTGACGCTCCGGGTGCGAGCGTGATCTATCACACGCTCAACATCTAGTCGATTCGTCGCATATCGGCGCTATACTGCAGCCGTTGCCCACGATGCGGGAAACACCCGCATCGTGGGTTTTTGTTTTGAAGGGACGGTACCGTATGGGCGTGCAGCAGCTAGAAGATGCCTGGGCTTTGAAAGCCGGCGCGCGTGAGGCGCGTCTTGTTGCGGCTTCGCATGTGCCGGCGGCGCTGTCGCTGCTGGGTATCGTGCGTCCCGGTGACCGCCTGGTGGTCTTTGCGGATGATTTTGCTGAAGCGTTTGCGCGCGGCTTTGATGGCTGCGATGTTGTGCTGGTGGGCTCACCGTCCGCCGATGCGTTTGCTGCCGCGTCCGAGGGCTTCGATGCTTCGTTTGATGCCGAGGGGCCGCACCTGTGGTGGTTTGTGAACTCAATCGGTGGGTTTGGCCTGCGTGTGCCCGACCTTCGCGCTTTGGGCCGCACGGCTCGCGAGACGCATGCGCTGCTCGTGGTGGATAATACCGTGGCTGGTGTCTTTGGGTGCGATCCGTTGCGCTTGGGTGCCGTGCTGTCGCTCGAGGCACTCGACCGCGTGTGTGCTGGTAAGGCACCGCGCAAGCTCGTTGCCGCTTCGGTGGCGCGCTCGCAGCTCAAGCGCCATCGTGTGGATGCCGCTGCCGAGTGCGCGCATGCGCTGCTTGAGGGGTGCGGATTGGCCGCGCTCGACTTGTCCTCCGATGAGGCCGAGGTTCTAGAGCACGGGCTCAACACGCTCGACGCTCGCATGCAGGCGCATTTCGACCGCGCCCGTGCGCTGGCCGAGTATCTGGCCGCCAACGAGATGGTGCGCAACGTTCGCTATCCCGGGTTGAGTTCGCATCCCGACCATGCGGCTGCAACGGGAATCCTCGAGCACGGCTTTGGCCCGGCAGTTGAGTTTGACCTGATTGACTGCACCGCGTGCGAATTCTTCAGCATACTGCCAGACGAATTCCGCACATCGCCCGCCGGCGGCGCAACAACGCGCCTTTCGGCTTCACGCGGCAAGCAGGGGAGCACCATCCGCCTCTTCGCCGGTACCGACGACCCCCTGGTCGTAGCGTCCTCCCTAGACAACGCCCTCCGCAACTAGCTAAATCATCCTCGAATCCATAAGTTGCGGTGAAATATGGATTGATTTACGGCTTTAACCGCATATACAGTCCCTATTTCACCGCAACTTATGAGAAGGGGTTGTGCGGCTATAAGGCCCCGTCCTAAATTGGCTATTCTTTTATGCTGGCGATGAGGTCGTTGGCCTTTGCGGCAATTACTTGGTTGATGTCGGTCTGCAGCTCCTCGTAGGCCGCTATGGCTCGCTCGCCGGCGGGGGTGAGGGTGGATCCGCGGGCTCCGTCGCGCTCGATGAGCTTGCAGCCCAGCTGTCCTTCGGCCTCGTTCACAATGCGCCAGGCCTTGGAGTACGCCATGCCCATGCTCTTGGCGGCGCGGTTGAGCGAGTGCTCGCGGGCGATGCCCTGCAGCAGTAAGACGCAGCCGTGGCCGAACACGCCCGGCAGATCTTTGTCGCACGCTTGAATGACCAACTTTGCCGTCGTCTTGTACTCCATGTACTCCACGTCTCCCCGCTAAAGTGTTTGCTGGGCAAACGCAAAGCCTGCGTCAAGCCCTCGTGTGCTCTTCTTAAATCATGCATTGTAGCAGTCAAAGTGCGTTAAGATACTTCCCCAGTATTGGGCGCCCAAGGTTGGGCTGGGTCCTACGAGGCCTGCAGCCGACCGGTCGCATGGAAAAAGGAGAAACATGGCTACGTTCTTTCCCGGTGAGTCCCACACGTTTTCGGAGTATCTGCTGGTCCCTGGTTACTCGTCCTCGCAGTGCATCCCCAACAACGTCTCTCTTAAGACGCCGCTGACCCGCTTTAAGCGCGGTGAGAAGCCGGCAATCACCCTGAACATCCCCATGGTTTCCGCCATCATGCAGTCCGTCTCGGGCGTCGACATGGGTGTCGCGCTCGCTACCGAGGGCGGCCTGTCCTTCATTTACGGTTCCCAGAGCGCCGAGTCCGAGGCCGCCATGGTCAAGGCCGTCAAGGATCACAAGGCCGGCTTCGTTCAGTCGGATTCCACGCTGACCCCCGACATGACTATGGAGCAGGTCATCGAGCTTAAGGAGAAGACCGGCCACTCCACCATGCCGGTCACCGACGACGGCACTCCCAAGGGTAAGCTCCTGGGCATCGTCACCAGCCGTGACTATCGCCCCAGCCGCGATGACCACCAGACGAAGGTCTCCGAGTTCATGACCCCGCGTGAGCAGCTCATCGTGGGCGACAAGAACATCAGCCTCAAGGTTGCTAACGACGTCATCTGGGACAATAAGCTCAACGCCCTGCCCATCGTCGACGACTACGATCACCTGATGGGCATCGTCTTCCGCAAGGACTACGACAGCCACAAGACCAACCCCAACGAGCTGCTCGATAACGACAAGCGCTACATGGTTGGTGCCGGTATCAACACCCGCGACTATGCCGAGCGCGTGCCGCTGCTCATCGAGGCCGGTGCCGATGTCCTGTGCATCGACTCCTCCGAGGGCTTCAGCGAGTGGCAGAAGCGCACCATCGAGTGGATCCGCGCCAACTACGGCGAGGACGTCAAGGTCGGTGCCGGCAACGTCGTCGACGCCGAGGGCTTCCGCTTTTTGGCCGACTGCGGTGCCGACTTCATCAAGGTCGGTATCGGCGGCGGCTCCATCTGCATCACCCGTGAGACCAAGGGCATCGGCCGTGGCCAGGCCACCGCGCTGATCGACGTCTGCCGCGCTCGCGACGAGTACTACGAGGAGACCGGCGTCTACGTGCCCGTGTGCTCCGATGGCGGCATCGTCTACGACTACCACATGACGCTCGCCCTTGCCATGGGTGCCGACTTTATGATGCTGGGCCGCTATTTCGCCCGCTTTGACGAGAGCCCGACCGAGCGCGTCAACGTCAACGGCCAGTACATGAAGGAGTACTGGGGCGAGGGTTCTGCGCGTGCCCGCAACTGGCAGCGCTACGACCTGGGCGGCGCCGCGAAGCTCAGTTTCGTCGAGGGCGTCGACTCCTACGTTCCCTACGCCGGTTCCCTCAAGGACGGCGTGGGCGGCACGCTCTACAAGGTCAAGTCCACGATGTGCAACTGCGGTGCCCTCTCGATCCCCGAGCTCCAGGAAAAGGCACGCCTAACGCTGGTCAGCTCGACCTCGATCGTCGAAGGCGGCGCCCACGACGTAGTCGTCAAGGATTCCCAGCAGAGCGTTTCCTATCGATAAGCGGCTTTCCCAAGCACCGCACCTTGCCGTTCAAACCGTCGCTCGCGTACCAAAGTACGCGTCGCTCCTCTTTCACGGCAATCTGCGGCACTTGGAAAACCCGACCATGTTTGGGCGGATAACAGATAGCGGTTGATTCACAACCACGTTATTTAGATAAAGCGAGATGCCCGCAAGTCGCAGGCATCTCGCTTGTCGTATTTGCTATCATCATGCGAGTTAACGATGTGGCGGGGCGTTCTTACCTTTGCTCGCTGCAAGTTCCGCACGCAAAGAAGAGCACTAAATGTGCTCTTCGTCTTGCGCAGGACTGTCCGCAGCAGCGAGTAAAGGTAAGAGCGCCCCGCCCCAACCGAGATAACAAAGGAGCTGATATGTGCGATTGCACAGATCATAAGGACGAGATCCCTGTCTACGACGCGCAGGCCATTGAGTCCAGGTGGATGAAGGCCTGGGAGGACTCCAACCTCTTTGCCGTCGACACCGACGACAGCAAGCCCAAGAAGTACGTGCTCGAGATGTTCCCGTATCCGTCGGGCGACCTGCACATGGGCCACGCGCGCAACTATACCATCGGCGATGCCATGGCCCGCCAGGCCCGCATGCGCGGTTACGACGTGCTGCACCCCATCGGCTTTGACGCCTTTGGCCTGCCTGCCGAGAACGCCGCTATCAAGCACAACACGCAGGCTGCTGCCTGGACGTATAAGAACATGGACCAGGCGCTCGCCACGATGAAGCGCATGGGCTTCTCCTACGATCTGGATCGCATGGTCAAGACCTGCAGCCCCGACTACTACCGCTGGGGTCAGTGGATCTTTGAGAAGCTGTGGGAAAAGGGCCTGGTCTACCGCAAGAAGAACCCGGTCAACTGGTGTCCTAACTGCAAGACCGTTCTGGCCAACGAGCAGGTCACCGAGGGTAAGTGCTGGCGCTGCGGCACCGAGCCTGAGAAGCGCGACCTTGAGCAATGGTACTTCAAGATTACCGAGTACTCCCAGGAGCTGCTCGACGACCTGGAGAAGCTCCCCGGCTGGCCCGAGCGCGTCAAGCAGATGCAGGCCAACTGGATCGGTCGCTCCGAGGGCGCCGAGGTCGTCTTTACCCTGTGCGACAGGGATGGCGAGCCTATCGAGGGCGACGAGGGTAAGATCACCGTCTTCACCACGCGTGCCGATACCCTTTTTGGCGTCTCCTTCTTTGTCCTGGCTCCCGAGTACGCCGGCCTGCACGAGCTCGTCGAGGGCACGGAGTACGAGGAGGCCGTCACCAAGATTGTCGAGGACTCCAAGCACATCTCTGCCGTCGAGCGTGCCCAGGGCACCCTCGAGAAGCACGGTGCCTTCACGGGCCGCTATGTGGTAAACCCCGTCAACGGCGAGAAGGTCCCCGTGTGGGTTGCCGATTATGTCGTTGCCGACTACGGTACCGGTGCCGTCATGGCCGTTCCCTGTGGCGACCAGCGCGACTTTGAGTTTGCCCGTAAGTACGACCTGCCGATCGTGCCGATCATCCTGGATGACGATGACCGTGCTGCCGTCGAGGCCAGCGGTGAGACCATCGATACCTTCCATGCCGAGACCGTCGACTGGGATTGCGCTCACGCTGCCGAGGGCACGCTCGTCCAGTCCGGCAAGTACACCGGCATGCGCGGCGGCAAGCACTCCGAGGGCGAGGCTGCCATCGTGGCCGACCTCGAGGCCATGGGCTGCGGTCGTCGCAAGGTCGAGTTCCGTCTGCGCGACTGGCTCATCAGCCGCCAGCGCTACTGGGGCAACCCCATCCCGGCCATCCACTGCGAGCACTGCGGTATCGTGCCCGTGCCCGAGGACCAGCTGCCGGTGACGCTGCCCGAGAACCTGGACCTGGGTGCCGGCGAGACCCTCGCCGAGTGCAAGGAGTTCTACGAGACCACCTGCCCGGTCTGCGGCCGCCCGGCCAAGCGTGAGACCGATACCATGGACACCTTCACCTGCTCCAGCTGGTATTACCTGCGCTATACCGACCCGCACAACACCGAGCTGCCCTTCTCCCGCGAGGCGGCCGACCGTTGGATGCCCGTCGATAACTACATCGGCGGCATCGAGCACGCCATTTTGCACCTGCTCTACAGCCGCTTCTTTACCAAGGCGCTGCGCGACCTGGGCCTGCTGAGCGTTGACGAGCCCTTCACCAACCTGCTGTGCCAGGGTATGGTCAAGGACGAGAACGGCGACACCATGTCCAAGTCCAAGGGCAATGTCGTGCCCCCGAGCTCGGTCATCGAGCCCTACGGCGCCGACACCATGCGTCTGGCGATCCTGTTTATCGCCCCGCCCGAGAAGGACTTCGACTGGGATCCCAAGGCCGTCGAGGGCGCTAACCGCTTCATTAAGCGCGCCTGGCGCATCGTATGGCAGCTCGTCCAGTCCGGCGACGCCAGCGTGGCCTTCGACAAGTCCGTGCTTGACGAGACCGCGATGAAGCTCTATCGCGAGCGTCACCGCACCATTGCCAAGTGCACCGAGGACTTCGATCGCGGCCAGTTCAACACCGCGATCTCGGCCGTCATGGAGCTCGTCAACGCGGCGAGCGCCTACCTCAACGCCACCGAGGGCGCTGACCGCGACAAGGCC
This sequence comes from uncultured Collinsella sp., assembly GCA_902481895.1. Taxonomy (GTDB): domain Bacteria; phylum Actinomycetota; class Coriobacteriia; order Coriobacteriales; family Coriobacteriaceae; genus Collinsella. The sequence continues at coordinate 39,966 of CABSYR010000011.1, read as the reverse complement.
CTGTGCTACGGCGTGGCCAAGGACATCGTAAGCGTCCTTGCCCCCATCTGCCCGTTCTGGGCCGACGAGCTGTGGCATGAGGCACTCGGCTGCGAGGGCAACGCCTACACCGCCTCCTGGCCCGAGTTCGACCTGGCCGAGTCCATCGAGGACACGGTGCAGATCGTCGTCCAGGTGCTCGGCAAGGTCCGTGGCCGCATCGACGTGGCCCGCGATGCCTCCAACGAGGAAATGCAGGCTGCCGCCGAGGCTGCCGTCGCCAAGTGGCTCGAGGGCAAGACGGTCGTCAAGGCCATCTGCGTGCCCGGCAAGCTGGTCAACCTGGTTGTTAAGTAAGCGCTGCGCGCATAGCTGACATGAAAAAGCGAGGGACGATTCCGCAGGAGTCGCCCCTCTTTTTGGTTATGGATACTTGCGACAACACCCAATTATCCATTTCTTGTGGAGAACCTGTGCTCACGCTGACCTGCGGGTTTGTGTTGTGGTTGCACGTTTGTGCAGGTATTGGTATAGTTTGCTTGCAAATGAAGTTGTAATTGAAAGAAGTGGGGTTTCGGCCCCGCTTCTTTTTTGTATGGATGGAGGTGCCGCAATGGTCAAGACCAAGACCGAGCAGGCGATCATCGACGCGCTCGAGGCCGTTGCTCCCCAGCACGATGTCGACATCGTCGACGTTGAGCTCGTGGGTGCCACCAAGGCCCCCTGTGTGCGTGTGCGTATCGAGGGTGCCGAGGGTCAGAGCCTGTCGCTCAATGACGTCACGGCCAACACCAAATGGGTCGGCGATGTGATTGAGGAGCTCGATCCCATCTCTTCGAGCTATACGCTCGAGGTGTCGAGCCCGGGTATGGCGCGCCCGCTGCGCCGCCCGCGTGACTTTGCCCGCTTTGTGGGCGAGAACTGCGAGCTCACCTCCACCGCCACCGAGGGCCGTCGCAAGTACGCCGGCAAGATTGCCGCCGCCACCGAGACGAACGTGACCCTCGAGCTCGAGGACGGCGAGTCCGTTACCCTCGATTTCTCTGATGTTAAAAAGTGCAAGTTGAAGCCCACCTATGACTTCAAGCCCTCGAAGGAAGGAAAGTAAGATGGCAGCATCCGACATGATGTCCGCCCTGATGGAGCTTTGCCAGGAGAAGCACATCGACCAGCTCTACCTGATCGACCGCCTGGAGCAGTCGCTCGCCAAGAGCTATGCCGAGATCCTGCATCTTGAGTGGGGCGCCAAGGTGACCATCGACCGCACCACCGGCAAGATCTACGTCTACCGTCTGGAGCCGATCGACGATTCCATGGACGAGGAGGGCAACTTCACCGAGTTCGAGGAAATCGACGTCACTCCCAAGAACACGAGCCGCATTGCCGCCCAGCACGCCAAGGCCGAGATCAACGCCATCGTGCGCAACTCCGCCCGCGAGCAGATCTACGAGGAGTTCTCCGGCCGCATCGGTGACCTCATCAGCGGTACCGTGCTGCAGTCCACTCCCGACTTCACGATCGTCAAGATTCGCGAGGGCGTCGAGGCCGAGCTTCCGCACTTCGACCAGCGCCGTTACGAGAACGAGCGCAATGAGCGTCCGATGGGCGAGCGCTACCTGCACAACCAGCACATCAAGGCCGTGATCATCGACGTTCGCGACCCCAACTCCAACCTGCAGCCGGTTCGTGGCGAGCACAGCCGTCCGCCGATTGTCATCTCCCGTACCCACCCCGAGCTCATGCGTCGTCTGTTTGAGCAGGAGGTGCCCGAGATCTATGAGGGCACCGTCCAGATCAAGTCGATCGCCCGCGAGCCTGGCCAGCGCTCCAAGGTTGCCGTCCACTCGCTCGACGATCGCCTGGATCCCGTGGGCGCCTGCGTCGGCCCCAAGGGTAGCCGTGTTCGCGCCGTCGTGGGCGAGCTCCGTGGCGAGCGCGTCGACGTCATCCTGTGGGATGCCGATCCTGCCGTCTACGTCGCCAACGCCCTGTCGCCCGCCAAGGTCACCCGCGTCCTCATCGACGAGGAGAAGGCCTACGCCGGCGTCATCGTGCCCGACGACCAGCTGTCCCTCGCCATCGGCAAGGAGGGCCAGAACGCCCGCCTCGCCGCGCGCCTGACCGGCTGGCACATCGACATCAAGTCCGAGACCCTTGCCGCCGACATCCTCAAGAACGTTCCCGTTCACGAGGAGCCCGCCGCCGACCTGATCGGTGACGAGGAGGACGAGGACGTCCGTCGCTGCGAGTTCGTGTCCGAGGACGGCATCCAGTGCCGCAACCAGGCCCGTCCCGGCTCCCGTTTCTGCGGTGTCCACGACACCGACGCCTTCGATGATGCGGAGGACCTGATCTAGCGCGCGGTCGCGCCGGGCAGGTCCCGGCGCATACCCCACGCTCGTTCAGTCTCTAGGCACCCAAGGTGCCAGAAAGGGTAGGTGAAGTCATATGGCAAAAGTCCGTGTGTCCACCCTGGCCAAAGAGTTCGGCATGACCTCCAAGGAACTGATGGGTCATCTCGCCGAAATGAAGATTCCCGCTAAGTCCGCTTCCTCCGCCCTGGAGGACGCCTACGTCGCTATGGTCCGCAAGCAGCTCGCCTCGGTGATTGAGGCCCGCGCCCAGGAAGTCGAGGCCGCCAAGCTGGCCGAGGAGCAGGCCGCTGCCGCCGAGGAGGCAGCACGCGCCGCCGAGGCAGAGCGCGAGCGCATCGCCGCCGAGAAGGCGCGCGAGGAGGAGCGCCGTCAGTTCGCAGCTGCCCAGGCTGCCGAGGAGGCCGCCCGCGCCGAGGCCGAGGCCAAGAAGAAGGCCGAGCAGGAGCGTCTTGCCCGCGAGAAGGAAGAGGCTGCCCGCGAGGCCCAGCGCCGCGCCGTTCCCGCTTCCGATTCCGGTTCGCGTTTCCGTTCGCTGCTCGACCAGATCGCCGCACAGGAGACTGTGCTCAAGGAGAAGAAGGACGCCGAGGAGAAGGCCAAGGCCGAGCGCGCTGCCGAGCGCGGCAACCGTCGTGGCGGCAACAACGACCGTCGCGGTGGCCGTCGTAACGATCGCAACGCCTCCGACAACAACTCCGAGCGCAATGCCTCCGAGAGCCGTCCGCACAGCCATCGCACCAATGCCAGCAACAACGTCGCTGCCGGCATGGATTTCCCCAACCCCGACAAGCAGGGCAAGGGCAAGAAGCGCAAGGGCGGTCACAACAACGAAGAGGACCACTACAGCCGCATGGCTCGCGAGGCCGAGGAGTACAGCCGCGAGAAGGTGCTCGAGGAGGCTCGTGCCGCCGTCGAGGAGGCCTCTCGCGAGTCCACCGGTCGTCGCAAAAAGCGCAAGGAGAAGCGCGAGCGCGAGGCCGCAAAGGCTCAGGAGGAGCGCAAGATTGAGGAGGCGCTGGCCCAGGGCGTGAACCCCGAGGACCTCGACGCCATCAAGGTCTCCCAGGGCGTTACCGTCCAGGAGCTCGCCGAGGCGCTCGACGTTCCTGCCAACGACATCATCAAGCGCCTGTTCCTGCTGGGCACGCCGCTTACCATGACGCAGTCCATGTCCGACGACCTCGTCGAGCTCGTTGCCGACGACCTGGGCCGCCAGATCAAGATCATTACCCCCGAGGAGGAGAACACCTTCTCGTTCTACGACGATCCCGCCGACCTTAAGCCGCGTGCCCCGGTCGTCACCGTCATGGGCCACGTCGACCACGGCAAGACGAGCCTCCTCGATGCCATCCGTCACACCGGCGTCGCTGCCGGCGAGGCGGGCGGCATTACCCAGGCCATCGGCGCTTCGCAGGTCATGATCAACGACCGCAAGATCACCTTCATCGATACCCCCGGTCACGCCACCTTTACGGCCATGCGTGCCCGCGGCGCCAAGGTGACCGATATCGTCATCCTGATCGTAGCTGCCGACGACGGTGTCATGCCCCAGACCATCGAGTCGATCAACCACGCCAAGGCCGCCGGCGTTCCCATCGTCGTCGCCGTCAACAAGATCGATAAGCCGGGCGCCAACCCCGACCGCGTGCGCCAGGAGCTCACCGAGTACGGCATCATCCCCGAGGAGTGGGGCGGACAGAACATGTTCGTCAACATCTCGGCCAAGCAGAAGATCGGTATCGACGACCTGCTCGAGACCGTGCTGCTCCAGGCCGACGTGCTCGAGCTCAAGGCCAACCCCGATACGTTCGCATCGGGTAACGTCCTCGAGGCTAAGCTCGACAAGGGCCGCGGCTCGGTTGCCACCGTGCTCGTGACCCGCGGCACCCTGCGCGTGGGCGACACGCTAGTTGCCGGCCTCACCTATGGCCGCGTCCGTGCCATGCTCGACCCCAAGGGCAACGCCGTCACCGAGGCCGGTCCCTCCGACGCCGTCGAGATCCTGGGCCTGCAGTCCGTCCCCAACGCCGGCGATGAGTTCCGCGTGTTCGAGGACGAGCGCGAGGCGCGTGCGCTGGCCGACGAGCGTTCGCTCAAGGCCCGTATCGAGGAGCAGAGCCGCGTGAAGCACGTGACGCTCGAGAACCTCTTCGAGACCATCGCCGACGCCGAGGTCAAGGAGCTCAACCTGATCATCAAGGCCGACGTCCAGGGCTCCATCGAGGCCCTTCAGGACTCCCTCGACAAGATGGATCAGTCCGAGGTGCGCATCAACACGATCCATTCCGCCGTTGGTGCCATCAACGAGACCGACGTCGTCCTGGCCGACGCTTCCAACGCCATCATCATCGGCTTTGGCGTCCGTCCCGACGGCAAGGCCCGCTCCGCCGCCGAGCGCGAGGGCGTCGAGATCCGTTGCTACGACGTCATCTACAAGTGCCTCGAGGACCTCGACGCTGCCCGCATCGGTATGCTCAAGCCCACCGAGGTCGAGGTCTCCACGGGTTCCGCGACCGTCCTGGACACCTTCAAGGTGCCCAAGGTCGGTATCGCCGCCGGTGTCCGCGTCGAAGAGGGCGAGATCGCCGCGACCGATTCCGTGCGCCTGGTGCGCGACGGCATCGTGGTCTTCAACGGTAAAATCGCCTCGATGCGCCACTACAAGGACGAGGCCAAGAGCCTCAAGAGCGGCTCCGAGGGCGGTATTGGCCTGGAGAACTTCCAGGACGTCAAGCCTGGCGACACCATTGAGGGCTACCGCATCGACCAGGTTGCCCGTACCGAGTAGGGGGTAGCGCTATGAAGCAAACGCAGGCAACCCGCCGTCTGGGCGAGCAGCTTCGCGAGAAGCTCGGTTATATCCTGCTCTTTGAGGTTTCCGATCCGCGTCTCGACCTGGTCACCCTGACCGCGGTCGAGGTCGCGGTGGACCGTTCGTTCGCGCGCGTGTACGTGTCGTGCGACGCGAGCCGCTACGAGGAGGTCATGGAGGCGCTTGCCAGCGCCAAGGGCCGCATCCGTAGCCTGTTGGCCCGCTCGCTCGATTGGCGCGTCACGCCCGAGCTCGATTTTCGCATCGATCGCTCGACCGATGAGGCCGAGCGCATCACGCGTGCGCTGGAAAACGTTCCCGCCACGCTTGCGATCGAAAAGGACGAGGACGGCTATCCCATAGCGGATGCCGCCCAGGAGGCAGCTTTAGATGAGTAATTCCGCCGACCTCGCATCGTGCGAGTCTGCAGATATTCAGCGACGCATCCTCGAGCTCATCGAGGGTGCGTCCTCCATTGCGATTTCGGGACATACGTCTCCCGATGGTGACGCCCTGGGCTCCGTGCTGGGTCTGGGCTTATCGCTTATGAAGTTTTTCCCCAACAAGGACATTGCCCTGCTGCTGGCAGACGATGACCCGGTTCCGCGCATCTACCGCTTTATGGAGGGCGCCGGCCGTCTGGTGCCGGCATCTGCGTATACCGGCAATCCGGACCTGTTCATCTCGGTGGACGTGCCGGTCGTCGAGCGTCTGAACAACTCCGCCGAGGTGCTCCGCCGCTCGTCGCATGTGGTGTGCTTCGATCACCATCCGGCGCGCGAGGAATTTGCCGAGCTGAGCCTGAGGTGCGTCGGCGCCGCGGCCTGCGCCATGATCATCGACCGCTTTTTGGACAATTGCGGCATTGTGGCTCGCAACGGTGTCGCGACCTGCCTGCTGTGCGGCCTGGTGACCGATACCGGTCGTTTTCAGTACCAAAACGCCGATGCTGCTGCGTTCCATGCCGCCTCGCGCCTGGTCGCGCACGGTGCCGATCCGGCGCGCGTCGCGCTCGAGGTCTACCAGAGCATGCGCGTAGAGTTCTTGCATCTCAAGTCCATCGTTATGGGTCGTATCAAGACCGTGGCGCACGGTCGCGTGGCATATAGTTATGCGTACCAGAGCGACCTCGAGGCCTGCGGCGTCACTTCGGATGAGTGCGACGGTCTGGTCGATGTGGTGCGTTCAGTGATGGGCGTCGAGGTCTGCCTGTTCCTAAAGGGCATCGAGGGCGATACCAAGGTGCGCGGCAACCTGCGCTCCAAGGGTGACCTCGATGTGTCCGAGATCGCTGCCAACTTTGGCGGTGGCGGGCATCATGCCGCCGCCGGCTTTTCCAACAACGGAACGATTCGCGAGACGCTCGCCGTGGCACTTCCCATGCTGGCCGAGCTGGTGGGGGAGGATCCCGCTTCGGTGACCGTCGAGCTCTAACTTTTTGGATGGTACATGGCTCGTCGTACGCCTTCTCAATTGAATATGCTGCTCGCCGTCGATAAGCCGGTGGGCTGCACGTCCCACGACGTGGTATCGCAGTGCCGACGCGCTCTCCATGAGCGACGCGTCGGCCATGCCGGTACGCTCGACCCCATGGCCTCGGGTGTCATGGTGGTGGGCGTGGGCCAGGCGACCCGTCTGCTGGGCATGCTAACCCTCGATACCAAAAGTTATGTTGCCGACATTTCGTTTGGTGTCGAGACCAATACCGATGACGCGGAGGGCGAGGCCGTCCGCGCGGTGCCCGTTGCCCCCGAGCTGCGCGATCTCGCTTACGCCCGTGAGCAGCTGGCCGCTATGCTTGGCCCGCAGATGCAGGTGCCGCCAGCTTTTTCGGCCATCTCGGTCAATGGCGTTCGCGCCTATAAGAGTGCTCGCGAGGGCAATGCGGTCGACTTGCCTCCGCGCCCCGTCGAGGTCTATGCCGCCGACCTGATCGCCGTGGGCGGCGAGGGCGATACGTGCGTCTGGACCGTGGCGTTTTCGGTAAGCAAAGGCACCTACATTCGCGCGCTCGCTCGCGATCTGGGTCGTGCCTGCGATAGCGCTGCACATATTTCCGCGCTGCGCCGTACGGCCTCCGGCGTGGTTTCCATTGGCGCCTGTCATGCGGTAGAGGAGCTCTCTGCCGAGACCGCTGCCGGTTTCGCTCTGGATCCCATCGCCGCCTTAGGTGCCACGCGTGTCGATTTGCCGGGTAATCTTGCAGACGACCTGCTTTGTGGCCGCCGCATTCCCGTTGAACGCGCGCTTGCGGACTTCGATACGGCGAAGGCGCCGTTCGCGCTCGTACTCGATGGGGGATTGAAGGCGCTTGCTCGTATCGAGGGCGGCCGCTTTGTGATGGAGCACGTCTTTCCGCAGGCGATCGGCGGTGTTCGATGATGCTGGCGCCCCGCGAGCTCGCGCGTATCTTTTTCGCGGGTGAGTTGGATGAGGCCCGTATCGTTTCTGCCGATGCATTTGATGCGTGCGAGTTCTTGGGTGCCGCGTCGATCGCCATTGGCGTGTTTGATGGCGTGCATCGTGGGCACCAAGAGCTGATCGAAGCGGTTATTCGCGATGCACATGATCACGGCAGCAAAGCGGTCGTGGTCACCTTCGATCCTGATCCGGACGTCGTGGTGAGTCCGTCGCCCGCCCAAAAATTGATGACGACGGCCGACCGCCTGCATGCCCTGGCTCAAACCGGGGTCGATGCGGTGGTGGCCGTTCCCTTTACGCCTGCCGTGGCGGTACTTGACCATGTCGGGTTTCTGGCGTTGTTGTCGCGCGTTGTCGACATTCGCTCCATTCGTGTCGGCAGCGACTTTAGGCTCGGCCGCGGCGGCGCTTCGGGCGTTGTCGAGATGCGCGCCTGGGGTACTGAGCATGGGGTTGACGTTTACGGTCACGACTTGCTCTGTGTTAACGGGCAGACCATATGCGCCACGCGTATCCGCCATGAGCTGGGCCTGGGTCATGTGGAGCTGGCTGCCGAGCTTCTCGGCCGTCCGTATATGGTGCGTGGCGGTGTTATTCGCGGCCGTCACGAGGGTTCTGGCATGGGCTTTCCCACGGCAAACTTGCAGGTTCCCGACGGCATTCAGGTGCCAGCCGATGGCGTGTATGAGGGTCTGGTGCTGGTCGATGACACCGCGTGGCCCGCTGCTGTGAACGTCGGCCTGCCGCCAACGTATGCTGACGATGCGGCATCTGCGCATCTCGAGGCTAATTTAATTGGTTATACGGGCGACCTGTACGGCGCTTCCGTTTCGCTGGCGTTTACGCGCTGGCTGCGTCCCTCGCGTGTGTTCGATTCGCTGGATGAGTTGATCGCGACCGTCGAGGGTAATATCGAGGATATTCGTCACAACTTGGGCGATCAGGGGGTGAGCATCCGTGATTAGCGATGAGGAAAAAGACCAGGTACGCGCTGCGTCTGACCTGGTTGCCGTCGTGCAGGAAACGGTCGAGCTCAAGCCTCGCGGCCATGAGTTTTGGGGATGCTGCCCCTTCCATGGCGAGAAGACGCCGTCCTTCCACATTATCCCCGCCACGCAGGTGTGGCATTGCTTTGGTTGCGGCGAGGGTGGCGACGTTTTCACGTATATCATGAAGCGCGAGAACCTGAGCTTTCCCGAGTCAATCCGTTACTTGGCCGATCGCGCGGGTATTGAGCTGCATGACACCGGAGATCGCCGCGAGCGCGGCACCAAGCGTGCCCGCATCTACGATCTGTGCGCCGAGACCGCCCAGTTCTACCACACCATGCTCATGCGCGGTAAGGACGGCCGTCCGCGCGAGTACTTTGCCAGCCGCGGCATGGGCGGCGACGTCTGCCGCCGCTACTGCCTGGGCTTTGCACCGGGCCGTAACGCGCTGGTGTCGCACCTGTCCCAGGCGGGTTTTACCCCGCAGGAGATGATCGACGCCAACGTTGCCGTGAGTCGCGGGCGCGGGCAGCTTGCCGACCGCTTTTACGACCGCGTGATGTTCCCCATCTTTGACGAGCAGGGTCACAACATTGCCTTTGGCGGTCGCATTATGGGCGACGGCCAGCCTAAGTATCTCAACACCGCCGAGACGAGCGTGTTTCATAAAAAGCGAAACCTCTACGGCTTTAATTGGGCCAAGGAGTTTATCGTCGCGCAGGATACCGCCATCGTGGTAGAGGGCTATACCGATTGCATCGCCTGCTGGGAGGCGGGGATTAAAAACGTTGTCGCCACGCTGGGCACCGCCCTCACGGAGCATCACGTCAAGACGCTCACTCGCTTTGCCAAGCGCATCGTGTATATGTTCGATGGTGACGCCGCCGGCCAAAAGGCCGCTCGCCGCGCGATTCAGTTTATCGAGCAGGATTCGATGGACCTGCGCTGCGTGGTACTGCCCGACGGCAACGACCCCATGGAGTTCATCACCGCACATGGTGGCGAGGCATTGCAGGCGCGCATCGATGCCTCCGAGCCCCTTATGGACTTTGTGTACCGTTCGCTGCAGGAGTCGAGCGACATCACCACGCCGGGCGGTCGCGCAAAGGCGCTGGAAGATGCGCTGACGCTTATCTATCCGCTGCGCGATAGCTATATGATCGACACGTACTTTATCCAGATTGCCGACCTGTTGGGTTTGGATCTGGAGACCGTGCGCGCGAGCTCGGGCCGTGTTTTTCGCGATGTCGCCAAGCGCGAGGATGCGGAACGACGTCGTGAGCAGAACTATGAGCGCCAGCGGGCACAGGCTGAGCGGTCCGGTAGCGCGGGCAGTCGGGCGTCGGGTTCTCGCGATGTCGGTCGCGGTGCTTGTGCATCGGGCTCTACGCCGCCGGTGTCCGCGCCGGTCGAAGAAGAGCCGTACGACTACGTCCCGCTCGATGCCTACGGTGTCGCGCCCGTGGAGGTCGTCGACGACCTGCCGCCGATTGACGTACCTGATGGTATGGGCGCTGCTCCTGTGGCTGATGGTTCGGGCGCACCGGCTGCGGCAACGCCGGTGGTTTTGACCGATCTTGAGCGTAAGTCCTTGGCAGGGGAGCGCGAGCTGTTGACGATGCTTACGAGCTACCCCGACCTGTTCCGCACGTATGCCGACCGCATCTGCTCCATCGAGTGGGTTGACCCACGTCACGAGTCCATCGCGTGGGCCGTTCTGGCAACGCCGACGGGAACCGATCCTGCAGCCTGCATGGATGCGGCGCGCTCGGTGTGTCCCGATGCGGCAACGCTTGTGAGTGCCGGGCGCATCTCGGCGACGAGCAAACACCCTACCGAGACGAACATCGTGTTTATGCTGGATACGCTCGAGCTCTACACCATCAAGCGCCGCATGCGTGCCGCACAGGCCAAGCTGCGCCAGGATCGTTCGCTCGATGATGAGGCTCGTCGTGCGCTGACCGTGCAGGCCGCGCAGGATTCGCAGCGTCAACGCGAACTGCAAAAGTCGATCGGCGGCGTGGCGGACCCGTTCCGTTTGATCGGCCTGGAGGCCGCGGGCACCGAACAAGCCTAGATGTTGTGGTCAACCAGCGTATTCTCGCCTATATCCAGTCTTCTTTTTGGGTATAGACGTCAATGTGTGTGCTAAAGTATTGAGTCCTGTGGACTATGAAGGGAGAATCTGTGCCAAAAAAGACTGAGAGCACGGGTACTGGGCTGGAATCCTACGTTGCAAAGCTCATGGGCAACGGCTCAAACAGGACTTCGGTAACCGAGGACGAGATTCAGGTCGCCCTGAAGGATATCGATGTTTCTGACGAGCAGCTCACCGCGGTGTATTCCGCGCTGCGCAACAGCGGCATCCAGATTATCTCCGCGAGCGGTAACGACGACGCCCCCATGGGTGTCGACGATGACGATACCGATACCGATACCGATACCGACGATTTCGATGACGACGACGAGCACGATTCCGGCTCGCTCGACGATCACGAGCTAAAGATGGCCCGTCAGGCCGACGCTGAGATGGGTTCTTCCAAGAACAAGAAGAAGCGCACCGTGCGCACGTCCCGTTCACGCTCCCGCGTGCGTGGCATCGATGCCTCCACGGTGATGCTGACCGGCGACCCGGTCCGTATGTACCTCAAGGAGATCGGCAAGGTCGACCTGTTGACCGCCTCCGAAGAGGTCGATCTGGCTATGAAGATCGAGGCCGGTCTCGAGGCTACCGAGAAGCTCGAGGCTGCCGATGCTGGTGAGCTCGAACTCACGCGTGCCGAGATGCGTCGTCTTACGCGCATTGAGAACGTGGGCCTCGAAGCCAAGCAGGCGCTCATCAGCGCAAACCTTCGTCTGGTCGTCTCCATCGCCAAGCGCTATGTCGGTCGCGGCATGCTGTTCCTGGACCTGATTCAGGAGGGCAACCTCGGTCTGATCCGCGCCGTCGAGAAGTTCGACTACCAGAAGGGCTTTAAGTTCTCCACGTACGCCACGTGGTGGATCCGTCAGGCCATTACGCGCGCTATCGCCGACCAGGCCCGTACCATCCGTATTCCCGTGCACATGGTCGAGACTATCAACAAACTCGTCCGCGTGCAGCGTCAGCTCCTTCAGGACCTGGGCCGCGACCCGACCCCCGAAGAGATCGGTGCCGAGATGGACATGAGCGCCGACCGCGTCCGCGAGATCCAGAAGATCTCGCAGGAGCCCGTGTCGCTCGAGACCCCCATCGGCGAGGAAGAGGATTCCCAGCTGGGCGACTTCATCGAGGACTCCCAGGCTATCGTTCCGCCCGATGCGGCCAGCTTCTCTATGCTGCAGGAGCAGCTCGCCCAGGTGCTCGATTCGCTTGCCGATCGTGAGCGCAAGGTTATCGAACTGCGCTTTGGCCTTGTCGACGGACATCCCCGCACGCTCGAGGAAGTCGGTCGTGAGTTTGGCGTCACGCGCGAGCGCATCCGCCAGATCGAGTCCAAGACTCTGGCCAAGCTTCGCCACCCGAGCCGTAGCAGTAAGCTGAAGGACTATATCGAGAGCTAGTCAAGCAAGAGGCGCCCTCAAGCACATCCGCTTGGGGGCGCTTTCATGTAGACATTGGGGACGTTCTTGAATGACTGGTCGTTTAAGAACGTCCCCAATGACTGGGTCGGAAAATTTCTTAAAAAAGTTCTTGCCCTGAGCTGATTCGTCCGTATAATAAACTTCGTTGCTTGAGAGCACGCACCTATTCCTCGGTAGCTCAATGGTAGAGCACGCGGCTGTTAACCGCGCTGTTGTAGGTTCGAGTCCTACCCGGGGAGCCAGGTTGTAAAACCCGTCGCTTATGCGGCGGGTTTTTTCATGCCGCGATCGCCGTTCGCGAACGTTACCATATCAACATTTCGTGTCGAGGATGTAATCCCGAGGCCCGCCACCTCAACATGGCGCGGTCGTTGTAGAATATTGCAATGATTGCTCCCGCGACATGGTGCCGCGAGCACCAAGAAAAGGAGATTCTTGTGTCTGAGACCATTAACGGCAGCCTGAGCGTCTCGAACGACGTTATTGCCGATATTGCCGGTTATGCCGCGATGACGTGCTATGGCGTTGTCGGTATGGCTGAGCAGCTCCAGGGCGCCGAGAGCGTGCGCCTGCTTGCCGGTCAGCGCCTCCGCAAGGGCGTGCTTGTCTCCGCCGACGAGAACGGCCTTACGGTCGATCTTCACGTCGTGCTCGAGAACGGCGTCAACATGAAGTCCGTCTGCCACAATCTTTCGAGCTCCGTTGCCTTCACTCTGCAGGAGATCGCCCAGATCGATCCCGCCAGCCTTAAGATCGGCATCCATATCGACGCGCTCAAGAGCCGTCTGAACTAGCATCCGAAAACGGAGATTCAAATACCCATGATTGCAAAGACCATTCGCACCTGTTTTCCGATCGCTGCGGCTGCCGTTTCCGACAAGGCCGAGGAGATCAATAAGCTCAACGTCTTCCCCGTACCCGATGGCGATACCGGCACCAATATGTCGCTCACGCTCGCCTCGGTGACCAAGGAGCTTTCCGCCCTTCCCGCCGATGCCGACATGGAGGCCATCGCAGGCGCCATCACCCACGGCTCCCTTATGGGCGCCCGCGGTAACTCCGGCGTCATCACCTCGCAGATTCTGCGCGGCGTGGCCGAGGGCCTTGTCTCTGCCGATGAGCCCATTACGTCCGCCAACATTGCCTTCGCCTTCCGTCGCGCCGTCAAGGTCGCCTTCCAGGCTGTCCGCAAGCCCATCGAGGGCACGATCCTCACGGTCCTGCGCGATGTCTCGACCAAGGCCGATGAGTGCGAGAAGAAGAAGTTCTCGGCTGAGGATGCGCTCGATGCCATCGTCGTCGAGGCGTACCAGTCCGTCGCCCGCACGCCCGACTTGCTGCCCGTCCTCAAAGAGAACGGCGTGGTCGACTCAGGCGCCTTCGGCTTTGCCATCTTCCTGGAGAACTTTGTTGCCGCCGCGCTTGGTCGCAGCACCGTTGTCGAGGATTTCTCCGCTACGTTTGACTCCGCCGGCTCTGCCCGCGATGCCGCTCTTGGCCGCGTTGAGATCGAGGCTAACGACGACTGGGAGGGCTCGGAGTTCCGCTACTGCAACGAGTTTCTCTTTAAGGCCGACGCCCCGTTTGACGAGGACGAATGCCTTAAGTTCCTAGGCTCCATGGGCGACTGTGAGCTGCTCGTGGGCGCCTATCCCGACTACAAGATCCATGTGCACTCCAATACCCCCAACCTGGTGCTCGAGCACATGCTGCAGCTCGGTCAGATCTATGAGGTCTTTATCCACAACATGGAGATGGAGGCCCACGACCGTACCGCCAAGATCCACGAGGATCAAGAAAAGGCCGTCGAGCCCGCCAAGGCGCTGGGCTTTGTCGCCGTTGCCGCTGGTTCCGGCGAGGCCGACATCCTCAAGTCCCTTGGCGTCGACGTGGTCGTCTCCGGTGGCCAGACTATGAATCCCTCGACCGCCGACCTGCTGGGCGCGGTGGACCAGGTCAACGCGACCTCGGTCATCATCTTGCCCAACAACGGCAACATCCGCATGGCCGCTGAGGCTGCTGCCTCAGCCTGCACCGACAAGAAGGTCGCCGTCGTTCCCACCAAGACCGTCCCGCAGGCCTTCTCCGCGCTGTTCGCAGTCCTGCCCGATTCCGAGCTCGAGGATGCCGTCGCCGCCATGGTCGACGCCATCAGCGAGGTCCGCGATGGCGAGGTCACCCGCGCCGTGCGCGACTCTAGTGCCTCTGACGGTTCTCCGATTCACTCCGGTGACGTCATGGGTATCATCGCCGGCTCCATCGACGTGGTCGGCTCCGACGTGAAGCAGGTCACGCTCGACTGCATCAACCGCATGCAGGAGGAAGAGGAGGGCGACGCGCTGACGATTCTGGCCGGCGAGGAGCTGTCCGATGAGGCCTTCCAGGAGATCGTCGACGCCATCGAGGAAGCTCAGCCCGACTTGGAGATTGACGCCCATCGTGGCGAGCAGCCGCTCTATCCCGTGATCTTCTCGATCGAGTAGGCATCTGCCCATGTCCGAGCTCTGCTCCGTGCCGCGCGTCTCGGAGCGCTTTGCCCAGAGCAATGCGCTCGACGAGGATATCGCGCGACTCAAATATGTTTCGGGTAAACGTGAGGAGGCCCTTCGCCGTCTGGGAATTAGGACGGTGGGGGACCTCCTTCTCCATATCCCTCATCGATACCTCGACTTTACCCGTTCGTGGTCCATCGAGATGGCGCCCATCGGTACCGTGTGCACCATCATCGCCACGGTCGACCGCATCGTCCAAAAGCAGCCGCGTCCGCGCATGCAGGTGACCGAGGTATCGCTGGTGGACGAGACGGGCGTGTTGCAGGTCGCCTTTTTCCGCCAGCCCTGGATTGCCCAGCAGCTTAAACAGGGCGACCGCCTGGCCGTGATGGGCAAGGTCGAGTTTGACTACGGTTTTAAGCAGATGGCCTCGCCGCACTTTGAAAAGCTCGATGACGGGCGTGCTGCGGGCACCATCCTGCCGGTCCATTACGTGAGCGATGGCGTGAGCCAGGCGTGGATGCGCCGCATCGTAAGCGGCGCGCTCGAGGTCGTCGGCAATCCGTTCGATCCGATTCCCGCGCCGCTGCGCGCAAAGCGGAAGCTCATGAGCAATGCCCGCGCGTTGCGTTCGATCCACTTTCCATCGAGTATGGCAGAGCGCGATATCGCGCGCGCACGGCTTGCCTACGAGGAGTGCCTCTACCTGCAGCTGGCGCTGCGCCTGCGCAACGTCGGCGGCCTGGTCGATGTGGTTCCCTATGCCCACACCGCGGGCGAGCACCTGGCCGCGCTTAAGCAAGCCCTGCCGTTTTCGCTGAGCGACGAGCAGGAGACCGCGTTCCAAGATATCCTGCGCGATATGTGCGATGGTGGGCGCGTGATGAACCGCCTGCTGCTGGGCGATGTCGGTACCGGTAAGACCGCCGTTGCCGCCTGCGCTCTGGCTGTGGCTGCCGATAGCGGTACGCAGGCCTGCGTTATGGCGCCCACGGGCGTGTTGGCGCGCCAATATGCCGATAAGACCGGCCCTCTGCTCTCGCAGGCGGGCATATCCTGGGCGCTTCTGACGGGTGCCACGCCGGCCTCAGAGCGCGAGCAGATCCATGCCCAGCTTGAATCGGGCGAGCTCGACGTCCTCTTTGGAACCCACGCGGTGCTTTCGGATAACGTTGCGTTCAATCATCTGTCGCTTGTCGTCATCGACGAGCAGCACCGGTTTGGCGTTGGCCAACGCAACGCCCTACGCGCGAAGGGCCCCGGTGCGGACCTGCTCGTTATGACGGCGACACCGATCCCGCGTACGCTGGCGCTTTCGGTCTACGGCGATCTGGACACGAGTATCATCCGCCATCGGCCCGTCCCTGGCGCTGGCGTGACGACACGCGTGCTCACCGAGTCGAGCCGCGACCTCGCCTATGGCGCCATCCGCGAGGCGCATGAAAAGGGTCAGCAGGCCTACGTGATTTGCCCGCTCGTGGAGCCGAGTGACTCGGCCGATGAGCTTGAAGACGTGCCCGGTATCGCCCGCGACGACGAGGGCCGCGTGACCGTGCCTGTGCCGCTGCACGATACGGCGACCGAGCTCGATCGCCTGCGTCTGGCGTTGCCGGGTCTTGCCATCGAGCGCCTTCACGGCCGTATGCCAGCGGGGGAGAAGGATCGCGTGATCGACGCCTTCAAGCGTGGCGAGATTGACGTGCTCGTCTCGACTACGGTGGTCGAGGTGGGCGTCGACGTGCCCAACGCCACCGTCATGGTCATCGAGAACGGTGAGCGGTTTGGCTTGGCGGCGCTGCATCAGCTACGCGGTCGCGTGGGCCGCGGCAGCGTGTCGGGCACGTGCCTGGTCATGACGCACTCCAAGGGCAATGGCGGCGCCTCGGCGGCACAAGACCGTCTCCAGTCGCTCGAAAAGACCTCGGATGGTTTTACGCTTGCCCAGATGGACCTGCGTCTGCGTCACGAGGGCGAAATCCTGGGGTACCGTCAGCACGGTGGCGTGACCTTGCGCTTTGTGGACCTGGATGCCGATGAGGACCTTATCGAATGGGCCCATTTGGACGCGGTCGAGCTCTTGCGGTATGCTTGCAACCTTGACTCTGTGGCGACGCGTCCCTTGCGCGAGGCGGTCGCCATGCGTTATCGACATATCTTTAAGGAGGTCAGCGGAGGATGAGAATCATCGGCGGCGAATGGCGCGGTCGTAAGATCGAGGAGCCCCGTGGTCGCGATGTCACCCGCCCCACGACTGATCGCGTGCGCGAGGCGTGCGCATCTATGGTCATGTCGGCATTCGATTTCGATTTGGACGAGGTTCGTGTGCTGGACGCCTTTGGCGGCTCCGGTGCCTTAGGGTTAGAGATGCTCTCTCGTGGGGCCCGCTCGCTCACGACGTTTGAGATCGATCGCAACGCCGCGCGGCTCATTACCAAGAATATCGAGTCGCTCTGCCGTGACCGTGCGCGTTGGCGTGTGGTCACGGGCGACATGCTGGCAAGTGCCTCGCGCGGTCGTGTACCGGGCGGCCCCTTTGATTTGGTCCTGCTCGACCCGCCCTATGCTTTTGGTGCCGAGCCGGTCGAGGAAATGCTGCAGAACCTGGCTCAGCAGGGTCTGCTTGCGCCTGGCGCTTATGCCCTGTTTGAGCATGCCTCCGCCGATGCGGGCGCGCATCCGGCAGGCTTTGAGACTGTACGTGAGAAGCGCTACGGCATTACCTCGGTCGACCTGCTTCGTTGGGTCGGCGATGACGACGGTGAGGACGATAGTGCCGTCACCGATGCCGATAACAACGATGCCACGACGTTTCAGGAGGACGCCCATGAATGACACCATCAACCGCGTGATCGTCCCGGGCACCTTCGATCCCATCACGTTTGGCCATATCGATGTGATCCGCCGCGCCCGCCGCATCTTTCCCAGTGTGATCGTCGCTGTTGCAGAGTCGCAGGGTAAAAACGGTGTGGGCACCACGTTTATGCTCGATGAGCGCGTGGCGCTGGCCCGCGAGGCGCTCGGTAATATCGACGGCGTCGAAGTCCTGCCCTTTACCGGCCTCTTGGTCGACTTCGCTCGTGAGCAGGGGGCGGGGGCCGTGGTCAAGGGCCTGCGCGCCATGACCGACTTTGAGTATGAGCTGCAGCAGGCCGACCTCAATTATCGCTTGGATAGCGAGCTGGAGTCCATCTTTGTCATGAGTGCTCCGCAGTACGGTTACATCTCGAGCTCGGTCGTTCGCCAGATCGCCTCGCTCGGCAGCGATGTATCGACGTTTGTGCCGCCCAACGTGGTCGAAGCGCTCAGACATCGCTTTTCGTGACGTTTTTTATTGCCTGGTGGCATGTGGTAAACTAGCACGATGATATGTTACCTATGAAAGGAGACCGGATGCCGGGCGAGAATTTTCCTGGCGATAGGATCGTCAGCTTGGTCGATGAGCTCGAAGGGCTGATCGAGGAAGCCAAGCCGCCTTTCGGCAAGAACGCTCAGTTCAAGGTCATCGACGCCGACGTGTTCTTCAATATCCTCGACGAGATCCGCATGAGCTATCCCGAGGAGTGGCAGAAGTCCCGCCGTATCCTTAAGGAGCGCGAGGAGCTTATGGCTTCCGCCGCCGCTCAGGCTGATTCCATCATCGCCGACGCTCAGCAGCAGGCCCTCACCATTGCCGGTGAGCAGGAGATCGTCCGCCTTGCGCAGCAGCAGGCCGACGACATCCGCGATCGTGCCCAGCAGTACGAGCGCGAGACGCGTTATGCTGCCGAGGACTACGCGGAGCAGGTCTTTACGCACCTGGAGGAGAACCTCAAGAGCCTGACTGGCACCGTTACCCGTTGCCGTCAGCAGCTCAACGAGGGTGCCGCCCAACAGAATGGTCAGTGGTAATGGCTGAGTTTCCGAGCGTTACCGTCGATCTTTCCGAGCAGCTCGAGTTTCCTGGAGATTCGTATCCGCTGACCGGTAAGGTCGATGTCGCCACCTACACGGTGGGCGAGAAGGAGTACCAGCTTCAGGACGGCATCGACTACGACGTTGTCTTTACCAATGCCGGTACCGGTGTCTTGCTCACGGGCATGGTCCGCGCGCACGCCACCGGCGAGTGCGACCGTTGCCTGGAGCCCGCCTCGTTTGATATCGCCGGCGAGATCGAGGAGTTCTACCTCTTTGAGGAGCCCGAGGATCCCGAGGCCTACGAGGACGGCTACGAGCTCCTGTGTGAGGACCGCATCGTCGATCTGGGTGAGCCCATCAACGACGCGGTCGTCATGGACACGCCGTTTGTGGTGCTCTGCAAGCCCGATTGCCGCGGTCTGTGCCCCACATGCGGTTGCAATCTCAACGTCGAGCAATGCGATTGCGCCGCCCAGGCAGAGGCAGAATGGGCCGCTGCCACGGAAAATCCATTTGCAGCATTGAAGAATCTCAAGCTTGATGAGTAAAACTGTGGTAGTATCGCTACTTGCGCGTAATCGCCACACTGGATAGTTCATAAGGAAGGTCACTATGCCCGTACCTAAACAAAAGCAGGGTCGTATCCGCACTCACACCCGTCGCTCCGCCAACATGAAGATCTCGGCTGCGGCTCAGTCCACGTGCCCCCGTTGCGGCGCTGTCAAGCTTCCGCACCACGTGTGCCCCAGCTGCGGTTTCTACAAGGACCGCGAGGTTATCGTTACCGAGTAACGGTATACTCTGGATGCGATGCCGTTCCAAATGGAACCACAATGGCCGGCTCAATGAGTCGGCCATTTTTGTATAAGGAGCATGTATATGAGTAACGTTCGCGTTTGTGTAGACGTTGTGGGCGGAGACGAGAAACCTCAGGTTGTTCTCGATGGTATCGAGGCTGCACTTGCCGCCGATCCCGATATCGAGGTCTTGGCAGCTGGCCCCGCCGAAATCGTCAATCCCTTTGCCGCTTCCCATGCACGTGTTGAGGCCCTTGAGGCACCTGACGTTATCGCCATGGATGACGATCCCATTCGCGCCGTGATGACCAAACGCAAGTCGTCGATCGTGCTGTCGTGTCGCGCCATCAAGAAGGGCAACGCGGACGCGTTCTTCTCCGCCGGCTCCACCGGCGCCATGACCGCCGCCGCCACCGCCTATGTGACGCCGTTTAGGTATCAGGCCGAAGGCAAGAAGCAGCCGGTGCGCCCCTGTCTGACCAATGCGCTGCCCAATCGCGCCGGCGGTCTGACGGTGCTGTGCGATATGGGCGCCAACCCCGATGTCGAGGTTGACGATATGGTACGTTTTGCCCAGATGGGTAGCGCCTATGCCCGCGTCGTCCTGGGCATCGAGCATCCCCGCGTGGGCCTGCTTGCCAACGGCACCGAGGACGAGAAGGGCTCCAACTTTACCAAGGCCTGCTTCCCGGCCATGAAAGCCGCCGTTCCCGGCTTTGTTGGTAACTGCGAGGGAACGGACATCACCTCAGGTAACTTCGATGTCGTTGTTGCCGACGGCATGTCGGGTAATATCGCTCTCAAGGCTACCGAGGGCGCTGCCAAGTTTTTGCTGCAGGAGCTCAAAGGCGCCTTTATGTCCTCGCTCGGCACCAAGATCGCCGCGCTGCTCATCAAAAAGCAGATGCGCGAGATTAAGGCTAAGCTCTCTGGCGATGCCAAGGGCGGCGCCATCCTGCTGGGCCTGCGCGGTGTGGTCTTGATCGGCCACGGCGCCACGTCGGTCGAGGCCGTCAAAAACGGCACACTCGCCGCGGCTGAGGCCGTACGTGCCGGACTGGTCGAGAACGTCGCCAACTCCATGGACGGTATCGTTTTATAAGAGCGAGTTAGAGTGCTGTTATGTGCTTCGCGGCGCACGTCGTGGGGTAGAATCAGAACCGTGTCTTGGTACCGCCCGGGCGGTACCATTCTTTTGGTATTCATGCACTATGAGAGGAAGCGCTATGGACCGCTCCGAAATCTTCGACAAGATCGCCGAGGTCGCTGCTGACGTTCTGGGCGTCGATGTTGCCGAAATTAGCGATGAGACCACCTTTGACGACCTCGATGCCAACTCGCTCGAGCGCCTGCAGCTGGTTACGGCTATCGAGGACGAGTTCAACCTCGAGATCGATGACGAGACCCTGCTCTCGCTCAACTCTGTCGCCGACGCCGTCGACGCTATCGAAGCTGCCAAGGAGGCCTAAGTCTTGGCTTTATCCGACCGACTTACGCGCGCCCAGGAAATCTTGGGCCACGAGTTCAACAATAAGGTGCTGCTGCGCGCGGCGCTTACGCATCCCTCGGCAGTCGAGGGCCAGCCGGTTTCTGCCAGCTATGAGCGCCTTGAGTTCTTGGGCGATTCCATTTTGGGCGCCGTGGTCGCACGCTCCCTGTTTGAGTCCTATCCCGAGTTTGACGAGGGCAAGCTCACCCGCTTGAAGGTGTCGCTCGTCTCGGGCGCCACGCTGTCCGAGGTTTCTCACGAGCTGGGCATCGACGACATCATCATCTTTGGTGCCTCCGAGACCGGTACCGGTGCGCGCGGCCTGCATTCTGCGCTCGAGAACGTCTACGAGTCGCTCGTGGGCGCACTGTACCTGGATGCCGGCTGGGATGCCGCAGCGGAGTTTATCCACCGTACGCTTAAGCCGCATTTGGCTTCCGAGCGTGCCGAGCACCCCGCGAACCCCAAATCGTTCTTGCAGGAGTGCGTGCAAGCCGACGGTCACGAGCCCCCGGCGTATAAGCTCGTTGGCTCCGAGGGCCCGGCGCATGCGCCCACCTTTACCGCTGTGGTTTTGATCGATGGTATTCGCCAGGGTCGCGGCTCCGGCTCCTCAAAGAAGGAAGCCGAGGGTGCTGCCGCGCTCGAAGCGCTCGACCGCATGGGTTACACCACCAACGGCGTGATTCTGAACAAGAAGCACGTGTAAGCGAGGAACCGTGTATCTCAAGTCCCTCACGCTCAAAGGGTTCAAGTCGTTTGCCGACCGCGCCCATATGACGTTTGAGCCGGGCCTGACCGTCATCGTCGGTCCCAACGGCTCGGGAAAATCGAACATCTCCGACTCGATTCTGTGGGTCCTGGGCGAGCAGAGCGCCAAGCAGCTGCGCGGCCAGGCCATGGAGGATGTTATCTTCTCGGGCTCGTCGGCGCGCAAGCCGGTGGGTGTTGCCGAGGTCACGCTGGTGCTCGATAACTCGGACCATATGCTGCCTGTCGATTTTGACGAAGTCGCCATCACCCGTCGCATGTACCGCTCGGGCGAAAGCGAGTACCTCATCAACTCGAGTCCGTGCCGCCTGATGGACATTCAGGACATCTTGCACGATTCGGGCCTGGGTAAGGATACGCATTCCATCATCAGCCAGGGCAAGCTCGATGCCATCTTGCAGAGCCGCCCCGAGGAGCGCCGTGCCCTCATCGAGGAGGCCGCCGGCATCTCCAAGCACAAGCGCCGCAAGGAGCGTGCGCTCAAAAAGATTAAGTCGATGGACGAGCACCTGACGCGTGCCCACGACATCAATAAGGAAATCGCCCGTCAGCTGCGACCGCTGGAGCGTCAGGTCGATCGCGCGCGCAAGTACAAAGAGCTGTCCTCGCGCGCGAACGAGCTTACGCAGATGCTAGCCGTCGACGAGCTGCGTTCGCTGCAGTCGCAGTGGAACGACCTGGAGAGCCGCTCCAAGGAAGGTGCCGCCGAGCTTGAGCTTGCGCAGTACCGCTTGGGCGAAAAGGAGCGCGAGCTCGAGAAGCTCCAGGTCATGCTCGAGGAAAAGGGCCTGTTTGTGGGCGACCTGGGCGAGCAGCGCCGTCATATGCAAGATGTGGTCGGCCGCATTAACTCCGACATGCGCCTGCTCGAGGAAAAGGGCCACAACATGGTGTCGCGCCTGTCTGACATGCGCGGTCAGATCTCGAGCTCCGAGCATCAGCGTCGTCGCGTGGTCGAGGAGCTCGAGGACGCGCGTGCGCAGCTTGAGGAAGTGACCGGCGCGCACATGCAGGCCCAGGAGGACGTTGACGCCGCCGGTCCTGCCGCTGCTGAGCTCCACGAGCGTCGCGTGGCGCTCGACAATCAGATTTCGCAGCTCACGCGTGAACAACGTGATGTGCAGCGCGTGGCCGATAACGCCGCGCTCGAGCTCGCCAAGGTGAAGGACTCGCTGAGCAATGCCGAGGTCGAGGACAACATGTATGCCTCGCGCCTGGAGCAGATTGACGAGCAGCTCGAGGAGGTCACGGCCTCGCTCGAGAGCCGTCGCGACCGCGGCGAGGAGCTTGAGGGCGCTCTTGAGGAAGCGCGCCAGGCTCAGGTCGATGCGCGTGAGGCCACCGAGACGGCACGCGCGGCCCTGAAGGACCTGCGTGCCCGCGAGAGCGAGGCGCGCAACAAGTTGTCCGAGGTGCGCTCGGAGCTTGCCAGCCAAAAGAAACTTGATGCCCGCATGGCCGACAACTCGCCGCTCGTGAGCCGTCTGGTGGGTGCGCTGGGCGACGATGTCTTGGGTCGTCTGGGCGACGTGCTCGAGGCCCCGCGCGAGCTTGAGGGCCTGGTGGAGCAGCTGCTTGCCGGCGATATCGATGCGCTGCTGTTCGACGATACGTCCGCGCTTGAGCGTGCCGGTCGTGCCGCTCTGGACCAGAAGAAGGCCTCGGGCGAGGCGCTGCTGGTGGCGCGCGGCGTGAGCAGCTCTACCGCCGCTGAGGGGGCTGCCGGTACCCGTCTGGTTGATCGTCTTTCCGTGCGCGCAGGCTACGGTCCCGTCGTCGAGGCGTTGCTCGGCGGATATTACGTAGTGGACGATCTCGCTGCCGCGCTGTCGGCGCCGGTCGTTGACGGCGTGACTTACGTGACCCCCGATGGCGCCCGCGTCGCCTGTGGCGGCCTGGTACGCGTGGGCCTCGATGCCGGCGAGGCCTCGGGTGCTCTGGAGCGCAAGCGTCGCATTCGCGAGCTGGAAGGCCTGGAGCCCGATCTGGCTGCCGTGTTTGAGCATGTGTCGGATCAGGTCGTCGAGGCCAATGCGGCCGTCGAAGAGGCGCGTGCCGCCGAGGGCGATGCCGCCGGCGAGATCGCCCGTCTTGAAGGCGAGCGCCGCTCGCTGCTCTCCGAGATTGGCCGCTTGGAGCAAAGCGCCAACAATGCCGAGGTCGAGCGCGTGCGCATCTCCAAGCGCCGCGAGCAGGCCTCCGAGGCCGTTCGCGCTTCGCGCCCGCGCGTGGACGAGCTCACCCGTTCGCGTGACGAGGCTCGCGCGCAGGCAAGCGATCTGGGCTTGCAGATTGCCGAGGCCAACGACGAACTCGACCGCGTTCGCCGTGACGATTCCGAGGCTGCCGGCAAGCTCGCCGACGCCAAGGTTCGCCTAGCCCAGACGAGTGAACGCCTGCGTTCGCTGAAGGGCCGCGTGCCCGACCTGGAGCATCGTCTTGAGGGCATCGACCGTCGTATCCGCGGAACACGCCAGGCTTCGCGCTCGCTCGAGCTGCTGCGCCTGCGCGTCGACCCCATGCACGAACGCTATTCTGCCCTGTTGGAACGCGCGTCGGATTGGGCAGCGCGTCTGCGTGACCAGGCCTCTCTGGAGGAGGCGGACTCCGCTTCGCTCAAGAAGACCATCGAGGATGCCAAGGCAGAGGTTGCCCGCGCTAAGGAGCGAGTCGATACCGCCTCCGCCACGCAAAACGAGTTCAAGGTCGCGCGTGGCAAGCTCGAGGTGCAGGTAGAGGCCGCCATCAAGGCCATTACCGCCGATGGCACGACGGTGCTCGAGGAAGCGCTCATGCTTCCGGCGCCCACGGACCGCGATGCCGCCGAGCGCGAACTCAACCAGCTTGTGCGCCAGATCAACAACCTTGGTCCCGTTAACCAAGTTGCCATGGAGGAGTACGAGCAGCTCAAGCGCCGCGCCGACTACATCGAGGAGCAGCTGGCTGATCTGGAGAGCGCGCGCAAGGCGCTCACCAAGATCACGGTGGCCATTGATCGCAAGATGCGGAAGGCCTTCCTGGTGACGTTTGAGAAGGTCGACGCGAACTTCCGCGAGATCTTCGCTATGCTCTTCCCGGGCGGCCAGGCTCATCTGGAGATGACCGATCCCGAGCATCCTGCCGAGACGGGTATCGAGGTCGTGGCGCAGCCGCGCGGCAAGCGCATCACCAAGATGATGCTCATGTCGGGCGGCGAGAAGAGTCTGACGGCGCTCGCCCTGCTCTTTGCCGTGTATCGCACGCGCACGGTGCCGTTCTATGTGCTGGACGAGGTCGAGGCGGCGCTCGATGACGCCAACCTGTCCAAGCTCATCGGCGCGCTCGATGTGTTGCGTTCCGATACGCAGCTCTTGGTTATCTCGCATCAGCGCCGTACTATGGAGGACGCTGACGTCCTCTATGGCGTCTCGATGCAAGCCGACGGCGTCAGTCGCGTCGTCTCGCAAAAACTCGATCGCGAAACCGGAAAGGTCGTGAATGCATAATGGGATTCTTCGATGCTCTCTCGCGCGGACTTGAGCGCAGCCGCGAGGCTCTCAACGAGGTCTTCTACTTTGGCGGCGAGGTCGACGAGGATTTTTGGGAGGACCTGGAGGACACCCTCGTTATGGGTGACATGGGTGCCGAGGTCGCTATCAAGGTCTCCGATGACCTGCGCGATGCCGCGGCCAAGAAGAACCTCAAGACCGCCCCACAACTCCGTCGCGCCCTGGCCGAGCAGCTTGAGCAGCACTTTGTGCCCATCGAGCGCGATCCGTTCTCCGATACGCCGAGCTGCGTGCTGTTTGTGGGCATTAACGGTGCCGGCAAGACCACTACGGTCGGTAAGATCGCGAGCGCCATGGCCGCCCGCGGCAAGAATGTCGTGATCGGTTCGGCCGATACCTTCCGCGCTGCCGCTATCGAGCAGCTCGATGTGTGGGGCCAGCGCGCTGGCGTCCCCGTCATCAAGCGCGACCGCGGCTCCGACCCGGCAAGTGTTTGCTACGACGTGCTCGACGAGGCCGACAAGCGCGGCAGCGACCTGGTGCTCATCGATACCGCCGGTCGTCTGCACACGAGCCCCGAGCTCATGCGCGAGCTTGCCAAGGTGGTCAATGTGACCCGCAAGCGCGCCGCCAATATGGTCGCCGGCCCCATGCCCGTCTATGTCGTGCTCGTGATCGATGCCGCAACGGGCCAAAACGGCCTCAACCAGGCGCTCGAGTTTAACGAGGCGCTGGGCCTGGACGGTATTATCATGACAAAGCTCGACGGCACGGCAAAGGGCGGTATCGCCATGGCCGTGGCCGAGAAGCTCAAGCTTCCCATCCTGCGCATCGGCGTGGGCGAGCAGGTCGATGACCTGCAGGAGTTCAATGCCAAAGATTTCTGCCGCGCCCTGGTGGGCGAGTCCAATTAAGGAGTGACTAGTGTTTGATTCTCTGAGCGATCGCCTCAACGACACATTTGACCGCCTGCGCGGCAAGGGCAAGCTGACCGAGGCCGATATTACTTCGGCCATGCGCGATATTCGTATGGCGCTGCTCGAGGCCGACGTTAACTTTAAGGTTGTCAAGGAGTTTGTCGCCAAGACTAAGGAGCGCTGCATGACCGCAGAGGTCATGGAGTCGCTCTCTCCGGCGCAAAACGTCGTCAAGATCGTGCTCGACGAGCTTACCGAGATGCTCGGCTCCACCGAGAGCAAGCTCGTCTTTAGCAACCGTATTCCCAATGTCATCATGCTTGTGGGTCTGCAGGGCTCCGGTAAGACCACGGCTGCCGTAAAGCTGGCCTACCTGCTCAAGAAGCAGGGTCGCTCGCCGTTGCTCGCCGCGTGCGACGTCTACCGTCCCGCTGCTGCCGACCAGCTGGCCACGCTCGGCGGCGAGATCGGCGTGCCGGTCTTCTGCGGTGACGGCGAGCATCCGGTCGATATCGCCAAGGGCGCCATCCAGGAGGCCGTCGACCACCTGCGCGATGTGGTCATCGTCGATACCGCCGGTCGTCTGCAGATCGACGAGCAGATGATGCAGGAGGCCGTGGACATCAAGAAGGCCGTTAAGCCCGATCAGGTGCTGATGGTCGTCGACGCCATGACCGGCCAGGATATCGTCAACGTCGTCTCGACCTTTGCCGAGCGCACCGACTTTGACGGCGTGATCATCTCCAAGCTCGACGGCGATGCCCGTGGCGGCGGCGCGCTTTCCGTGCGCCAGGTGACCGGCAAGCCCATCAAGTTCGTGAGCATGGGCGAGAAGCCCGATTCGCTGGAGCCGTTCTATCCCGATCGTATGGCCAAGCGCATTCTGGGTATGGGCGACGTTGTCGGCATTATTGAGAAGGCCCAGGAGGCGGCCGACGCCGAGCAGCTCGAGGCTGCCGAGCGCATGCTGCGCGAGGGCTTCACCATGAATGACATGCTCGACCAGATGAAGGCCGTCAAGAAGATGGGCGGCATGAAGGGCATCCTGGGCATGCTCCCCGGCGGCCAGCGTGCGCTCAACCAGATGGGCGGCAACCTGGACGAGGGCATCTTCGACAAGAACGAGGCCATCATCATGTCGATGACCAAGGAGGAGCGCCTTCGCCCCTCCATCATCAACGGTCAGCGCCGTGCCCGCATTGCCAAGGGCGCCGGCGTGACCCCCACTGAGGTCAATAGCCTTATGAAGCAGTGGGGCGAGATGAACAAGATGATGGGCCGCATGCGCACGATGGCCAATCAGGCGCAGGCCGGCGGCAAGAAGGGCAAGAAGGGTAAGAAGGGCAAGAAGGGCAAAAAGATGCGCATGCCCAATATTCCCGGTCTGGATGCCATGGGGCTGGGCGGCATGGGCGGTCTGGGAACGGGCGGCCCCAAGTCCGATATGGACCTGCTGCGCCAGATGGAAGCGCAGATGCGCAACAAGAAGTAACGACTAGTTGAGTCGTGTATGGCGAAGGCCGCCTGGATGGTATTCCAGGCGGCCTTCGCCGTTTGTTCGCTGGTTGTCGCACGCGTGGAAGCGCGTTCTCGACGAGGTGCTTGCCGCTAGTGGCAGCCGCAGCCTTCGTGCCCGTCATGGTCGTGGTGACCGTGGCAGCCGCAGGACTCGCCATGCTCGTGGATGTGCTCGTGATCATGTCCATGGCAGTCGCAGGTGGCCTCGCCGTTCTGTGCGAGCGTGCCGGCAATGAGGGCCTCGACGCAGGCATCGCAGCTGCCCTGGGCGCCCGCATAGACCGTGATGCCGGCTTGGGCAAGCGCGTTGATAGCGCCGCCGCCAATACCGCCGCAAATGAGCGTGTCAACGCCACCGTTGGCGAGCAGGCCCGCCAAGGCGCCGTGGCCGGTGCCGCCGGTGCCTACGACCTGCTCGTTGAGCACCTTGCCATCCTGGATGTCGTAGATCTTGAACTGCTCGCTGCGGCCAAAGTGCATAAAGATGTTGCCGTTGTCGTACGTCGTTGCCACCCTCATGGTGCCGACCTCCTTTGCTGGCCATGCGGCCGTCGTCGAGGCGATGGGGGAGTACGCGATATTGCCGCCCTCGATGACGAGCGCTCGTCCGTTGACCAGCGCATCGGCCACCTTGCGATGCGCGCGGCTGCAAATGGCCGCCACCGTTGCACGGGCGATGCCCATCTGCTGGGCGACTGCCTCTTGGTTGAGACCTTCCAGGTCGCACAGGCGCAGCACCTCAAGCTCGTCGACGGTCATGTCGATGGCATCACCGCTGGCCAGGCCATCGGGGGTGAAGCCGCGGTATTCGGGGATGATCCCGACGCGGCGCAGTTTTTCGCGTCTTCCTGCCATGCACACTCCTTATCTGACATATGTCAACAATAGGATAACGCGTTAGTCGTTGGGCGCAAGGCATTTCTGGCATATGTCAGAAAAAGGCTAAGATGCCTCGTTGCCGCTTGCGGAGCCGCGCTGCCGTGCATTGCGTGTGCCGGACTAAGTGTCCAATTCGACACTCGCGCGCCTGGGCTACAATAAATCTCGCTTATAGGCGACTGACAGGAGGGTCAATGAGCAAAGCTGATCAGCAGTTTGTAACCATGTGCCGCGATATCTTGGATCATGGCACCACCACCGAGGGCCAAAAGGTCCGTCCGGTGTGGGAGGACGGCACCCCTGCCTATACCATTAAAAACTTTGGTGTCACGGCGCGCTACGACCTGCGCGAGGAATTCCCGGCACTCACGCTGCGCCGTACGGCGCTCAAGTCTGCCATGGATGAGATCTTGTGGATCTATCAAAAGAAGTCCAATAACGTCCATGACCTCAACAGCCATATTTGGGATGAGTGGGCCGACGAGACCGGCTCCATCGGCAAAGCCTACGGGTATCAGATTGGGCAGAAGAGCCATTATCCCGAGGGCGACTTCGATCAGATGGACCGCGTGCTGTACGACCTTAAGCACACACCGTACAGCCGCCGCATTATGACGAACACCTATGTGTTTAGCGACCTGTCCGAGATGCACCTGTATCCGTGCGCCTACAGCGTGACGTATAACGTCACGCAGCGTCCGCAGGACGACAAGCCGACGCTCAACATGATTCTCAACCAGCGTAGCCAGGATATTTTGGCCGCGAACAATTGGAATGTGTGCCAGTATGCAATTCTGCTGATGATGGTTGCGCAGTCGGTCGATATGATTCCCGGTGAGCTGCTGCACGTGATCGCCGATGCCCACATTTACGACCGCCATGTCGATATCGTCCGCGAGCTTATCGAGCGTCCGCAGTTTGCGGCTCCCAAGGTAACGCTTAACCCCGATGTGCATGACTTCTATGCGTTTACGACTGATGACCTGATCGTCGAGGGCTATGAGCACGGTCCGCAGGTTAAGAACATCCCCATTGCGGTGTAGGTGGCGCGCATGACGTGTAAGCTTTCTGCCATTGTCGCCGTGTGCGACGACTGGGGTATTGGGTGCGAGGGCGACATGGTCGTGTCCAACCGTGCCGACATGCGCCATTTTGTGGCGTGCACCAAAGGCTGTCCGGTCATTATGGGACGCAAGACGCTGCTGAGTTTTCCCGGCGGGCGTCCGCTTAAGAACCGTCGCAATATCGTGCTCACCCGCGACGAGGATTTTGCGCCCGAGGGTGTCGACGTGGTGCATAGCGTTGACGAGGCCTTGGCCGCCGTGGCCGATGAGCCCATTGCGTGGGTGATTGGCGGCGGCGAGGTGTATCGACAGTTCTTGCCGTATTGCGTCGAGGCCGAGGTTACGCATGACCATTGCGTGCATGACGTGGATACGTACTTTCCCGATCTGGATGCCGATCCCGCGTGGGAGATTGCGAGGCGTGGCGGTGTTGCCACGATTGCCGCGGGCGAGGGTGACGAGGGTCTCGATTATGAGTTCGTGACGTATCGTCGCGTTGAGGCGTAAATCGTCTGGCGTGAACGGTATCATCGGGTTATTTGAATGCATGGGGCGGCGCTTAGCGTCGCCTCGTTTGGTATAGATGTGCTGTAAAGAAGGGTGCGGGCTGGCTGCTATGACTGATGCCGTTGAGGTGCTGCGAATTGATTCGCTCGAGGACGAGCGGCTCGATGCCTACGTGCGACTGACCGAGCGTGAGCTGCGCTGCGTTTTGGAACCGCAGAAGGGCATCTTTATCGCCGAGAGCGCCAAGGTCATCGAGCGTGCAGTGCGCGCCGGATACGAGCCGGTGAGCTTTCTTTTGGGCGAACGCTGGCTCGACCAGATGATGCCGCTGTTTGAGCGCCTGGCGGTACGCGAAGGTGCGGGCCCGGTTCCTGTGTTCGTTGCCTCCATGGAGCTCATGGAGCAGCTGACGGGCTTCAATGTGACGCGCGGTGCGCTCGCGGCATTCCGCCGTCCACGTCAGATTCCGGTAGCCGAGTTCTTGGGTGGCGTCGTCGAGGCGGCGGGGGAGCGCCCGGTGCGCGTGTGCGTGCTCGAGGGCATTGTCGACCACACCAACGTCGGCGCGATTTTCCGCTCGGCCGCCGCGCTCAATGTCGATGGCATTTTGGTGAGCCCCACTTGCTGTGACCCGCTGTACCGTCGCTCGGCCCGCGTGAGCATGGGCACGGTGTTCCAGGTGCCCTGGACGCGCATTGGCAGCGAAGCGCGCGTATGGCCGCACGATGGGCTGGCGGCGCTGCACGATGCCGGCTTTTCGTGTGCTGCCATGGCTTTGACGGATGATTCGGTGTCGTTGGACGATCCCGCGCTGCAGGAGATTGACCGCCTGGCAATCTTTATGGGCACCGAGGGTGCTGGCTTGGGCGCCAAGACCATTGCAGGCTGCGACCGCGCCGTGCGTATTCCGATGGCGCATGGGGTCGATTCGCTCAACGTGGCCGCGGCAAGTGCTGTCGCCTTTTGGCAGCTGTGCCCGCATGTGAGCAACGAGTACCATTACCAGCCGGGGCTGTATCACTAGCGGGGTGCTCTCGAGCCTTGTCGCCAGGGTGTTTCTGCTGCCTTCGGTCGGTGTTAAGCTGATAGCGGTTTTGCCGTTCAATTGATGTTTTGTTGTTTGACGTACGCTTGTGGGGAGGGCGTGTGGCTAAGAAATCTACGGCTATCGATGTAACGCAGGGTGTCATTTGGCAGCAGCTGCTGTCGCTGTGCGTCCCCATCTTCTTTAGTTCGTTTTTTCAGCAGGCATACACGCTTATCGGTACCTATATCGTCGGTCAGTTTGGCGGCAAGCTCGCGCTGGGTGGCATTCAGGCCACGATGGTGCTTACGGAGCTCTGCATTGGTTTTTGCGTCGGTGTGGGTGCCGGCTGCGCGGTCATTACGGGCCAGTTTTTTGGTCAGCACGATGACGAACGTCTGAGCCGATCGGTCCATACGGCCATGACGCTCGCGCTGGTGGGCGGTATCGTTTTCTCGATTCTTGGCATTGTGTTCGTTGAGCCCATGCTGGTGCTTATGAACACGCCGCATGAACTATTGGCCGAGGGCGTGGCCTATGCCCGTTGCTATTTTGCCGCCATGGTTGCGGCGCTGCTGCTCAATATGGGAACGGCATTGCTGCGCGCCGTGGGCGACACGCGCGGGCCTGCTGTGATCATCGCTTCCGGCTGCCTTGTTAATGCGGTGCTGGATGTCATCTTCGTTGCCGTGCTTCATATGGAGGCTCTGGGCTGCGGCATTGCGGTGGCGCTGACCATTTGCTCCAACGCCACGATGATCGTGATTCGTATGATGCACGCACCGGGTGCGTGGCGGCTTTCACTGTCCAAACTCGGCATTGATCCTGGCATTTGTAAGAGCATGATCTCGTGTGGTCTGCCGCTTGGCTTTCAGTCTGCTGCGTATTCGATTTCCAACGTTTTGATTCAGGTGTCGGTCAACTCGTTTGGTGCCGATGTCACCACGGCGTGGGGTCTTTCGGGCCGTTTGGATGGCATTGTCTGGATGGTTACCGAGGCGCTCGGCGTGTCGATCACCACGTTCTCAGCACAGAACTTTGGCGCGCGCAACTACGAACGCATGCGCAAGGGCTACCATACGTCGCTCGTGCTGTCGTTTATGCTCATTGGTGGCCTGTCTGCCGTGCTGCTGGTATTCTCGGGTCCGCTGTCTCGTCTGTTTGTCGACGATGCTTCGATTTCGGCGTACACCACGACGATTCTTCATTTTATCGCGCCGTTCTACGCGATTTTCTCGATTATCGAGAACGCGTCGGGTTCCATCCGCGGCGCCGGCGTGAGCTTGCAGCCTATGCTGCTCACGATTTTTGGCACCGTCGTGCTCAGGGTGATCTGGGTGTTTGCGATTATGCCGTTCGATCCGTCGCTTGAGCACCTGCTGCTGGTTTACCCCGTAACCTGGGTAATCACCGCCATGATGTTCACCATCTACCACCACAGCGGCAACTGGTTAGGCCGCGCCACCGCCTAGTCGTTTAAGAACGTCCCCAATGGCTAGTATTCGATGCCTTGGCGGGCTAGGAGGCCTTCGTCGAAGTAGTGTTTGACGGGGCGCATTTCGGTTACTAGGTCGGCATGGTCGGCGAGGGGCAGCAAGCCGCGGCCGGTGAGCACGAGCTCCGTGGTGGTTGGTTTCATCGCGATCAACGCTTCGACATCTTTGCGCGTCACAAAGCCCCGTCGCATGGCTTCTCCCAGCTCATCCAAGATCAGCACGTCGACCTGGCTAATCTTCTCGCGCGCCAGCTCCATGATCTGTGCGGCGCAAGCCTCGGGTGTGTCGCGGTCGGCTTGTACGATGCGTAGCCCTAAACGAGGTGCTGCATCATGTTCGGCGCAGTGCAGCTTCTTGGCAAACTGAAGCATGAGCACGTTAAGTCCATAGCCCGTGGCACGCAGCGCGAGCCCCAGCGCAGCCGTCGTCTTGCCCTTGCCGTCGCCCGTATAGATTTGAACCTTGCCGACTTCCAGTGATGCCATCTCTGTCTTTTCGTGCCCAGCGTCGGTTTATCGCCGTCCGGGTTGGGTATTCTAGAAAGCATTATTAACCCCAGTAGATGGAGTTCAAGCAGATGGAGATGGATGACAACAAGCGTAGACGGAATATGATCCTCTACGTGCTCATCGCCTTCGTCGTCTACCTCGTGCTCTCGACCGTTCTGTTCCCCAACATCGGTCACACGCAGCAGATTACGAAGACCGATTACTCGACGTTTGTCAAAGCGCTCGATAAGAAGAGCGTCGACAAGGTCGAGTACAACACGGACGATTACGCGATTTATTACACCAAGAAGGGCGAGGACGAGAACATCGCCTACAAGACGACCGGTGTGCCGAATGACGCGGGCTTTACCGATCGCGTGCTTGAATCTGGCGCCTCGCTGGAGTCGGTCGTTCCCGATAAGAACTCAGGTCTGATGACCTACTACCTGCTCACCCTCATTCTTCCCATGGCGATTTTCTTCCTGATCGGCTGGTGGCTTAACCGCCGCATGAAGAAGGCCATGGGCGATGACGGTCCGTCGATGAACTTTGGCGGAGGTGGTTTTGGCGGCGGTGGACTGGGCAAGTCCGGCGCGCGCGTGATCGCCTCCAAGGATGTTGGCGTGACCTTTAAGGATGTCGCCGGTCAGGAAGAGGCCAAGGAATCCCTCAAGGAGGTCGTTGACTTTCTGGAGAAGCCACAGCGCTACGAGGAGATCGGCGCAAAGCTGCCGCGCGGTGCTCTCCTTGTCGGCCCTCCGGGTACCGGTAAGACCCTGCTTGCCAAGGCTGTGGCCGGCGAGGCGGGCGTGCCGTTCTTTAGTATTTCTGGTTCTGAGTTCGTCGAGATGTTTGTCGGCCGCGGCGCCGCCAAGGTGCGCGATCTGTTTAAGCAGGCCAAGGAAAAGGCCCCGTGCATCGTCTTTATCGATGAGATCGATACCATCGGCAAGAAGCGCGATGGCGGTGGCTTTAGTGGTAACGACGAGCGCGAGCAGACGCTCAACCAGCTGCTGACCGAGATGGACGGCTTCGATAACCACAAGGGTATCGTTGTCCTTGCTGCCACCAACCGCCCCGACAGCCTCGATCCGGCGCTGCTGCGCCCTGGTCGTTTTGACCGCCGCATCCCCGTCGAGTTGCCCGATCTGACCGGACGTAAGAACATCCTCGAGCTCCACGCCAAGAGTGTGAAGACCGAGCCGCCGATCGATCTGACCGCGATTGCCCGCGCCACGCCCGGTGCCTCGGGCGCCGACCTGGCCAACATCATCAACGAGGGCGCCCTGCGCGCTGTTCGCGAAGGTCGTAAGCGCGCTACGCAGGAC
The DNA here is from genome assembly GCA_902481895.1 of uncultured Collinsella sp. Lineage (GTDB taxonomy): Bacteria > Actinomycetota > Coriobacteriia > Coriobacteriales > Coriobacteriaceae > Collinsella. The sequence goes on along the minus strand of CABSYR010000011.1, from coordinate 5,674 downwards.
GACTTTGAGGAGTCGGTGGAGGTCGTCATCGCCGGCCAACAGCGTAAGTCCACGGTGCTTTCCGACCACGAGAAGCAGGTCGTTTCCTACCACGAGATCGGTCATGCCATCGTTGCCGCCCGCCAGAAGGGCTCTGCACCGGTCACGAAGATCACCATCGTGCCGCGCACGAGCGGTGCTCTGGGCTACACCATGCAGGTCGAGGAGGATGAGCGCTTCCTGACCACGCGCCAGGAGGTCCTGGACAAGCTCGCCGTCTATTGCGGTGGCCGTGCAGCCGAGGAGCTCATCTTTGGTGAGATGACGACCGGCGCCGCCAACGATATCGAGCAGGCCACCAAGCTCGCCCGTAACATGGTGACGCGCTTTGGTATGTCCGATGAGTTTGGCATGATGGCACTCGGTACCGTTCAGAATGCGTACCTTAACCAGGACACGTCGCTTACCTGCGCTCCCGGTACGGCCGAGCGCGTGGACGCGATTGTCGCTAAGCTGATCGAGGACGCGCACGATCGCGCCCTGCAGATCCTCAAGGAGAACAAGTTTAAGCTCCATGAGCTGGCTCGTTATCTGTACAAGAAGGAGACCATTACGGGTGAGGAGTTCATGAACCTCCTCACGCGCGAGAATCCGCTGATGCCCAAGCAGCAGTAAAGCCGCGGCCGAGCCAGTAAACGCCGACGCCCCATTTGAGCAGCTTACTCAAATGGGGCGTTTTGCTTGAGAGGGATGGAAATGAAGATCGTGGTGAGTGCCTGTTTGATGGGCGAGAGCTGCAAGTATAATGGGCTCGACAACTACCACCGCGCGTTGGTCGAGGCCTGCGAACGTACGGGGACCGAGGTCCTCTTGGTGTGCCCTGAGGTCTTTGGGGGCCTGCCTACGCCGCGCAAGCCGTCCGAGATTGTGAACGGCGAGGTCTGTACCTGCGAGGGCGTGTCCGTTGACCTGGAATTTCGCCTAGGCGCCCAACGTGCGCTCGACATGTGCGAGCAGGCGGGTGGGCCGGAAGAGATCGCCGCGTGCATCCTGCAGGACCGTAGTCCCTCGTGCGGCGCGAGCCTCATCTACGACGGAACATTCAGTGGCACCCTCACGGCGGGCAACGGCGTCTTCGTTGATTTACTGCTCCGCCACGGTTATCGCGTGATCCCGGTTAGCGAGTTCGACCCCAGCATGCTGGAGCAATAAAAAACCACCACAAGGGCACTGCTCCCTTGTGGTGGTTTTGGGCTAGGCCTAGAGCGTATGGCCGTAGGCGTTGGCGGCTTTGATGGCGGCGGCGAACTTCTCGTCGGTGAAGGGCTCGGGGTTTCCCTGCTTCCACTCGTTGGTGGCGTGCGCATACTCACACAGGGCAGGGATGTCGGCCTCGGAAAGCCCGACCTGCTCAAGCGTTACGGGCAGGCCCATCTGCTTGTTAAAGGCGGCATAGCGCTCAAGGCTCTCGGTATCGCCCGTATAGGCAAACAGCACGAGCACGCCCAGGCTCACGACCTCGCCGTGCAGATAGGTTCCCTCGCGCGGAATGCTGCACGTCGCATTGTAGAACGCGTGCGCCACGCTCGAGTTGTAGTAGTAATCGTTTTGGTTGGTCAGGTTGGAGACGTAGCCCGTGTTGACCACGATGTCGAGTGCGATCTGCTTTACGGCCTCGGTCGACAGGTCCTGGCGCACGTCCTCAAGACCCTGGACGCCATAAGTAAACAGAGGCTCGGAGCAGGTGTGGGAGAGTGCCAGGCCAAGACCGGCGGTATGCTCCAAATTACCGGCGCTCGTGGCGTACTCGACCTCGGGCTGCTTGGACAGGGCATCGCCCACGCCGGCCCAGAAGTACTCCGCTGGAGCCTCGGCGATGATCTTGGGGTTGATGAAGATGTGCGCCGGTCGGTTGGGGTACGAATAGCCCTCGAGCGAGCCGTCGTCGTTGTACACGACGGCAATGGCGGTCGCGGCGGAGCAGTTGGAACAGATCGTCGGGACGGTGAAGACTATCTTCTTGAGCTCGATGGCTGCGGTCTTCACGGTGTCGAGCGCCTTGCCGCCGCCGCAGGCGATGAGCACGTCGGCTTCCTGGCAGGCAGGAGAGTTCACGACTTTGGCGATATTGGCACGCGTACTGTTGGTGCCGTAGACGCGCGTCTCCAGAACCTCGACATCGGTACCTTCAAGAGCCGCCTCGATGCCCGGCAGCGCTGCAGCCAGGGCTCGCTTGCCGCCAATGATGGCGACCTTGGTCGCTCCGTACTCTGCCAGTGCGGCGGGCAACTCGGTAAAACAATCCTCGCCAACGGTGTAGTCGCTCATTCCAATCGTGCGCATAGCAACCTTCTTTCGTTCGATAAAGTGCTTTCAGGTATTTTGCTCCAAGAGAAGGTCCACAGCCGCGAGAAATTTCGAACGTATAAAACCAGTGTTGAGGGTTTTTCGCCGGCGCTGAACGTGCTAGCATACTCCGCATAAGCGTTGATGGGGACGAGTAGTCGGCCGTCCGCATGCTACAGAGAGCGGGGAGCGCTGAGAACCCGTGCATGCGACCGATGAAAATCACCCCGGAGCTGCGGTCCCAACGGACGTGCCGCGCAGGTTCGTCTTAGTAGACATCGCCGAGATGGTCGTCGATACAGACCAGCCGAGTAACGGATGCGAGCGCGCGGCGACGCGAGCGAGGGCATCTAAGCTGGGTGGTTAAGCGAAGAGCTTTTACGGGCAGACTGCCCGTTTTGTGGCGCTTCGTCCCAGCTTGTAGGGACGGGCGCTTTTTTGGTGCCCAGAGGGCGTGCGCGCCCACGACATGAAAGGGGTACCGTGGCAAACGAGTACAAGCAGACGATGAATCTGCCCAAAACCGGATTTCCCATGCGTGCCGGTCTTTCCAAGTCCGAGCCCAAGCGACTTAAGGACTGGCAGGACAACAAGGTCTACGAGCAAGTTCTAAAGAAGAACGCGGGTCACAAGAAGTTCGTGCTGCACGACGGCCCTCCGTACGCCAACGGCCCGATCCACATCGGCCACGCCATGAACAAGATCTCTAAGGACATGATCAACCGTTACTGGATGATGCAGGGCTATGAGGTTCCCTATGTCCCCGGTTGGGACTGCCACGGTCAGCCGATTGAGCATAAGGTCGAGGAGAAGCTCGGCACCGAGAAGTTCAACCAGACCTCCACGGCCAAGATCCGCGAGCTTTGCAACGAGTTCGCTGTCGAGAACATCGAGCTCCAGAAGACTGGCTTCCGTCGCCTTGGCGTGCTTGGCGACTGGGACAACCCGTATCTGACGCTCTATCACCAGCATGACGCCGCCGACATCGAGGTCTTCAAGGCCATGTTCGACAAGGGCATGATCTATCGCGGCCATAAGCCCGTCTACTGGTGCAAGCACTGCCACACTGCACTCGCCGAGGCCGAGATTGAGTACTCCGACGAGACGAGCCCGTCCATTTTTGTGCGCTTCGAGATGACCTCCAAGCCCGCCGGCCTCGAGAACTTCGACGGCCCGGTTGACTTCATCATCTGGACGACCACCCCGTGGACCATCCCCTCCGACCAGGCAGTTTCCCTCAAGCCCGGCGCTGCCTACGTCGCCGTTGAGCACGACGGCCGCGCCGAGGTCATGCTCGAGGACCTGGCTCCCAAGTGCTGCGAGGAGTTTGGCTGGGAGTACACCCCGGTCATGGTCGACGACAAGCCCTACGTGGTTCCCGCCGAGACCTTCCATCATATCCACTACAAGCAGCCGATCTTTGACGGTGTCGAGGGCGTGGCGCTGCTGGCCGATTACGTCGGTGTCGATGACGGTACCGGTATCGTCCACAACTCGCCCGGCCACGGCGTCGACGACTACTTTGCCTGCCTCAAGGAGGGCATCACCGACATTTGCATGCCGGTCGATGATGACGGCAAGTTCTACACCGGCGAGGAGTTTGGCACCGGCGGTCTCTTCAGCGGCATGGATACCGACGAGGCCAACCCGCACATCATCGAGTTCCTGCGCGAGCGCGGCACCCTGGTCCTCGAGAAGAAGATCACGCACAGCTATCCGCACTGCTGGCGCTGCAAGCACCCAGTGCTCTTCCGTGCTACCGACCAGTGGTTCGTCTCGATGGACAAGACCGGTCTGCGCGAGCAGGCTGGCAAAGAGGTCCGCGAGAACGTCAAGTGGTATCCGGCTCACGCCGCCAACCGCATCGGCGCCATGGTCGAGCAGCGTCCCGACTGGTGCATCAGCCGTCAGCGCAACTGGGGCGTGCCTATCCCCAGCTACACTTGCGCCGACTGCGGCGAGAAGGTCATGAACGACGCCACGCTCGACGCCGTCATCAAGCTCTTCCACGAGAAGGGCTCCGACGCCTGGTTCACCGACGCTCCCGAGAGCTACCTGGGTGAGGCCTGCGTCTGCCCCAAGTGCGGTGGCCATCACCTCAAGGCCGATAAGGACATCCTCGACGTGTGGTGGGATTCCGGCGTCTCTTGGAAGGCCGTCTGCGAGTACCGTCCCGAGCTGGAGTATCCGGCGGATGTGTACCTCGAGGGCTCCGACCAGCACCGCGGTTGGTTCCAGAGCTCGCTGCTCACCTCGGTGGGCGCCAACGGCCACGCTCCGTACAAGGCGGTCGTCTCGCAGGGCTTCACGCTCGATGGCCAGGGCCGCAAGATGTCCAAGTCGCTCGGCAACGTCATCGACCCCAACAAGGTCTGTGACGAGATGGGCGCCGACATCATCCGCCTATGGGTTGCCTCCGTCGATACCAGCTCCGACGTGTCCATCGACCACGAGATCCTTGCTCGTACGTCCGATGCCTACCGTCGTTTCCGCAACACGCTGCGCTTCCTGCTCTCCGAGCTCGAGGGTCAGTTTGAGCCTGAGACCGACGGCGTCGCCTTTGCCGACCTGCTGCCGCTCGACAAGCTCATGGTTGCCCGCCTGACTCAGGTCCAGGCCGAGGTCGACGACGCCTACGCCAGCTACGAGTTCCCGCGCGCCTACCGTGCGCTCTACGACTTCGTGGTTACCGAGCTCTCCAACGTGTACCTCGACGCCCTGAAGGACCGTCTGTACTGCGAGAAGCCCGGCTCGCTCGAGCGCCGCAGCGCCCAGACCGTGCTTGCCGAGCTCTTCTCGATGCTCATGCGCGACCTGCAGCCGATCCTGTCCTACACGGTCGACGAGGCCATGGACTATGCGCCCGCCGGCTGCGTCGATCACCAGAAGTACGCCGCGCTGCTCGATTGGTATAAGTCGCCCATCACGGTCGACGAGGCCAATGAGTTCGAGGGCGTGCTCGAGGCTTCGCTCGAGCTCCGTAGCGCCGTGACCAAGGCCCTTGAGGACGCCCGCTCCGCCGGTACCTTCACCAAGAGCCAGCAGGTCCGCGTCAAGGCAGTCGTTCCCGCCGAGATGTATGCGCTGCTGACCGGCGACAAGGCCGTCGACCTAGCCGAGTTCTACATCGTCTCCGATGTTGAGCTGACCCAGGGTGAGGAGCTTTCCGTTGCTATCGAGGCTGCCGAGGGCGAGTGCTGCGACCGTTGCTGGAACTACCGCACCACCGTCGGCGAGTACAACGGCCACGCTCATATTTGCAAGCGCTGCGCCGATGCTTTGTAGGTTACGGCGTTCGTAGAACGCCGTAACCTACCGACGCTGCAAACGCCCCTAAGCGGCAATCTGA
>CABSYR010000010.1:0-73425 GCA_902481895.1 uncultured Collinsella sp. | reverse complement strand
TTCCGGCTAACGGATGTGAATCCTGCAACTCTGCCACGGAAACACCGACCAGTAAAGCACTATTGGCATTTTTCCCATTTCTGGCATAATTGCTCATGCCATTGACCACAAGATGTCCCGGTTCCGAAGACGCAGCAACCACTTCCCCGCCTGGACACATGCAGAATGTGTACAGACTGTGTCCATTCGGAAGGTGAACTGCCAGCTTATAATCTGCTGGCGGCAGTTCAGCAGGTCTAGTTTCTCTTCCGTACATTGCTATGTCAATTAATTCCTGTGGGTGTTCAACTCTCACGCCAATTGCGAAATTCTTTTGCGTCAGTGCGATGTTTTCCTGATATAAAAATGAAAACATCTCTCTTGCACTGTGTCCGACGGCGAGGATACAGTCTTGGCAGAAAATCTCGTGTTGTGTTCCATTCTGCCGATAGACTAATGAGGATACACGGCTGTTAGTTCTTAGAATCTGCTCCACTTTTGCATTGAACAGGACTTCCCCACCATATTTTTGAATGGTTTCTCGGAGTTGCTTGACAACATGCACAAGCTTGTCCGTTCCGATGTGCGGTTTCGCCAAATATAGAATTTCTTCCGGTGCCCCGCATGCAACAAAAGTTTCCAGCACAAAACGAATTCGGGAGTCTTTGATTCCAGTTGTCAGCTTCCCATCAGAAAATGTCCCAGCACCGCCTTCACCGAATTGAATATTGCATTCCGGATTCAACTGACCAGTCGTTCGAAATTGCGCTACCGCCTTTTGCCGATCTTCTACGCAGGAACCACGCTCCAACACAATGGGTTTGAGTCCTGCTTTGGCAAGAATCAGTGCAGCAAACATTCCAGCTGGGCCAAATCCGACAACTACTGGCCGTTTGGCGATAGTTGCATCGCAAATCGGAAAATCATAATGGTATTCGGTGTATGGTTGGACATCCCGATCCCCTGCTAATTTTTTTAGCACATGCTCCTCTGATTTGACACAAAGAATTAGTGTTAATACAACAGAAATTTTAGGCTTTTTTCGAGCATCGATGGATTTTTTGAGGTATTGGCAGTGCAGGATTTCACTTTCTGAGATGCGAAGCCGCTTTGCCGCTGCACGCTTTAGATCCGCTTTGGTATAAGAAATCGGCATAGTGAGATTCATCAATTTAATCACGGAAAGTTACACCGTCCTTTCAAGCGTATTTTTTAAATAGGCAACAGCCTCCATACCGGCATATTGTCCAGAACACCATGCCCAATTGAGATTATATCCCCCACATTCTCCGTGAAGATCTAGGATTTCCCCGGAAAAAAATAATCCGGAGATCCACTTGGATTCCAACGAGTTTTTTCGAAGCTGTTCCAGTGGGATTCCGCCCGCCGTTACCTGTGCATTTTGCCAGTTCCCTCTTGAAATAACAGGAAACCGCCAATCATGACACATCTGGGAGAGCCGTTCTAATTGGAAAGGTGTGACTTGATAGACTGGAATATCCGTTGGGATTTTACAGGAACGAAGTAATTGTATGCCGACTTTTTTTTGAAACAAACCGGTTAACCAGTCCTCTGTCCGCCACTGCGTGCGAATTGAGTACAATTCCCACAACATCGCCTGTGTTTGAGATGACGTTTGATGCGACAGCAAGTTCAGCGAAAGAGCGGTTGGATTTTCACTGGATAGGCGTGCAGACAAGTTCATAATACAAATACCGGACAATGCATTTTCAGTAAACTGCACTTCCCCGCTTTCTTTTCCTATGATATTTTCCTGTGCGTCGAGTGCAGAAACTGTCGCAGAAATTCGAATACCTTTTAGTGTACGGAGCGATTTAGGCTCTGCCTGAAAAGCAACAAGTGCCGGAGAAAGATTGGTTTCATGATGCCCAAGTACAGAGAGCCATTTCATAGCGTTTCCATCAGAACCGGTTTTTGGCGCAGCAAATCCGCCTGTAGCGACAATCACCGCTTTGGCTATTATTGTGCCATCTGAAGTTTGTATGAAAAACGTATGCTGTTTTTGCTGTATTCCAGTGATGTGGCAGTTGCAACATACAGAAATTCCAAACGCTTCTGTTGTCAAACGAAGTGTATCCAGGACAGAAGATGCCTGATTGCTGTGCGGATATAATCGGCCATCGGTTTCTTCACGACAGTATAGCCCCATAGTTTGAAAGAATTCTTTTGAGGAAAGTGTTTGTGATAGAAATTCCGGTAAAACAGCAGTCAAAGAACCATGATACGCAGCATAATCTTTGGATGTGTTTCCGAGGTTGCATCTCCCGTTTCCGGTCACAAGAATTTTTTTTCCAACTCGTGGGTTTTGTTCCGCAATACAAACGGAAAACCGATCGCCGCAAATTCGTTTGGCTGCAATTGCGGCGGCGAGACCAGAGGCTCCGCCGCCGATTACAAGCAGATCTGTTTGTAACAATTGTTTCGTCATTAGTTCTTGATACTGTGCATCGGTGCAGGAATTCTTCCTCCACGGGAGATAAACTTCTCTGCGGATTTTTCCTTTACCGGCATAACCGGAGCACTTCCGAACAGACCACCGAATTCCAGCATATCGCCTTCCTTCAAGCCGATGGCAGGAATCAGACGTACTGCGGTTGTCTTGTTGTTCACCATGCCGATTGCCATCTCATCTGCAATGATTGCAGAAATTGTGGAGGCAGGAATGTCACCCGGAACAGCAATCATATCCAGACCAACAGAGCATACCGAAGTCATAGCTTCCAGTTTGGTCAGTGTCAGTGTGCCGTCTACCGCAGCGTCAATCATTCCAGCGTCCTCAGAAACCGGAATAAATGCGCCGGAAAGACCGCCAACATTGGAGGATGCCATAACTCCGCCCTTCTTGACGGCATCGTTGAGCATGGCGAGCGCGCAGGTCGTGCCGGGGCCACCACAGGTGCCCACGCCGATGATCTCGAGGATGCGCGCGACGGAGTCGCCGATGGCGGGCGTGGGAGCCAGCGACAGGTCGACAATGCCCTTCTCGACACCCAGGCGATGGGCGGCCTCGCGGCTCATGAGCTCGCCAGCACGGGTGATCTTAAAGGCGGTCTGCTTGATTTTCTCGGCAACCTCCATCATCGATGCGGAATCGGGCAGCGTCTCCAGGGCTGCAGCCATAACGCCGGGGCCCGAGACACCTACGTTGATGACGGCGTCGGCCTCGCCACCGCCGTGAACGGCGCCCGCCATAAACGGGGAGTCCTCGACCATGTTGGCAAAGCAGACAAACTTGGAGGCGCCAACGGAATCCTCATCTGCCGTAAGCTTGGCGGCATCGATGATGGTCTGGGCCGCCATGAGCACGGCATCCATGTTGATGCCGGCGCGCAGGCTGGCGACGTTGACGCTGGAGCAGACACGGCTCGTGGTGGCGAGCGCCTGGGGGATGGACTGGATGACGCGGCGGTCGGCATCGCCGATGCCCTTCTGAACGAGCGCGGAGAAGCCACCCAGGTAATCGATGCCGAGCGTCTCGGCCGCGCGGTCGAGGGCATGCGCGATGGGGGTGAGGTCCTCATCCTTGCAGCACGCGGCGATCTGCGCCACCGGGGTGACGGAAACGCGCTTGTTGACGATGGGGATACCGTACTCGCGCTCGAGGTTCTCGGCGGTCTCGACCAGGTGCTCAGCCGTGTGCGTCACGTGGTCGTAGATCTTCGTGCACATGCGGTCGAGGTTCTCGTCGCCGCAACCCATGAGCGAAACGCCCATGGTGATGGTCCTGATGTCGAGGTTCTGCTCCTCAACCATGCCGCGGGTTTCCGCGATTTCTGCGGGCGTGATCGCCATCCTTGCGCTCCTATCTGCCAAAACGAGCATAGTCTTATCTATTCTAACGTGCCGCACGTGCCAAGTGGCGCATGCGGCACGTTTTGGTGCTTGGTTGTTTCCGTTGTGTTACTGCCCAAAGACCTCTTCGGCGATACGAGCACTTTCGGCGGCGTCCTTGGCGTAGTAGTCCGCGCCGATCTGCTTGGCGTATTCGGGGGTGAGCACGGCGCCGCCCACGATGATCTTGACGCCCGGAACCTCGGCATGGAGCAACTTGATGGTCTCCTCCATGGCGACGACCGTGGTGGTCATAAGCGCCGAGAGGCCGACGAGCTTGATGTCGCGCTCCTGTACGGTCTTGAGCACCTCTTGCGGGTCGACGTCGCGGCCTAGGTCAAAGACGGTGTAGCCGTAGTTATCGAGCAGCATCTTGACGATGTTCTTACCGATGTCGTGGATATCGCCTTTAACGGTGGCCACGCAGATCTTGCCCTTGTCGGCAATCTCGCCGGCGGGCATCAGGCGCTTGATGGTGTCAAAGCCCACACGCGCGGCCTCGGCCGAGGCCATAAGCTGCGGCAAGAAGAACTTGCCCTGGTCAAAGAGGACGCCAACCTCGTCGAGGGCGGGGATAAAGTGATTGTTGATGAGGTCCATGGCGTCATGGTCTGCCAGCAGACGCTCGGTCTCGGCCGCGATTTCGCCCTTGCGGCCCGAGACGACCATGCGACGAATCGGGTCGTCGTTGCCGTCGGTGCCGGTGGTGCCAGCAGCGGGCGCGGCGTCGGTCGATACCGCCTGAGCCGCCGCCGGATTCGCGGCGATCTTGTACGGATCGGTCCAGCCGGCGTAGCGCTCGATGTATCCGGTCGAGCCCTCGTCCTCAACGCTCAGGACGCGATAGCTGTAGACGGTATCCATAAAGCGCTTGGAGCCCGGGTTCATGATGGGGGCATCGAGGCCTGCGCCAAAAGCGGCAGCCAAAAAGACCGAGCCCAGCAGCGGGCGGGCAGGCAGGCCAAAGCTGATGTTCGACACGCCGAGTGCACATTTGACGCCCAGACGCTCCTTGCACAGGGACATGGCGCGTAGGATTTGCTCGGCCTGGCGCTGGTTGGTCGAGGCGGTCATGACCAGGCAGTCGATGAGGATACGGTCCGGGCCGATGCCGTAACGGGCGGCTTCGGCCACAATGCGCTCGGCGATGGCATAGCGTGCCTCGGCGGTGTCGGGGATGCCGCCCTCGTCGAGCGTGAGGCCGACGACGTTGGTGCCGTAGTGGGCGACCAGCGGGAAGATCTCGTCCATGATCTGCTGTTTGCCATTGACCGAGTTGATGATGGGCTTGCCGGCGTAGCGGCGCACGGCTGCCTCGACGGCTGCGGGGTCGGTGGAGTCGATCTGCAACGGCAGCAGCGTGGAGCCCTGGAGCTGCTCGGTTGCCTGCTGGATGATCTTGACCTCGTCGATCTCGGGCAGGCCCACATTGACGTCCAGGATGTCGGCGCCCTGCTCCTGCTGGCTGATGCCCTGGCTCACGACGTAATCCAGGTCGCCGTCGCGCAGGGCCTGCTGCAGGCGCTTTTTGCCGGTGGGGTTGATGCGTTCGCCGATGACGGCGATCTTGTGGCCGTCGCAGGGAAGGTCCACGACCGTCTGAGCGCTCGTGACCGACATGCTGGGCTTGCGGTGGCGCGGGCTGGGTGTGTGGTTGTCGATGAGGGTGCGAAGTGCCGCCATGTGCGTGGGCGTGGTGCCACAGCAGCCACCCACGACGCTCACGCCGTCCTTAATCATGCCGGCGACGGCCTCGGCGTATTCGGGTGCCTGGATATCAAAGACGGTATTGCCGTCATCGTCCACGCGGGGCAGTCCCGCATTGGCCTGCACCATAACGGGCTTGTCCGTAACGGTGAGCATACGCGCGGCGAGTCCTCGGAGCTCGGCCGGGCCCTGGCTGCAGTTGATGCCCAAAACGTCGGCGCCGATGGCGTCGAGGGTGATGGCGGCCACTTCGGGACTCGTACCCAGGAACGTGCGACCGTCTTCCTCAAAGGTCATGGTGGCAAAGACGGGCAGGTCGGAGTTCTCGCGGCAGGCGAGGACGGCCGCCTTGATCTCGGCAAGGTCGGTCATGGTCTCGATAATAAAGAGGTCCACGCCCGCGGCGACGCCCGCGCGCACCTCTTCGGCAAAGAGGTCATAGGCCTCGTCGAAGCTGAGGGTGCCCAAGGGGCGAAGCAGCGCGCCGATGGGGCCGATGTCACCGGCGACGTAGCGGGCACCGGCCGCGCGGGCGCAGGCGACAGCGGCGGCAAAGACATCTGCCACGGTGGCAGCACCGTCGAGCTTGTGGGCGTTGGCGCCAAAGGTGTTGGCGGTGATTACGTCGCAGCCGGCCTCGACATATTGACGTTGAATGTCGATAATGACCCGGGGCTCCTCAAAGTTGAGCAGCTCGGGCAGGGCGCCGGCCTTCATGCCGGCCGCCTGTAACATGGTGCCCATGCCGCCGTCGAACAGCAGATGCCCCGTGCCCTCGATGGCGGCGCGCAGGCGATCGTCCTTAATGCGAAGGTCGTCGATCGTGCGCGTCTTGTACGTGGCGCCATTGCGGCGTGCGGCATCAACAGGCGCCGCCAGCGCGGCGCCGTCCAGATCATGAGTGATAAGCGGAGTAAACATCGAGGGCTCCTAATGGCTGGAATAGCAGGTGGTGTGGGCGGCACGGAAGCGGCAGTGCTCGCGCATGCGGCAGATATTGCAGGTGGGGCGGCTCCGGGCGTCGTGGACCTCGCCGTCAAACAGACCGATCACTGCGGTCACGCTCTTGGTGGGCATGAGCAGGCTGGTAGGTGTGACGGTAAGCCCGATGAGCCGCGTAGCGTTGAGCGCAGCCACGATTGAGCGCTGGGCCGCAAGCGGGCAGTCGCCGTAGCCGGGACTAAAGCGCCAGTTGCCGGCGAGTCCGTGTGCGGCGGCCGCAGCCTTGACCTGCTGGTCCATCTGCTCGACGGCGGCTTCTACATAGGCAGAGCATGCGGCGTCGAGCACGGCTCCCTCCAGGGGCTGCTGGGCTCCCGTGGTGCGCAGACGACGCTCGGCGTCCATGCCGAGGGTGCATGCCATGAGTGCGGCAAAGCGGGCGTCTTTGAGGTGGCGATAGATATCGCGACCGCGCAGCTCAACGTTGGTGCCGACCAAGCGAATGCAAGGATCGCCCTGTTCATCGACTCCCGTGGCATCGATGGCAAATATGCGGCGCACGCCGCGGGGCTCAATGTCCAGCTCCAGACGCTCAACGACAAGCTCAATACGCTGCGACAGCTCTGGCTCAATCTGCTGGCCGCCGTAGCCCAGGTAGCGCAGCATCTCGGCACGGTCGACACGAGGGTGGTGGGCAGCGTCGATACGATAAAGCGCCGGCGACGCAAGGTCGGCCGGCACTTCAACAACGGTTATATCGGCGTGCGGTTTTTCCATTACCCCAGGCGCTCCATAATGGTCGCGGCGATTGCAGGACGGTTCATAGTGTACAGGTGCAGACCGTCGGCACCGTGCTCCTTAAGGTCGCAAAGCTGACGAGCAGCATAATCTACACCGGCCGCCTGCAGGCTCTCGGGGTCGTTCTCGTACTTGGCGAGAATCTTGATGACGGGGGAGGGCAGCGACGCACCGCACATAAAGACCATGCGGCTGATCTGCGACTTGCCCATAAACGGCATGATGCCCGCGGTAATGGGCACGGTGATGCCGGCCTTGTCGGCAAGCTCGCGAAAACGGTAAAAGCACTCGTTATCAAAAAAGAGCTGCGTCACAAAGAAGCTCGCGCCGGCGTCCTGTTTTTGCTTGAGGTGCTCGACCGAGAGGTTGAGATCCTCGCAGGCAATGTGGCCCTCGGGGTAGGCTGCGGCACCCACGCAAAAGCCGGCGTCGACGAGCTCGGGGATAAGGTCGCGGGCGTAGGCGTAGTCCGAGGCGGGCTTGTCGTCCTCAGTCGCGCCAGCGGGAAGATCACCACGCAGGGCCAGCACATTTTCTACGCCGGCGGAGCGGTATTCGTCGACCTTGGTGGCGATATCGGCGTGCGAGCGGCCCACACAGGTGAGGTGTGCCACCGAGGGTGTATCGAATTCGCTCGTAATCATATGCGCGATGGGGGCGGTGGTGGCACCGTTGCCCGAGCCGCCGGCCGAGCAGGTGACCGAGACAAAGCTCGGCGAAAGCTTGCACAGATTGCCTGCCACCTCGCGAGCCGTGTCGAGGGTCAGCTCGCCCTTGGGCGGGAACATCTCAAACGAAATGGGCGCGGTGCCCTGGGATGCTGCCTGCTTAAAAACCTCGTCGACGCGCATATCGTGCTCCTTTAGATACGTAATAGTGCGATGTGTTGTAAGGATTCTACAGCACCACTGTGCCACGATGGAGTTTCACTCGCTATTTGGGGATACCAATCGAAAATGCTTCGCTATCGACATTTCCTATAACAGGGCGGTCAATGTAGAATGGGGCTATATCGAATGGTATCTGATGCGAAATACCAGTTAATAGAGCCCCGTTCCCAATTGACTACCCTTAAACCATGCGGAGAGGTCTGCAATTTATACAGTTGATTGGCTGTTGAGGGTGGCAACGCCGCCTCGATAGGGTAACCTCATTGATTGGTTTCGCGACAGCAACATAACGGTAATGTCGCGGAAACACGGCGAGTCTAAGCTATGACTCGTTCGTTAGTAATCAACACCGCTTCTCACGCGGTGCCGATACGAAGGGAGTTCCGTATGGCCGAACTTACTGACCGCTTCGGGACCATGGTGTTCTCTGAGGAAGTCATGAAGGACTACCTCCCCAAGGACATTTGGAAGCGCCTTGCTGCAACCCTCGAGGGCGGTGAGCCGCTCGACCTGGATGTGGCCAACGCCGTTGCCCATGCCATGAAGGTCTGGGCCATCTCCAAGGGCGCGACGCACTACGCGCACTGGTTCCAGCCGCTTTCGGGCATTACTTCCGAGAAGCACGACAGCTTCCTCGAGCCCAACCACGACGGCACCGCCATTACCAAGTTTACGGGCAAGAACCTCATCCAGGGCGAGCCGGACGCCTCCAGCTTCCCCAACGGCGGCCTGCGCGCCACCTTCGAGGCCCGTGGCTACACCGCTTGGGATCCCACCAGCCCCGCCTTTATCAAGGACGATGTCCTGTGCATCCCCACGGCTTTCTGCTCCTACACGGGCGAGGCCCTGGACAAGAAGACCCCGCTGCTGCGCTCCATGACCGCACTCTCGCGTGAGTCCAAGCGCGTTTTGGCGCTGTTTGGCAAGACCCCCAAGAAGGTCGTTCCTTCCGTGGGCGACGAGCAGGAGTACTTCCTGATCAAGAAGGACGCCTACCGCAAGCGCAAGGACCTGGTCATCACCGGCCGCACCCTCTTTGGCGCTGCTCCCTGCAAGGGTCAGGAGCTCGAGGAGCACTACTTTGGCGCTATCCGCCCCACCGTCTCGGCTTATATGAAGGACCTGGACGATGAGCTGTGGGCGCTCGGCATTCCCGCCAAGACCAAGCACAACGAGGTTGCTCCCTGCCAGCATGAGCTCGCACCGGTCTATGGCGAAGTCAACGAGGCCATCGACCAGAATCTGGTCATGATGGAGAAGATGAAGCTCATCGCCTCCCGCCACGACTTGGTCTGCCTGCTGCACGAGAAGCCCTTCGAGGGCATTAACGGTTCGGGCAAGCACAACAACTGGTCGCTTGGCACCGAGTCCGAGAATCTGCTCGATCCGGGCGACACCCCGCTCGACAACCTGCAGTTCATCGTCTTCCTCACCGCGGTGATCGAGGCCGTCGATAACTATCAGGAGCTCCTGCGTGCCTCCGTTGCCTCGGCCGGCAACGACCATCGTCTGGGCGCCAACGAGGCTCCTCCGGCGATTATGTCCATCTTCCTGGGCGACCAGCTTACCGAGGTCGTCGAGAAGATCATCGATGGCAAGGCTTCCGTCCATGCCACGCGCGGCGTGCTCGACCTGGGCGCCGATACCCTGCCCAAGCTGATGCAGGACAACACCGACCGCAACCGCACCTCCCCGTTTGCCTTCACTGGCAACAAGTTTGAGTTCCGTGCCTGCGGCTCCGAGCAGAACGTCTCCGACTCCAACTTGGTGCTCGATGCCGCCGTGGCCAAGTCGCTCAAGTCCTTCGCCGACGCGCTTGAGGGTACGCCCGAGGATGAGTTCCAGGACGCTGCGCTCGAGTACTGCAAGAAGGTCCTGACCGACCACCAGCGCATCCTCTTTTCCGGCGATGGCTACTCCGACGAGTGGCCCGTTGAGGCCGAGAAGCGCGGCCTTGCCAACAACAAGACCACGGCCGACGCCCTGCCCGCCTTTGTTTCCGATAAGGCCATCGCGCTCTTTGAGGAGACGGGTGTCCTGACCAAGGCCGAGGCTCAGTGCCGCTACGACTGCAAGCTCGAGAAGTACAACAAGCTCATGAACATCGAGGCCACCACGATGGTTCGCGAGGCGCGTCGTACCTATCGCCCGGTCATTACCGCATATGCCACCAAGGTCGCTAAGGGCCTTGAGACTATTCGCGCCGCCGGTGCCGAGGCCGCCATGCAGTGCGAGCAGAACACGCTCAACAAGCTCTGCAACGGTATCACCACCATCAACGACTCCATCAAGGCGCTCGACGCCGTGCACCAGAAGGCCGAGGCCCTCGATGGCCAGGAGCAGGCCAACGTGTATGCACACGAGGTCGTTCCCGCTATGGATACGCTGCGCGCCGCCGTGGATGCCATGGAGGAGATCGTGGCCGCCGACTACTGGCCGGTCCCGACCTACGACGACATTCTGTTCTATGTGTAACAGAGGCGTTTGATTTTGCGTGCGAAGGGGTCTCGCCAGTGCGAGGCCCCTTCTTTTTATGTCGCTCGGACCTGCTTTGAACTTGCAGCCGAGCGGGCGTTTCGCGCGGGGCATCTTGAAAGTTGTAACCTGTTTTGGCACGCGGACGTTTGGGGCGTTTGTTCATAAAGGGGAGGATTATCCGATGAAGGTATTCGATATCGTGTTTAGCCCGACCGGCGGAACGGAAAAGGCGTCTGGCTACATTGCCAATGCGTTGGAAGGGGAAACCGTTGCTGTAGATCTGACCGATAGCGGGCTTGGTTTTCGCACAGTTGCGATGACAAAAGAGGATGTAGCCGTGATCGCGGTGCCCTCGTATGGCGGGCGAGTCCCGGCTGTGGCCGCGGAGCGCTTGGGTATGATGCGAGGAAACGGAGCGCAGGCGGTCCTGGTTTGTGTTTACGGAAATCGCGCGTATGAGGACACGCTGGTCGAGCTTGAGGATGCGGCAAAGGGCGCGGGCTTTCGGGTGATCGCGGCAGTTTCTGCCATCGCCGAGCATTCTATTGTTCGCCAGTTTGCCGCCGGTCGGCCTGATGCACAGGACGCGGCGCAGCTCGCTGGGTTTGCGGATCAGATTCAGCAAAAGATATCTGCAGGAGATGCTTCTGAGCCGGCTATTCCGGGCAATCGTCCCTATAAGAAGGCCGGGGGCACCGGTATGGTGCCTAAGGCCACAAAAGAGTGCACCGTCTGCGGGGCTTGTGCCACAGCGTGTCCCGTTGGCGCTATCGATAAAGACGATCCCAAGCGGGTGGACAAAAAGGCCTGCATTTCCTGCATGCGCTGCGTTGCCGTGTGTCCGTGGGGCGCTCGCGCGGTAAATCCCGTCATGCTCTCTGCGGCTACCAAGATGTTGAGCAAAGTTTGTGCCGAGCGGAAGGAGTGCGAGCTGTTTATCTAGCGCAAGGGCATTGAGTCTTCTTCATCTAATGTCAAGAGAGAACGAACCCGTGCGATGGTAACTCACACGGGTTCGATCATTTTTGAGTTGGTGCCCCCAGCGGGATGTCCGCGTGCGGCTTCCGCCGCCCGCTTCCGCTGCGTCGCTCCGCTCCTTGCGTGCTGCGCTGGAAAACGCTCACGCGTTTCCTCAGCTCCGCACCCTGTCGGGTTCGAATCCCGGCATATCGGTAGCAAAAAGCCCGTCACCGCGTGGGCAACGGGCTTCTCATTTCAAATGGTGCCCCCAGCGGGATTCGAACCCGCGATATCCACCTTGAAAGGGTGGCGTCCTTGGCCGCTAGACGATGGGGACAGCGGGAAAGAGTATAGCAGACTTTTTTGCCGGCGCGTATATCGTTGGCAAACTGGAAAACCACCACACAGGAGTAGGCTTCTATTCCGATTTTCAAATATCTCAATCTGTAACATTTGGGCGGGCAAATCGGTTCCATCTGTTACAGATCGAGACAGACGGCGGGCGTCGGGACGAACATCTCATTCTGTAACAGTAAGACGACTTTTATCGGTCTAAATGTTACAGATCGAGACAAACTGCCGTGGCAGGTCAAAACCACCACAAAGGTGCCTGTCCCCTTTGTGGTGGCAGGGTGCTAGGGGAGGAGCTTCATGGCAGCGTCGTGGGCGGCGTGCTCGTAGGCGTCGTCGAGGGGCTTGAGCGGCAGCAGAGCGTTGGCCTGTGCATCGCCGCGGCGCTCGAGGGCGTGGGCAATGAGCCAGTCGGCGAGCTCGGGGTTCTTGGGCAGTGCCGGTCCGTGTAGGTATGTGCCGATGACGCCCTTGTAGATGAGACCCTCAAAGCCATCGTCGCCGTTGTTGCCGGTGCCCGTGACGACGGACGTTCCGAGCGGCGTGGCCTCTGCATCGAGCAGGGTGCGGCCGCCGTGGTTCTCGAATCCCACAAAGGGCTCGGGTGCCAGGTCGGTTTTGACGGCGACGTTGCCGATCAGGCGGTTGGAGCCGCGCACGGTTTCGGCGGCAACGACGCCCAGGCCCTCGATGCGATTTTCGCCCATATAGTACGAACGGCCGAGCAGCTGATAGCTGCCGCAGATTGCGAGCAGCGAGCCGCCGTCCTCAACATAGGCCGCGACCTTGTCTTTTTGAGCGAGCAATTCATGTGCCACAGCTAACTGGTCGCGGTCGGAGCCACCGCCCATCATGACGATATCGGCGTCGGTGAGATCGAGCGACTCGCCCATACGGACCTCGTCCACGCGCACGGGGATGCCACGCCAGGCGCAGCGGCGCTCGAGGGCAATGACGTTGCCGCCGTCACCATAGAGGTTGAGGGCATCGGGATACAGGTAGACGATGCGCAGGGGGCGCGAGAGCTCGACCGGCGCAATATCGGTGGGGACGGCGCTGCCATCGGCGCGCGTTGCGGCGTGGGAGGCAACCGAGCTCGCATCGGTGCCCTTAAGCTCGTCGAGTTCCTTGACCAGCGGCGGGAAGGCCGTGTAGTTGGCGACGGCGTAGAAGGTGTCATCGGCGATCTCGTCTGCCACGGCGCCGATCGCCTGCTCGATATTCGAGATGATGGCGGCGTCGATGCCGGCGTACTTCAGACGTACCTGCATATCGTGTGCACGCGTGCCGCCGGCAAAGGCGACAAGCCCTGGGGTATCGGCGATGCGCTCGAAGTCGACGTCGTAGATCCACGAGACATCGTGGCCGTCGGCGTCGTTGTCGTTCAGGAAGAAGGCACAGAGTCTGCCGCCCGCCGTCTTAATGGACTGGATCTGTCGATCGAAGCCCACGGGATTCTTGGCCAGGTTTGCCTCGACGGTACGGCCGGCGATCTCCCAGCGACCCATGCGTCCGCCGGCGGGGACGTAGGCATCGAGCGTGGGCTGCAGATGCGCCGCGTCCACGCCCAACTCGCGCGCCGCAAAGAAGGCGGCGGCAACGTTATAGATCATGTACAGGCCGTTGTAGCGCGTGGCGATGTGCGTTGCTGGTGCGTCGGCGTCGGGTCCAAAGTTCAGTTCAAAGCCGTAGCCGTCGCAGCCGAGCTCCACGCCCGTCACGCGACGGACAAGCTCAGGGCGACCCCAACCGCACGAAGGACAATGATAGGCTCCGAGCTGGCCGTACTGCACATAGTCGTACTCCAGCGGAGCGTTGCACTGCGAGCAAAAACGCGAGTCGCTAATGCGATCGGACTCGGTGCCCGTGGCACCGTCGATGCCAAAGGCGATGCTCATATTGGGGACGCGTGCGGCGATCGAGGCGCACAGCGGATCGTCGGCGTTATAGATGAGCGTCGTTGCCGGCGAAAGCTCCAGCGCGTGGGCGATGACGTCCTGGGTGTGGTCGATCTCGCCGTAGCGGTCCAGCTGGTCGCGGAACAGGTTGAGCAGCACAAAGTACGTCGGCTTGAGCTTGGGCAGGACGCGCACCGTGTAGAGCTCGTCGCACTCAAAGACGCCTACGCGCTTGCCATTGCCGGCACGTTTAAGATTGCTGCGGGCTTCGAGCAACGCGCCCACCACGCCCGGCTCCATGTTGTTGCCAGCGCGGTTGCATACCACGGTAGCGCCGCTGGCGGCAACGGCATCGGCGATGAGGTTGGAGGTGGTGGTCTTGCCGTTGGTGCCGGTGATCACCACGCTGCGGTCGACAAGGCCCGCGAGGTCGCTTAGCAGCTCGGGGTCGATCTTCATGGCGATGCGGCCGGGGAGTACGCCACCCTGGCGCTTAAGGATGGAGCGCAGCCCCCAGCGGGCGATATCGCTCGAGGTGCAGGCGAGAGATGAGCGGAAGTTCATGAAGCCGTTCCTAACGTGAATGACATGGTCGTGGCGTTTGCGCCGTTAAAAACCGTAACGGCGCGCAAATTCCTGGGCAAGCTGCGATACGTCTTCGCAAGCGTTGGCCCAGGGGGCAAAGTCGGGGGTGTCCGAGATAATACCGTCCGCTTCCCAAACGGCTTGGTGCGAAAGATCCCAGGGATCGTGTGGCTCGGGCCGGCAGGGAAGGTACGGCGTCTGATACATGGGGTTCAGCAAAAAGAACGCGCCGCCCTCGCAGCGGTTGGCAAACTCGCGCAGCGCGCGTGTCGCCGGGCGCATCTTGTTCGTTTTGAACAGCAAGATCGTGCGGGCGAGTAGGTACCAGGGGGAGTTCTCGAGGGCATCGGCCCCCATCTGCTCCTCGAGCTGGTGGGCCAGGGCAAAAAAGCCGTCCTCGTCTTCCAGGCGAGCGAGGGCGAGTAGCACGGTGCCTGCAGCTCGGGTGGGATAGCCTTCCGCCTTAAGAACGCGGCGAGAATAGTTGGCGGCAGCACGGTAACGAGCGCTCGCCATGCACAGCTGCGAGATGGCTTCGAGCGTGTGGAGCCACCCGATAAACGCCGGCTCGCTTACGGTGAGATCGGCCGCTGTCACACCGTCTGCCAGGACCTTGTTGGTCCAGTAGTGCGGAGCTTCCATATCGAACCCGGGCACGCTTTGCTGCAGGTAATCGGCCGCGGTCGCTTCGAGCTTCAGCAGGTCGCCCAGGCAGGCATCAACGGGCGTGTCCGCCAAAATGATGGCGAGCAGCTGGGCATCGAGGACATACGCATCGATGCAGACGATCTTGAGCAGCTCATCGCGCATATCGTCGAACAGGCGGTTGCGCGTCTGCTCAAACTCCTCGTCGCTGCCCATGTCCTCGATGCGATGGAGTTCGTCAAGCAGGTGGCGGTGAACGCCGGCATAGGACAGCAGCGCCTGGGCATGCTCGGTCTGCGCATACTTATGAGGGTTGACGCTCACGTCGTTATGGACAAGCTCGCGTGCTGCATCGGTGAGTTCGGGGTGCGACGCAACGTAGGCGCGCTCCAGGTAGGCGGGGATGTAGACGCTCGGATCCATTAGAGGTCTCCTCCCTTAAACGGCAAGCCCTGCTCGGCCGCCCGCAGGATGCGCTCGTCGATCTGGGAACGCACAATATCGTTGGTGGCGACCCAGGCGGCAAAGCTGGCGTTGTCGGGGGCGCCCAAGCCCTCCTGCAGTACCGGCGTCGCCTCGGATAACGCAAGGACAAGCTCGTCGGTGGAGCCTGCACCCACGTTGACGCGGGCATAGACGCCATCGGGAAACTCGGTTTGGAAGTAGAGCGCCTCGGCTGCGTGCGGGCACGAGCGTGCAAGGATGCGCAAGTAGCGCTCGGCACCCTCGTAGTCCAGCTCGCGCCAGGCAGCGCTCATCAGTGCGATGAGCGTCCACGGGTCCAAGTCGCGCTCCGCGTCCTTGGGACGACGGCGCAGCGGCGTGTTGGCAAGATAGGGCACGGAGTGGGCAGAGCGAAAGCGTTTGAGCTCCTCGGCAGGGTATTCGAGCTTTGCCATGGCAAGCATCGCAGTATGGCGGACGCCGGCGGGGTCGTTGGGTGCAAAGTCCAGGCTGCGGTTTGCGGCTTCGAGCGACATGCGATAGCGGCCGCTAATGAGGGCGCGCGACGCAAGGGCGGCAAGCCAGCGCAGGTAGGGGCGGCGCATAAGGTCGCCAGCGGCCTCGCGCTCGTAGGGGTCCTGCGCCGAGGCGATCTTGAGCGCCAGGTCGTGCTCCACCTCGTCGCACTTGGACACCAGATACTGTACGTATTCCTCGTTGGATTCGGCGGTGAGGGCGGTCAGCATGCGCTGGGCATCCCAGTTGGTGGGGTCGAGCGCGGCTGCCTCGCGAAGCATGTTCTCGGCAGCGGCCTCTTCTTGCTCTGCCTGGGTATCGTCAGGGATAAAGGGAATGCGGTAGTCGACAGCCTCGACTACCTTGGCAATGAGGTGCCCGGCGCGGTCGCGGTCGTGCACGATGAGCGGCGCGGGGTTGCGGGTGAATTGTTCCATCAGACGCTCTACGGCGGCACCGTCGGTGAGCGGGATATTGTCGCGGCGCAAGGCCTCAAGAACGAGGCGATGGCAATCCTCTTGAATGGGATCGAATGCCATGGGGCCTCCTTTGCTGCGGTTAGGGTTCAAATCTCTCTATATAAGGTTCTAGTTTACCCGCATGTGGCACACCGGGGGTGCCGCACTTGGACATGCACCTTTGCACCACGAAGACGGATGTCGCACAAATGTCGGCACCTTGGACGACTGAGTGGTATCACGGTGCCGCAAACGGTCGATTTTTGGCGGCGAACGGGGCGCATTTCGGAGGGGCACAGTCCTGCCCGGGATATGTGGTCAACCTTGATAAAACGTTTGCCCAGCTTGGGAGTATGAATGCCCCACAAGGGTCTTCAGGGATAGAAAAAACGTTTCATCATTGTCGGCTTTAGGTGAATAACCGACCAACCAGAACGGTAGAATAATGTTTGTCTGAGCGTTGAGACGTTTAGACATTGCGCATTGTCATCGCCGGCAACGCGCAAAACGGTCCTAACGGAGCCAATCGGGTGCTCCGTTATATACGCAAGTCTAAGAGGGGCTTGTTTAGGAGGCACAGTATGGGACGTTTTACCAATCCTCGCGATCTGTACTTTGGTGAGGGCGCTCGCCACGAGGTAAAGAACCTCAAGGGCAAGAAGGCCATCATCGTTTCTGGCGGCAGCTCTATGCGCCGCGGCGGGTTCCTGCAGGACGTTGAGGCCGACCTCAAAGAGGGCGGCTTCGAGGTCAAGCTGTTCGAGGGCGTCGAGTCCGATCCCTCCATCGAGACCGTCATGAAGGGCGCAGCCGCTATGCGCGACTTCGAGCCCGACTGGATCGTTGCTATCGGTGGCGGTTCGCCCATCGATGCTGCTAAGGCCATGTGGGTCTTCTACGAGTATCCCGAGGAGTCCTTCGACAACATTATCCAGCCGTTCAGCTTCCCCGAGCTGCGTCAGAAGGCTCACTTCTGCGCCATTTCCTCTACCTCCGGTACCGCTACCGAGGTCACTGCCTTCTCCGTCATTACCGACTACGCCAAGGGCATCAAGTACCCGCTGGCCGACTTCAACATCACCCCTGATGTCGCCATCGTCGACCCCGAGCTTACCTACACCATGCCCGCCAAGCTGTGCGCTCATACCGGCATGGACGCTCTGACCCACTGCATGGAGGCCTACGTTTCCACCTGCGCTTCCATGTTCACCGACGCCAACGCTCTGCACGGCATCCGCGAGATCGTCGAGTGGCTGCCCAAGTCCTATGCTGGCGACCATGAGGCCCGTCAGCACATGCACGAGGCACAGTGCATCGCCGGTATCGCCTTCTCCTCGGGCCTGCTCGGCATCGTTCACTCCATGGCTCACAAGACCGGTGCTGCCTTCGAGAACGGCCACATCATCCACGGTGCTGCTAACGCCATGTACCTGGGCAAGGTCATCCAGTGGAACTCCAAGGATCCCCGTGCTGCCGAGCGTTATGCTTACGTGGCCAAGGAGATTCTGCACCTTCCCGGCGAGACCAACGAGGAGCTCATCGCTGCGCTCGTCCAGAAGATTCGCGACCTCAACGACCAGCTCAACATTCCGCAGTCCATCAAGGATTACGCGAATGGTGGCGTGAAGGTCGACGCCGAGAACCCGCAGATGGTTTCCGAGGAGGAGTTCCTCGCCAAGCTCCCCGAGATCGCCGCGAACGCCGAGCAGGACGCCTGCACGCCCGAGAACCCGCGTGAGACCAAGGCTGCCGACTTCGAGAAGATTCTCAAGGCCTGCTACTACGACACCGACATCGATTTCTAATCGACTCTTGTTATCGTAACGAGGGGCTCCGCACGTATCTGTACGGAGCCCCTTTCTTTTTTAGAGAATGGGATAGTTATGGCTGCAATTTTCAATAGCCCCAGCAAGTACATCCAGGGCCCGGACGAGCTGGCCAAGCTCGGCTCCTATGTCGAGCCGCTCGGCGCTAAAGCCCTCGTCATCGTGACGCCTTCGGGCAAGAAGCGCGTCGGTGCCAAGATTGAGGGCGGCTTTGCCGAGACTAAGGCCGAGCTGCTGTTTGAGGATTTTAACGGCGAGTGCTCCAAGGGCGAGGTCGATCGTCTGGTTGCGCTCGCTCGCGACAACGGTTGCGACATCATCGTCGGCGTCGGTGGCGGCAAGATCCTCGACACCGCGAAGGCCGTCGCCTATTACCTGGAGTCTCCGGTTATCATTTGCCCCACTATTGCTTCGACCGATGCCCCGTGTTCGGCGCTTTCGGTGCTCTATACCGATGACGGCCAGTTCGACAAGTACCTCTTCCTGAAGGCAAACCCCAATATTGTCCTGATGGATACGACGGTTATCGCGGCGAGCCCGGTGCGCCTGACGGTTTCCGGTATGGGCGATGCGCTCGCAACTTATTTCGAGGCTCAGGCGACGCATGACGCCGACGGCGGCACCTGCGCTGGCGGCAAGGGCGGTATGGCCGGTCTGGCACTCGCCAAGCTCTGCTATGAGACGCTTATGGCCGATGGCGTCAAGGCCAAGGTCGCGCTGGAGAAGGGTGCGCTGACGTCTGCTGTCGAGCATATCATCGAGGCCAATACGCTGCTTTCGGGCATTGGCTTTGAGAGCTCGGGCCTTGCTGCTGCTCATGCCATCCACAACGGTTTGACGATGCTGCCCGAGTGCCATGGCATGTATCACGGCGAGAAGGTCGCTTTCGGTACCATCGTCCAGCTGGTACTCGAGGATGCCCCGACCGAGAAGCTCGAGGAAGTCTTGGGCTTCTGCATTGAGCTGGGCCTGCCGGTCACGATGAAGGAACTTGGCGTTGCTGAGCTTACGCGCGAGAAGGCCATGATTGTTGCCGAGGCCGCGTGCGCGCCCGATGACACCATGTGCAACATGCCGTTTGAGGTGACGCCTGAGATGGTCGCCAATGCCATTCTGGGTGCCGACGCACTGGGTCACTACTACCTTATGGATGAGTAAACTAAGGTAAGGAAGGGGCAAAGCCGGCAGATGGCTTTGCCCCTTTTTGCTATGGTGCAAAGTGGCCAGGTTAGTTTGCACCAATCGTTGTTTGATGAAGGGCGGATTCTCGTATGGCGCTTCCTATGGTTTACGGCGGTCCCGGCCGGTATGTTCAGGGGCCGGGCGAACTGTCGCGTCAAGGCAGGTATTTGTCATGGTTGGGCTGCGCTGCCTATGTCTTGTTTGACCAGGGCACCGAGGATCGGCTGTGCAAGCAGATCGTCGATGGATTTCTGGACGAAGATCTAAGCGAGCCTTTCTTTAAGATTTATGACGGTCCGTGTACGGAAGAGGCCGTTGTCGAAATGGCTAAGGAAGCCCAGGCCGAGTATTGCGACATGGTGGTGGGTATTGGCGGCGGCAAGATGCTCGATATCGCCAAGGCCGTTGCGTTTTATGCCGAGTTGCCGTTGTGCGTGTGCCCCACGGCGGCTTCGATGGACGGTCCGTGTAGCGCGATTTCCGATGCCGATCTGCAGGGTGTTGCAAATGCGATCTTTAGAAACGAGCGCAACATGGCCAACGAGCAGGCAAAGGTGACCAAACAAAAGCTCGTGCAGCTCATGTGCGAGGCATATTTGGCGCTTGATTGACCTTGTGCAATCGAGGTGGCGATAGGCCATGGGCTATTTGCCGCAAAGATGCGCCGCGTGTAATTTGCCCGAGGCGTGGGCCGATAGCGTATCATTATCTCTTGCTTGTTTGCACTGCTCAGGGAGGGGCCGCGCATGGCGCAGGAACACGATCTGTTTGATGACATTATCGAGATCAGCAAGGGTTTCGACTTTCTTAAAAACCCGCTTGGCGGTGTGACCGATGCACTCGATCCGTCGGCGCCGCAGTGGAATCCTGCCGACTACAAGGAGCGCCCGCGCGGCAATACCATTCCGTGCCTGACCTGCAAAAACGAAAAGAGCGGCTGCACCGCGTGCATGGACGTGTGCCCGGTCAACGCTATCGAGGTCGAGGAAGACGCCATCGAGATCCTCGACTCCTGTCGCAAGTGCGGCCTGTGCGCCGCTGCCTGTCCGACCGAGGCGATCATCTCGCCGCGCCTGGCGCCTAAAAACCTGTATGACGATATCGTCTCTGCTGCTACGAGCCACGAGACCGCCTACGTCACCTGCACGCGTGCCCTCAAACGCATGCCGCGCGAAAACGAGGTCGTCGTTGCCTGCGTGGGCGATATTACGGCCGAGATCTGGTTCTCGGTACTGGCGGACTATCCCAACGTGAGCGTGTACCTGCCGTTGGGCGTGTGCGATAAATGCCGCAACATCGGCGGTGAGGACATTCTGGGCGAGGCAATTGCGAAGGCCGAGGAGTGGTCTGGCACGGGTATGGGCCTGGAGGTCGACCCCAAGAGCCTCAAGTGCCATAAGCTTCGCGAGTACGAACGCAAGGAGTACATGGAAAAGATTGCCCGCACCACGGGCCTGACGGTGACCAAGCTCAATCCGGCGACGGCGGCGCTGGCCTCGGTGACGCAAAAGCTCAAGGCCCATCGCCATCAGATTACCCAGCTGGAGCGCACGCTCAACACCATGTGCGGCACCACGACGACTAAGCGTCGCCGTTCGCTCACGCACGGGCGCCAACTGGTGCTCTCAACGTTGCAGAACCATCCCGAGCTTGCCCAGAACATGCAGGTGAGCACGCCGGAGTGCGATTTTGACAAGTGCACGTCGTGCGGCGAGTGCGTCAATGTATGCCCCACGTTCGCCTGCGATCTGGTGGGAAGCGGTCGCTTTGCACTGGAATCCACGTATTGTTTGGGTTGCGGTGCCTGTGTCAAGGTTTGTCCCGAGCATGCGCTCAAGCTTGTTGAGCACGACGCGTCCAATCTGGTCGTCGTCGATCCCGAAGCCGAGGAAAAGGCCGCCCAGAAGGCGAAGGCTCACGAAGAAGCTGAGAAGGTCAAGGCCGAAGCAAAGGCCAAGCTCGACAAGATGCTCGACCAGGTAGAAAAGCTCGCGGACTAGCTTAAAGAGCGTAAATGATGGCCGGTGGGACAGGTGCTGCCCCGCCGGCCAAAAAAGTTGCGGTGGAATAGTTCCTGTTTTGCCCTTAAGCTGGCCATTCTAGGAACTATTCCACCGCAACTAATAGATGGTTAGCTCATACTGCTCTGATGGGTTTCGCTGCCGTTATTGCGGCGGGTGACCGTTTCGTGGAGTAAAAAGAAGCTGGGAACCTGCTTTGTCTCGGTGTATTCCATAAGGATACCGTCGGCGTTGTAGGTCTGCCCGCGTACAACGGCGAGTGCGTTAAAGTCGTCGAGATCGAGCACGCGTGCATCCTCGGGCGTGGGATGCTCAATCGTTACATCGCGTTTGCCCGTGGCAATCTTAATGCCAAGGTCTTCTTCGAGGTAACGATAGATCGAGTCGTTGACAATCTCGGGTGTCAGCCCCGGTACCTGTGAGCTTAGGTAATAGGAGTCGTCGGAGCACACGGCCCGTCCGTCTGCATAACGGATGCGTTTGGCGCGTGTGAGCTCACAGCCTTCAGGAAACCCGGTAATCTTGGAGAGCGCCTTGTTGCAAACGAGGAGCTCAAAGACAGTGGTAACCGTTTTGAGCTCAAAGCCTCGGCTGGCTGCGATTTCCTTAAAGGTCTCGAGTCCGCCGCCACCACGATTCGTCTCGTCACTGATGTTGCGAATGACGCGCATGCCTTTGCCTTGCTGGGGGAGCACGTAACCATCTGCCGCAAGCATCGAGATGGCGCGACGGACCGTCATGCGCGAACAGTCAAACAGCTGCGTGAGCTCAGTCTCCGAAGGCAGATAACTCTGATAGGCGTATGTGCCGTCGTCAATCGACTGCTTCACGTTGTCATAAATGGTTTGGAAGATGGCTCGCGCCACGACGGTCTCCTAGAGCTGAGTGCGCGAGCGGTGGATGAGGACCGCTCGCGCAGGTGTCGATCGATTTACTTGCTGGGGTCGATTATATATTTACCCATGGCACGCAGAGCTGGATCTGACAGGATGGCGCCGAGTTCGTCGAGGGAAGCCACCTTGGCGACCATCGAGGATACGTCGAGCCTGCCAGAGTCGATGAGCTCGAGCGCGCGACGCTGCGTATAAGGGTTAATGTAGGACGAAGTAAGCACAAGCTCCTTCTGGAAGACCTCGAAGGGCTTGACGGTGATTGTCTCATCGGGCTTGGTGAGGCCGAACATCATGACCGTAGCCTTGTGGCCGGCGATCTGGATGGCCTGCTCGATGGTGACGGGCTTGCCAACACACTCGATAACGACATCGACGTTGCCGACGCCCTCCTGCTTCAGGCGGGCCGGGACGTCCTCGTGGATGGAATCAATTGCCAGGTCGGCGCCGAGTTTGAGCGCAACCTCGCGCTTGCCTTCGACGGGCTCGAGCAAGACAACCTTGGTGGCGCCGGCGTTTTTAGCAAGCTGCATCATGAGCAGACCGATCATGCCACCGCCGATAACGACAACTGTGCTGCCGGGCTTGATGTTGCACATATCGATGCCGTGCAGGCAGCAGGCGACGGGCTCGGTCATGGCGCCCTGCTCGAAGCTGGTGTGATCGCCCAACTTGTAGACTTGCTGCATATCGACGGAGCAGTACTCGGCAAAGCCGCCGTTAACGGTGGTGCCGTAACCGGTCATATGCTCGCAGTAGTGGTTGATTCCGTCGCGGCAGGGTTCGCAGCAGCCGCAGGGATGGTTTGGGTCGATGCACACGCGATCGCCCGGTTTAAAGCCGGTGACATCGCTGCCCACGGCCTCGACAACGCCCGCAAACTCATGACCAAGGATCGTGGGCGGGGTAACGTCGGCCGCACCCTTGTCGCCTTCATAGATATGAACGTCGGTACCGCAGACGCCGCAAGCTTTGACGTTGATCAGAACGTCGCGCCTGCCCACGGCCGGCTTTGCCGATTCCTCGACTCTGAGGTCGTGCTTTCCATAGAAGACCGCGCTTTTCATGGTGACTCCTTAACGTGGCGGTGAATGTTGTAATGAAGTATAGGCATGTCTATAGATATAGACAAGCACATCTAGACAAGTAGAAAAGAAAAATGAAATGCAGCCATCAGCTATGTCAGATTTAACAGGCGAAATACTGGACATATACCGTTTACGGCCAATAATCAACCGTTACCGACCGTAGTATTTATGCTAACTTGTCTAGATAAGTGATATGATAAAAATAGAAGCGCAAGAAGTCAGGGAAGCGGGCCCACCCGTCCTATTGCACGAGGTACACGCAAACGGCGCGTCTGCGGTCTCGAGTGAAGCCAAAACCGCAGTCGCTCCGAATGAAGAGAGGGGGATTCCCCGTCATGATGCAAAAGATACAACGTTTCGGCGGTGCAATGTACACGCCTGCAATTCTTATCGCATTTTCCGGAATCGTCGTCGGCCTGGGTACGTTGTTTACCACCGAGGCGATCTTTGGCGAGATGGCCACTGCGGGCCATCTTTGGTTTGATTGCTGGAATGTGCTGCTCCAGGGTGGTTGGACGCTCTTTAACCAGATGCCGTTGCTGTTTTGCGTAGCGTTGCCAATCTCGCTCGCGAACAAGCAGAACGCTCGCTGCTGCATGGAGGCTTTGGCCATCTACCTTACCTTCAACTACTTTGTAAGCACAATCTTGGGGCAGTGGGGCCCTGTCTTTGGTGTCGACTATTCTGTCGAGGCGGGCAGCGGTACTGGTCTTGCCACTATCGCAAGCATCAAAACGCTTGACATGGGCATCATGGGCGCGCTCATTATCTCTGGTATCGCCACGATGCTGCATAACAAGTTCTTCGACACCGAACTTCCTGAGTGGCTGGGCGTGTTCTCGGGCTCCGTGTTCATCTATATGATCGGTTTCTTCGTTATGGTTCCGGTCGCTCTTATCGCCTGCCTGGTGTGGCCGCATGTTCAGGCTGCTATCTCCGCCTTCCAGGGATTCATCCTTTCCGCCGGTACGTTTGGCGTGGGTGTCTTTGCTTTCTTCGAGCGCGTGCTGATCCCTACAGGCCTGCACCACTTTATCTATACGCCGTTCTATTACGACAACGCGGCGGTCAACGGCGGCATCTTTGCTGCTTGGGCCAACATCCTGCCCCAACTGGCTGCCGATCCGAGCATTGCTCTTAAGGATGCCGCACCCTGGGCTGCCTATACCTGCCCTGGTTGGACTAAGGTCTTCGGCTCGCTTGGCGTCGCCATTGCGTTTTATATGACCGCCAAACCCGAGCGCAAGCAGCGCGTCAAGGCTCTGCTGATCCCGGTCACCCTTACCGCTATGCTTTGCGGTATCACCGAGCCGCTTGACTTCACCTTCCTGTTCATCGCGCCCGGCCTGTTCGTCGTCCACTGCGTGCTCGGAGCGCTTGGCTGCATGGCTCAAAACCTCCTTGGCGTCGTTGGCATCTTCGACGGCGGCATCATCTCGATGCTCTCGTGGGACTGGCTGCCCCTTTGGGCCGCACACGGTCTGCAGTACGCCATCTCCATCCTTGTCGGTCTGTGCTTTACCGCTCTTTGGGTCGTGGTCTTCCGTTTCCTGATCGTCAAGTTCGACTTTAAGACCCCCGGTCGCGAGGATGATGATGTTGAGGTCGAGCTCAAGTCCAAGGCCGACTACAAGCAAAAGCAGAGCGGTGCTGCTGGCAAATCGGTCGCCCAGAGTAAAGATGATGAGCGCTTGGTGCTTGCCGAGAACATCCTCGATCTGCTCGGTGGCACGGATAACATCATCGATGTAACTAACTGCGCTACCCGTCTGCGCGTTAACGTCAAGGACAAGAGCGTCGTTGCACCCGAGGCTTCCTTCAAGGCGATCGGTACGCATGGCTTGGTGGTCCAAGGTCAGTCAATCCAGGTCATCATCGGCCTTACCGTCCCGCAGGTTCGCGAGAAGTTCGAGAGTCTTCTGAAGTTCGAGAGTCTTCTGTAAACCATCGTCCATCGAAACAATCGGCCTTGTAGAGCCGGTATGCACCGCAAAGCCGATTCTGGAGATAAAAAACTCCACTTCTAGGTAACAGTTCCAAACCGTGCAGGCCGCGTACGGGGATGGATTGAGCAAGCGGCCAGAATGAGGAGGACATCATGTCCAAGAAAAACTATGCCGTGACCATTGCCGGCGGTGGCTCTACCTTCACCCCGGGCATCGCCCTGATGCTGCTCGAGGAGCGCGACCGCTTCCCGGTCAACAAGGTGACCTTCTACGACAACAACGCCGAGCGCCAGGAGATCGTGGCAAAGGCCTGCGAGATCTACTTCCACGAGAACGCTCCCGAGGTTGAGTTTAGCTACACCACCGACCCCGAGACCGCATTCACCGGGACCGACTTCGTGCTTGCCCACATCCGCGTCGGCCTGTACGCCATGCGTGAGCTCGACGAGAAGATTCCTCTCAAGTACGGCTGCGTTGGCCAAGAGACCTGCGGTGCCGGCGA
Organism: uncultured Collinsella sp.; assembly: GCA_902481895.1. Taxonomy (GTDB): domain Bacteria; phylum Actinomycetota; class Coriobacteriia; order Coriobacteriales; family Coriobacteriaceae; genus Collinsella. Next base: position 47,467 of record CABSYR010000010.1, on the reverse strand, counting down.
TATCGCCTACGGCATGCGCTCCATCGGTGGTGTCATCGAGATCCTCGACTACATGGAGAAGTACAGCCCCAACGCCTGGATGCTCAACTACTCCAACCCCGCGGCCATCGTCGCCGAGGCCTGCCGCGTGCTGCGCCCCAACAGCCGCATCATCAACATCTGCGACATGCCGATCGACCTCATGGATAAGATGAGCCGTATGTGCGGCATCAAGGATCGTCGCGAGCTGCAGTATAGCTACTACGGCCTCAACCACTTTGGTTGGTGGAGCAAGATCTACGACAAGGATGGCAACGACCTCATGCCGCAGATTAAGGAGCACATGGCTAAGAACGGCTACCTGGACGGCATCGAGCACGAGGCCGGTAAGGAGCAGCATGTCGAGGAGAGCTGGATTCACACCTTCGGCAAGGCCAAAGATGTCTATGCTGTCGATCCCGAGACGATTCCCAATACCTACCTCAAGTACTACCTGTACCCGGACTATGTCGTCGAGACGTCTGACCCCAACTACACTCGCGCCAATGAGGTTATGGACGGCCGCGAGAAGAAGGTCTTTGGCGCTTGCCGCGACATCATCGCCAAGGGTACTGCCAAGGACGGCGGCTTTGAGCCCGACGTACACGCCAACTACATCGTCGACCTTGCCTGCGCGCTGGCCGAGAACACGCTCGAGCGCTTCCTGCTGATCGTCCCCAACGATGGCGCTGTGCCCAACTTCGACCCGACGGCCATGGTCGAGGTGCCTTGTATCGTCGGTTCCAACGGCTTTGAGAAGATCTGCCAGGGCCCGATTCCGCAGTTCCAGAAGGGCCTGATGGAGCAGCAGGTTTCCGTCGAGAAGCTCGTTGTCCAGGCTTGGGTCGAGGGCAGCTACCAGAAGCTCTGGCAGGCACTCACGCTCTCCAAGACCATTCCTTCGGCGAGTGTTGCTAAGCAGATCCTGGACGAGCTCATCGAGGCCAACAAGGATTTCTGGCCCGAGCTTAAGTAAGGACTACTGTCTCGAACCTCACGCATCTCTGCTTCATTTGCGCCGCCGCGGTGTCCGGATTCGCCCGGATGCTGCGGCGGCGCTATACTTATGGGGTTTGAAGTACTTGTACCAAAAGGAGCTGTCGTGTCCCTTTCCATCGGTATCGTGGGCCTGCCCAACGTGGGCAAGTCGACGCTGTTCACCGCGCTTACCAAAAAGACCGGCCTTGCCGCCAACTATCCGTTTGCCACAATCGACCCCAACGTGGGTATCGTCGATGTGCCCGATAGCCGCCTGCAAAAGCTCGCCGACATCGTCAACCCCGGTCGCATTGTGCCGGCGACGGTCGAGTTTGTCGACATCGCAGGTCTGGTGAAGGGCGCCAACGAGGGCGAGGGCCTGGGCAACCAGTTCTTGGCAAACATTCGCGAGACCGACGCTATCTGCGAGGTCGTGCGCTACTTTAAGGACCCCAACGTCATGCGTGAGGTGGGTCGCACGGGCGAGTTCGTCGACCCTGCCGGTGACGCCGACACCATCATGACCGAGCTCATTCTGGCCGATATGGGCACGCTCGAGAAGCAGCTGCCCAAGCTCGAGAAGGAGGCCAAGCGCGACAAGGAGCTCATGCCCAAGTTTGAGGTCGCCAAGCGCCTGCTTGCCTGGCTCAACGAAGGCAAGCGCGCCGCGTCCATGGAGATGACCGACGAGGAGCGTGCCGCCGCCAAGGGTCTGTTCCTGCTCACCATGAAGCCCATCCTGTATGTGGCCAACGTGGACGAGGATATGCTCAACGAGGACCTGGCGCCCATTGATGGCGTCAAGCCGCTGCCGATCTGCGCCAAGATCGAGGCCGAGCTCTCCGAGCTCGATCCCGAGGACGCTGTCGACTACCTGGAGAGCCTGGGCCTGGAGCAGCCCGGCCTGGACGTGCTCGCGCAGGCCGCCTACAAGCTGCTCGGCCTGCAGTCGTTCTTTACGGCTGGCGAGATGGAGGTCAAGGCCTGGACGGTGCGTCAGGGCGCGACCGCCCCGCAGGCCGCCGGTGTCATCCACACCGACTTTGAGCGCGGCTTTATTAAGGCCGAGGTCATTGGTTACGACGACTACATCGAGCTCGGTGGCGAGCAGGGCGCCAAGGCTGCCGGCAAGCTGCGCATCGAGGGCAAGGACTATGTCATGGCCGATGGCGACGTCGTGCACTTCCGCTTTAACGTGTAAGGACGACGCATATGTTTAAATATGGCAAAAAAGCTGGCTACATGGGTATTGCGCTGCTCGTACTTGCGGTGATTCCGCTGGTGGTCGCAGCGTGTGTTATCCCCAACATTGGTCCCGAGGTGGCAACAAAGTTTAATGCCGCCGGCGAGGCGACGCGCTGGGGCAAGAGCTACGAGTTGCTGGCACTGCCGGTGCTCAACCTGCTGCTGAGCGTGGCGACGTACTTTACGGCAGGACGCCAGGCTAAAAACAATGATGATTCCGCCGCCATGGCGCGCATCGTATGCGAGCGCTACCTGCGCAACGGTTGCATCACGGGCGTGTTCCTCAACGTGGTCAACGTTTACTTTATGTACTCGGCGATTACCGGAACGGGCTTTGGCCTTGGTTTCTAGCTTGTCCTTTTAGGCAACGAGCCTGCACATATATTCAATGGCTGCTGCGAGGCCGCCGCTCGATCGTGGTTTAAAGACTATGTCGGCGGCGGTCTCGTTTTCGTATCCGGCGCCACGAAGGGCGAGTGCGATGCCGGCTTCTAGAAGGAGCGGCAGGCCGCGTTGGCTGGTTGCGATTACGGCAGCCTGATTGAGCGGGCAGCTGTGCGTTTGGCATTGGATGGCAAGTTCACCTTGCGCCGGGCAAGGGATCAGAACGGCGGCGACGCGACTTGATAGCAATGCAAATGCTGTGCGCTCATCGGGCGAAAGGCATTCTGCTTCAACGACGACGAGCTTGGGCGGTGCGCTGTTTGTGCGAAGCGTGGCTCGGTACATGCGGACCGAAGAACCCGACATAGAAAACTCCTGTGTATTCGGCAAAACGTAAACTATAGTTTACGTTTATGTTCGGCTCCATTTCAAACTCGGCTGCATGGACGAACGTGCGAAACAGATTCTTGGCAGGCGGGTCGAAGAGACACGCAGGGACCTTGGTATCTCCAAGGTTGATTTTTGTGTGGCGACAGGAATCAGCCGACCCTACCTCGACCGAATCGAAGATGGGACGGCAAATTTCACGCTCAAGGTTCTATTTAAGATCGCGCCCGCACTCGGAATGACGGTGTCAGAACTTCTCGAGGGTATCGAATAGGGCGTTCCCCCGCTGAATTTGACGCTCTTTGGGCGGGTCCCCCTGGTTGCGATGTGCAAAATCGCGAGTATTCAGCACCTGTTCAGCCGTAGATGGTAGCTCGGGCGGCTGGCTTTGCCTTTTTGGCAGTAGTTAATCCACACGCTAAATAAAAATGTGGAATAAATATTTACTAGACGGTCCCCTCGTACTAAAAGTTCGTCTAGCAATCGGCCGATTCTATGCCTCCGGCGGAGAAATTGCAGAATACTCCGATTTTTGCACGGCCCGAGGGGGACCACCTGCCGTTTGGGGCTGCGATAAGTGGAGCTGCCTTAGGGATTACGCCATCGGGATGCGGTCGTGGTTGACTTGGCTGTAGAACAGGCGCTGGATTTCGGTGGCATCACGTGACTGGCCGAGTGCCCACATGGTCTTGGCCACGAGCGTCTCGGTGGTCATGTCGTCGCCGCGCAGAATGCCCGGATGATCGGCGTAAGCGCGGCCGACCTCATAAACGCCCAGATCGAGGCCCTCTTCGGGGACCTGCGTGGTCATAACGACGGTGCGGCCCGAATCGACCCAGCGAAAAATTGCCTCTTGGAACGACTCGCCCGACTCACCAAACTCGGGGATACCGCCAATGCCAAAGGTCTCCAGAATCACGGCGTCGTAGCTATCGGCAAGGGCGTCGAGGATGCCCGGGTTTACGCCGGGCGTAAGCTTGAGTACAAATACGCGCGGGTCGATGCTGTCGTAGAAACGCACCGGGTTTTCGCCCTGATGCGTGCCGTGAAGCCCGTTGCGCACAATGCGGTCGTTGCGGATATAGGCGATGGGCGGATAGTTGACGCTAATGAACGCGTTAAAGCTCATGGTGCGCTGCTTGCGGGCGCGCGTGCCGGCAATGGCAACGCCGCCAAACACGATCGAAACGTCGTGCGAGTGCTCGTCGAGCGCATAGAGCAGGCTCTGGTACAGATTGAGCTTGGCATCGGTAAAGGGGTTGCCCATGGGCTTTTGCGAGCCGGTGAGCACGATGGGCTTGAGGCTGTCTTGAATCAGGTAGGAAAGCGCTGCTGCGGTGTAGCTCATGGTGTCGGTGCCGTGCAGAATCACGAAGCCGTCGTGGTCGGCATAACCCTCGACGATGACATCGCGGATGCGCATCCAGTCGCCGGGACGCATGTTGGTGCTGTCGATGTTCATGGGCTGCACGACGTCGAGCTCGCAGAGCCCCGAGATCTCGGGGACGCTCTGGGCGAGCTCCTCACCGGTCAGGGCGGGGGAGAGGCCGTTGCCGTCCTCGGTCGATGCGATGGTGCCGCCCGTGGCGATGAGAAGGATGCGCTTCATGCTGGTATTCCTATCGTATTTGCCGCCGCAGAGGCGGAGTCGTTCGGCAGTATTGTGGCACAGGGCGTCCAATGTTCAAACGTATTACATCATCTGTAACGTTTGGTAACACTTCAATTGCCGTCAAATAGGGGCCCAGGTCGTGCGTTTGCCGTGCGCTGATGGCTGCGAGGGGCGAGAAACCCCATATAACGTGTACACTATGGAGGTTATTTTCGTTCATTCACGCGGGTGGGCACCGGCTCCCCGCCAACAAGAGGGGGAACCATGGATCAAAAGGCTTCCGCAAAGGTCCTCGTACTCGACTTTGGTGCGCAGTACGGTCAGCTCATTGCCCGTCGCGTCCGCGACCTCAACGTGTATTCCGAGATCGTCCCCTGCGACATCTCGGCCGACGAGATTCGCGAGATGAACGCCTCTGCGCTCATCCTTTCCGGCGGTCCGGCTTCCGTGTACGCCGAGGACGCTCCGTCCATCGATCCTGCCATCTTTGACCTGGGCCTTCCCGTCCTGGGCTTCTGCTACGGCCATCAGATCACGGCCGTGACGCTCGGAGGCAAGGTCGGTCACTCCGAGGTGGGCGAGTACGGCCGCGCCACCATCACGCGCACGGCCGGCGCCAAGCTCTTTAACTCCACGCCCATGGAGCAGACCGTGTGGATGAGCCATCGCGACGCCGTTTCCGAGGTGCCCGAGGGCTTTACCGTTACCGCCAGCACCGACGTGTGCCCGGTTGCCGCCATGGAGTGCGTCGAGCGCAAGATTTTCACCACGCAGTTCCACCCCGAGGTCAAGCACTCCGAGTACGGTCAGCAGCTGCTGAGCAATTTCCTGTTTGAGATCTGCGGCCTGGAGCCCAACTGGAGCATGGACAACCTGGTCGAGACCATGACGGCCGAGTTTCGCGAGAAGGTCGGCGACGACCGCGTGATTCTGGCCCTGTCCGGCGGCGTCGACTCCTCCGTCGTGGCCGCCCTGGGCGCCCGTGCCGTGGGCAAGCAGATGACCTGCGTGTTCATCAACCACGGTCTGCTGCGCAAGGGTGAGCCCGAGCAGGTGGAGGAGGTCTTCACCAAGCAGTTTGACGTCGACTTTATCCACGTTCACGCCGAGGACCGTTATGCCGAGCTTCTGGCCGGCGTGACCGAGCCCGAGGAGAAGCGCCGCATCATCGGTACGCAGTTCTGGAAAGAGTTCTTCGCGGTTGCTCAGCAGCTCGAGACCGATGGCAAGCCGGTCAAGTACCTGGCTCAGGGCACCATCTACCCCGACATCATCGAGTCCGGCGCTCGCAAGACGGGCGGCAAGACGGCCACCATCAAGAGCCATCACAACCTGATCCCGTTCCCCGAGGGCGTGCACTTCGACCTCATCGAGCCGCTCGACCACTTCTTTAAGGACGAGGTCCGTGCACTTGGTCTGGCGCTGGGCCTGCCGGGTCACATCGTGTTCCGCCAGCCTTTCCCGGGCCCGGGTCTTGCCATCCGCATCATCGGTGCGGTCGACAAGGAGAAGCTCGAGATTCTCAAGAACGCCGACGCCATCGTGCGCGAGGAGCTGGATGCCTACAATCAGCGTCTGTTTGAGCAGACCGGCGAGCGCAACTCCGAGCACAGCTGCTGGCAGTATTTCGCGGTCCTGCCCGACATCAAGTCCGTCGGCGTCATGGGCGACGAGCGCACCTACCAGCGCCCGATCATCCTGCGTGCCGTCGAGTCCAGCGACGCTATGACTGCCGACTGGGCCAAGCTGCCCTATGACGTGCTTGCCCGCATCTCCGGCCGTATCGTGGCCGAGGTTCCCGGCGCCAACCGCGTGTGCTACGACATCACGTCCAAGCCGCCCGCGACCATCGAGTGGGAATGACGAAGGGGTGCATTTCCCCAGCCGTCTTTTGGTTGTTTTTGGATTGATTCTCTTAGCATTTCTTACGTCCGATTATGATGGTTTACACGCAAGCCTTTTGTGACTTGTATGCGAGATTCGGATGGCTCCTGCGACTGCGGGAGCCATTCTTTATAGGCGAGTCGTTAAACCGCAGCTTCAGCTCCTGGAACTCGACGTCACGACCGGTGAGGGAGAGCGTCGCGTACTCGCTTGCCCTGCCCTGCTTGGCGAGCACGAAGGTCGAGTCCGCGCTGCCGGTGGTGCACGTGGTGCCCGACACGGTGTTGAAAACGTCGTCGTCGCCCGTCTTGCGCGTGTGGTGCACCGCGAGGATCGCCAGCCCATACTCGTCTGCGAAGCCCTTGAGCGCGCGCACCTTCTGCAGGGTGTCGACGATCACGAGACCGGTGTCCTCGTGCCCCTCCGCGAAATCGTCCAGCTGATCCACGAGCCCGTCGGCGATGCTTCGCGAGTTGAGCGCGAAGCAGAGGCGCTCGCTCGCCGTGTCGGAGAGGCCCCACATGCGGCCCTGGATGCGCGCGAGCGTGTCCTCGAGCGCCAGATAGAGCACGCCGCACCGGCGCGTGGCATAGCCCCAGAAGGGCCTGCCAGCGCTCACGGCGAGCGCTAGGTCGAGCACGAGCCAGCTCTTACCGATCTTCGGGGCTCCGGTGAGCAGGTGCAGGCCCGCCGGCATCAGGTCCTCCACCACCCACACGGGCTCGCGGCGGGGCTGCTGGATGAGCCAGTTGGCATCGACGGTCTGAAGCGGCTCGACCACGTCAGTCGCCCCGCTCCATGCTCGCCATGGCGTCGTCGGCCATCGTAGCCTCGGGGATCGCCTCCGGGCTTCCCAGCCCCTCCAGCGTGCGCGCCAGCACGCCCATGGCCTCCCGCAGCTCGAGCGGCACCTCGCGGGCGTCGTCGAGCCGCCTGAGCTCTCCCAGGACCTCGCGCGATGTATCCTCCAGGGCCTCAGCACCCGCGAGGAGGGCACCACCACGACGTCGCGGCAGAGGAGCCGCCGCATGATGTAGTCCTGCTTGGAAAGCCCGCCCAGCGCCACCAGCGCGTCGAGCTCGCGCGCCTCCTCGTCCGACGCGCGGAACGCCACCGTGCGGCTGCGTCAGCGCCCGCACCTGTCGTTGCTCCTCATGCTCATCTCTTTCCTTCCGCCTTCTCGAGGTCCGCCGCCATGCTGGTCTGCACGCTCGGGAACATGTGCGCGTACGTCAGCGTCACCTCGCTGCTCTCATGCCCCAGCCTGTCGGCGATCGCCACGGCAGAGTAGCCCATGTCGATGAGCAGCGACACGTGGGAATGCCGCAGGTCGTGGATGCGGATGCGCTTCACGCCGGCGGCGCGCGAGCCACGGTCCATCTTGTGGTGCAGGTAGCCCTTCGTGAACGCGAAGACGCGCTCACTTGCGCCCTTCGGGAAGAGCTGCAGGTGGTCGCGCACCTCGTCTGCCAGAAACCTGGGCATCAGGATCCTGCGCTCGGACTTCTTCGTCTTAGGCGATGTGACAACGTCTCTGCACTGCAGGCGCTGGTAGCTCTTGGTGATGCTCACCATGGGGCGCGCGGGGTCGAGGTCGAAATTCGCGGGCGTGAGCGCCAGCAGCTCGCCCACACGCACGCCGGTCCAGTACAGGACCTCGAACGCCAGGAACGAGTCGGGCTTGTCCATAACCTCGCGCGAGAACTCCAGGTACTCGTCCTTGGTCCAGTAGAGCATCTCGCCGGCGCGCTTGGAGCCGATGCGCTCGACCTTGTGCATGGGGTTGGAGCGCAGACCGTAGAGCCTGACTGCGTGGTTCATGATGGCGCTCATCTGGTTGGTGATGGAGTGCAGGTAGGTGGGGGAATAGGGCCTGCCCTCCCCGTCGGTCATGGCCAGCAGCTCGTTCTGGCACTTCACGATGTCAGCGGGCGTGATGGCGTTGACGGCCTTGTCCTCGAAGTACGGCATGGTCTTGGTACGCACCATGTGTTCCTTGCTAAGCCACGTGTTGAGCTTCAGGCGTGGCTTCACGTCCTCGGTGTAGACGTCGAAGAAGTCGCCGAAGCGCATGTCGATGGCGCCGGCGCTGCGGGCGGCGAAGTCGCGCTCCCACGCGAGCGTCGAGGCGCGCGACTTGAAGCTGCGCTTGGTCTTCTTGCGGCGCGCGCCCTGCCAGTCGCGGTGCCAGCACTGCACAGTCCACGTGCCGCGCTCGGGGTCCTTAGTCACGGCCATTGCGCTCCGCCCCCTCGGTGTTCGGCAGCGTGAACAGGCGCTGCTCTAGGTACGATTCGCTTACCTTGCCCGGGATGGTGATGTTGCCGGCAGCGGCCATCTCCTCGTTGAGCCGGCTGATGAGCTTGTAGGCGTAGGACCTCGACACTTTCAGCCTTCGCATGAGTCCGTGGCGCCCAGCATCCTCTCTTCCATGTGTCCTCCTTCCGTCGCTTGCGCAACCTTACGTATCCATAATCATCTGCTGCGCACTGTAGCATCACGATTACGTAAGATCAACGTAAATCCACTATGTCCTTACGAAAATGTGATGTATCATGGCTCCAGAGGGCTTACAGGGACTTAAGTAGCGAGAAGGGGCTTGCATGAGGCCGAGCGAGAAGGACCGCAAAGAGGTCGGCGCGAAGATCCGGGAGGTCAGGGAGCGCAGGGGCATGACCCAGCGCGAGCTGGCCGAGAAGGCGGGGCTCACTGAGTCCGCCATGCGCAGCTATGAGCTGGGCTACCGCATGCCCAGCGAGACGCAGGTGAAGCTCATGGCCAAAGCGCTGGGCGTGAAGCCCGAGGCGTTTGCGGACTGCAAGACGAGGACGCACCCCGAGGTGATCCACCTGCTGTTCCAGCTGGAGGACGCGCATGGGCTAGAGCCCGTAAAGGGCGAGGCCGCGATTCGCGCGACAAGGCCGGGGTCGGCCATCGAGCTCGCCCTCATCGACTGGGGCGAGAAGCGCGCCGAACTCGAAGCCGGGAAGATCACCCAGGAGGAGTACGAGGACTGGAAGGACTCGTACTCGCCGGGGAAGAAGGTTCTGTAGATTGGACGATTGAATGCCTGCTGAATTCAATGCGGAAAGGGCTCAGTTCTACCCGTCAAACGACCTTGCATATGCTTGGTTTAAAGATCGAGTCATTGAGGTCCTAACAACTTGGCAAGATGCGGACATCAAAGATATAAACGATTGCATAGAAGTTCACGAATGCAAACGAACCATCGAGGTTCACGAACATATCTTCTCCGAGAGCCAGATTGACGTTTTACATAGTAGGGCACGTACTCTTTTTGGACTTGCCTGCAAGCATGCATCGCTTCTCTTAAAAACTGCTTCAATAACGGACTTGTATGGCATGCTTGAGATTCAGTACTGCGAACAAATCTGGGATTTCTTGGTCGCTTCTGATCTTTATAAGCAGATCGATTGCGATGACTTCTTGAGGCTATTGCTCGGCAATCCCCATACATTTGGAGATATCGTTAAGCACAAGCCCTTGGTAGATGCGTTTGATTCCGAAATCACTAGTGCGTTTATCGACAACGCCAATATTGCCGCTGAACTAATAATCAGGTTGCTTGGTTCGGATAACCATTTTGACGGGTATATCGTGCTTCCAAAATCGCTGAAGAACCCTGCAATAGATGAAATGATGCTCTCTTATTTGGAGAGCCCCAACGCAAACCTTAACTATGTACGCGTCCTAGAGACCTGGCCGCGTGAAGCTCTCAATGCATACAAGCCTTCTGCCGATGTTTTGGTTAGCGCAAAGAAGTCCGCATCGAGATTGACTGCCGAGTTATTCCAAAGTGACGCAATCACATCAATGAGATACGGCGTCGGCGTTCTTATTTCGCCGGATCAGAAGCCATGCAAGGGAATCGCTGTAAAAGGCAGCACTTATACCCTCTCATTCAGCGCTGAATGGCTTTCTGCATATACAGATCCTGGAACTATTTTGAACAACTTCATCTATGTGTTTGATTTCGTAGATTCACACGGCTTGCTGATGGCGCCTTCTAACAAGCACGAACGCAATGCCCTCGTAGAAACTCTTGGCGTACATGTTCGCGAAGAGTATCCAAAGAGTATGAGCTTCAATATGCGCAACACTCAAGCCTTGTCAATCGTCCTAGCATACAGAAGGTTTCTTCTGGAAGCTGGAACTAGATTAGAAGAAGCAGTGGAGTGGTTTTTCAATGACTACATTGAAGATGAGTTTGGCATTTCAGGCTTCTCGATTAGCTTGCCGACCGAAGAAACTAGCATGTTTGATAAGTGCAAATCAATCGGACCCGAAATTGAGAGAGTCGTTAAAGCGTTTCAGCTGTTCGTCGATCGCGGTGAAATTGACAGCGACTATTTTCGTCACATGCAAATAAAGCACTTTGAATCTCTGCCGTCTCTTCTTGGGAAGAAATACCTCGTAGAAGGGAAGAGCTTGTTCCGATACGGGAATGCGTTGTTCTCGGACCAGTCTATGCTTGCGCATTGCCCCGACCATCGTAGCTTTCGATCATTTATAGATGCAATCACTACAAACGATTTGACGATTGCCGACTTTTACGAAGGGTGCTCAGCCTCACTTGAAGAATTGGTCAACGAAGGGTTTATCTGCATCTCCGTTGATGGCTTCATCGAAGCAACCCCCAAGACGAAACTGCTTTACCGGGTTTGGCAACGTGGCGCTTTCCCGATGTGTCTTCTGCCTGAAGAACTCAAGGCAACTGTCGATGGATTAATTTCGGAGAGGATGCTGGAATACTCAGAACACCTGTTGACTCCAAATGAGGCAGACTACATGAATTTCATGTTTAACGATGCCAAGTTCAGCAACTCAATGGCTCTTCGCAACAGATATGATCACGCCGACGGAGCCGTCAGTGATCCTAATTCGCAGGGGATTGAGCATGATTACTGCTATTTGCTCACTTTGCTCATTTGCCTTGTTCTTAAAATCAATGAGGAACTCTCTGTGTTCACCGGAAAAGGTGGAGTTGAGGATTTCGTCGATTGGCCTTGGATCGACGAGAAGATGCTTAATGATATCCTCACCCGCATGCCACAAGGACAAGAGTGAATGACGCTATCCAGTGAGTATCAAATGGGTACCACTTTGCGGAACATCCTCACGCACTGCATGCAACGTGATGGAATCAGAGCAACACCATAAACCTTATGGACGCTTCTCCTCATTGAGTGGGAATAGAACAAACGTTCGATTCTGTGTTATAATATCCTGCAATGGGCGCGGCCTCTTCCGAAGCCGCGCCCATTGCTATATTTGGTCGGATATCGACGGAAACTCAAGCTCAGGGAGGTTTGTTGCGATGGCGTACGATTTCAAGAAGGAGTTCAGGGAGCTCTACAGTCCGTCGGGCAAGCCGGGCGTCGTAACCGTTCCGCCTATGAGCTACGTTGCCGTGCGGGGCAAGGGCGATCCCAATGCCGAAGGCGGCGAGTACCAGAACGCGTTGCCGCTGCTCTACGGCGTCGCATATACCATCAAGATGTCGAAGAAGGGCCCGCGGGAAATCGAGGGCTATTTCGACTTCGTCGTGCCGCCTCTCGAGGGCTTCTGGTGGCAAGACCGCGCCGATGGCGAGATTGATTATGCGCGGAAGGATGACTTCAACTTCATCTCGTGCATCCGTCTGCCCGATTTCGTCACTCGCGAGGACTTCGACTGGGCAGTTTCGGAAGCTGCCGCCAAGAAGAAGCTGGACTTCTCGGCGGTCGAGCTGCTGAGGGTCGACGAGGGCCTTTGCGTTCAGTGCATGCATACCGGGCCTTACGACGACGAGCCGGCGACCATAGACGCCATGCGCACATTCGCGGCGGAACGGGGCTACGCCCCCGACTTCTCCGAAGCCCGTCTGCATCACGAGATTTACCTCTCCGACCCGCGCAAGTGCGCGCCGGAGAAGCTCAAGACCGTGATCCGTCATCCCATAAAGTTGATTTAGCGAAGCGAGTGACGCCGATCGCTTCGGCTTTTTTTTGGGGGGGGGCTCACCGTGGCGTGGTCGGCAACGGAACGCGCCCTGCGACCGGTGGCGGAGGCCGAGGCGCGGGAGCACGCGTTCGTTTGCACCGCCTCGCACGACCTCGTCACCCCGCTCATGGCGGTGACCGCGAACTGCGACGTGCTTGAAGCGGAGGCACCCGATCAGGCCGGCCTTGCGTCCTGGGTCGACAACATCCGCGCAGCGGCGGACGAGATGGTGACTCGCATCGCCGACATACTCATGCACATGGGCGGCGACTAGCCAGGGCGATCCCTGCAACGGGCATTATTATCCGGGAAGCGTTTGATTGCGAGGCACGCCGGTGTGAGGGCCTGAGTCGTCAGGCCCTCACAGGGGGACCGCGATGGTGGCCACCGCGCCGCCCGAGGGGCTGTTGGCGAGCGAGACGGAGCCCCCGTGGGCGCTCGCGGCCTCGGCGGCGGCGTGGAGGCCGAGCCCGTAGTGGCGGCCTCCGTCGCGCGAGGAGCGGGAGGAGTCGTCTGTGAAGAGGCGCTCACAGCCGCGTTCGAGGGCGGCGGGAGAGAAGCCCGGTCCGTCGTCGGCCACCTCGATGACGAGGTGTCCGCCCGCGACGTCGCAGGAGACCGCCACGCGCGAGCGCGCGTGCTCGGCGGCGTTGACCACGAGGTTCGCGGCGGCTCGCGCCAGGGTGGTTCGGTCGAGCGGGGCCTCGGGCGCGCCCGCGACAGCGGGGCCCGTGGCCGCGTCGAGCGTCACGCCTCGCGCCCGGGCGATCTGGGCGGCCTCGGCGAGGACCTGTTCGCAGAGCTCGGCCGGCCGCATGGGGACCCTCTCCGCCCCGCCGGACCCGCGCGAGGCCTCGATGAGCAGGCGCACGTAGCCGTCGAGCCTTTCGACACTGCCGGCTATGTCGCGCGCGGCGGCCGCGAGGTCGGCGTCTTTCTCGTCTTCCAGCTCCTCCGCCACGAAGTCGGCGTTGGCGCGCAGCACGGTGAGCGGCGTCTTGAGGTCGTGGGCGAGCGACGCCACCTGCTCGCGCTGCCCCCGCTCCGCGGCCCAGCGGGCCTCGAGCGACTCGGCGAGGGAGGCCCGCATGGCGTCCATCGCGGCGAGGACGTCGTTCACCTCGCGCACGTTGGTGCTGCCGACCGCGAAGTCGAGCTCCCCCGCGCCGACGCGCCCCGCCGCCTCCGCGAGCGGCGCCATCTTGCGCGAGATCACGCGGCTCGCGCGGCGTGCCACGAGCGCGAGCGCGAGCGCGCTTCCCGCCGCGGCGCCGACGAGCATGAGGTTCTGCGGGTTGGGAAGCAGGCCGGCGAGGTCGCGCGAGACCCACTGCGGCAGGTACTCGCTGGCGAGTGCGCAGGCCCCGCCGCCCTTGAGCGGGAACGCGGCGTAGGTGAGGCCCGAACCCCCGCCCTCGATCTCCACTGTGCCCGGATCCGCGGCGAGTGCCGCACGGGCCATTTCCGTCGCGTCCTCGAGCCGCGTGCCCTCGAGGTCTGTCATCAGCGCGTATCCGTCCTTGTTCAGGATGAGGTAGCGGTACGCCGTCGGCACGTCCTGCTGCCCGCAGACGCCGTCGCGTGCCAGGCCCTCCGCGACCTCGCGCGCATTGGCCGGCCCCCAGCTTGCCTCGTAGACGAAGCCCGCGTTGATCGCCGCGGAGAGCGCCATGAACGAGGCGAGCCACGCCGTGGCGACCGCCGCGAACGCGTAGGCGAAGTAGCGCGCGATGACGTAGGAGAGCGGCATGCCCCCGCGACCTCGCGCCCCGGTCCTCAGAGCTGCCACTTATACCCCATCCCCCAGACGGTCGCGATCGGATCGGCGCCGGCCTCGGAGAGTTTTCTCCGGGCGCGGCTGACCTGCATGGATATGGCCGCGTCGTCGGCGTCGCTCTCCCAGCCGAGCACTGCCTCGCGGATCTGCGCGCGGCTCATGACCTGCCCGGGGTGGCGGGCGAGGTACTCGCAGATGGCGTATTCGGTGGGCGTGAGCGGCACGGCCTCTCCGCCCACGGCGAGGCCGCGCGCCCCGAGGTCGATCCGCACCTCCCCGAAGGAGAGGGCGTGTGAGCGCGGCCGGCGCTCACGGCGTAGATGGGCCGCGACCTTGGCGCGCAGCTCCGCGGCCCCGAAGGGCTTGCGGACGTAGTCGTCGGCGCCCAGGCCGTAGCCGGCCACGGCGTCCTCCTCGGCCACGCGCGCGGTCAGGAAGATGATGGGCCCGTCGAAGTCCGGGCGGATCTGCCGCACGAGCTCGAAGCCGTCGAGCCCCGGCATCATGACGTCGCAGAGCACGAGGTCGAAGCGCGAGAGGTCCATCCCCGGGACCGCCGTCGGGTCCGCTGCCTTGACGACCTCATGGCCGTCGCGGCCGAGGACGCGCGCGAGCGCGTCGAGGATCGCCCGTTCATCATCCACTGCCAGTATTCTCGCCATGTTCGACCTCCTGAAACTCCCGTCGGCATTGTACTTGCGCCGCGCTCAGCGGTCCAGAGCCCCGCGCGCAGCCGCGGGCGCGGGCGCCCACATGGTGATCTCAGGGTTGGGCAGCACGCGGTCAGCAATCGAGTGCAGCGCCGACCCCCAGCCGGCGTCGAGCAGGGCATTCCCGCCCAGGACGAGCGCTGCGAAGAGGAGGGCGAGCACGGCGGCGAGCGGCTTCCTACGCATCTGCCCTCCCGTCCTCGAAGCGGCAGAACCAGGCGATAAGGACGGCGGCGGTTGCCAGGGTGAGCACGAGGCCAGCGATCGCAGTCGTGAGGAGAGGGGCCGCCGCGCGTGCGGCGTCGATGAAGACCTCCACCCCGAGCGACCCCAGGCGCACGGGCCAGGCGAGCGGCACCCAGCTCAGGGGCGTCGCCAGGGCACCGGTGAGCTCGCCGGTCATGAGGCCGTGCGCAAGTCCGCCCACCGAGAAGAACGCGAGGAGCATCCCCGCCGCGCCGGCGCCGATGGCGGCGTTGCGGCCGAGGCGCAGGGCCACGCCGAGCTCCAGCGCGTAGAGGGGCAGGCTGCCCAGCACGATGCCCGCCCAGGCGGCCGCAAGCGGCGCGGGCCCGAGCGGCAGGCGCCCGGCGACGGCGAGCACGGCCCCGAACACGCCGAGCGCCACGGCCAGCGCGCCTGCGCCGAGCGCCGTAAGGGCGAGCAGCTTCGCCGCGACGGCGCGCCCGCGCGAGGGGACCGCCGTGAGGTTGGCGAGGCGCCCGGCAGAGCGCTCCTCGTCCACGGCGAGCCCGCAGACGATGGCGGACATGAGCGGCATGAGGGCGCCGAGGAACTGGGCGTAGGCGTCCGCGCCCAGCGCCGGGTCCCATCGGGCTATGGAGAAGTACTCGCCGCAGGCAAGACCGGCTGCCAGGCCGCAGACGAGGTGCACCGCCGTGAGCGGAGAGCGCGCCAGGCGCAGGGCCTCGGAGAGCAGGGCCCGCGGGAGAGTCATGCGCGGCGTCGGGTCGGAGAGTCGTGTCATGGCCATCACCTCTCCTCGGAGCGCGCGAACCAGGCCGCGCCCGCCGCCGTGAGCGCGACGAACGCGAGCGCGCAGACCGCAAGGCCCGCCAGTGTGAGCATGCCGTCCGCCGTGAGCGCCCCGCCGAGCGCCATGTCCGCCGCGAGTGGCTCGCCGCTCGGCAGCACGGGGATGAAGCTCGTGGGGATGACCATGCTCGCCGACGGCGGAAAGAGCTGCGGCAGCGGCATCAGCGACCAGGCGAAACCACCCATGAGCTGCACGGCGAGCGGGCAGAAGATGCCCGCGAGCATGCCGAGCCGCGCCGTGAGAAAGAGCCCTGCGGGGATCATCCACGCCGCGGTCACCGTGTTGGCGAGCGCGCAGAGGAACATCGTGAGCGTGCCCGCGGCCGTGAGGCCCTGCGAGGAGAACGCCGAGCCCGCGAGGTAGATGCCGAAGACCACGAGGTTCGAGAGCGTGCAGAGCGCGAGGCACCAGAGCGCCTTGGCCCACCAGGCGCGCCCGAGCGGAAAGCCCAGGCCTAGAAGCCCCCGCATCCGCGTGCGCGCGTCCGCCCGCGCGACGCAAGCCACCACGAGCGAGAGAGCCACGGGCAGGAAGAGCGCGTACCAGTAGTTCCACGCGCTGAAGATCTGCACGCCCCGGTAGGGCATCGCGCCGAGCAGCGGCATCGGCAGCGCCATGAGCACGGCCAGGCGAACCGGTGCCGCGTGGCGCGACTTCAGGGCCTCAGCGCGCAGGCCCGCGAGCAGGCCGCCTTTCTCGCCCGTCATGCCGCCACCTCCCCGCGCGCTCGTCGCCCCTCCCGGCAGACGCTCATGAAGAGTTCCTCGAGGTCCTGCCCGGGTCGAAGCGCATCCTCGTGGGCGAGGTGCCCCCCGTAGATGATGCCGATGGTGTCCGCCATCTGCTGCACCTCGGAGAGGATGTGGCTCGAGACGATCACCGTCGTGCCCGCCGCCGCGAAGCCGCGGATCTGGTCGCGCAGCTCCTCGATGCCGATGGGGTCGAGGCCGTTGGTGGGCTCGTCGAGCACGAGCAGGCGTGGCCGGGCGATCAGCGCCAGCGCGAGCCCCAGGCGCTGCCGCATGCCCATCGAGAAGCGCCCGGCGCGCTTCTTCCCGGTGTCCGCGAGGTCCACGGCGGCGAGCACCTCATCTACGCGGCTCTCGGGAAGGCCCAGCAGCGTGGTGCGCACGCGCAGGTTCTCGCGCGCGGTGAGGTTGGGGTAGAGCGGCGCCTCCTCGATGAGGCTACCGATTGCGTAGAGGTCCTCGCGGCGCCAGGCGTGCCCGGCAAAGAGGATCTCCCCGGCCGTCGGCCGCAGCATCCCGCAGATCATCTTGAGCGTTGTCGACTTGCCGGCGCCGTTGGGGCCGAGCAGCCCGTACACCTCGCCCTCGCGGATATGAAGGCTCACGTCGGCCACGGCATCCTGCGCCTGGTCGCCGCGGCCGAAGCGCTTGGTGAGCCCGCGCGTCTCGAGCATGTAACCCATGGGTTCGTCCTTTCTCTTCCGGGTGCGCGGGCCGAGTCGCCGTGCCCGCGCGCCTTACCTATCGGGTTCACCATCCATGGTGGGGCGCGTTTCTAACGAAGCCGTAACGGCCGTTGGGCTCTTTTGGCGCCAGCCCTTCTCGACCCGTACGCCACTCATGGTATGTTTATCGCGATAACAAGGACGGAGGTGCCCGTGGCACGCAATAAGTACCCGGAGGAGACGGTCGAGAAGATCAGGGGTGACGGCCCGGCGAGTGTTATTTTGCGAGCTAGGCGCATCGAAAGCGACCTTTCGTGGTATAAACTACTTGCCGGAAGCCGCGGCTTTCAGAGTACGGCTTACGTGTACGTTTAACCTCCGTGGGCGACGGGGTGCCGCAAGGCGTAGAATATCGCCCACCTGTAGGGGCCTGCAGCGATGCGGGCCCCGCTTCGTATGAAGGGGGCGTAACCGATGAAGATCGTATCCATCTCCCAGGACTTCTTCGACCTCGTCGATGGCGACCGCGAGCTCATGCTTAAGCACAATCGCCCCTGCATCGTGGTGGTGAGGCTGCGTTTCCGCGGGAAGCGCAGGGACTTCGCCGTGCCGCTGCGTTCCAACATCGCCCCTAACGTGCCCAAAGACCAGTACTTTGCGTTGCCACCCCGCCCCACGACGCGCCCCGGCTGCCGCCACGGCATCCACTACATCAAGATGTTCCCCATAACCAAGGCCTACCAGCGCCGCTTCAGGACCGAGGGCTCGGCCTACTACGAGACGCTCCAGCGCATCATCGATGGCAACACCAAGCGCATTGTCTCCGAGTGCCAGGCATACCTCGACCGCTACGAGCGCGAGGGAAGGCCTCGCTTTGCCGTCGACATCGACCGCATCGTGGGACTGCTGGAGGGCGAGAAGTAGGGCATCTCGGCTCAGTCTCGAGCCATGCGGAGTCGCTCCGCATTTTTGAACGCCGCGTGTGCGTCCCAAATACTTGAGAAACAAGCTGTGAAGTGCGGTGGCGCGCCCGTGCCCGTGCATAGCCGTCACCATCAGCGTCTACGCGGCGTCGGCTTCAAGTGGAACTGGCGCCGCTGCTGTATATGGTTTGCCTTGCTGCAAATAGCGATCAATGCCCGCGATGTTTCTGCTTGCGCTTCAGTTTTCTCTGTTCGTAGCGCGCATCAGCCTTTTCCACACGGCGTCGGCTTCTTGCTTGAGCCGACTCCCGCTTCATCGCTTCCCGCTGTGCCGCGAGCGCCTGTTGTGCCTTGGTGCTCACCGCGGGCCGTTTAAGGGCTTTCGCTGCCTCGCGAGCGCGCCGCTTGGGGTTCTTCGCGGGCTTGCTTGTTTCAGTGGCCTTGTCGCCGAAGAACGAGAGCTTCTCCCATTCGCTTGTAACAAATCGCAGAATCTCCTCATCGGACGGCTCCGCGCCGAAGACGATGCGGGCGACGCCATACCTTCCGCCCTCGACGTGCTCCGCCAGCCCGACCCAGAATTGACCGTCGTGATATACGGTCAGGGTGGACGACACGCTGATCTGCATGGTTGGTTCCTCCTTTATGTAGATGACCATGCAGAGAAGGGACAACCAAGGAGGCAGGTTACTGATGCGGACTAGCGCACGCCCACGACTACCCGACGGGGACTGTGTTTTCATCTCTGGCGGTTGGATTGTAGCACGTGCGAATGCGCCCGGCATCGCTGCCGGCATGCTGTGATTGGGGTCGGAATTTCGAATTCTCGATAATATGCCTACGTGCATCGCCCCTCAGTTTCGGAACTTAAAAACATCTCGAGTTTCGAAACCGAGAGGGAGCTCGCGCCGCTGCTGTCCGTCAGGGATGCGTTCCCGAAGGTTCTCATCGCCCACACGAGGCATGAACCCTATACCCGGGATGGTGTTCTCGTGCTGGACCTCGCGAGGTGGCTGCTCGGCAAGCAGGAGTTCTGAGCGTCATACGGGGATATCGCGGGATTCTGCCGGATAAGAAAAAGCCGAGGGAAACGTCCCGGCACCTGGAAGCCCACCTGGCGGAAAATCAAATAGCCTCCGAACCTTATGGTTCGGAGGCCTTCTTTTTGCACTCCTACCCGAATAGGACTCCTTGCCAAAGCCCCTTGAGCGTCGGGCGGCATTATTGAGCGTGGGCGTTTTTGTAGGCGCCTTTGATCTCTTCCGGCAAATTGTCGGGAATCAGCGCCTTCACTCTATCCTCGCTGCCATCTTTGATCGCCTGCTCGTAGTACCAGCATTTGAACCTCAGCATATCCAGCGCACGGTTCATGTTTGCGATTTCCGACTCCATGTGGGCCTTTCGCTCCTCGAACATGGCCTTGCGCTTGGGATATGTCGATGGGCCCTCCGCACACCATTCCATGAACAGCCGGATGTCCTTGATCTCCATCCCAGCCTTCTTCAGGCATTCGATGACCCGAAGCGCCTCGAGTTCCGTATCGCCGAATCGGCGAATGCCGGACATCCGCTCCAGCCCCGGGAACAATCCCTGCTTGTCGTAATACCGCAGCGTTGAGGCGGGCAGACCGAACATCTCCGCCACCTGTCCGATTGTGTACATGGCCCCTCCGAATAAATCTCGAATTCATTCCTTGACCTAAAGTCAGGTTTAGGTATTACCTTCATTCTCGTCAATACAAATCGGTAGCGCAAGGGGTGGTCCGTAATGGGCAAAACGGTTTTCGCCGGTGGCGTGAACGGTGTGGGCGGAATCGCCTGGGCACCCCGCCCTGGAACAGGCGCAACGAATGGGCATGGAAATCTAGGCGGGCTACTTAACCGCGTGGAGGCAGATTCGTGTCCAGAACCATCGATAGGAGGAAATCGATCATGGCAATTAAGCAGACGGCGGGCAGAGATGCCCTAGGGGAGTTCGCCCCCAAGTTCGCACAGCTCAACGACGATGTGCTGTTCGGCGAGGTGTGGAGCCGAGAAGACGGGCTTTCCCTTCGAGACCGCAGCGTGGTGACGGTGGTGGCCCTGATGTCGCAGGGACTGACGGACTCTTCGTTCCAATATCATCTGATGTCCGCAAAGAACAACGGGGTGACCAGGGCTGAGATAGCGGAAATCCTTACGCATGCGGCGTTTTACGCAGGATGGCCCAAGGCGTGGGCGGCCTTTCGCATGGCGAAGGAGGTCTGGGCGGATAGCGATGCTGCTGATGCAAGAGCCGAGCACCAAAACGAGATGGCCTTTCCTATCGGCGCCCCCAACGACGCATTTGCGAAGTACTTTATCGGGCAAAGCTACCTCGCGCCCCTTTCCACCAATCAGGTCGGCGTCTACAACGTGACGTTCGAGCCCGGCTGCCGCAACAACTGGCACACCCATCACGCCAAAAGCGGCGGCGGACAGATCCTCATCTGTGTGGCTGGTCGAGGGTTTTACCAGGAATGGGGTAAACCGGCACAGGAGCTGCGCCCTGGCGATGTAGTAAATATTCCCGCGGGCGTAAAGCATTGGCATGGAGCCGCGCCCGAGAGCTGGTTCTCCCATCTCGCGCTGGAGGTTCCGGGCGAGGAGACCTCCAACGAGTGGTTGGAGCCTGTGGACGACAAGGAATACCTTAAAGCGACTAACAAGGAGGATTAAGCATGGAACAGTTGAATCTGACGCAGGAATGGGACAAGGTGTTCCCCAAAAGCGACAAGGTCGAGCACAGCAAGGCGACTTTCCACAACCGATACGGCATCACGCTGGCGGCCGACGTCTACGTGCCTAAGAACGCGGAAGGCAAGCTGCCTGCCATCGCCGTCAGCGGTCCATTTGGCGCGGTGAAGGAGCAAACGTCCGGCCTTTATGCGCAGAAAATGGCGGAGCTGGGCTTTTTCGCAATTGCCTTTGACCCGTCCTATACCGGCGAGAGCGGCGGTGCGCCCCGCTATGTGGCATCGCCGGACATCAACACCGAGGATTTCTGCGCAGCGGTGGATTTCCTCTCTGTGCAGAATAGCGTTGACCCGGAGCGCATCGGTATCATCGGCATCTGCGGTTGGGGCGGCATGGCAATCAACGCCGCAGCCATCGACACCCGCATCAAGGCCACCGCAGCTATGACCATGTACGATATGACCCGCGTGACCGCAAACGGCTATTTTGACGTCGAGGATTCCGAGCAGGCGCGCTTTGAAAAGCGGAAAGCGTTGAACGCGCAGCGCACCGAGGACTATAAAAACGGCAGCTATGCGCTGGCGGGCGGCGTGGTCGATCCGCTACCGGAGGATGCGCCGCAGTTTGTAGCGGACTATTATGCCTACTACAAAACTCCGCGAGGCTACCATCCCCGCAGCCTGAACTCCAACGGTGGCTGGAGCGTGACGTCCTCGCTGTCCTTTTTGAATATGCCGATTTTGCAGTACGCCGGCGAGATCCGCTCTGCCGTGTTGCTGGTGCATGGCGAGAAGGCGCATTCCCGCTATTTCAGCGAAACCGCGTACGGCAAGCTGACGGGGGACAACAAGGAATTGCTCATTATCCCCGGCGCCAACCACACCGACCTTTACGATCAGACGGACATCATTCCGTTTGAAAAGCTGAAGGCATTCTTTGAGGAGTATCTGAAGTAAGGCGTGTCATGATTCAATACCAAGCCCCCAGCAACGATTCTTCTAAAGAGTGGGAGTAGCTGAAACGAGGCGATTGAATAACTCCATCCGTTTTGGTTAAAACAAAAAATATGCCGCGCGCCTGCGGCATGAAGGAGGGAGATTTCTATGAATATCGTTGTATTGAGTGGTAGCCCGCGCAAGGGCGCCAATACCGACACCATGGTCGAGGCGTTTGCCGAGACCGCGCGCGAGGCCGGCCATACGGTCGAGGTCATCCGCGTTGCCAGTAAGAAAATCGCTGGTTGCCTGGGGTGTCAGTATTGTTTCGCCCACGAGGGCACTTGCGTGCAGAAGGATGACATGGCCAAGGTGATCGAGTCGCTGAAAGACGCCGACATGGTTGTCTTCGCTTCGCCCATCTACTGGTTTGATATCACTGCGCAGGAGAAGGCCGCCATCGACCGCCTGTACGCCTTCGGTGCTACGGGCTTCCCGTTCACCAAGACGGCCCTTTTGCTCGATAGCCACAGCGAGGGTGTCTATGATGCGGCGATCGCTATGTACAAGTCAACCTGCGCGTACTGCAAGTGGGAGGACCAGGGCATTGTCACCATCAGCGGTATGACCGAGCGCGACAGCATGGCCTCCTCGCCCAAGTTGGAAGAGGTGCGAGAGCTCGCTCGCAAGCTCGCCTAAGGACAAGAAGAACGCATGGCAATCGGTGTTGGTGGAAAATGCTTGCTATCCTTACCAAGAGGAATGCTGATTGCCATGCGTTGATGCTTCCGCGGACAATTCCGGCGTGCTAAAACGCCTTCTCGTTCAAGAATTCCCTGAACGCGGGAATGTCAAAGCCAACGAGACCACGCCCGCGCTCTCCAATGACGCCGTCCTCCAGGAGGCGGCGTTTGTATTGGCTTGCGTAGTTGCTGGCGACGCCCATGCGTTTGGCTATCTCCGAGACCCTGCTGGGGCCAGAATCGGGCAGCATCGCGAGCAAAAACTCAATGTCTTTATCGGAAAGCTCTCGATAGGTCGTTTCGAGAGAAGCCCGACGTCATGCTTCTCGAGTTGCCTGAAGACGCCATTCATGCCCGTGCGCCAGTTACCCTGAGTCTCCTGAGCATATGTCCAATCGATGCCGACTGGCTCAATCTGAACGCCGCTTATGCACGCGCGAAACTATGAGAGGCGGCTATCTGCCGCTTCTTTGGTTCGCTCGATAATATCTTCGAGCATGCCTGGCATGGCGGAGACATTTGCTGCGATCCATGGTGGCCCCTTTGCAGGTTTTGCTAGTTTTTGCAACTTTTGCTAATTTTTGCAAGTTTTGCTAACGGTTTAACATGTCTTGTGCCGCGGGATTGCAGGAGTGAAAAACGGGGAGTTCTGTTATTCCGACTACGTTGCAACGAGCGGGGCCCGGAGCGCGATGTTGCTGCGCTCCGGGCCCCACCGTTTTGAGAGCTTATGGCGGTTCTGCCGTCGTCCTAGTCAAACAGACTCGGCATGTCGTTTTCTTTCATGAGGGCACCGGCGGAGGGCAGACTCTGCGCGGTGAACTTCTCGGCCGAGACGCCGGCGCCAAGGATCTCCTCGGTCGTGCCGACGGTGGTGACCGAGCGGCCCTTCTTGGCGGTAAAGGCCTGGACACCCTGCGTGTTGGTGGTCGTCTTGGTCTTGAGCAGCGACGTGTTGAAGTTCATCAGGCGGTAGTCGCTCGAGACCAATGCGATGTCGCGGTCTTCCTTGAGCACCTGGGCATACAGCAGCTTGCTGCCGCCGTAGATGGCGTTCTTGAGGCGTTTGCGGTTGGTCTTGGTGACGTATCCAGAAAGCGCGACGCGCACCACGCGGCCGTTCTCAAAGACAAACAGCACGTCGGCCTTATAGTCCTCGGGGTCGATGACCCAGATGACGCTCTCGTCGGGCTCCATCTCGAGGTCGGTGGGCAGATACGAGCCCAGCTGGGCCGACTTGGTATCCTCAAACGCCGCAACCTTGCACTTGTACACCTGGCTCTTGTTGGTAAAGACCAGCAACTCGTGGGTGTTGGAGGACGGGAACTCGATAAAGGGTTTGTCGCCGTCTTTGTACTTGAGCGTGGTCGCCTTCTTGAGCACGCGGTCCGTCATCTTCTTAAGGTAGCCATCGCGCGAGAGCATGATGGTCACTGGGTACTCCTCGACCTCGGGCTCCAAGCTTACCTCGATAACCTCATGGGGCTCGATCCTGCCCGTGCGACGCGGCATCACGTACTTCTTGTTGACTGCGGCCAGCTCGTCGCTGATGACCTTCTTGATGTTCTCCTCGCTGGAGAGGATCTCCTCAAGCTCGGCAATCTCGCCCTCAAGCTTGGCAATGTCCTTGGTGCGGTTGAGGATGTACTCCTCGTTGATGTTGCGGAGCTTGAGCTCGGCAACAAATTCCGCCTGCGTCTCGTCGATGTCGAAGCCCTTCATAAGGTTGGGCACGACCTCGGCCTCGAGCTTGGTGCCGCGGATGATGGCGATGGCCTTGTCGATGTCGAGCAAAATCGCCTCGAGGCCGTGCAGCAGGTGCAGGCGCTCGGACTTTTTACCCAGGTCAAAGTTAATGCGGCGACGCGTGGACTCAATACGCCACTTGACCCACTCGTGCAGGATCTGGCGCACACCCATAACGCGGGGATAGCCGTCGACGAGCACGTTGAAGTTGCACGAGAATGAATCCTGCAGCGTGGTCGAGCGATAGAGCTTGGCCATGAGCTTGTCGGGGTCGACGCCACGCTTAAGGTCGATGGCGATGCGCAGGCCCGAGAGGTCGGTCTCGTCGCGAATGTCGGCGATCTCCTTGACTTTGCCCTCTTTGGAGAGCTTGACGATGCGCTCGATAATGACATCGGTCTTGGTGGTGTAGGGGATTTCGTAGACCTCGATGATGCGCTCTTCGGGAATCCAGCGCCAACGGGAGCGGATCTGGAAGCTGCCAAGGCCGGTCTCGATAATCTTTTCCATCTCCTCGCGGCGGTAGATAATTTCGCCGCCGGTCGAGAAGTCGGGCATGGGCATATATTCGAGCAGGTCGCAGTCGGGATCCTTGAGGTAGTGCATCGTGGCAGTGCAGACCTCGTTGAGGTTGAAACCGCAGATGTCGGACGCCATGGCGACGCCGATGCCCTTGTTGGCCGAGACAAGGATGTTGGGGAACGTGGTGGGCAGCAGGCGCGGCTCCTTCATGGCGCCGTCGTAGCTGTCAACGAAGTCGACCGGGTCCTTGTCGATGTCCTTGAAGATCTCGGCGCTGATGGGGGAGAGCTTGGCTTCGGTGTAACGCGAAGCGGCGTAGCTCAAGTCGCCCGAATAATACTTGCCAAAGTTGCCCTTCGACTCAACGAACGGTGCGAGCAACGCCTCGTTGCCGGTTGCCAGACGCACCATCGTCTCGTAGATCGCGGCATCGCCGTGCGGGTTGAGCTTCATGGTCTGACCCACGATGTTGGCGCTCTTCTGGCGCTCGCCCTTGAGCAGACCCATCTTGTACATGGTGTAGAGCAGCTTGCGATGCGAGGGCTTAAAGCCGTCGATCTCGGGGAATGCACGCGAGACGTTGACGCTCATAGCGTAGGGCATGTAGTTGACCTCGAGCGTCTGCGTGATCGGCTGATCGGTGACCTCGGAGTGCAGGCCGATGACGTTCTCGTCGTTGACCTGCTTTTTCTTGGGCTGGTTCTTCGTCTTCTTCTTTGCCACGATTTCCTCTTGAACTTCTTATGGGCCGTCGTTATCGATTTGCTGCTATTGCAGGTCCAGCTGGTCCAGATATTCCTTGCCGTGCTCGGAGATATGGCGCTTGCGGCCCGCCTCGTCGTTGCCCAGCAAAAGGTTGAACATGGTTTCCATCTTGGTGACGTCCTCGGGCTCCACCTTGATCAGGCGACGCGTCTCGGGGTTCATGGTGGTGAGCCACATCATGTCCGGATCGTTTTCACCAAGACCCTTGGAGCGGTTGATGGAGCACTTCTGGTCGCCGATCTCCTTAAGAATGCCGTTCTTCTCGAGCTCGGTGTAGGCAAAGTAGGTCTTCTCTTTGCAGTTGATCTCGTAGAGCGGCGACTCGGCGATATACACGTAACCCTCGTCGATAAGTGTGGGCACCAGGCGGTAGAGCATGGTGAGCACGAGCGTGCGGATGTGATAACCGTCGACGTCGGCGTCCGTACAGATGATGACCTTGTTCCAGTTGAGGTTGTCCAGGTCGAAGGCACCGAGGTTCTTGATGCGCTTGTCCTTGATCTCCACGCCGCAGCCCAGCACGCGCATAAGGTCCATGATGATGTCGGACTTAAAGATGCGCGGATAGTCCTCCTTTAGGCAGTTGAGGATCTTGCCGCGGACGGGCATAACGCCTTGGAACTCGGCATCGCGCGAGGTGCGAATGGCGCCTGCTGCCGAGTCGCCCTCTACGATGTAGATCTCGCGACGGTTCTTGTCCTTGGAGCGGCAGTCGATGAACTTCTGCACGCGGTTGGCCATATCGGTCTTCTGCTGCAGGTTGGTCTTGATGCTCTGGCGCGTCTTCTCGGCATTCTCGCGCGAGCGCTTGTTGATGAGCACCTGCTCCATAATCTTATTGGCGGCGTCTTTATTCTCGATCAAGTAGGTCGAGAGGCGCTCCTTAAAGAAGGCCGTCATAGCCTGCTGGATAAAGCGGTTATTGATGGCCTTCTTGGTCTGGTTCTCGTAGGACGTCTGAGTGGAGAAGCAGTTGGTCACCAGCACCAGGCAGTCCTGGACGTCCTGCCATTTGATGCCGCTCTCGTTTTTGTTGTATTTGCCCTGTTGCTTAATGTAGGCATCGATGGCGCTGGTCAGAGCGCTACGGGCGGCCTTCTCGGGCGAACCGCCGTTCTCGAGCCACGATGAATTGTGGTAGTACTCCTGCATCATGAAGGTGCGCGAGAAGCACATGCATGCGGTGATTTTTACGTTGTAATCGGGCAGGTCCTCGCGATCGCGACCGCGACGGTCGGCCTCGATAAAGAAGGGCTCGGTGAGGTAGTCGGTACCGACCTTCTCGAGCACGTAGTCTTCGATGCCCTTGGGATAGCAAAAATCCTCTTCGGAAAACTCGCCATCGTCACCTTCGATGCGCAGGCGGAAGGTCACGTTGGCGTTGACCACGGCCTGGCGGCGCATGGTCTCGCGATACCAATCGTGGGGAATGCTAATCGAGGTAAAGACCTCAAGATCGGGACGCCATTTGATAGTGGTGCCGGTGCGGTTCTCGTCGCTGGGCTCAATCTCGAGTGCCTTCTTTTTGGCGCCGACAACCTTGCCCTTCTTAAAGTGCAGGGAGTACTTGTTACCGTCACGCCAGACGGTGACGTCCATGTACTCGGAAGCGTACTGGGTCGCGCAGGAGCCCAGGCCGTTGGTGCCGAGCGAGAAGTCGTAGTCGCCGCCCTGGTTGTTGTTATACTTGCCACCGGCGTAGAGCTCGCAGAAGACGAGCTCCCAGTTAAAGCGCTTCTCGGAAGGGTTCCAGTCGAGTGGGCAGCCACGGCCATTGTCCTCTACCTGAATGGAGCCATCGCGAAAGGCGGTAAGGGTGATGAGCTTGCCGTAGCCCTGGCGCGCCTCGTCAACGGCGTTGGACAGGATCTCGAAGGCGGCATGCGCGCAGCCGTCGAGTCCATCCGAGCCAAAGATGACGGCGGGGCGCAGGCGTACGCGCTCCTCGTCCTTGAGCTGGCGGATACTGTCGTTACCATAGTTTGCGGTGTTTTTTGCCATACTCGCTCTCTCGGTGCTCCTTTGCTGCGTTTAAGTCATATAGATAGTCAAGGTAGCATAGCCCAGCCCACAGGCGATTCCAACCAACACGAAATCCATCGAACAATAGTTCGGTTAGATAATGAATGCTTGGAATGCGGGAGGGACCTGTCCTGTCCTATCCAAACATCTGCGGCAGGTCGATGAAGACGGTTCGATCGCTTTTGCCGGCTTCGAAGCCCGAACGGGAGAAGAATCCATAGCGATGGCACTTGAGCCCCGTTGCCTCGACTTGGGCGATTTCCTCGTCGACCATTTTTTGCGTGACGGGGGATTTGCGGAACTTTGCTTCGTAGAATGCGTAACCCTCGGGGTCTTGCGTTACCACATCGAATTCGCCGCTCGTTTTGTTTGCGGGATCGTCGTACCAGTACTTGCCTATGGCGTCGAAAGCCGGTTCGATCTTGCCGGTCCTGTTCTGCCGCACGAGGTATTGACGGCAGATCTCCTCGAACATATGAGGAACGTAGTTTTCCTCGAAGTCTTGGGAGACGTGACGATCATAGAAGACTTCCGGGTCGAGCAGCTGACGCGCCGAGGCATTGCGGAAAACATAGCGATAGTAAAAGAGCGAAAGCGGATCCACTACAAAGTAGCCAGACTTGCGCTTGTTCGTAGGGTCGTTGATGGGTGCACGCTTTTGGACGATTTCGAGTGACATGAGCTTGTCGAGCACGTCTGCCATGGCCGGACCGCTCGAGACGTGCGACTGTGCCAGCACGTCCCCCCAACGGGAGTAACCTTGTGCGAGAGCCCCGAAAACTTCGTTGGCGTTGGTCATCTTCGAGATCTCGGCGTTGAGATAGGACGGCACCTCGCTTTCTAAGCGGGCGCCAGGTTCCGTGACGAGCTCGATGATGTTGTCGCGTACGCTTTGGGATTGATCGATGAGGCGATTGTAAAAGGGGATGCCGCCAAAAACGCTATAGAGCCGCACCTTGTCCTCGGGCGAGAACGCGGGATAGAACTTCGCAGCGTCAAAGTAATCCATGGGCTTAAGTTCAAGCGCGAGATCAATTCGCCCGTAGAGGGGGCTTTCATGCTCGATGAGGGATTTCATAATCTCAACGTAGGAGCCGCACAGGACAATGTTTAAACGTGAGTCTTCCCTGTGAGCGTCGATTGAGGTCTGAAGAATGCTGTCTAAGCCTTTAACCGCATCTCTCAAGTAGGGGTATTCGTCGAGAACGAGGGTAATGTTCTTGTCTTTGGCTTGGGCAAACAGAAATTCGATGAGCTCGCGGATGCCTGTGAAGGCGAGCGGAGGAAAGCTCAGCGCTTCAGCAACAAGGACGGACAGGCTCTCGAGGTTGTCTGCCTCGGAGGTTTGGCGGCACTCGTAATAGACCGTTGCGACGTCCGGCAAATCCGTTAGCGCCTGCTTGATGAGCTCACTTTTTCCGACGCGACGCCTGCCGTAAATGAGAACATTGCGCTGCTCGGGTGCTTTGAGCGTTTTCTTAATACGGGAGAGTTCACGCTCCCTGCCAATGAATTCCACTTACTCGGTTCCTTCCGACTCGGTTTTGTCCGAGTTAATTGTATCGCATGAATCAGATTATGCTCGAGATTACTCGGACAAAACCGAGTCGGTTCTGCCCGAGTAAATTTGAAGGCGGCCGAATGCGTCTTGCTGCGTTTGCGGTTGGATACGTTGTCGAAAACGTGTCGTGCGGATTGTTGGATCGAATCGAACATTGGGACAGACGTCTCGTTTTATGGGCCGGGGGCGTGCATGTGCGAGTTCTTTTGGCCCATAAGGAACGCTGGTGGGTCGTTATTTGGGCCACGGGTCACTTCGCCGGCGCTGTGTTTCGTCATACGCTCATAGTGGAAGCCGATGCCACGGGGTCGACTTGGGACTCGGGCAATGGATGAGCTGCAAGCCGAAAGGAGCGGTGAGAATGATGAGGCCCATGACAAAGAAACTGCTGTTAGGAATTCCCACCGTGACGCTTTCGGCCGTGCTGGCGTGTACAGTGGCCGGCTGTGGCGGTAGTGCTCCGAGCGGCTCGCCTGGCGGTTCGGGCGGCAGCGCGCCTGTGCAGGAAAAGCCCAGGGCCTATGATTCGCAGACGGTCGAGGTGGCAGGCATTACCTATGAGTCGGTGGCTCACGGTACGTTCTATCGCGGCGATGCCAAGCTGCAGGACGGCTTTTACCTGCACATCAAGATCACCAACAACAACACAAAGAACAGGACGTTCAGTTCCTTTAACGTGCATGCTGCCCAGGGCGATCTTGAGGCAGGCGACCCGTTGTTTACTTCCGGCAAGGCGGCCGTGCTCGACTACGTTGCAAGCGAGGCTCCCGATGAGCTGCACGAGGGCATCGACCTTTCCGAGAGGCCAGATATCGGCCCGGGCGAGACCGTTGAGTACGTGTATTTCTGGGCGCCCAAGACGGCGTACTACGGGCCCATCACTGTCGAGTTCGTAGACGCTTATGCCCCCGCCAAGAATCATGAGGCCATGCACTTTGACACCACGGGATGCGAGACCAAGGAGTTCAAGGCGGCCGGCGGCGTGGCCGATTCTGGCGAGAAGGCAGATTTAACGGGCATCGACTGCGCATCGTACAGCATCGAGGCCGCCGATGGGTACACGCTGGATTCGTCCGACGAAGAGCGCGAAAAGGCAAACTTCTTCCACGACGAGACTGGAGGACGCCTGAACATCAGCATCTTCCCGCGCTCGCCGGAGGAAGAGGTTGCAAGCCTAGAGCAGGTCTACGAAGGCAAGGAGACAACAACCGACCAGGTCGAGTACAACGGCATAACGTGGCTGCGCTTTACCGGTCCCGACAACGGCCATACGCTGTTTGCGACGGCTCCCGCGACGGGCGAGACCGTCCGCGTGTCGATTGGCTGGAAGATCGATTGGGACGCCGCCGCGCCCATGATGGAGGCATTGAAGCTCAAGTAGCGGGTTGCGATTCCCATGTCAGGCGACTCAGGGCTGGCTCCGAGTTATCGGGGCCAGCCCCTTTTGGTGTTCGATGAGCCGAGTCGGCGTCTCTCACAAAAGTAACTAGGAGCTAGCGAGACCTATCCGAATTGACCTCATTGGCGGTGTCTTTTTCGAGCGCCGTGCGGCGGGCGCTGTAGGCGATGAGGCCGGCGCCTGCCGCGGCGAGTGCTGTAGCGGCTGCCGTAAGGGGAGCATTGACATCGCCCGTGCCAGCGAGCGCGCCCGCTTTTCCGGAGCGCTTGTTATTGCTGTGGTCCTTGCCACTGCCGGAGCTCCTTCCGCCGGAGCCGCCGCCCTCGTCGGTACCGCCGCCACTCGAGCCGCCATCGTCGTCTACTGTCATCGGGGCGTCGTGAAGTTCTGTCGTATCCGCGCTGTCGCATACGCCGACCTGAACTTCTGAGCGTTCGCATGCCGCGTCGGGCACATGAAGCTCGTGCAGTACGGCACCCAGCGCCGAGTTTGCGCCCGGTCGAATTTCCTCGAGCGTTACGGGATCGAGCGCCACCAGATTACGCGCCTTCGCATACAGCGTTACGCGTTTGCCCACTTCGTCGCTCCAACTCTCGGGGATAGCGAAGCTCATGCGGAACTGTGCCGTGCAACCCGGTGCCAGCACGGCGTTGCCACTGTCGGCTACCAGCGGGTGCGTTGCAAAAGGTGTGCCCAGCGTTTCGAGCGCGTACTTCACGTGTGCCATGTCGTTGACCGAAGCGTCCTCGGCAAGCTCTGGATCGTAGATCGATGCCATGCGTGTGTTCGCTCCGAACCCGATGGATGCGCTGGAGAACGGCTGGCTGGAGCCCTCTCGGTACAGATCGATTGTGCCGGCGGTCAGCAAGGTGTTGCCGTCGTTTCGCACCGTGACCATGAAGGATTCGCCTGCTGCTCCGGGCACCACCGCGCCCGAGGTGGCTACCGCGCCCGTCGGCGTCGCGCATGCCACCAGAGGCACTTCGATGCCGTGTAGCTCTGCCTCGCTCTTCTCTGCGCTCACAATGTGCGTGGCGAGCGCGGAGAGCATGCTCCCCGACGTCAAAAATGTCGTTATCTGATCGACGGGATGGTCCAGCTCGCACATCACGAACGGCTCCGTAAACAGATCGCCTGCCAAGGTGCTGGCGAAGATGCGGAAGTGCTTGCCCATCACTGCTACCGGGTTGCCTTCTTCGTCGTAGGTTTGCCCCACCTTGCCATCGGTGTTCTCTACATAGAGCACGCACCTGCCGTTGTTGCTTACGCTAAACGATGCCGGGCCACAGCCTGCGGCACCCACGGGCTGCGTTGCAAATGCCGATGCGTCTCGCGTCCAAGTAATATGCTGCAGTTGCTCGTTGACGGTAGCCAAAAAGCCCGTGTGCTGCGGCCACGGCACCGCGTGGGGTACTGTGGCATCTGGCGACATAACGCCCCAGCTCGCAATGGACTGGCCGATCACGGCGTACGATGCACAGCCACAACCGCCTGCGGTCTCGTATGCAATGGGCACCACCATTTTGCCGTTGATATTCTCGGGCGCGCCGAGCTCGATGCTCGACGGTGCCTGCGGAAAGCGGAGGACCTGACGGAACGTGAGACTGTCGCCCGAAACGTCCGACCACAGGGTAAAGCACTCCAGCGCAACCTCGGCCTCGCTGCCGAGCGTCTTTTCTGCGGTGGTTCCGCGGCGGTGGAGGTAGGCGCCCGACAGGCGCCCGTCGACAAGTGTCTTGCCCACCGTGATGCGTGGGCACTGCAGGCAATGGTAGCCATCCTCCTGAAGGCGGCCGCGCGAGATGCTGCGCCACGACGTGTGCGATATCACGCGAACTCCGTCGTTGCTTATGCGCAGGCGCACAACGGACAGTATGCCGGATGTGCTCGCCGTATCGAAAAGGGTGTTGTCGCCGGCGGGGCGCTCGCCCGAGACCAGCAGCACGTAGGCGTCCTGGTTTCCTCTTCCGTCCGTATATTCCACTACGTCGAAGTCGTAATCGTATATGCTGTCGCGCTCCACGTCGCCCTCGCCAAACCCAAGGGGAAAGTCCACAGGCGTGAGAGCGGACCACGTCCCGTTTGCCTTTGTGTGTACCACCAGGCGCGAGCGACCATTGTCGCCGTAGCGCACCGAGGCGATACGGAACAGGCATTCTACGCCGGCAATCATTGCCAGCTTCATGTGGGCTTCGCTGAGCACGCCAGCAAACAGCACGTTGTCGCTCGAGGGCTTGATGCCGCCACGCTCGTCCTCCGACACGCCGGCAGAATCGGCGTTCGGGTCGGCAACGGTGTTCGTTGCCTGACCGATGTAGGTGTACTCATACATCGGCGCGGCGTTTTCGTCGTTCTCTATCAGTGCATGGACGAAATGCTCGATCTGTCCCGTGTCGTCGCTTTCTGCATCCGCCTCGAGCTCAATGCGCGTGACCGCCCGATCCCAATCGCGCACGACAGGCGCGGCGTTTACGGCAGCGGCCTTAACCTCGGCGCGTGCGAGCAGTTCGGCGTTGGTGACGATGGTGGCCGATGCGATAAATTGCGGCACGCCGCCCGCCTCAATGTTGCCGGCCGAGCCGAAGCAGGCATCCAGCGTATAAGGCGTATCTCCACCCAATGCGAGCTCAGAGCGCTGGAGCACATACTGGTCGCCATTGTTCACCGACATATTCCACGAATCGATGAGCGTGGGCCACGATCCCGACCAAGCCTTGGTGGTCCACTTGAACATTACGAACTGGAGTATCACATCGACATCGACGTCTGCACCCACGCGCAGCCGCGGAAGCTGGTGCCCGTCCGCCTTCTCGTACCCAATGAACAGGGTGAGGGATGCGGCGCCACGCACGGCAGACGAGGCGACGCCTGCAACGCCGGCGCCAAAGGTAACGGCAAGCCCGATCTGGATGGTGAATGAGCCCGACGTGTTGGAATAGTCGAGCGAAATGTTCTTGAAAAACGCCGCGCCGCTGCCGTGCGTGTGGGCACCCACGGCGAGCGCCAGCTTCGCCAGCACCCAGGGGTTGACGTTTAGGAAAAAGGGCACCGGTCCTAGGGTAAACTGCTCGGTCCAATTGAGGTCGGTTCTTACCTGGAAGAGGGCCTTAATATTGCCGTATGCGGGGTCGTTGTTGCTGCCCCAGGTTTTGCCTACCCAATCGTAGGCGAGCGATCCGTACACCTGTGTGGCGATATCCATCGTGAACAGCAGCGTGCAATGGTGACGAAGGAGCTTGGTGTTTCTTGGATCAGTGCCCGAACCGGCACTCATGCTCTTGTACTGATTCCACTTCCCTTCCATCTCGTCGAGGTAGCGGTTTGCCTGCTTGGCGCCCGACTCGCGCGGCGATTTCTTCCAGTATTCCGGATCAGGGTTGCCCGAATCGTTCATATAGCTGGCTGGTTTGTATCCTCCGCCAAACAGCACGTACCCGGCAAAAGAGAAATCGAACAAAATGGGGAATGAGGGCATCCAGCACGTGAACTTATTGCCGCCGATGCCGGGAAACGCCGCCGGAAAATCAAACGGAGTGATCTCTTGGTCCATGGTAGTAGGAATGATGGTGGTCGAGCCCGATTCTGCCTTTGCGGCCGGCGCGGTGACAACGGCCATGGGAGAGGAGAGCGTGTAGGTTTTGCCCTGATAGTCGAGCACAAAGCGCAGCTTGCATCCTTCCTCCAGAAGGCCCGATGCCGCATCGAGGAACTTGTCTTCGAGCGTGAATGTCGCCAGATTATCCGAACCCGATGCACCGGCCTTGACTTGGCCAATTTGCGTGACGGTTTCGGGCGAGCTGCCCGTGGCGGGCAATGCCTTGTTGATGCACAGCGTTGCCTGTCCACCCTGTGGCAGATGTGCCTGCACGGTAAAGGAGTGCGTATCGGGCTGTTCGTTTGCCGTGTCGTCCTTCGGCAATGCCATGAACGTGGCTTCAGCGTACTGGATGTCCCATTCGTCGAATGTGAGCTGGCGAAAGTACGGCTCGCCATCGGAGAGCGGACGTGTGGGTGCGGTAATGGCGGTGCCGCCTTGGACACGCGCGAGGGGAATCTCGACATCGCGGTAGCCTTTCATGCTGATGGAGATACCGCCGTTAAAGTCGTACGCGTCAAGGAGTGTTGCCTCGTCCACGTAGCCTTCCGAAAGCGGCGCGACCTCAAAAATGGCCGTGCCTTCGTCATCGGTAGTGGCGGTGAGCTGCTTGCCTGCGGCATAGCGCGATGTGAGCGTGACCTGGGCACCCGCGATGGGCGTATTCTTGTTGGCGACATCGACCACGACCACACCAAACATGGTGCGCGAGAGAACGAGCACCCTGAAGGGGTCTTTTTCGTCGGCATAGGCTTCGGTGGGCGCGAACG
Source organism: uncultured Collinsella sp. (assembly GCA_902481895.1). Taxonomy (GTDB): domain Bacteria; phylum Actinomycetota; class Coriobacteriia; order Coriobacteriales; family Coriobacteriaceae; genus Collinsella. The sequence goes on along the minus strand of CABSYR010000010.1, from coordinate 12,303 downwards.
GCAATATGAAGGCGTTTGCGCTTCCTGGCACGCGCGGCAACATAATGCTCGCCAGCGAGGACGCTCCGGCAACAAGTAACGAACGGCGATCAAGCATCTTTGGCTCCCATCCCGCAGGCATCGGTGGAAATAATCCAATTTTGCGAGAAGGCATCCTGTCACGGTAGTGCCGTTCGATGGCCAAAATGTCCAATTTGAGCGCGCGAAAGCGTCAGGCCCCCCGGAGCGCTTTCGATACGCCGGGCAGTCTGGCCGCTAGCGCAACATGTGGGCAACCAGCTCGGCGCGAGTTCCGATACCAAGCTTGGCATACACTCCTGATAGGCGGTTTTTAACAGTGCCCGGCGATACTTCCATGTGGCGTGCGATTTCGGCGTTGGTCCATCCGCGGCAGGCGAGCATGGCCATGGTGAATTCCGTGGTCGTTAGATCGTCGGCCACGTCCTCGCCCGAATCAGGGTTGTGGATGCGCCGCCAGCCGTAGCTGAAGCGGTACGTGATCTCGATGATGCGCGCGAAGTCGTCTGGGTATTGCGTTTTTAGGCACGCCTCGATGAGCCCCTGTAAAAGGCCGTGGTGCTCGCCAATGAGCTCGATAAGGCCGTCGGGGCGCGCAATGCCCCAAGCGGCTCCGAAGTGTGCCTTTGCGGCGTCGATGTCCTTGAGGCTCATGCATGCCATGGAGGCTGCCAGGTGCAGGAACAGTTCCGAGATCGGATAACTTCCCTGTTTCATAATCAGGGCGTTTTCCGCCATGCCCAGGCTGCGGCCGTATTCGCCGCGCAGATACAAGGCGTGCGCCATCACGTAGCTGGCGAACAGGCGCAGGCCTTCGGGCAGATGCGCCGCAAGTGGATAAAACTCTTCGGCAGAATACGGGGAAGGCAAGTGCAGCAGGACGCTTGCGGCCGAGGCGAACAGGATATGCGTGGCGTGGATAGCGGATGATTCCTCGTCGGCCGGCGTATCGAGGATGCCCGCAAGGCACCGGCGGGCGTCGGCGATACGGTTGAGCGACAGACTGGCATATCCGCAGATAAAGCATGCGGAATAGCGCAGTACGGGGTCGGTGGCGTCAAGATAGGGGCGTGCTGTCTTGGCAGCGAGGGTGGCCTGTCCGCGAAAGTACAGCGCTTCTGCCGTGGCGATGGTGCGTGAATCGGGGTCGGAAATGCCTGCAACCGCATCGTCAATCTGCCCCGGCACAAAGGCGGTGCACATCAACGGCATGGGAACGCGTGGGTAGCCATCGCAGTCCATCTTCCATCTCCCAACAGCTGGCAACAATGCAGCAATTGTACTCCTGTTGCTCGGGACCCCTTTCGTTTTACTGTTCGGCTAACGCTACAGATCATTTTGGAAGGCTTACGAGCATGGTGGTCCCGTCCTCGGAACTTGCTTCGACCTCTACGGCGCCACCGTGAAGCGCTGCAATCTCCCAAACGAGAGCTAGCCCGAGTCCTGCGCCGCCGTATGCCCTGCTGCGGGATTTGTCTAGACGAAAGAACGGCTGGAAGATGCTCTCTCGGTACTGCTTGGGTATTCCCGGGCCCTCATCTTTGACTCGCAGGAGCACATGGCTGTCGCTGTCGCTGATGGAGACGTTGACAGTCGAGCCGGAGCGGCTGTAACGGATGGCGTTTTCGACCAGATTAAACACCAGCCGATAGAGGAGCGTATCACTTCCGATTGTCAAAGCGTCTCCGGCGCAATCGAGGGTTACGTCCTTATTCTCGGCAAGTGGCGCAAGGTCGGTGAGGACCTCTTCGGACAGGGGACCGAGTTCAACAGCGTCCCCGCAAGGGACGCTGCGGAGCTCACTCATCTCGAGCAATACCTTGGTCATTCGAGACATGCGCTCGGTTTGTTCTTGTAGCAGGCCGAGCAGCTCGGCTGTTTCGGGTTGCAAACCGGAGTGCTCGGAGATGAATAGTTCAATCTGTGCTTGCATAAGGGCGAGCGGGGTGCGCAGCTCGTGTGCGGCGTTGCCGGTAAACTGACGCTGTGCAGAGAACCCTTCGCCAAGACGGGCGATCATGTCGTTGAAAGAGGCGCTGCATCGTTGTAGCTCGGTGGGCACATCTTCACTGAGTCTGATTTCGCTTAGGTTGTCAGGCTGCACACGCTCGACCTGGGCTGCAAAAGCTCGTAGCGGTTTGAGTGCACGGCCGCTCACAAAGTATGCCAGCACGCCGCCAAGGAGTGTGACTCCAGCCGTGATGTACCAGGCTGTCGTGCCAAAAGACTCCTGTGCGTCGTTTACGACGATTGTAACCTCGTTATCGAGGGTCGCTTTCGTTGGGTCGAACGCCTGGGGCGAATCTTCGCCGGTTGCGGTAAAGGCCGAGATGTCACTGCCGATGGCATCCATATAGCGCATGCCCGTATAGCCGACCAGGCAGTTCGTCAGCACGCATGCCGCACACGTGAGCAGTGCCGTCATGATCGTTATGCGCCATTGCAGCGAAAGCCTTTTCATTCGCTATCCTCCATAACGTAGCCCTCTCCAATCCGATTGCGAATCGGGTCGTATCCCAAAGCGCTGCGCAACTTTTTTCGGAGCGACGAGATATGAACGCGGGTTGCGTTGCTAAAGCTGTTCACGCTGCTATCCCAAACGTGCTCGATAAGCTCCTCTTGGCTTACCGGTCGCCCCTGATTAAGCATCAGATATTCCAAGATTCCCGTTTCCTTGCGTGTAAGAGATAGAGCCTCGCTGTCCACGGAAGCGATGCGCGCCTTGGTGTCAAAGCGGAGCATTCCACAGGTTAATACTATGTCGCTTTGTGCGAAGCGTCTGAGGGTAAGGCTGCGGATCCTTGCCGCAAGTTCGTCCAGATGAAACGGCTTGGTGAGGTAATCGTTGGCACCGGCATCGAGTCCGGCGACTTTATCGGATACTTCGCCACGCGCGGACAGAATCAGTACCTTGGTCTCGCAGTCGGTTTTCCTAAGTTCCCTGAGCACGGTCATGCCGTCGATACGGGGGAGATTGAGGTCGAGTACCACGAGGTCAAAGACTTCGATGCTCAGCAGATCGAGCGCCTCCCGTCCATCGTGGCAGCAGTCGACGCTGTATGCCAGGTTTCGCAAGCTGCGTGCGATCGTGTCGCACAGTGCTCGCTCGTCTTCGACGATCAAAATACGCATAACAGTCTCCTTGCACATTCCAAATCGCGCTTAACACGGATTTTATAGTCGATATGGTCCAATGGTCGCGTAACGAAAGGAGTGGTTAGGTTGTTCAAAGCGGTAAAACCCGTGGTACAGGTCGCTTTGTTGATCGTCGGAATTGCCATGGTGTGCTTTGGCGTTATGCGTGGCGAGGCGGATGCCGTGCTGGCCAAAGCGATTAGGCTGTGCTTGGAGTGTATCGGAATTGGATAAAAGAGAAAACACTGCGTCGCATGTTTTGGCCCGATTTCGCGGATTCATTCAGGCGGCGGCGACGCTCATCACCAACATTCACCTGCCAAACTTTGCCAAAGGCGGCATCTATCAGGGCGCGGGAAAAACAGTCTGCGTACCTGGACTTAATTGCTATTCGTGCCCCGCGGCATCGGGTGCGTGCCCCATCGGGTCGTTCCAGTCGGTGGTAGGTTCATCCAAGTTCAACTTCTCCTACTACGTTACCGGTACGCTCATTTTGCTCGGCGTGCTGCTGGGACGCTTTGTATGCGGCTTTCTGTGCCCGTTTGGCTGGCTGCAGGAGCTGCTTCATAAGATTCCCGGCAAAAAGTTCTCCACGAAAAAGCTCAAGCCGCTCACGTACATCAAGTACGTCGTGCTGCTGTTTGCCGTGGTGCTGCTGCCCGTCTTGGTGGTTAACGACGTGGGCATGGGCGACCCGTTCTTTTGTAAGTACATCTGTCCGCAGGGCGTACTCGAGGGCGCCATTCCGCTGGCCATTGCCAACGCCGGCATTCGATCTGCGTTGGGACATTTCTTTACTTGGAAACTTGCCGTTCTCATTGCCGTGGTAGTGCTGAGCGTTTTGTTCTACCGCCCCTTCTGCAAATGGATTTGTCCACTCGGCGCATTCTATGCGCTCATGAATAGGGTGTCCCTACTGGGGATTCGGGTTGACGCATGCAAATGTGTCTCGTGCGGCAAATGCTCAAAGGTTTGTCAGATGGACGTTGATGTGGTCCGCGCGCCCAATCATGCCGAATGTATTCGGTGCGGAAAGTGCATCGGGGCCTGTCCCGTCGATGCCATCAGCTATCGCTATGGCCTGGATGTGTCGGCGGAAAAGCTTCCCTTGACTGCCGATAAAAAATAAACAAGCTTCGACAAAACGGAGGAATGACCATGAAGCTTTCTAAGATTGCGGCCCTGTTTATGGTGCCGGTATTGGCCTTGTGCCTTGTGGCATGTTCGGCGCCCGGTGGCAATGCGAGCGAATCTGCGAGCTCCGATCCTAAGATCGCAGAACTCACTGCGCAGAAGCCGGCCAATGCCGACGAGGCCGCCGAGCTGTATGCAAAACTCATGCAAAAGGAGAACGATATCTTTTCGAGTGATAACGCGCTGTGGGAAAAGGTATTCAATGCGGCAAATAAAGACTCGGCAATGATTGAGAACGGCAGCAATTACGGCGATTTTCTGCTCAAGACCATCGACGGCGCCAAGGATGAGTTCACGGCGGATGAGCTTAAGACGCTCAAGGCCGGTGCACAGCAGATCAAGGAGATCGAAGACAAGCTCGAGAGCTTGGAGAAGGAGTTCCCCGGCTGTGGAAGCACGCCGAGCGAAGGCGAGAGCGTCGACGCTTCGGCCGCTGGCATGACGGCTGGTGCCAATGCTTCGAGCGAGGCGACGAAGTTCCCCAGCTTTACGGGCAAGGACCTGGACGGCAACGACGTGAGCAGCGACGAGCTGTTCTCTAAGAACAAGGTTACCGTCATGAACTTCTGGTTCACCACTTGCAAGCCGTGCGTGGGTGAGTTGGGCGATCTTGAGAAACTGAATCAGGAGCTTGCCGAGAAGGGCGGCCAGGTCGTGGGCGTCAATTCCTTTACGCTCGATGGCAACAAGGGCGAGATTGCAGATGCCAAGGACGTGCTGAGCAAGAAGGGCGTGACATATAAGAACATCTGGTTCAAGTCGGATAGCGAGGCCGGTAAGTTTACGTCAAATTTGTTCTCGTTCCCGACAACGTATGTCATCGATCAGAATGGCAACATCGTAGGGGATCCAATCGTGGGAGCCATTAGCTCCGCCGAGCAGCGCGCAGCACTCGACAAGCTTATCGACCAGGCGATTGCGAATAGCGAGCAGTAGAAAACGCGTAAAGCATAGCGTGGATCGTGCGTCGCTGTGCAAAGTAGTCCGCTACCTTTCAAGATAAGCTCCACCATATAGAGGTCCCGCTCGGGACCTCTTCTTTTGGGCGCCGTCCCGTTCGTTTTTTGGCGCGGTTCCCTACATTCCTCACTGGCGCCGACAAAAAATGGGGATAGAGTAGGACAAACGCGTCGAATACGAACGGCGGGGGAGAGCGGGCGAATGTGCCCGCGTGGGAGAGGTTGCCGTCCATGCTGGAGCTCAAAGGTATTTGCAAAAGGTACGTTACGCAGTCGTTTGCGCAGGTGGCGCTCGACAGCGTGAGCCTGTCTTTTCGCGATAACGAGTTCGTGGCCATTCTGGGACCTTCGGGGTCGGGCAAAACTACGATGCTCAACGTTATCGGTGGGCTCGATCATTTCGATTCTGGCGACCTGCTGATCGACGGTATTTCGACCAAAGACTTTCACGATCGCGATTGGGATGCCTACCGCAACAACCGCATCGGCTTTGTGTTCCAAAGCTATAACCTCATTCCGCATCAGACTATTTTGGAAAACGTGGAGCTGGCGCTCACACTCACGGGCGTGGGGCATGCCGAGCGCCGCCAACGTGCGCGCGAGGCGTTGGAGAAAGTCGGCCTGGGCGAGCACGTTAACAAGCGCCCGAGCCAGCTTTCGGGCGGGCAGATGCAGCGCGTGGCCATCGCCCGCGCCCTGATTAATGATCCCGAGATTGTGCTGGCAGACGAGCCGACCGGCGCTTTGGATTCAACGACGTCCGTACAGGTCATGGACCTGCTCAAGGACGTGGCGCGCGACCGTCTGGTTATTATGGTCACGCACAATCCCGAGCTGGCGTACCAATACGCCACGCGCATCGTCAACCTGGCGGACGGCAAGATCACCGACGATTCCGACCCCTTCGATGTTGCCAAGGCCGCGCGTCGCGAGGCAAAGCCTACGCGCAAAACCTCGATGAGCTTTGTGACGGCGCTGGGGCTTTCTGCCCGAAACCTCATGACCAAGAAGGGCCGCACGGCCATGACTGCCTTTGCGGGGTCGATTGGCATTATCGGTATTGCGGCGATTCTGGCGCTGTCCAACGGCGTAAACGGCTACATCAAAAAGGTCGAGGAGGATACGCTCTCGAGCTACCCGCTTACGATCTCCAGGCAGGACTACGACCTGTCGTCCATGATGGGCGGACAGGGGGCCGCGGATGATGACTCGCCAGAAAATGTGGGTTCGTCCGACGACGGCACCGACGGCAAGGCTCAGGGAACCGATAGGATCCCTGTGGTCACGGCCGTAAAGGATATGTTTGCGAGCGTTAAGTCTAACGACATGACGAGCTTTAAGGCATGGCTCGATGCCGGTGGCGACGGCATCGATAAAGAGGTCAACGCCATTCAGTACGGCTACGGTGTATCGCCGGTTGTCTATCGTGCCGGCAAGGGCGATGAGAAGCCTGTCCGGCTGGTGCCCAACGCCATGACCGAGGCCATGAGCGGAGGCGCGAGCTCGGCGGCAACGGTGAGCATGGAATCCATGGGAACCTCGGTCTTTAACGAGATGATTGACGACCAGAGCCTGCTCGACAGCCAGTACGATGTCGTCGCCGGTCATTGGCCCACGTCTGCTAACGAAGCCGTAATGGTGCTTTCGAGCCGCGGTACGGTGGGCGACTACACGCTCTACAGCATCGGCGCGCTGGATATCAACGAGCTCAACGACCTGGTTAACAGCGCCATGACGGCTGACGGTAAGATCGAAACGCCCGAGACCGGCGCCGACTTTACCTACGACGATGCGCTGTCCACGACGTTTAAGGTGCTGTCGCCGGCCGATGCCTATCGCAAAAACGAAGAGACCGGCATGTGGACCGACATGTCTGACGACGCCGACTTTATGGCTGCCAAGGTTGCCGACGGTATTGACGTGCACATTGTGGGCGTGGTGCGACCTAACGAGACGGCCAATGCGAGTGCGTTGTCTCCGGGCATTGCCTATACGCATGCACTGACTCGCCAGCTTATGGAGCGCGCCGCCGATTCGCAGATTGTGCAGGAGCAACTCGACCACCCCGAGACGGATGTCTTTACGGGCAAAACCTTCGACGAACTGCAAGGCGAGGCCAAGCAAGGCGTGGATCTGGGCAGCATGTTCAGTGTGGACGAGGCGGCGCTCAAGAGCGCGTTCTCGTTCGATACGTCTGCACTTTCGGGTGCGGCCGGCGGTATGGACCTGTCGGGTCTTGACTTGTCCGGGCTGGACATTGACCTTTCGGGCGTTGGCAAGGACATCGACTTCAGCGACATCATGGCAAAAGCGCCAACCCCAGATTTCTCGGGCATCTTTGACGGTCTGGAACTCACGCCCGAGCAAATGCAGCAGGTGGGAACACTAGCCAACCAGCTGTTTGAGGGCTTTTTGCAGTCTGATCAGTTTAAGGCGCTGTCGCCCGAAGATCTTAAGGACGCGTCAAAGCTCTCTGCCGCATTCTCGACGTATCTTGAGAATGATGACACAGCTCAGCAAATCCTGGCCCAGCTCAAAGCGCTCGGCGGCGATGCCCTGGCCGAGCGTCTGCAGCAGGCGATGAGCGACTATGTGCAAAAGCAGCTGGCTCCGTATCTGCAGCAGGCTATGGATCAGGTGATGAGGGCAATCAGCGAGCAGATAGCGTCGACGGTATCATCCCAGCTCAAGGCGGGCGCGGCAGGGCTTATGGACCAGGTGGCGACGCAGATGTCTTCGAGTTTTGCTAACCTGGCGAGCGCCATGCGCGTGGATGCGAGTGCCTTTGCTCATGCCATCCACTTCAACATGGACGCCGAGGACCTGAGCTCGCTCATGATGAGCTATGCGAAGGCGTCGAAGCTCACCTACGACAACAATCTGACCACGTTGGGCTATGCGGACGAGGCAGACCCCATCTCAGTCAAGATTTTCCCGCGTGACTTTGAGGCCAAGGAGCGCGTGCTCGATCACATCGACGCGTACAACAAGCAGGTCAAAGCCTCTGGCCACGATGAACAGGCAATCTCATACACCGACTACATGGGCATCATCATGGGTTCGGTGACCGACATCGTGAACACCATCAGCTTGGTGCTCATCGCATTCGTGAGTATCAGCCTGGTGGTGAGCTCCATCATGATCGGCATCATCACCTACATCAGCGTGCTGGAACGCAAAAAGGAGATTGGCATCCTGCGCGCGATCGGCGCGTCGAAGCGCAACGTGGCCAACGTATTCAATGCCGAGACATGTATCGAGGGCCTCATTGCCGGCGTCTTTGCTATTGTCGTCGTGGTGGCCGTGAGCTTTCCGGTTAATGCCTGGGCGCTTGCTGCCAAACAGGTGCCCAATTTGATGAGCCTGCCCGTGCAGGATGCGCTGGTGCTCATTGCAATTTCGGTGCTGCTGACGGTTGTCGCTGGCCTGCTGCCGGCCCGTAGCGCATCCAAAAAGGATCCTGTGGAAGCCCTGCGCTCCGAATAATGCGACAAAAGGGTTGTTCCTTTGTCACATTGAGACCCTTGCGAAATCGGGGTCTAATACTTTTCCGAGAAGTGAACGAGTCAAAATGGACCCCCGAAGCATCGGCACTTTCGAGATGCAATTTCCTGCGGTTTTGCCATCCAAATCCTGCGGGTTTGACGTCTAAAAATGTCGATGCTTCGGAGGTCCAAAAACGGTCGTTCACTTCTCGGAAAAGTATTAGACCTCGTTATATTGGCGGCGTTCGCGAGCGGCAACCAGAGTGCAGCCTCCTAGCCCTCCTTTGCAGAGAGCATGAGCCTAATTTCCGGATGGGTGTATTCGTCGAACTCTTCTTTGGGCTCGGTGTCAAAGGTGTAGTACGACCTGATGGATTCGCCCTCCGTCTTGATGCTGATTTCTTCATATAGGGAGCCGGCTAAAAATGCCTGCTTAAATTCATCCGACAGACTGCATGGCGTGAGGAGGCCCGGTGTGGCAACGGAAACGTCCAGCCCATTGAGCGGGGCACAGAGCGTCGCGATATCCTGCTCGGCGCGGGCGAGATTGTCTGCAAGGCTTGCCTCGGGGTCGATCTGACTGACGTAATCGACGTCCGTGAGCGTGCCGTCTACATCAAAAGAAAGGTAGATATAGGCTGCTTGAGCGCCGAGGTCATTATCGCGCAGATAGCCGATTATGCGGTAGCCGTAGTCGTGATACGACTCGTATGGGTCGTCTGCTGCGACGCGTTCGCACGCGGGCTCCAAGGCATCTTGCGCGATGGCGAGCTGCTCGGCGGCTGCAGCCTTTCTTGCCTGAAGCGCGTTATTTCCCTGGACAAACTGCGGGATGTAGACGCCAAGCAGCACAATGGCGGGCAACACCGCGAGAGCTACGATCTGCTTCTTGACGCTTGGGATCGTCACGCCGTATGCGTTTGCCATGGCCTCGGCATTGCTCGAGGTCTCGGCTAGCACGTCTGCCGCGGTGGCAACTGCCCCTACGGCGCCGGCAATCTCTGCGGCGCCGCTCAGGTTGCGCGCAACATCGTTATCGCTGTTCTTGAGCAGGCGGCCGGTAGCTTGCGCGGCGAGCACACTGGCGACCTCCGCGGAGCGGTCTTTGTTGTTCTGGGCTACCGCAAGCCTGCTCTGCAGTTCCTTCCACTGTTTGCCCTGCATTCCAAAGCGCGGCGCAAGAGCGCAATAGCAAAAGATGGCGAGTTCGATTACGGTGAGTGCGATGGCGGTATATATGCCCGCGGGTTGGAATTCCTTTTGGTGGAACGCGATATCGTTGATCATTTGGAGCGGCAACATCAACAGACACGCTACGAACGACATGACGAGTGCGGTCGCTGCTATCTTGGGGTATGTGCAGTACCGCTGGATGCGTTTCTTTTCTCGTTCGGTGAGCTGCTGCATGGGGGCCTCGACTCTCATCGTTTTTGGGCGATGCGCACACGCTCTTGAGTATAGATGAGTGGAGGGTGTCTGTTGTTCAGACATGGCGGTCAACAGCGTGCTGTTGGCGGTCGTCGTGATCATGAACGTCGTTTTTGGAGCATGGAGCCGCTGTCATGGGGCGAATGACGCGCAAGGGGGCTGTCGCGGGACAGCCTCTCGCTGTTTGTGAGCGCCAGCAAATCGAAGGTGAATGGTTTCCCGAGAAGTGAACGACCTAATTTGGACCCGCAAAGCACCCACGTTTTTCGACACTAAAACCGCAGGATTTGAGCGACAAAACCGCAGGAAATGGCTCTCCAAAAGTGTCGATGCTTCGGGGGTCCGATTTCACTCGTTCACTTCGCGGAAAAGCATTCACCTTCGTTGCGTGAGGCGACGGATGGAAGGGTGATTATCGTCAAGTAGCTACCTCTGCCTTGTGAATCATCTGAAGCACAAGGCATAATGCATGTGACAAGGGGGCAGTCCCTTTGCCGCATTGATTTGAGAGTAGATGTTGATGATTCTATCGTTGGCCCCTATGGAGGGGATTACTGGGCATGTGTTCCGTCGCGTGCATGCGGAGTGCTTCGGTGCGCTCGATTGTTATTACACGCCGTTTTTGCCGCCGCCGCGGGTGGGCAATCGCTTTGGCGGCAAGGCGTTTAAGGAGATTGATCCTGCCAATAACCAGGGGCTCAACGTAGTGCCTCAGCTGATGTCCAAGAATGCGGACGAGTTTGTGTGGGCGGCACAGGTGCTCGCCGACATGGGCTACCGCGAGGTCAATCTCAACCTTGGCTGCCCCTCGGGTACGGTTGTCGCCAAGGGCAAGGGCTCGGGCTTTCTGCGCAACCTCGACGAGCTCGAGGTGTTCTTGAGCGATGTGTGCGAGCGGTCACCGTTGCCGGTATCGGTCAAGACCAGGCTGGGGCTTGAAAGCGACGACGAATACGAGCGTGTGCTCGATCTGTATTGCCGCATGCCGTTGGCAGAGCTGATCGTGCACCCGCGCGTGCAAAAGGACCGCTATACGGGATCGCCGCGCAAGGAGTTTTACGGCGAGACGCTGGAACGCGCGCCGTTCCCCGTGGCCTATAACGGCGACATTTTCGATCTTGAGGATATGGACGCGCTGGTGGAGGCCTATCCCGGCACGCGCCATGTAATGCTGGGACGCGGCCTGCTCGCGAACCCCGCGCTGGCTCGCATGGTCAAGGGCGGCCCTGCTGCAACGGCTGCTGAGCTGCAGCGCTTCCACGACACGTTGTTTGCGGCCTATGCAGAAGAGATTGGCGGCAATGCGGTCTTTCGCATGAAGGAGTGGTGGTTCTATGCCAAATGCGCCTTCGCCGACCCCGCTACCGTTCACAAGCTCGTGCGTAAGACCAAAAAGGTCGACGAATACCGCGCCGCCGTCGAGCGCGTCTTTCGCGAACAGCCACTTGCGCCCATAGCCCGCTTCCACGGCTAGCTAGTCGTTGGGGACGCACTTTAACGACTAGTCATTTAAAAGAACGTCCCGAATGACTATGTTGCAAAATACCGTACGCCAGCATCCAAAGATGTCGAAAAATGTCGACTTTGGATGCTGGCGTACGTCTTTGGGCTCGGTGGATAACTAGGCAATCATTGCGTCGATCGTGATGAGTTCCCTGAGTCGCTCTGTGCGTGTCTGCCCATGGCGCTTTGCTTTTGCGTCAAACGCATCAAGAACCGACTCACCCACACGTGCCGATAAAACAACGCTTGGCTCATCGGAGATCGGCGGTCTTCCCAGCTTGATGGTGCGACCCTTCGGCCACTCATCTTTTTCGTATGCCTCCGCGGCTTTCTCCAACTCTCCGGGGGCAAACCCCATCATCTTTTCGAGCTGCTTAGCGTCCATAGCGCCTCCTATCGATTGACATAATGTCGAGCGCTGGTTCTCGGAATCTCTTTTTGTATACAGTTTTGTAGACAAAAATACAAGCAGTTTATCAAGCTAATTAGCGTGTATTGACTAGTTTTTTCGATAGGAAATGAGCATTGTTAGCGTCGGAATAATTTAGCCAAATATAGTCGGCCGAGATTGACCAATCCCG
>CABSYR010000009.1:0-77509 GCA_902481895.1 uncultured Collinsella sp. | reverse complement strand
GGATATCGGACACAGGGGCCGCAAGGGCCCTTACACCAACTTTTTCGACACTACCGATTCGTTTCCTTCGTCCCCTAGGGATCAAAAAACGGGCCGCCCCATAAGAGACGACCCGTTGGAAGGGGTGAATTCCAGGCATGCTTACACGCGCAGGTAGCGGCGCATGGCGATGGCAGAACCAAAGAGACCGATAACCACGCCGACCAGAATCAGCGCAGCATAGGTCACCAGGTAGTACTGCATCGGCAGGGCAAACGACATCCAGCCGATGCTCTCCTGCAGACGCGGAATCATCAAATTGCGCAGCAGCTCCAGAACGCCGATGGAAAGCAGCGAGCCCAAAATGGCCTGCAGCACGCCCTCGGTGATAAACGGGCCACGAATGAAGCCGTTGCTGGCGCCGACCAGACGCATAATCGCAATCTCACGACGACGCGCCGTGATGGACAGGCGAATCGTGTTGTTGATGAAGATGAATGCGATAAAGGTCAGAAGACCAACGAGCACCACGGCGGCGATGCGGATATAGTTGGTCACCTGGAACAGGCGGCTCACTTCCTCCTGGCCGTACAGCACGCTCGCGTTGACGTCGCCGTCATCCGCGATCTTCTGGAAATCGGCATCCTTCTTGAGCTTCTTTGCCGTGCTCTCGACCTTGGACGGATCGTCCATCTCAATAGCGAAGGAAGCCGGCAGCGGGTTCTGGCCATCGAGCGCGCTCATGGTGGCGTCGGCGTTGCCCGACATCTTGCTCGTATACTCGGCCAGCGCGTCGTCCTTGTCCTTATAGGTCACGGACTTGACGTTATTCCACGTCTTAAGCTCGGCCTCAAAAGCCTGAACATCGGCCTGATCGGCGTCATCACTAATGAACGCGTTGATGACAACCTGATCCTCGACGGTGCCGATCACGGAGTTCAGCATCGCAGAGCCCATGATGAACAGGCCGATGATAAACAGCGAAAGGAAGATCGTGATGACGGCGCCGAGCGAGGTAGTCCAGTTACGGAAGAAGTGGCTGATTGCCTCTTTGAAGGAGTAGCCCACGTTAGTTGGTGCCATAGTTGCCGTAACCTCCCCTCTCCTGGTCGCGGATGACGTGGCCGCCCTCGAGGGCGATCACGCGACGGTGCATGCTATCGACCATCTCGCGGTCGTGCGTGGCGACGATCACGGTGGTGCCGGTGCGGTTAATACGCTCAAGCAGCTTCATGATGCCCAGCGAGATCGCCGGGTCGAGGTTGCCCGTGGGCTCGTCGCAGATCAGCAGCGGCGGACGGTTGACCATAGCACGGGCGACGGCAACGCGCTGCTGCTCGCCACCGGAAAGCTGGTCGGGCAGCGAGTCCATCTGATCGGCCAGACCGACCAGGCGCAGCACCTCGGGCACCTGGCTGCGAATGACGCCCTTGGGCTTGCCGATGCACTGCAGGGCAAACGCCACGTTTTCGTAGGCGGTCTTTTGCGGCAGAAGCTTAAAGTCCTGGAACACGGCGCCAATCTGGCGGCGCAGGAACGGAACCTTGCGGTTCTTGATCTTCATGAGGTCCTGACCGGCAACCAGGATGCGGCCGCTCGTCGGCTTGACGTCGCGGTTGAGCGTCGACAGCAGCGTGGTCTTACCCGAGCCGGAGTGACCGACCAGGAAGACGAACTCGCCCGGATAGATCTCGATGTTGATGTCGTCGAGTGCAGGCTTGTTGGGCTGTGCCGGATAGATCTTGGTGACATGCTCCATAAGGATGACGGGCTCGACACCGGCCTGCTTGGCCATCTTCTTGCGGCTGGCCTGCGGATCGATGGGCGCAAACACCGACGTAAAATCGGGGTTGTTGAGCGCGTTATCGAGGCTTGCGACCTCGGCTGCCTGATCGCTCTCGACCACCGGGGCAGCAGGCTGCGTGGGGTCGGGAATAGCGGCAAAGAGACCGGACTGCGCAGGCTGAGGAGCCGGCGTCGCAGGGGCCAAGGGGTCGGGAATGCCGGCCATGGTAGGCTGCGGCGTGGCGGCACCAGCCTGAGGCTGCTCCACGCGAGCGGTCACGGCCTGAACGGGCTCAAAACCCGCCGTGCCGGAAAGCGCGACATCGCTGGTTGGATTGTAGGCAAAGGGATCGGATGCCGGCTGTGCCTGATCTGCCGGCTGAGCGGGGGCCTGAGCAACAGGCTGGCCCTCTGAATCCGGAGTGGCGAAACGACTGCCCTGGACGCCTGCCTGCGTCTTGGGGGCATCATCGCCCGCACCGGAGGTACGGAAGTGGTTACCCACTGGTGCTCCTTATCGTCGTGCGTTTAAACTACATGAGCGCTTTGTATTTTAGCAGCATTAGCTTTGCTGCACATAAGAAGCATGGCGTGGTTAGGGATCCCGTCGGCCGGACACAGGGCTACTAAGGGGCCGCCGCGTTTATCTTGGGGTGCTGCATATACAAAGTTGGAAGGGTCTGAATTGCGCTTTGTCGATATGTGCCCTTTTCCCTGATGGGACCGTGCTTGAAGGGCGTCTTCATAAGTTGCGGTGAAATAGGGACTGTTGAGCCTTTAAGCTGGCAAAACAGTCCTTATTTCACCGCAACTGAAACAGGGGCGCTCTCCAAGAGAGCGCCCCTGCCGGGTTTCCATAGTAATGGCGAAACAGTTTTATAGTTCTGGCGAAGCAGTCCTTGAGATCCGCCTTGCCTTATGCCAAGAACTCCTTGGTGGTCGCCACGATGTTGGCGGCGTCCAGACCGTACTTGTGCAGAAGCTCGGCACCCGGGCCGGACTCGCCGAAGGTGTCGTTGACGCCGATCTTCTTGAGCGGCGTCGGGCACTGTTCGCACAGGACGTCGGCAACGGCGCTGCCCAGGCCACCGATCACAGAGTGCTCCTCGACGGTCACGACGTGGCCGGTCTTGGTGGCGCTCTTGACGATCAGGTCGGCATCGATGGGCTTGATGGTGTGCATGTTGATGACCTCGGCGTCGATACCCTCGGCAGCGAGCTGCTCGGCGGCCTCGAGAGCCTCGCCGACCATCAGGCCGCAGGCGATGATGGTCACATCGGCGCCCTCGCGCATGACAATGCCCTTACCCAACTCGAACTTGTAGGTCTCGGGGTCGTTGATAACCGGCGAGGCCAGACGGGCAAAGCGCATGTACACCGGACCGTCGCACTCGTAGGCGGCGCGCGTCACGGCGCGGGCCTCCACATCGTCGGCAGGAACGATAACGGTCATGCCGGGGATGACGCGCATAAGGGCGATATCCTCGCAGCACTGGTGCGTGGCGCCATCCTCGCCCACCGAGATACCGGCGTGCGTGGCACCGATCTTAACGTTAAGGTGCGGGTAGCCGATGGAGTTACGGACCTGCTCAAAGGCGCGACCGGCAGCGAACATGGCAAAGGTGCTCGCGAAGGCAACACGACCGGTGGTCGCGATACCGGCGGCAACACCCATCAGGTTGCTCTCGGCGATACCCACGTCGAAGAAGCGGTCGGGGCAAGCGGCCTTAAATTTGCCGGTCTGCGTGGCGGCGGCCAGGTCGGCGTCGAGGACCACAAAGTCATCGTGCTCGTTGGCGAGCTCGACGAGGGCCTCGCCGTAGCTTACGCGCGTGGCGATTTTCTTGACGTCTGCCATCCTAGAGCTCCTCTCCGGCGGCCGTGAGCTCTGCCATGGCCTGCTCAAACTGTTCATCGTTGGGGGCCTTACCGTGCCAACCCACCTGGTTCTCCATAAAGGAAACGCCCTTGCCCTTCATGGTCTCGGCGATAATGGCGGTCGGCTGGCCCTTGGTAGCGCGAGCCTCGGCAAAGGCGGCGCGGATCTGGTCGAAATCGTTGCCGTCGACAAGCTCCACCACGTGGAACTTAAAGGCACGGAACTTGTCGGCGAGCGGCATGGGGTCGTTGACCTCCTCGACGGGACCGTCGATCTGCAGGCCGTTGTGGTCGACGATCACGCAGAGGTTGTCGAGCTGCTGGTTGCCGGCAAACATGGCGGCCTCCCAGACCTGGCCCTCCTCACTCTCGCCATCGCCCAGCAGGGCGTACGTGCGATAAGTATCGCCCCAGTGCTTGGCGGCAACGGCCATGCCCACGGCGGCGGAAATGCCCTGGCCGAGCGAGCCGGTGGACATGTCGACGCCCGGGGTGTCGTTCATGTTGGGGTGGCCCTGCAGGTGGCTGCCGATATGGCGCAGCGTCTCGAGGTCCTCCTTGGGGAAGAACCCACGCTCGGCGAGCACGGCGTACAGGCCCGGAGCGCAATGGCCCTTGGAGAGCACAAAACGATCGCGGTCGGCCTTGCGGGGATCGGCCGGGTCGACGTTCATTTCCTCAAAGTACAGATAGGTCATGATGTCGGCAGCGCCGAGCGAACCGCCCGGATGGCCGGACTTGGCAGCGTGCACGCCGGTGACGATGCCCTTCCTTACCTCGTTGGCAACCTTTTTGAGCTCTTCGTCGCTCATTGTGCCTTCCTTTCATCCTCATTAGACAAAATGCGCACGGCACCGAAGGTAATCCCAACACAGCCGCAATGCACGTACGTCATTCATTATGCTGGAAACTGATGGCTTTACCAGAGTTTTTATCATTATTTGAACAATTTAGCAGGCAGAACCGCTGATGAAACGGTTTATCAATGTGAACGTCTTTTGGATGGAACGCGGTCGACCCTACGCGCTAATGTCCTTGAATCCCTCGCCGAAGGCTTCCGTAACGTCAGCGACCGTCACAATGGCGTGAGGATCGCGCTCGCGCACGATGGTCTTGAGGGTATTGAGCTCTCGACGGCTCACGATGACCATAATCACCGGCTTCTCGGCACCCGAATACATGCCAGTCGCCTTAAACTTGGTACAACCACGACCCAGGCCATACATGATATCAGCAGCGATATCAGGGAACTTGTCCGAGATGATGAGTACCATACGGCGTTTGTTGCCACCATCGACCACGGCATCGATCACGTAGCCGCTAATGACCATCGAAAGGCCTGCATATAGTGCGTTTTCGATTGAAAAGACCGGAGCCGACAGCGCGCATACGGCAACATCGATCGCCATGACGGTCGAGCCCACGGGCAGCGAGGTATTACGCGATATGATTTGGCCAATCGTGTCCGAACCGCCGGTGTTGGCGCCGGCGCGCAACACCATGCCGTAACCGATGCCCGTAATAATGCCGCCCCACATAGCGGGAAGCATCAGGTCCGCATCCGCCAGAGGTGCTACAAACGGGGCGAACAGATCGGTAAAGAAGCCCAGCAGCACAAAGCCCGTCGCGGTCTGCACCACGTAGAACATGCCGCCCTCGCGCATAACGACCAGCAGCAGCAAGGCATTCATCACAATGGTCTGGATACCGACGGGAAGCGATACGCCTCGCGTCGCGCCGACCGCCTGGATAATGGTGGCAAGGCCCGTAACGCCACCGGCAGCAAGGCCGTTGGGAATCAAAAACAGGTCGGTCGCAATAGCGGCCAGAGCGCACCCCAACATGATCTGGGGCAGATCGTGAAAGAAGTTCATCGAAAGAATGCGCTTGATGTCCAGACGATATGCCATGCTGCCTCCCTCAAAAAAGCGCACCCAAACGGATGCGCTTTGAACTTCTTCTTGTATTCAATTCTACCGATTCGCCGGACAAAAACCACCCCTGCGCAGGGTTTATTCTGGATACAAACCCGTCCAACCGTTGGGCTTAGCATCGGCTTGAAACTGCCCGATGTTTTAGACCTCCGAGCCTTCTGCATCGGCGTTGCCGGTGGCCCAGCGATGGTAGCCAATAACAAACGGGTCCAGGTCGCCATCGTCAAGAACGGCCTCGACATTGCTGGTCTCCACGCCCGTGCGTAGGTCCTTGACCATCTGGTACGGGTAGAGCACGTAGCTGCGAATCTGGTTGCCAAAACCAATCGTGGTCTTGGGTCCGCGGATCTCATCCAGGGCCTCGGCGCGCTTCTCGAGCTCAATCTCGTACAGGCGAGCCTTGAGGATCTGCATGCACGCGGCCTTGTTCTGAATCTGGCTGCGCTCGTTTTGGCAGGTAACCACAATGCCGCTGGGGAAATGCGTCACGCGCACGGCGGAGTCGGTGGTGTTGACGCCCTGACCGCCCGGGCCGCTCGCGTGGTACACGTCCACGCGGATGTCATCGGGACTGATCTCGATGTCGATATCATCGGGTAGCACGGGGATGACCTCGACGCCGGCAAACGTGGTCTGGCGGCGCTTCTTGTCGTCGGTGGGGCTAATGCGAACCAAGCGGTGGACGCCGGCCTCGGCGCGCAGCATGCCAAATGCGTCCTTGCCCTCGACGGTAAAGGTCGCACGGTCAATGCCGATGACCTCGGCCGCGGGACAGTCGTTGATGGTGACCTTCCAGCCGCGACGCTGGCAGTACTTCATGTACATCTTAAAGAGCATGAAGGTCCAGTCCTGGGCCTCCAGACCACCCTGTCCGGGCTTGATGGTCACAATGGCATCGCCGTGATCGAACTCACCGGTAAACCAGCTCGAAAGCTCAAGCTCATCGATGGCACGGGCCAGGCGCTCAGCCGTGGCCGTAGCCTCCTCGCGAAGGGCGACGGCGTCGGGGTCATCCCCCATCTCCTCGGCAAGCTCCAGCGCGGCGCGGGCATCGGAAAGCTCGCCGCGCGCGGTGTCCACGGCAGCGATATCTTCCTTGGTACGCGCGATCTCCTCCATGGTGGCACGGGCGGCGTCGGCGTCATCCCAAAAGCCAGGGGCAACACTTTTGGCCTCGAGCTCGGTCACGCGCGTGCGCTTTTCGTCCAAATGGAGATACGACTCGACCTCGCCGAGCCGGTCCGCAAACGCGTCCAGTTCGGCGGGCGTTACCTCTAAAGCCTCAGCCATTAACGATTCCTGCCGTGGCAGTACTTAAACTTCTTGCCGCTACCGCAGGGGCACGGGTCGTTGCGGCCCACGTTGACGTACGGATCGTCGCTCTCGGACTTGCGATAGGTGGTCACCTTGCCACCGTTGTTGACGGCAGCCGGACCACCCTGGACAGCTGTGCGGGCCTGCACCTGCGCCTGCTTGCGCAGCACCGAGTCGCCGTTGTCACCATCGACCTCGGCAGGACCGGAGAAGCGCGCACCCTCGAGCGAGGGCTCCTCCTTGTGCTCCACGGCACGCGGGGCAGCCTTGATCTCGATGCGCAAAACCGTGCGCAGGTAATCCTCGTACATGGTATCGACGAGTATCTGGAACGCGCCGTAGGCCTCGGTCTTGTACTCAACCAGCGGGTCGCGCTGGCCAAAGCCGCGCAGGCCAATGCCGGTCTTAAGGTAGTCCATCTCCTGCAGGTAGTTCATCCAGCGGGTATCGATGACGCGCAGCATGACCTGGGTATTGAGCTCGCGCATCAGGTCCTCGCCCAGACGCTCGGCCTTCATGTTGTAGCACTTCTCAACATAGGCCAAGACATCGGCAGCCAGGGCCTCATAATCCTCGTCGGGGAACTTCGGCGTATCGATGTGGCCGGTGAGCTCCACAACCCACTTGCGCAGGCCCTCCAGGTCGCGCTCGCCCTCGTGGCTGTCCTTGGTGCAGAACTCCTGCACGCAGCGGTACACGGTATCGTGCATGACCTCGGTGATGTGATCGGTCAGGTCCTTGCCGTCCAGAATCTTATTGCGCTCGGCGTAGATGACCTGGCGCTGCTTGTTCATGACGTCGTCGTACTCAAGGACGCTCTTACGCATGGAGAAGTTGATGCTCTCGACCTTGTGCTGGGCGCTCTCGACGGCCTTGGAGATGATCTTGTGCTGGATGGGCATGTCGTCACCCATGTCGGCCGTGACCATCATCTTGGAGACGCGGTCCATCTTGTCGCCGCCGAACAGGCGCATGAGGTCGTCCTCGAGCGACAGGTAGAACTGGGTCTCGCCCGGATCGCCCTGACGTCCGGAGCGGCCGCGCAGCTGGTTGTCGATACGGCGGGACTCGTGGCGCTCGGTGCCGATAACGGTCAGGCCACCGGCGGCAAGCACGCGCTCGCGCTCGGCCTTGCAGGTCTCCTTGGCCTCGGCGTTAAACTGCTCGAGCTGCTCGGGCGTCACGTCCTCCATGGTCAGGCCCTCGTACTCAAGGCGCTCGCGCACCAGCTCGTCGGGGTTGCCGCCCAGCAGGATGTCGGTACCACGACCGGCCATGTTGGTGGCGATGGTCACGGCGCCGTAGCGTCCGGCCTGGGCAACGATGTGGGCCTCGCGTTCATGGTGCTTGGCGTTGAGGACCTCGTGTGCGATGCCGCGCTTGGTAAGGGCGGCGGACAGCTTCTCGGAGCTCTCGATGGAGACGGTGCCCACCAGGACCGGTTGGCCCTTGGCGTGACGACGCTCAACGTCGTCGGCAACGGCGTTGTACTTGGCCTGAATGGTGCGGTAGACCAGGTCCTCGTGGTCAACACGCTGCACGGGCTTGTTGGAGGGAATGACCTCGACGGGCAGCTTGTAGATCTCGCGGAACTCGGCATCCTCGGTAAGTGCCGTGCCGGTCATGCCAGAGAGCTTGTCATACAGACGGAAGTAGTTCTGCAGGGTGATGGTGGCGAGTGTCTGGTTCTCCTCGCGTACGAGCACGCCCTCTTTGGCCTCGATGGCCTGGTGCAAGCCCTCGGAGTAGCGGCGGCCTTCCATGATACGACCGGTGAACTCATCGACGATCTTAACCTCGCCGTTGGTAACCACGTACTGCTTGTCGCGGTGGAACATGTACTGGGCCTTCAGCGCCTGCTGCAGGTGGTTGACCAGCTGGCCCGAAAGGTCGGCGTAGATGTCCTCGATGCCCAGGCGGCGCTCGATCTTCTTAAGACCGCGCTCGGTGGCGGCAATGGTGTGCTTGGCCTCGTCCATGACATAGTCGCCCGTGGGCTCCACGTCCTCGGTGGCGGTGAGCATGTCGTGCGACACGTCCTCACCGCGCTCCAGGCCGCGCACGGCACGCGCGAAGTCCTTGTAGGTGCTGGCGGACTTGGTGCCGGCGCCCGAGATAATGAGCGGCGTCCTGGCCTCATCGATCAGGATGGAGTCAACCTCGTCGACGATGGCGTAGTTGTGGCCGCGCTGCACGCGCTGCTCGGGACGGGTGACCATGTTGTCGCGCAGGTAGTCGAAACCGAACTCGGAGTTGGTGCCGTAAGTGACGTCTGCCTGGTAGGCCGGGCGCTTGAGCTCGAGCGGCATGTTGTTCTGGAGCAGACCGACGGTCATGCCCAGGTACTTGTAGATGCGGCCCATCCACTCGGAGTCGCGCTTTGCCAGGTAATCGTTGACGGTAACGACATGCACGCCCTTGCCGGCGATAGCGTTGAGGTAGCCGGCCAAGGTGGAGACGAGCGTCTTGCCCTCGCCGGTCTTCATCTCGGCAATATGACCCTCATGAAGCGCCATGGCGCCGATGAGCTGTACGTCAAAGTGGCGCATGCCCGTGATGCGCTTGGAAGCCTCGCGCACGGTGGCAAAGGCCTCGGGAAGCATGTCGTCGAGCGACTCGCCGTTGGCGTAACGCTCGCGGAACTTATCGGTCTGGGCGCGGAGTTCCTCCTCGGTCATCTTCTCAAACTGGGGCTCAAGACCGTTGATCTGGTCGACGATCTTGTAGTAGCGCTTAAGGTCCTTATCGGATCCAAAGGACAGCAGCTTTGACATGAATCCCATGTGGTTTTCCTTTTTGGCCATCGCCCACGCCGTGCAGCTGCGGGCGAGTTAAACACAGATGATTGTACTTTAGCCAAACAAGGCGCGGCCTATACGGTCGACCTCGACCGCCACGTAATAACTACGACCAACCTGCCAAAAAGGGACTGGTTTAATTTGACAGCTTTTATCTGGGCAAACGCTACATCTCTGCCATTTGGTGCAAACGGACCTGTCCCCCTTCGCACCAATTTGGTGCCATGGGAGCAGGTCCGTTTGCACCAATAAAAGAAAAGGGCCGCGCACCCAGATGGATACGCAGCCCTTTAGCCATGAATGCGAGTGTTTGCTCGGCGAGCTATTTACTCAGCAGCCTCGGTGGTCTCGGCCTCGGCAGCGGCTTCCTCGACGGGAGCCTCTGCGGGAGCCTCGGCAGCCTGCTTGGCAGCCTCCTCGGCGAACTTAGCGGCACGCTTAGCCTTCTCGGCAGCCTTAGCCTCAGCGGCGGCCTTGCGAGCGGCCTCGGCCTCAGCAGCCTTGGCGGCCTTGGCGGCCTTGGCCTCCTCAGCCTTCTTGAGCTGGGCGGCAGCGGCGCCACCGAACTTGTCGGCGAAGCGCTGGACGCGTCCACCGGTGTCGACGAACTTCTGCTGGCCGGTGTAGAACGGGTGGCACTCGTTGCAAAGCTCGACCTTCATCTCGGACACGGTAGCGTGCGTCTTGAAGGTGTTGCCGCAGGAGCACGTCACCGTGCACTCGACATACTGGGGATGGATACCCTGCTTCATGGTAGGACTCCTTATTGGTCAGGCGCTGGTTACCGATCAGCGCATAAGGCGTCTTGGTTTCCGACCAAGACAACAAACTCGGCTATGGTACCACGGCGCCGCGTGTCCCACAAAAGGTTCACGGTCTTTTCGGAACGACACGAATCTGACCCATCGAAACACATCTCCACCGTTCCTTCAACTGGGAAAATGCCGTCCCCGGGGCCTGAGAAGGGCCCCGGGGACGTTCGACTGACTGCGGGAACGGCCTTTCCGCTCAATGTGTTCGGCTGAGATCGGAAATCAACCAAACTGAACTAGGTTCAGTTGACATGGTTAAAAACGAGGGGCGACGCTTTTGCGTCACCCCTCGTCCCGGCCGGTTGCTTTAGTTGTACACACGGTAGTTACACTTGAACTGGGTTATGTGTCCATAGTTGGAGCGGTACCA
This sequence comes from uncultured Collinsella sp., assembly GCA_902481895.1. Lineage (GTDB taxonomy): Bacteria > Actinomycetota > Coriobacteriia > Coriobacteriales > Coriobacteriaceae > Collinsella. The sequence goes on along the minus strand of CABSYR010000009.1, from coordinate 66,639 downwards.
ACCCGACGTATAGCTGATTGCCTCTGCGCCTAGATAGTCGTAGCCCTTGTTGTAGCGAAGCTGACGGTAGGTCGTGTCGTACTCTGCTACGTAAAACGTGTCTCCAGAGAAGGCTTTGTACCGGTCCTTAACCGTCGAAGCCATGTACGCGGGTTCGACATCGCCTTTCTCCCCGTTGAGCGCATAGACGGGTGCCGCGATTCCGCATAAAGCCGTTGCCACGAGGATGGCGTAGACAGCCATGCGCGACGCATTGGACTTCAGCTGTTCAAATAGTTTCATGTCATTCACCTCGCTCGTATGTATCGAGGTATTCCTGCTTGAGCGTCTGCGAGGACGACTTGATCTTTTCCACGAGCGTGCCGGCCTCGATGAAGTAGAACGAGTTGGTGAGGTCTGCCAGGTCGTCGAGCAGATGGCTTGAAATGAGCACGCTTCGTCCCCGCGCCACCTCGCTGCGCATCGCGTCGCAGGAGGTTTTCCGCTTTCCCGGATCGAGGCCGTTCAGCGGTTCATCGAGGATGAGGTACGGGCAATCGGTCGATATCGCCATGGCAAGCTTTACCTGCTGCTTCATTCCTGTCGAGAGTTTACGGGTCGGCTTGTCGAGATATGGGGAGATTCCGAGGGAGCTGCAGAGCGAGTCGATGTCGGTGGCCGATTTCCACGCCTCCCTAACGAAAGCAAGGTGCTCGATGGCCGATAGCGTGGGATAGAGATCCGTGCCGCCTGAAGAGCTCAGGTAGACGAGTTCTGCAAATTCGGCTGATCGACGTTGGCAGATTCCGTCTGCCGCCAGGCTTCCCGAGCGGATGCGGGTGGGAAATTGGCCCGACAGCGCTTCAAGAAGGGTGGTTTTCCCCGAGCCGTTGGGAGCAACGAGGCCCGCCGCCGTTCCCGGGCTCAGGAAAAGCGACCCGATTGAAAGTATCGTCGTGCTTCCGTATCCCACGCTCGCGTCTAGAAGCTCGAGCCCATGGTGCTTTTTCGCGGGTCCAGGCTGTTTGGGGGAACGTGTCGCAACGGCGCCGACCGTAAAAAAGACCGCGACGTATGCCAGGGCCACGGCAAGCATCGATGCGCTGCCTGAACCGGAGCCAATGAATTCTGTCGGGAAGCATCCTACGTAACCCGTTGCCTCGATAGGCGAGAATACGGGCAGTGGCAGGAGCCCGAGCACGGCATTATGCCCTAGTGCCGAATCGGACAGTAACGGGAATGCCGGGGCCGCGACAAGCAGCGCGGAGGTAAGGGGGCCCGCGAGGACGCGCCTCGTTGCGGTCGATAGGACGGCGGAGCAAACGGATATCAAGGTTCCGCCCGCAAGCAGCGCGAGAAGCAGGGCTGTGAAGACGTTTCCCGCGGTCGTGGTGGTAAGCGCGCCGTCATGGAAGAAGGCGATCGGGTACCCAATTTGCCCGAAGCCGTTTAGGACCAAGGCGTAAATGCCCCCGGGTGCGAGGCCGGCGAGGAGCATCGCGGTCCCCGCGACGATTATCGAAAACACGATCTGAATAAGGCGCCGGAATTTGGGCACGGGCGCCTTTGCCGCCAGGGTCCCGGGCCTTGTGGCGCCGAGCACGAGTATCGACGAGAGAAGGAAGGGGATGAAGGGAAGGAAAGACGGCGCCGTGGCAATGGCGTAAGGCAGGAAGGAAAGGAATGGCAGGTCGTTTGCGGAGGCCGGGATATCCGTGATGCCGGAGCTGCTCAGGGCACGGCAATATGCGAGCGCTGCGTCATTGGTCTCTTGGTCTCCCACGATGGACCCGGATTGGAAGCCTTCGCCCATGAGCGCGTAGTAGCTCTCGGCAGAATCGAGAAAGGCGGCGTCGGTTTGAGCGGCAAGGGCGGCGTTCGCGTATCTTGCAAGCTCCGCGTCATTTTGCTGCTCTGGAGATAGGTCTGTGCCGCTGGCCTGGGGCGCGCGCGTATTGAATGCGTTGACAAAGCTCTGCATGCCCTGTTTCATAAAGAAGGGCCCGTAGATGGGTGAATTGAACGCAATGGGGACGGAAAAGGCTGCAGCGAGAACGAGCGTACAAATCCATACGGCCTTGTCTCTTAGGATTAGTTTGAGAAGAAGTCGACAGTACATTTGGAAGCACCTACATTTCTCAAAGCATCGTTAGATTAATAATGACAGACCGAATGAAGATGCGTGCGATGGGGGCGAGGCGAATGGCTGAGCGGTATCGATATGCGGGTTCAACGGTATCACATTGGCCACATAGATTTTTAACTTGCATTTCTACCCGCCCTTTTCGTAGAGTCGCCGATACGTGCTTAGCGCACCCTCGGCGCGTCCGGCAGGCTTTGCGAAATGGGATCCAGGAGACTTCGGCGCAGCATCATCTTGCGGAATGCTTCTAATGAGCCTCCCATCCTTCAAAAACAGAATCTCATCGCACAGCCTATCGACCGAATCCAAGATGTGGGATGACATGATGATGCACGTACCAGAATCGGCCAGCTTCCTGAGAATCTCGGAATGCAAGTCCACCCTGCTGGGGTCAAGCGCGTTCATGGGCTCATCTAATAGAAGGTACCGCGCGCCCGTCGCATACGCAATCGCCAGGGTAAGCTGCTGCTTCATGCCCTGGCTCAGAGTGCGGATCCTCATCTTCGCGAACTCGCCTATCTGCGTTTGTTCCACTATCTCTTCGATATCGCGAGCATGCGGCCACATATCGCAAACCATCTTGAGGTGATCTTCCGCACGCAATCCGGGATACAGCAGCGTCCCCTCACCAGGTGCATAGAAGATCATAGAACGGACCTCTCTCGCACCCGTACCCTGCACCTCATCCAGAACGATGCTCCCGTCCACGCGAGGACCCGGCAAACCTGCCATCGCACGCAGCAACGTCGTCTTTCCATGCCCGTTCGGAGCGACGAGACCGTAGACCGTACCCGGGGCAAACTCAGCGTTCACCGAATCTACGAGCACCTTCTTTCCATAAGAGATCGTCAGCGTTTGAAGGTCAATCATCGAGATCATCCCCTTTCGATCTTTGGAACACTCAGGCGCACCATCAACGGAGATACGGCGCCCAAGACCACCAGCAGAGCGCCCGATGCGCCGACGACCTCTCCAAAAGGCATCGCGTTCGTCCCTCGCCCAAGGAACCCAATCGTCCCCACCTGGGAAGCGGAATCAAACGAGGCGAATGGAGCCAGCAGCGCGACGCCCATGCCCACGCTTTCAACATGAGCGCTCAACGAACCCAACACCAAGAGAACCGCGCAAACCATTCCGGTGACAACGGGGTTGCGGCTAATCGCCGCTGTCAACGCAGCGACGACGGAAATCACGCCGTATGCCATGACCAGCAACGGAATACTGCACAACACCGCCTCCCCCACCGTGGACGTTGTCGAAGCTCCCGCCCGAATGAGAGCGACGGGATACTCCGATCCACCCGCACCGTTCTTAATCACGGACACAACGACAGCGGGAACCATCGACACCAAAAGCAGCACCAAGCCAAGCAGGAGAGCCAGCGCAACAGCCGTCAGAAAACGCACATGCGCTGTTGCGGGGATCTGGAGAACCAGAAGGGAACGACACTGCAGGTGGGTGCACGCGAGCGATGTGACAACCACGGGCAACAGCAAAAATAAGGAGGGAAGCGCTGCCTGGAGATACGAAAGGAGGATTAATGGGGGCATCTTCGTACTTAACTCGTAAACCTTGGGGTCCGGCAAGCTCGCGATCGACTCAAGCAGAAGGGCGCGCGCCTCCGCACGAGAAGGAGTCTCCGGCTCGATTCCGATCGATTGCAGGAGAGTCGCATCTGCCGCGCCCAGCTCACCTCGAGCGCGCTCGTACGTCGCAAGGCTTCGAAACCCCTCCGCAGGCATAGGCGCGTACACGAAACCCGAAAGAGCATCCCGCATGTCTTCCAGGGCCGCTTTGCCCTCGACGTCCATATTCGCAGCGTTCTGCTCTAGATACCGATCTATTGAACGGAGCTCCCCATCCCTATACCGAACAGCGGAAACGTTATCAGCGTCAGGAAACATCTCGACCAGAGCCGGGGCCAGCATCGTCGTCGACATTGCAATCGCGCATACGGCGAGGGTAGGAGAACGCAGGAGCAGTTTCCCCATCGTTCTTACGTATGCAACGGCGGAGGCACAAGCGCTCGAACGAGTTGCCGTTCTCGATGCAGTGAAGGAACCTCTCTCAAGACAAATCGGGGATATCGGGCACGCGCAGCCGCTCTTTCCAGCAACGCAAAGCAGGCTAATTGCCAGCACCTCGATCCCGATTGCGCATACGAGGGCAATCGCGCCACGCTCGAAGCAAAGTCCAGGCAGATTCACTATCTGCGTTGTCGGGTACGGGCTATAGACGCCGACGGTCAACTCAGTGTTCGCATACGTAAGGGGATTCAACAGGGCGAACTCACGTAAAGCGATGGATCTTCCGTAATACCCGGGAACCATCGTCACCCCCATCAGGGCACATACGAACACGATTCCAAGCGTAGGGTTATTGGCAATCTTCACGGCAAGGTGAACGACAAGCGAGATGAACGCTGCCACCAAGAATTGCAAGATGGCCGTCTGCGCGAACACCAGCCAAGCCGGTTTGATAACCGGAGTCGCATATTGAATGTAGCCTATCGGATAGAACGGCGAGCCCGGGCCATTCTTCACAAGCGCGGCGATTATCCCTGGAAGATTGATGGCGAGGACGGCAAGCATTGCAAAAACACTCGCCCATACGCTCGATGCAACAAGTCTACCCAGCTCGCCCATCGGTGCCTGGATGATGAGCTTTTCACGTTTGTTAAGACGCGCGGCAAGGAACGAGACGGCAACGGCCGTTGCGACCCATAGCAAGTACTCCTTCGATCCGTCATAATAGGTGTACTCTCCATCCGATATCTGCAGAAACGGAAGTAGGGGAGAGAGCGGTGCCAAGATAAGACGTCCCGCGGCAAGAGGGTACAGAAGCGCGGGCATGCTTGATGAAGAGGTATAGACACCGTCCTCCCCCGCATTCACAAGCGCATCCGCATAGGATGCTGACAATTCCTGCTCAACACGGGTTATTCCCGACTCGAGGTATTCGACCCGTCCGTCGATGCCAGCCGCGCTCCTGAAGACGGGCAGAGCACAAAGAACCATCAACGCAACAACGACAACACAGAGCGACCTGGAGGAGAGAAGCGACCTAAAGATCGCCTTCGAGATTTTGAGCATATTCATCGCCAACCTTAACCTCATCCAGTCGGAACGGAGGGGCCGAACAAAATGCTCGGCCCTTATTACTTGCCGGCAAAGTCAATTTAACATAAACTGTTAAAAAGTAACCTGAGTTTTTTAAATTCTTCGGAGGTTATTATGAGTTCCGACAATCGCACTCCCCGGCTTCATTCCTTCCGCATCGCATGTGCGATAGCCTCTGCGACCCTTTGCGCCACCGCCATCGCACAAGTGGCGTTCTCCTTAAAGCCAGCAATCAAAGTGCTCGACAACCCTGTAATTGCAGACTCCCCCGCGTATCCAGCCCTTGCGATCTCGACATTGGTCCCTGCCGTCATCGGTATCGCTACGACCATCCTCAGCGCCGTTCTCGTGTGGACGATCAAGAGCGGAGACCCCTTCAAGAAAGGGTCTGCGACATGCTTGAAGGTGCTCGGCATTCTCTTCGTTGTTCAAGCTGCCACCAGCCTCTACGCCGGCTCACTCAAAACCTCCGTTTCGATGTTTGGCGGCGAGGGGGCCGTCGGCGCCCAAGAGATCGCTTCATCATTCGATTGGACCTCTCTGGTTCTCGGCATCGTCCTGTTCATGCTTTCCCAGCTCTTCTTGTACGCCCGAGAGCTGTACCTCGACTCCGACGAGATTGCGTAAGGAAACGCCATGCCCGTAATTGTTCGCCTCGACAAGATCATGGCCGAGCGAAAGATTTCCTCGAACGAACTTGCCGAAAGGATTGGAACCACGCCCGTGAACCTGTCCCGTATTAAAAAAGGGCATATTCGCGGCATTCGCTTCAACACACTCGAGCAGCTATGCCTCGCCCTTCGTTGCCAACCCGGAGACCTTCTCGAAGTCATGAGCGAAGAGGATGCCCGAAAGGAGTTCGGACTCGATTGGTCCGCCGAGGATTAGAGGGCGGTCGTACTCGCCCTGCACACGGGGATGCGAATCGGCGAGGTCTGCGGCCTTCGGTGGTGCGATGTGGATTTCGAGACGGGCCTGATCTCGATCAGACACTCGGTGGCGTACGCGAAGGGAATGGGTTCGTTCATCAAGGACACCAAGACCCATGACGCCAGGGGTATCCCCATCGACCCGGTCGGCCTACTCCCCTTCCTGAAGGAGACCCACGAGATCGACTGCGGAAAGCTGCGCTTGCGCGGCCTTACCGGGGCGGTCGAGATCGGGGACTGCTACATCCTGTCGGAGCCGGGCGCGACCTTCGCGACGACAAGCTATATCCGCAGGGCGTTCAAGACGTTCTCGGAGACCAACGGCCTCATGGGCACCAACGACGAGCTGATCACGTTCCACGGCCTTCGCCACACGTTCGCAACGCAGTGGATCCGCCAAGGCGGCGATATCAAGGCGCTCCAATCGATCCTCGGCCACAAGGACGCCATGGCGACGCTCAACGTCTACGCCGACATCGAGCCCATCTCCAAAATCCATAACATGCTGCGCGCCACGCCGTGCCTTTGGCGCGGGCACCTCGGGCCGAGGGTCGATCCGGGTCCCATGTTCCAACAGAGGATCCAGGAGTCCATCGAGACGCTCCAGGCGTTCGGCTACGGCATCACCGAGCCGGACGACCGAAATATCGCCATACGCGACGTGAAGACGAACAGTTGGCTCTAGCTCACCGAGTACGCGGCAGTGCTGGGCCCATCCCAACTGAGGTCACGGTGGTCCGATAGGGGCGCCGCCCGCGGCATGCGCCGCGGAGCGGTATCCCCTACCGAAGGGCGGGGATGCCCTCCGCTTCCAGTTCGGAATCAGCCGTCGGAGGCGTTCGGCTGACTGCGGGAACGGCCTGTCCGCTCAATGTGTTCGGCTGAGATCGGAAATCAACCCAACACGAGCCGGACACGCGCCAGACGGCTCTTCCCCGTACGGCCTTCCCCCTTACGCTCATGTTGCAGGCATGTAACGCCGCAGCGAGCGCGCCTTTTTTGCGCCAGACAGGTACAATGATGAACACTGTACCGTAGCGGAGCGCCCCGCGCGCGCCGCAATCACGCGAAAGGGTTTCCCATGGCCGAGATCTCGTCCTCCCGTATCGTCATCACCGTCCTTGGCAAGAACCGCCCCGGCATCGTCGCCGGCGTCACCCGCGTCCTGGGCGAGGCCAACGTCGACATCCGCGACATCACGCAGTCCATTATCGAGGACATCTTCACCATGACCATGCTGGCCGATACCGCCGAGTCCAAGCTCGACTTCGCTGAGCTGCAGAAGGCCCTGGCCGAGGCCGGCGAGCTTTCGGGCGTCAACGTGTCCATCCAGCGCGAGGACGTCTTTAACTTTATGTACCGCCTGTAGCGAGCAAGCCGCTGGGGATAGCCTGACGCGCGCATGCCCATGCAAGCCACCCCGATGCGGCCCGGAGAGGAGCGCGCATGGCCTACGACGCCAAGAAAATCTATTACCGCTTCGATGACCACTTGAGCCGACTGGTTCTGGATTACGAAGCAAGCCGCCAGATTTCGTCTGAGAGCGAAAGCCTCTACCACGGCCTGCCGACCGACCCTTATGACGAGGACCTGTTTGTCGAGCACAATGTCAAGCGCGGCCTGCGCAATGCCGACGGCTCGGGCGTGGTCGCGGGCCTCACTCGTATCTCGGATGTGCACGGCTACAACAAGGTCGACGGAAAGGTCGTGCCCGATCAGGGCAAGCTCACGCTTCGCGGCTACAGCATCGAGGATCTGGTCAACAATGCCCAGGCCGAGAATCGCTACGGCTACGAAGAAGTCGCCTATCTGCTTATCACGGGTTCGCTGCCCAACAAGGAAGAGCTCGACGGCTTCTGCGAGCGCCTAGGTGCCTTTAGACATCTGAGCGACGAGTACGTTAAAGAGTTCCCTATGACCACGGTGTCGTCGAGCATCATGAACGTGCTCCAGCGCGCCGTACTGCTGCTCTACGCCTTCGACGCCGAGCCCGACGCCATTACACCCGAGCACGAAATCGACGTCGCCATCTCCATGCTCGCCCGTCTCCCCCGCATCGCCGCCTTCGCGCATATGGCGTCGGTCGCCAAGCGCCGCGGCTCCGAGGTTCATGTACCGCACCCCACACCCGGTCTCTCCACCGCCGAGACCATCCTACAGGTCCTGCGCGGCGGCATGGCGTTCACCCGCGATGAGGCGATGCTGCTCGACGTTATGCTCATGCTGCATGCCGAGCACGGCGGCGGCAACAACTCCACCTTCGCTTGCCGCGTGCTGTCGTCTTCGGCCACCGACCCGTATTCCGCCTACGCCGCGGCTATCGGCTCGCTCAAGGGCCCGCGCCACGGCGGCGCCAATGCCAAGGTCGTGTCTATGCACGAGGACATCCGCGCGCATGTCTCCAACTGGGAGGACGAGGACGAGGTCGCGGCCTACCTGGGCAAGATCCTCGACAAGCAGGCCTTCGACGGCACGGGCCTCATCTACGGCATGGGCCACGCCGTCTATACGCTCAGCGACCCGCGCGCCGAGGTCTGCCGCCGTTACGCGCGCTCACTGGCAGCCAAGAAGGACTTGGGCGAAGAGTTCGCACTCATCGAGCGCATCGAGCGCCTGGCACCGCAGGTGATGCGCGACCACGGCATGACCAAGCCCATCTGCGCCAACATCGACCTGTACACGGGCTTTATCTACAAGATGCTCGGCGTGCCCGAGACGCTCTTTACGCCGCTATTCGCCGTCGCCCGCATGGCCGGCTGGTCGGCACACCGCATGGAAGAGCTCTTCTGCGCGCACCGTATTATTCGCCCGGCCTATCGTCCGGTGATCGAGCCGCTGGAGTACAAGCCACTCGCCGACCGCTAGGACGCGGACCGTTATAGAACTCGAGCGTGGCCAGGGACCCAAGCCCTCGGCCACGCTTTTTATGCCAGCAGAAAGGGCTGCATCAAATGATTGTGTTTTCCGATATGGATGGAACGCTGTTGACGAGCGATAAGCAGATGAGCGATGCCACCTGGGCGATGCTCGACGAGCTCGCTCGACGCGGGATTGAATTTGTGCCCTGCACGGGACGTCCGCTGTCGGGCATCTTTGAGCCCATTCTCGCCCATCCCGCCGTGCACTACGCGGTCTGTGCCAACGGCGCCAGCGTCTGGCAGCTCGACGAGGATACGCCCACCGACGCCTCGCGCGCCACGTGCATCTTGAGCCGTCCGCTCGATTGCGGCATTGCCCACCGCATCCATCGCATTGCCGCCGGCCACGATGTGACCTTCGATATCTTCGCGGATGGACAGTGCTTCCTCCCCCGCTCGCTTTACGGGCGCCTGGATGAGTTCTGCGGCGGTGACCCCCACATCGCGGCTTCGCTCAAGCGCACACGAACACCGATCGACATGGATATCGACAGCAAGATCGACGAGGTCGAGACGCTCGAACGTATCGCCATGTACTGGCACGACCCGGCCGATCGCGACGCCATCGCGGCGGCGCTCGACACGCTCGGAGGCATTGAGGTCACGCGTTCGTACGCCATGAATATCGAGGTCATGGGTGAGGGCGCCACCAAGGGAACGGCCCTCACGTGGCTATGCGAGCACCTGGGCGAGCGTCTCGCCGACGCCTGGGCGTTCGGCGACAACATCAACGACATCCCCATGCTGCAGGCAGCGGGCCATGGCATGGCCATGATCAACGCCGAGCCCGAAGATCGCAAGGCCGCCGACGCCATTACCGAATACGACAACGACCACGACGGCGTCGCCCGCACCATCATGGCCGCCCTTGCCTAGTCATTGGGGACGTTCTTAAACGACTAGTCACTGGGGACACTCTTCGCAAAAAGCCGCAAGGACTGTCCCCCACTGTCGGCAGAAAAGGAACGTCCCCATCTGCCGGATTAGGAGAGACTCTCCAGCACGCGACGGAGCTCCTGCTGGACGGCGTGGTCGCGGTTACAACCCACCACACGATCGGCCACCGCCTTGAGCGCGGGGCGCGCGTTTTCCATCGCGCAGCCCGTGCCGACAAAGCGAATGATCTCGTAGTCGTTCATCGAGTCGCCAAACGCCATGACCTCGTCGCGTCCAATGCCGTAATGCTCCGCGAGCTGCGCGATACCCGAGGCCTTCGACACACCAGGCTGCATGGCATCGATCCACGCGTTGCCCGAAGGCGCAAAAGTAAAGAGCTGACCAAGTTCGCGCTGTAGCACGTACGCGCTGTCCATAACCGCACTGTCGTCGCAAAAGATACTCGCTTTGATGATATTTACGCTGGGATCGGGCAGCTCCCAAATGCGCTCGGCATTGGGAAGGTCCTTATCGACCTCACGCACGAACTTGCACTCGTCATCGAGCAGGAAGGACTTGGTTCGGTCAAAGAGCGCAAGATGCAGATTGGGAAACGTCCTGACGGCTTGGGCGAGCCTTCGAATCGCCAGGTGGGAATACACCTCACGGTCTACCATCTTACCGTCGGCGTAGACCTGAGCGCCGTTAGCGGCGACAAAGTCCATCTTGTCGCGAACGGGCGCAAAGAACTCGCACAGGCGATCGTAGCGACGACCTGACGATGCAGCGAAATGCACACCATGCTCGTGTAGCGCCAGAATCAGTTCGTAGGTCTCGGGAGGCACCTGGCCGTTTTCGTCAAGCAGTGTGCCGTCCATATCGGATGCAATCAGTTTAAACATAGAAAAGCTCCCTTCGGGCTTGTTGGAATCGAACGTGTATCCGATTCCAACGTACCCAAAGGGAGCTCAAATAAGACTCCGCGGGCGTAAACGTTACAAGGACCTGGCAAATAGCTCACACATGCCAGAGGCCCCACGGTCGCGACGTCAGGCGGCCCGCCAAAGAATGTCCCCAACGACTAGTCGTTTAAGAACGTCCCCGATGACTAGTCGGCGAAGGTGAAGGTTGTAACGTCGAACATGCCCTCGGGGCGAATGCGGAGCGTCGGGATGACCGGCAGGGGCAGGAAGATGATGCCCATGATGGGGTCGAGCGGCGGCTCAATACCCATGGCGCGCGCCTTGACCATAAAGTCGTCGTGCTGTGCGGCAACGTCCTCTGCCGTGCCTTCGCTCATAAGACCACCGAGCGCCAGCGGAATGCGCGCCACGACCTCGCCGTTGCGCACCAGTACGTGACCGCCCTGGCCCACGGCCTCAACGGCAGCCATCATATCCGCCGCATTGTCGCCCACCACGCACACGTTGTGTGAGTCGTGGCCGATCGTGGAGGCAATGGCGCCACCCGTGATGGTGAAACCGCGCACCCAGCCGCGACCGATATGCTTGCCGACCAGGCCCAGGCCAGCGGGGCCGTCGCCATCGGCGCCCTCGGCCTGCAGCGACACGCCGCGGCCATGGCGCTCAATCAGCATAATGCGGCGCAAGTCCTCGGCGCTCTCGGGGCGGGCCATACCCGTGATAGCCATACCCGGGATAACATCGATAACGGCCTCGCCCGGCTTAAAGGCATAATCGAACACGTCAAGCGAAAGCTTCGGCAGCTTAACGGAAGCACGCAGCTCATCGGCAAGCGCTGCGACCTCGGCCGTCTCGGGTGCGACCTCGCCCACAAAGGTGCCATCCTGCGCCACCAGGGCACCGGCGGCATAAACACGATGCGGAGCCTTGGCAAACGTCAGGTCATCGAGCAGCAGCAGGTCGGCGCGCTTGCCCGGGGCGATTGCACCGCGTAGCTCGTGCGGGTCGCGGCAGCCGTGATCTAGCCCAAACGCCTCAGCCGTGGAAAGGGACGCCATAGAGATGGCGACCACCGGGTCGACGCCGGCCTCGATGGCCACGCGGCAGGCGTTGTCGATCATGCCGGTCGAAAGCGCGTCGGAGGGAGCGCGGTCGTCGGTCGCAAAGCAGCAGCGGCGGGCGCGGGCGGGGTTTTCCAGCAGCATCGGGGACAAATTGGCCAGATCGTGGCTGCACGTGCCCTCACGCAGCATCACATACATGCCGCGGGACAGTTTATCGAGCGCCTCCTCGGGAATCGTCGACTCGTGGTCGGCGATAATACCCGCCGCGGCATAGGCGTTGAGGTCCTTGCCGGCAACGAGCGGCGCGTGGCCGTCAACCTGCTTGGACGGCGTCTGGTTGGCAGCATCGATGCGAGCGCAAGTCTCGGGGTCGGCCATAAAGACGCCCGGCAGGTTCATCATTTCGCCCAGACCAAAGACATCGCCTGGATGCTCGGCAAAAAACGCCTGCATATCGGCAGCCGAAATAACGGCACCGGCCTGCTCGTCGGGCAGCGCGGGCACGCACGAAGGCATCATGTATTTGATGGAGATGGGTGCGCGGCGGCCGTCCTCAATCATAAAGCGCAGGCCGTCCAGGCCCGCCACATTAGCAATCTCGTGGCTGTCGGCAATGGCGGTGGTAGTACCGCGCGTCGCGGCCATGCGAGCATACTCGGCGGGACGGATGTTCGAAGACTCGATATGCAGATGCCCGTCAATAAAACCGGGAGCGAGATAGCGACCCTGGCAGTCGATGACCTCAGTTGCCTCATAGGTGCCAGCGGCATCGTCGCGACCATCGTAGAGCACGCCGACGATCACACCGTCCTTGACGGCAACGCTACCGGGCGCCACGCGCTGGCCATACACGTCGACGATCTGTGCATTGGTAAACAGCGTGTCGACGGGCACGCGGCCCTCGGCGGCCTCGATCACAGTCCTCATGACCTCAACGGACATACATACTCCTTTAACCGTAGAAAAAAGCTGCGGAGCGGACAAGCCTTCACCGCAGCATGCTCATAGCCATTGTATGCCCAAACGATGGGTCAACAATACGCCTCTCCGCTTAACGGCACACGCCACTTGGTGCAATGGGGACTGCCGCTGAGCACCAATGACTACTCGACGACTACTAACTGCCGTCCCGACAACAAAAACGCCGATGTTTTGGCATCGCCAGCGAGCGAGTCGCATTTGAGACAAGGTGACGTGAAACGAAAAGGCGCTGACCTTCTGGTCGCGCCCTTGAAGTTGAACGTCAGATTGTCCAAATGCGGCCCGCGCAGCGTCGGCCGGTCCGCCGTTCGGTAGAACGGCGGAACTAAATCAACTTGAAGCCCTTGCGCTTGCCCACGGAGAGGGTGTCACCCAGCTTGAGGGCGCTGGGATCGATGTTATAGCTCTTGGGAGCCACGGCCTTGCCGTTGATTTTGACGCCGCCGCCGTCGATATCGCGCCGAGCCTGGCCGGCGCTCGCCGAAAGACCCAAGTCCTTGAGCAGGCCGGCGAGGTAGATCTGGCCCTCGTCGTTAACAGTCAGCTCAACGTGCTTCTCGGGGAAGTCGGCGAGCTGGCCCTCCTTGAACACGCGGTCGAACTCGGCCTGAGCCTCGTCGCCGGCACCGGCGCCGTGGTAGGTGTCGCACAGGTCGCGACCCAGAGCGCGCTTGAGCTCATAGGGATCGGCAGAGCCGTCGGCCAGGGCGGCGTCGATCTTGTCGACCTCGGCCGGGGTGAGCGAGCTGGCCAGACGATAGTACTTGCCGATCATCTCGTCGGGGATGGACATGGTCTTGCCGAACATGTCCTTGGGCGCGTCGGTCAGGCCGATGTAGTTGCCGTATGACTTGGACATCTTGCGCACGCCGTCGGTGCCCTCGAGCAGCGGCATGGTGAGCGCGATCTGGGGCTCCATGCCCATCTTCTCCATGAGCTCACGACCAGCGAGCAGGTTAAAGAGCTGGTCGGTGCCGCCCATCTCCACGTCAGCCTTAATCATGACCGAATCGTATGCCTGCATCACGGGATACAGGAACTCGTGCAGGGCGATCGGCGTCTGGGACTGGTAGCGCTTGGTAAAGTCATCGCGCTCAAGAATGCGGGCGACGGTGAACTTGGAGCACACCTGCAGCAGACCGGCCAGATCCATCGACAAGATCCAGTCGCCGTTGTGCACGATGGTGGTCTTCTCGGGGTCCAGGATCTTCATGGCCTGGCTCACGTAGGTCTCGGCGTTAGCCTCGATCTGCTCCTGCGAAAGCTGCGGGCGGGTGGAATTCTTGCCCGAGGGGTCGCCGATCAGTGCGGTACCGTTGCCGATGATGAGGGTGACGTTGTGGCCCAGGTCCTGGAACTGACGCATCTTGCGCAGCGGCACGGCGTGGCCCAGGTGCAGGTCGGGGCTGGTGGGATCGACGCCGAGCTTGATGTTGAGGGGCTCGCCCTTCTCAAGCTTCTTGCGAAGGTCGGCCTCGGGGACGATCTTCGCAGCGCCCGAGGTGATGATACGCATTTGCTCGTCAACAGACAGCATTGGGTATCCTCCTTTTGCTATAGCACCCTCGCCGAAAACGGCGGTGCTGGAAGTCCATAAACTCTCATATGATAACAAACTGACGCGACGCAGCACCTACGACAGGAAAATCCTCGTCCTGCCGCATGCGTCGATGGCAACTGGCAGACGTGTACCGTCACGCTCGACCAGATAGCGTGCCTGCCGACGACGCAAGCAGTCGCGGCAACGAACCTGTCCCGTCGCATCGGTGGCGCAGACGCCCTCGGCGGTCAGCAGGCAGTGCTCGCACACCATAAGCTCGGGACGGTCGGCGTCGACCGGACCCAAGACGCCGGGTTCAGCAGCCAGTTCGGCAATACGCTCCGCATCATTGCCGAGCAACTCCGCCGGCAAGTACACCCGCCCCGCACCGAGTCCGCGCAGCCAGGTAAGCGTGGCCCGATTCGCGCAGAACACCGGCGCCGCCACGTCAAAAGTCACGCCCAGCTCGCGAGCGATCACCACCTGTCCCAGGTTGCGGCAGACGACGCGCCCGGCACGCTGCATCAGTGAGCGGGTCCAGTCAGCGTCACTCGCGCGGCACACCTCGTCAAGCACCACAACGGCGTCGGACAAATCGAGTTCTCCGCGCGGGTCGGCATCCATCAGCTGCCAAGCAAAAACCATGCGAGTGGGAACCGCGCACTCCACCAACTCCGTCGACGCACCGCCATCCACCGCAACGCCCTCAAAGGGCAGCACCTCAACGGCATGCGAAACGGGCGCAATCGAATCCGCCTCGGCCCGCATACGCTCCAACACCGCCGCCGTCTGATCCAATACGCCGGCGCTGCGAATCAGGTACACCTCGCAGCCCGCGTCCATCTTACGCTTGCAATGCACGACGACGCGCTTCCCCGCTGCGGCATCCACCGGGCAGGGCACCTGCGGCCAGCGCTTGGGCACATCGGGACGCGCGTCGACACCCGGATAGAACCGAATCTCGAGCGTGTCACCCGCCGCCACGGCGGCGTCGAGCTCAACGGTCACCTCTTCGTGGCCCACAGCGACCAAACGCCCCACGCGCACGCCCTGGTTAATTGCGCGCTCAAAGCTCATCAGCTCGGCACCCGAACGCCCTCGCAGGTACGCATCGGTAAACCCACGGTTAAACGACCTTCCCAGCTCGCGTTCAAGCTCTTCCACGACACCGGGGTCCCACGCGCCGTCGCGCAGCATATCGAGCGCCCGGCGCCACACCCGCACCACATTGAATACGTAATCGGGGTTCTTCATGCGCCCCTCGATCTTGAGCGACGCCACGCCGGCATCTACAAGCTCGGGCAGATGCGCAATACCCAGATAGTCGCGCGGGCACAACAGGCGATCCCCTTCGACGGCGGCAACGCTCTGCCCCGCCTCGTCCACCAGGTCGTACGCCAGACGGCACGGCTGCGTGCAGTCGCCGCGCATCGCCGAGCGCCCACGCCGCAGGGCCGAGAACTCGCACGCCCCCGAATAGCCGATGCAAATCGCACCGTGGCAGAATACCTCGATGGGCACGCCCGTGGCACATAGCGCCGCAATCTCGTCGACCGCCAGCTCGCGTGCCGTCGTCACGCGCTCAACTCCCAACTCCTTGGCAGCCAACTGCACGGCACCCTCGCTATGAGCGCCCGCCTGCGTGGACAGGTGAATCTCGACCCCGGGAATCGCCGCGCGCAGCGCGCAGGCCAGCCCGGCATCGGCGACAATCAGAGCATCGGCGCCCAGCTCCAGTGCATGAGCTCCCAACGCCACCGCGTCGGATAACTCATCGTCAAACACGAACACGTTGAGCGTCACGTACACACGCACGCCATGGGCATGCGCCACGGCGCAGCCGCGCGCAAACTCGTCATCCGTAAAGCCATGCGCGCTCACACGGGCGTTAAAGCCGCCCAACCCCGCATAGATGGCATCGGCACCCGCGGCGATGGCCGCAAGCATCTGGTCGAGCCCGCCCGCCGGCGCCAGCAGCTCGGGCAGCGCCGCACCGGCAGCATCCAATCCAGTCTCGTATTGTCCGCTCGGCCCCATCGCCCGAATCGCCATCGGCAAACTCCTTACCAAGGTATGCATTCACTCTGAAAAATGCCGTCTTCCAGCATACACGAGGCCTCGCGCGCCCCGTTTGGTTTATCGTGTAATAACTTATGTCCATCCTGCCCCGACGGCACATCCGCCGCCCGGCACGACATACCTGGAGGTCAATATATGGGTCCTCGCCAACGACAGGGACGCAGCCGTTCAAAGACGCATGCTCTGCCCATAATCCTGCTCTCATTTTTGGGCTTTTTGCTTATCGCGGGCGTCGCGTTTGGCATCGGCATGGTCGGCAACGTCAACCGCTGGCTGTCCGATCTGCCCGGCTACACCGACGCCAACGCGTATCTGGTGAGCGAGCCCACCGAGATCGTCGACTGCAACGGCAACAAGATCGCGAGCTTCTACACGCAAAACCGCAAGTCCATCACCAAGGACGAGGTCTCCCCCTACGTGCTGCAGGGCACCGTTGACGTCGAGGACGAGCGCTTCTACGAGCACGGCGGTATCGACCTGTGGGGTATCGCGCGTGCTGCGGTGGCAACCCTCGGCGGCGGACACGAAGGCGCCTCGACTATCACCCAGCAGCTGGTGCGCAACACCATCCTGCAGGAGGAGCAGTTCGATTCGACCATCGAGCGTAAGGTGCGCGAGGCCTACATCGCCGTCAAGATGGAGGACATGTACTCCAAAGACGAGATCCTCACGATGTACCTCAACACCATCTATTACGGCCACGGCGCCTACGGCATCGAGGCCGCAGCCGAGACCTATCTGTCCAAGAGCGCCGCCGACCTCACCCTGAGCGAGGCCGCGCTGCTCATCGGCCTTCCCAACTCGCCCTCGCAGTACGACCCCACGGTCAACCCCGACCTGGCGCTGTCCCGTCGCAACAAGGTCCTCGACAACATGCTGCGCCTGGGCCACATCACCCAGGAGGAGCACGACGCCGCGCAGGCAGAGCCCATCACCCTCAACGTGACCGAGATTTCGGGCAGCGGCGTCGACGTATACTCGCAGCCCTACTTTGTCGCCTATGTTAAGCAGCTGCTGGAGCAGGAGTTCTCGACCGACGTGCTCTTTAAGGGCGGCCTGACCGTCAAGACCACCATCGACCCCACGATGCAGCAGGTAGCGGAGAATGCCGTCCGCGAGCAGCTCGACACGCTCTCACTCGACGGCCTGGACATGGGCATGGTCGTCGTCGACCCCAAGACCGGCTACATCAAGTGCATGGTGGGCGGCTACGACTACAACGCCGACGAGAACCACGTAAACCATGCCACGGCCAAGCGTCCCGTCGGCTCCACCTTTAAGGCCTTTACGCTGGCAACTGCCATCCAAAACGGCATGAACCCCAACGTCACCCTCAACTGCAACTCGCCGCTCAAGGCCAAGGGCACCACGACCGAGGTTCAAAACTACGCCAACCATAGCTATGGCAACATCACGCTTAAGCAGGCGACGGCATACTCCTCCAACACCGGCTACATCCAGGTGGCGGAAGCCGTCGGCAACAGCAAGATCATCTCGCTCGTCAAAAAGCTCGGCATCGATCCCGCCAAGGACAACATCGAGGACGTTCCCGTCATGACCCTCGGCACTGGCTCGATCTCGCCGCTCGAGATGGCCGCCGCCTACGCGACGTTTGCCAACGGCGGCTACTATCGCCAGCCGATCGCCATCACCGAGATTGACTCTCGTACCGGTTCGGTGCTGTACCAGCACACGGACAATCCCTCACAGGTGCTTACCGAGGGCGAGGCCGCCGCGGTCACCGATGTTCTGTCCGGCGTCATGCAGGGCAGCGGTACAGGTGCTGCTGGCGCCCTGAGCGTCAACCAGCCCTATGCCGGCAAAACGGGCACCACCGACAACACCACCAACCTGTGGTTCTGCGGCTATACCCCGCAGCTGGCGTGCGCCCTGTGGACCGGCTATTCCGCAGGTGAGATTCCCATCCAAAAATACGGCACAGACCTGCTGGGCGACAGCACCAACCTGCCTGTCTTTAAGCGGTTTATGAACACCGTTCTGACCGGTACCGAGCGCGAGGAGTTTGCGACCGGAACGGCGCCCACCTACAAGAACAACAGCGTCTGGAAGTTCTACGGCACCAACAACTCCAAGAAGACGGAGAACGACGACAAGGACGAGAACGAGGACGAAGAGGAAACCACCACAACGACTACCACGACGACCACGACCACCGAGACCACGGGCGGCGACACCACCGGCGGCACCGGTACGACCGGTGGCTCGACGGGCGGCTCCACTGGTGGTTCGACCGGCGGCGATGGCGGCACGCCTACGCCTACGCCCACTCCCGACCCCTCGCCCACGCCTGACGATACGGTCGGCTAGAAATCATCCGGCCATAAGCAACAAGGCCCCCGAGCAGCCTATTGAACTGCTCGGGGGCCTTTTAGTTTGAAGCGACCTGTTGGGCGGTCTTTATACCGGCAAACAAAAAGGGGGTACCGACCAACGTCGATACCCCTTACAAGCCACTATGTCAGCGCGCGCAGTGCCGAGCGCTCGACCCGCACGCCTACTTGCGAGAATTGCTCAGCTTATTGATCAGCGCCTCGAGACGCTCGCCGTCCTCGGCCGTCTGGGCAATAACCAAAATCGTATCGTTGCCGGCAAGCGAGCCAAGCACATCGGGCAACTCTGCCGCATCAACGGCGGCGGCGATGCCGGAAGCCGTGCCAGGTTGAGCCTTGATCATAACCAGATTATCGGTACGCAGAACGCCCGTTACGAGCTCGGAAACCATACGCTGCAGGTGCAGGTCCTCTGCCAGAACATAGATGCCCTCAGGGAGCTTACGCAGCCCCATATCGGCAATATCGCGAGAGACAGTCGCCTGCGTGCAATCAAAGCCCATAGCGCGGAGCTCATCGACCAGCACGCGCTGCGTACGGACGTCCTTATTGCGCACAATATCTCTAATGGCATCCTGGCGCCCATTGCGTTTTTTAGCCATACAAACCCTCACTCCAAAAGATGGCGGAGACAATCAATCAGTGATTGAATAGTTTAACGCTATTTGAAGGCTTTTGTGTATAAGAACGCATTTCGAAACAATTCTATGCAAGTTTGTTTCGTAATGAGCCGTTTAGGCGGTTTTTGCGCCCGTCCGGTTAAGAAAAGCTGCCAGATGCGTACACATCACGCAGCGCGCGGGCTTGGCGCTGGCAATCGGCCCAAACAACAGACCGAGTCCCCGATGGTTGTCCTTGAGCGCGGCGACCATCTGACGGGTTCGAGGCGCATCGAGCATATCACGCATGCGGGCGGAACGCTCGATTGACGACAACCCATGCGGGCTCAGGCACAAATTCTCGATGCAGGCGACCAGTCCGGCAAAGTAGAACTTTTGGCTTGCCAGCTTGAGCCGACCACCGCTATCTGCTTCCGAGAGTGAGTCCGCAAGCTCGTCGAGTGCTCGGATGTCATCGGATACCTTGGCATACATGGTGGGATCAAAGGCATCTGTAAGCTTAGGTGCCGCGGCGTGGAAACAAGCGTCGCCGCAGCCGGAGACGCGCTGCGCCCGCGAGAGCGCGCACGCCATAAACCCAACTGTGCGAAACACCTTGTCGCACAAAAGGCATGCCTCAAACAGCGAGCGGCTGTACATCACGCCAGAGGTCTGAGCGACTAGGCCGCCTAAAATCAACTGGGACAGCCCGGTCACCATCGAAGACTTGTCTTCAATGACAATAGGGGCAACATCCAAGACGCGCGAATGGCGCTCTCGATGTGCATCATAGCGGTCGAGCGACACCGTGGGGAACACTATGTCTGCCGCAGTATCGCACGCGATATCGACCATCTTGGAAAGGGACTGCGGAGCTAACCACTCATCGGCGTTCATAGCGATGATTTGAGAGCCACGCGAGGCAGCAAAACCGGCACGAAGACAAGCACCGCGCTTCGCGTCCTCGACGTCAATCAAATCAATATGGATGTCCCTGTCGGCAGCAACTTGAAGCGAATGGCGCACACCGGGCGCAGCATCGCGGCAGACAACGACAATCTGCAAATCGTAGAGGTCTTGGTTCTGGATACTCTCGAGCGCACGCATCGCATAGCTGGGCGAACCTTCTACCACAAGGATCACCGAAAGTCGCGGATGCGAGCCACGTCGAACCAAGTTATCCGTCCTCTCGACAGCAATGAATCAAACCGTGGTTCATGGTACACCCCGGCAATAAAAGCAATGAGACACCAGTTGTATTGCACGTCAAGAACAGATGTTGCACACGCGCAGCCCACAGATGACAGGTGTCGACGCACGACGCGTCGAGCCCTCCCCTAGTCGAGCACGACAAGCTCGGCGGGATCGTAATCCACGCCCATAAACGTAAGGCCGCAGGCAGGAGCCGTGGGGCCCGCAGCGGTACGGTCGCAAGCATCGATGACCTCGCGCATCCACTCGGGTTCACGGCGATGCATGCCAATCTCGACAAGCGTGCCCACGATCGTGCGGACCATCGAATGCAGAAACGCATTGCCCTCGATGGTAAACGTCAGGATGTCCTCGCCAAACGCAACCTCATGGCCAAACTCGGCACGCATCACGCAGCGATGCGTGGGCTTGCCAACGGCAGACGCCACCTTGCAAAAGCTCTTAAAGTCCTGCTCACCCAAAAGCGCGGGACAGGCCGCAGACATGGCCTCGACGTCCAAGGGATAGCGATGCCACCACACGGCACCGCGGGACAGCACGGGGCGCGCGTCGCGATCGGCAATACGGTACGTATACGTACGGGAACGCGCATCAAAGCGTGCAGAAAAGCCTTTACGGGCCTTGTAGACCTCGTTTATGGCGATATCTTTGGGCAGGAGGGCATCCATAGCCCTCAGCCACCTACGGCGCGTCAAAGCCAACTCCGCGTCCGTTACGGGCACGCTGATGAACTGAGCCACGGCATGTACGCCGGCATCGGTACGCCCCGCACACGTCAGGTCGATCGGACGGCGCAGGAGCGTCTCGATAGCGCGGCGCAGCTCGCCCGCAACCGTCGTCTGTCCAGGCTGCTCGGCAAAGCCGCTATAGGACGAGCCATCGTAGGCCACGCGGAAAACGAGCGTGGCGTCGAGCTCGGGAATCGAATTGAAATCAGACGGCGCGGTCATGGGCGCTCCCAACAAACAATCAACGGTATCGCGACAAAAAAAGAGGGGTACGCGAACGTACCCCTCGAATATAGCCTATGCAGACGGATTGTCTACTCAGCGGTCTCCTCAGCAGGAGCCTCCTCGACAGCCTCGACCTTCTTGGGAGCAGCGGCCTTCTTGGGGGCCGGAGCAGCCTTCTTGGCCTTAGGCGTGCAAGGCTCGGTGACGAGCTCCATGATAACGATGGGAGCGTTGTCGCCCTTACGGTTACCGAGCTTCATGATGCGGGTGTAACCGCCGTTGCGGTCCTGCCACATGCCCTGGGCAGCCTTGTCGAAAATCTCGGCAACGAGCTGCTTATCGCCGAGCTTGGCGATGGCCAGACGACGAGAGTGCAGGTCGCCCTTCTTGGCCCAGGTGATGATCGGATCGACGACCGAACGCAGCGCCTTAGCGCGGGTCTCGGTGGTCTTGATGCGGTCGTTCTCGAAGAGGGCCTTGGCCAGGCTCTTCTTCATGGCCTTGGTGTGGCTCGCATCGGTACCGAGCTTCAGGCCCTTCTTAACGTTGTGACGCATGGTCTAGTTTCTCCTCAAATATGCGAAGCATTAAGCCTTCAGGCTCAGGCCCATGGACTCAAGCTTGTCCTTCACTTCCTCGATCGACTTAACACCGAAGTTACGGATGTTGAGCAGATCATTCTCCGAGAACTCAACGAGCTGACGGACCGAGTGAATGCTGGCGCGCTTAAGGCAGTTGTAGGAACGGACGGAAAGGTCCAGATCCTCGATCTGCTTGTCCAGCTCGGCGTTGTCGTTGGTGACCTCGGGAGCGAAGATCGAAGCCTCCTCCTCGACCTCGGGGGTCTCGGCAAGGTTCATAAAGGCGGCCATATGCTGGTTGATGATATTGGCAGCCTGGACCACGGCGTCGCGCGGGGCGATGGAACCGTTGGTCTCGATCTCGAGGACAAGGCGGTCGTAGTCGGTATGCTGGCCGACACGGCAAGCCTCAACGAGCTTGGCGCAACGGGACACCGGCGAGTACAGCGAGTCGACGTGGATCACACCGATGGGATCGTTGTCACGCTTGTTAGCCTCGCCAGAAACATAGCCGCGGCCATAGCCGATGCGCATGCTCATGGTGAGATGGCCACCCTCGGTGAGCGTAGCAATGTGCTGCTCGGGGTTGACCAGCTCAAACTCGGACGGAATAAAGAAGTCCGCACCGGTGACCTCGCAGGGGCCGTCAACCGAGATGGTTGCGGTCGCCTCGTCGGTCGTGCCGAGAGCCCTGAAGACAAGACCCTTGACATTCAGGACGATGTCGGTGACATCCTCGACCATGTTAGGGATGGTCATGAACTCGTGCTGCGCACCATCGATCTGAATAGCCTCGACGGCGGCACCCTCGAGCGAGGACAGAAGAACGCGACGAAGGGAGTTACCCAGCGTATCGCCGTAACCACGCTCGAGCGGCTCGACGGAGACACGAGCAGACGTCTCGTTGATCTCTTCGACCTGAACCTGAGGCCTAATGAATTCTGACATGTATTACCTCCAGCCTCAGCAGCCCGGATGGACTACTTAGAGTAGAGCTCGACGATGAGCTGCTCGTTGATATCACCGCTGATCTGCTCACGCGTCGGCAGAGCGAGCACGTTACCAGACAGCTTCTCGATATCGACCTCGAGCCAGCCAGGGACCTCAAAGCGCTCGGAGGAAATCAGGGCCTCCTTGATGGGGAGGAGGTCACGGAACTTCTCGCCGACAGCGACGACGTCGCCGGCCTTGACGCGGTAGGACGGGATGTCCACGCGCTTGCCGTTCACGGTGAAGTGACCGTGACGGACGGACTGACGAGCCTCTTTGCGGGTGCGGGCGAAGCCAAGACGGAAGACGACGTTGTCGAGGCGAGACTCAAGAATGATCATGAGGTTCTCACCGGTGACGCCGTTCATCTTACGGGCCTTGTTGAAGTAGCCGTGGAACTGCTTCTCCAGAACGCCATAGATGAACTTGACCTTCTGCTTCTCGCGCAGCTGCATGCCGTACTCAGATTCCTTGCGACGGCGCTTGGGCTGACGGATAGATTCCTTCTTGCTGCTGTAACCGAGCTCAGCGGGATCGATCCCGAGCTGACGGCAGCGCTTAAGAACAGGAGTCCTGTCGATTGCCATATTGATACGATCCTTTCAGTTACACGCGGCGACGCTTCTTGGGGCGGCAGCCGTTGTGCGGAATGGGGGTCTTGTCCTGGATGCTCGAGACCTCGAGGCCAGCAGCCTGGAGGGAGCGGATGGCGGTCTCACGACCGGAGCCGGGGCCCTTGACGAAGACGGAAACCTTCTTCATACCGTGCTCCATGGCCTGCTTGGCAGCAGCCTCGGCAGCCATCTGGGCAGCGAACGGCGTGGACTTACGGGAGCCCTTGAAGCCCACCTGGCCAGCCGACTTCCAGGAAATGACGTTGCCCTGGGGATCGGTGATCGAAACGATCGTGTTGTTGAACGTAGAACGAATGTGAGCCTGGCCCACGGAAATGTTCTTACGGTCCGCGCGCTTCAGACGGGCAGCGCGAACGTTCTTCTTAGCAGTAGCCATCTATCTAGCGCTCCTTATTTCTTCTTCTTAGCACCGATCTGACGCTTCGGGCCCTTGCGGGTACGAGCGTTAGTGTGGGTGCGCTGGCCGCGGACCGGGAGGCCCTTGCGGTGACGAAGGCCGCGGTTGCAGCCGATGTCCATAAGGCGCTTGACGTTCTGGTTGCGCTCACGGCGGAGGTCGCCCTCAACCATGATCTGGTTCTTATCGATATAATCGCGGATGGCGTTAACCTCATCCTCGGTGAGGTCCTTAACGCGCGTATCCACGTTAACGTTGCACTCGACGCAAATCCTCGTCGCAGTGGTGCGGCCGATGCCGTAAATGTAGGTCAGACCGATCTCAACGCGCTTCTCACGCGGGAGGTCGACACCATTAATACGGGCCAACGTAGTCTCCTCTCTTAACCCTGACGCTGCTTATGACGGGGGTTCTCGCAAATGACGAGGACCTTGCCATGGCGCCTAATGATTTTGCACTTATCGCACATCTTCTTGACCGAAGGACGTACCTTCATCGTTCTTCCTTTCGGTAGCGCTCAAACTACTTCCCTACTATCTACTCGCCCAGCCGCAGGCGTTTAAAACTATGGCTGGTCTTCACACACAATCCGACCGTAGGTTGAGCTAAGCCTGCAGTCGGAAATGGAGTGCGTGTATGCGTGCCGCTATTTGTAGCGATAGGTGATGCGGCCGCGGGTCAGGTCGTACGGGGAAAGCTCCACGACAACCCTGTCACCGGGGAGAATACGGATGTAATTCATTCGGATCTTGCCAGAAATGTTGCACAGAACCGAATGACCGTTCTCGAGCTCGACCTTAAACATGGCGTTGGGCAACGGTTCCTTTACCGTACCCTCGAGCTCAATTGCGTCTTCCTTCTTCACAAGCAATCATCTTTCTCTAGAAAACGACAGCGATTGAGTATTCTACAACACGTATGCACGCATCGTAATAACTTCGTAATGGCTCCACAACTAAGTGGAACTTGTTACATTTCTCCGCCTTGGAGGGAGCACCAAGCACCTTGGGCATCCGTGGTGAGAATCACCGGACCATCATTGGTAATGGCGACGGTGTTCTCGTAGTGCGCGGCGGGCAGGTGATCGTTGGTCGTAACAATCCAACCGTCGGAGCCCGTGCTCACATGGTTGGAACCCATCGTAACCATCGGCTCGATGGCAATGACCATGCCGGCCTGGAGGCGAACGCCCCTCCCCTTCTTTCCATAGTTAGGAACGTTGGGGTCCTCGTGCATCACGCGGCCAATGCCATGGCCTACATAATCACGAAGCACACCGTAACCGTGAGACTCGGCGAGGGACTGAACGGCATAACCGACGTCCCCGATATGGTTACCGGGAACAGCCTGCTCGATGGCAGCCTTAAGGCAATCGCGCGTGACCTCGCACAAAGCCTTGGCTTCGGGCGTGGGGGTGCCGACGAAAAACGTCCAAGCGTTATCGCCGACCCAACCGTCGACAACGGCTCCCGTATCGATGGAGATGATATCGCCATCGCGCAGGATCATGTCGGGGTTGGGAATACCATGGACCACGGCATCGTTGATCGATGCGCAAATGGTCCCCGGGAACCCACCGTAACCCTTAAAGGCCGGGGTGCCGCCATGCATGCGGATAATCTGCTCCGCGAGCTGATCGAGCTCAAAAGTCGAAACGCCGGGGCGCACCATGGCTCCAACGTGGCGGAGCGCCATCTTAGATAGCGCACCTGCCTTCTTCATCTGCTCGATTTGCGTTGCAGACTTAATCTTGATCATAGACCGAGAGCCTCTTTGACATCCCCGTACACGGTCTCGCGAGCCTGGTCACCGTTGACCGACTTGAGCAGACCCTGGCCACGATAGTAGTCGACGAGCGGGCTCGTGGACTTCTCGTAGACGTCGAGACGGTTCTTGATGGTCTCAGGCTTGTCGTCGTCGCGCTGATACATCTCGCCACCGCACTTGGGGCAGGTAGCATCGGCAGCGGTGCCGGTGTAACCGCAGGCGCGGCAGGTGCGACGCGAAGACAGGCGATCGATAATGACCTCGGGGGCCACATCGACCAGAAGGGCACAGTCGATCTCGCGACCCATGGCAGAGAGCTCGGAATCGAGCGTCACAGCCTGGGCGGTGTTGCGCGGGAACCCGTCGAGGATGAAGCCCTGCTGGGCGTCATCGGCGGCAAGGCGCTCCTTGACAAGGTCGATCACGAGCTGGTCGGGAACGAGCTCGCCAGCGTCCATGTACTTCTTAGCCTGAATACCAAGCTCGGTGCCACCCTTGACGGCAGCACGCAGCAGGTCGCCCGTGGAAATGTGGGCGACGCCAAACTCGGCGACGAGCTCCTGTGCGACGGTGCCCTTACCGGCACCCGGAGCTCCGAGCAATACGAGGTTCATGAGCAATCCTCCTCTAGCCTATTTAAAGAATCCATCGTAATCATACATCTTGATCTGGCCTTCGAGCTTATCGACCGTGTCGAGCACGACGCCGACCATGATGAGGATGGACGTGCCGCCAAATGCCTGAATCAGCTGGTTACCCGTGAAGGAGAAGATGATCGAAGGCACGATGGCGATGAGCGCCAAAAAGACAGCGCTGGGAAGCGTGATCTTGTTGAGCGCGTTCTTGATGTAGGCCGCGGTAGCCCTACCCGGACGCACGCCCGGAATAAAGCCGCCCTGCTTCTTAAGGTTGTCGGCCGTGTCATCGGGGTTGAACACCATGGAGGTGTAGAAGTACGCGAAGAACACGATGAGGACAACGTTAAGCACCCAGTTGAGCCAGCCGCGCGAAAGCGCAGAGGCAACTGCCTGAATCCAGCCGATGCCGGGGAAGAACACGGCAATCTGAGCCGGGAAGTACAGCAGCGCCGAAGCGAAGATGATCGGCACGACACCCGCGGTGTTGACCTTGATGGGCAGGTAGGTGGTCTGGCCACCCATCATGCGACGGCCCACGACGCGCTTAGCGTAGGAGACCGGGATGCGGCGCTGGCCGCGCTCAAGGAAAACAATCAGCGGGATAACCAGCAGGATGATGGCGCAGATGATCACCATGGTGATGATGCCACCGGCATTGCCCTCGGTGCTGGAGAAGATAGCCTGCGGCAGACCGGCCATGATGTTCGCGAAGATGATCAGCGACATGCCATTGCCGATACCGCGCTGGGTGATGAGCTCACCAATCCACATGATCAGCATGGCGCCCGCGGTGAGTGTACCGACGATCATGAGGTCGAAGATGATCTCGGGAGCGCCGGCGCCATTGAAGCTGATGCCGAAGCTCTTAAAGAGGAAGAGGTAACCCACGGAGTTGAGGATTGCCAGAGCCAGGGTGAGGTAACGCGAATACTGCGTAATCTTGGTCTGACCGACCTCGCCCTCGCGGGCAAGCTCATGCAGGGAAGGCACGACGGCCTGGAGCATCTGGAGGATGATCGAGCTGGTGATGTAAGGCATGATGCCCAGCGAAAACACCGACACATAGCTCAACGCACCGCCAGAGAAAAGATTCAGGAGGGCCATAGCACCTGCGGCGACCGAATTGTTATCGGTCGAGAAAAGGCCCAGCATCCCCTGGAAGGGAATGCCGGGCACAGGAACGTGCGCACCAATGCGGTACACGACGAGCATAGCTATGGTAAAAAGAATCTTTTCGCGCAATTCTTTGATGCGGAAAGCATTCTTAAGACCATTTAGCACGGCAGCTCGACCTTTCCGCCGGCGGCCTCGATCTTGGCCTGCGCAGAAGCGCTGACCTTGTCGACCTTGACCGTGAACTTCTTGGTGAGCTCACCATTGCCGAGCACCTTGACGGGCTCGAACTCGCTCTTGGTGATGCGAGCGGCCTTAAGAGCGGCACCGTCGATCACAGCGCCGTCCTCGAACTTACGCTCGAGACGCTCAACGTTAACAGCGGTGTACTCGATACGACGGGGGTTACGGAAGCCCGGAAGCTTGGGCAGGCGCATAGCCAGCGGAGTCTGGCCACCCTCGAAGCCGGCACCCTTGGTGCCGCCAGAGCGGGAACCCTGGCCCTTCTGACCGCGGCCAGAAGTGGTGCCGTGACCCGAAGAATTGCCACGGCCGACGCGCTTGCGGTTCTTGGTGGAACCGGGCGCGGGAGTAAGATCGTGAAGCTGCATTTGCTACTCCTCTACAATCTCGACAAGGTGCTTGACCTTGAAGATCATGCCGCGGACGGACTCGTTGTCAGCAATCTCGCGAACCTCGCGGATCCTGTGGAGACCGAGGGCACGGACAGTACGGACCTGGTCCTGCTTGCAACCGTTGGTGCTGCGGACCTGCTTGATCTTGATGGTGTCAGCCATGCTTAGTTCTCCTTACCGACGAACATCTCGGAGACCGTCAGGCCACGGCGAGCCGCGACGTCCTCAGGGCTGGAGAGCTCCTTGAGGCCCTCGACGGCAGCCTTGATGATGTTGAGGCCGTTGTCGGTACCGAGGGACTTGGACAGGACGTTCTTGATGCCAGCAAGCTCAAAGAGGGGACGCACAGCGCCGCCGGCGATAACGCCGGTACCCTCGACAGCGGGCTTGATGATGATGCGGCCGGCACCAAAGTGACCGAGAACCTCGTGCGGGATGGTGCCCTGCTCGGTCACCGGCACGTGGAACATGTTCTTCTTGGCATCGAGAGATGCCTTGGAGATGGCCATGGGCACCTCAGCGGACTTGCCCATGCCAACGCCGACGTTGCCCTTGCCGTCGCCAACGACGACGAGAGCGACGAGGCTCATGCGACGACCACCCTTGACGGTCTTCGACACGCGGTTGATGTAAACGACGCGCTCCTCGAACTCGGAGGCCTCGCGCTGCTGCTTCTGATTACGAGCCATGTGCTACATACCTCCTAGAACTCGAGACCGGCGGCACGAGCACCGTCGGCGAGGGCCTTGACGCGGCCATGGTAGATACGGCCACCGCGATCGAAGGCGACCTTGGTGATGCCGGCCTCGATGGCGCGCTTGCCAACGAGCTGACCGACCTTCTCCGCAGCCTCCTTGTTCGAGGTGTGGGTGCCCTTGAACTCTGCCTCGAGGGTCGAGGCAGAGACGAGCGTCAGGCTGGAGCCCTTGCTGTCGTCGATGATCTGGGCATAGATGTTGGCGTTAGTACGGGTCACGCGAAGACGCGGACGCTCGGAGGTACCCGAGACCTTGCCGCGAACACGACGCTGACGACGCTTGAGGCCTTCCAGCTTCGCCTTATGCTTGTTCATACGTAAACTCCTAAAAAGGTTGATCTTGCCAGCACCTGACGGGGTGCTGGTCTTATGCGAGTGAGTCGGTTACGACTACTTGGCGGCCTTACCCAGCTTGCGGCGGATGTGCTCGCCAACGTAGTGGATACCCTTGCCCTTGTAAGGCTCGGGAGGACGATGGCCGCGGATCTCAGCGGCAATCTGACCGACCTGCTGCTTGTTGATACCCTTGACGTTCACGTGGGTGTTGTCGGGAACCTCGAAGGTGATGCCCTCGGGAGCCTCGACGATCACGGGGTGCGAGAAGCCCAGGGAGAACTCGAGGTTCTTGCCCTTCTGCTGTACGCGGTAACCGACGCCGGCGAGCTCGAGCTTCTTCTCGAAGCCCTCGGAAACGCCAACAACCATGTTGTGGATGAGGGCGCGGGTGAGGCCGTGGCGGGCACGGGTCTCACGCTCGTCGTCGGGACGGGAAACGGTGAGGACGTTGTCCTCGACGTTGATAGCGAGCTTCTCAAAGACATCGAGCTCGAGCTGGCCCTTGGGGCCCTTGACGACAACGTTGTTGCCGTTGACTGCCACTTCGACTCCGGCGGGAATCTGGACAGGCTTATTACCGATACGAGACACGGTGATCTCCTTTCCTTCTACCTACCGAGCGAATTACCAGACGTAAGCGATGATCTCGCCGCCGACGTTGTGCTTGCGAGCATCGCGGTCGGTCATGACGCCATGGCTGGTGGAAATAATGGCGGTACCAAGGCCACCGCGGACGCGGGGCATGTCGGCAACGCCGGTGTACTTACGCAGGCCCGGCTTGGAAATGCGGCGGATGCCGTTGATGACCTTAGCCTTCTTGGGACCATACTTAAGCGTGATGTGCAGAGTCTTCTGGGGAACGGTGTCCTCGACATCGTAGCCCTCGATGTAGCCCTCCTCGTGCAGAACACGAGCGATCTCGACGAGCTTCTTGCTGCTCGGCATGGAGACCGTGGCCTTGTTCACAGAGTTAGCGTTACGGATGCGCGTAAGCATATCTGCGATCGGGTCTGTAAGGTTCATACAGATTCTCCTTCGTTCTTGATGAACACGTGCTCTTGGTTCTTCGCCGCCCTTAACGGCAAAGCCTTTTTAGCGCGTTTTCCCTGTTCCAAACTGATGCTTGAAACGCTGGTAGTGACTTACCAGCTGGCCTTCTTAACGCCGGGAAGCTCGCCCTTGAGTGCAAGCTCGCGGAAGCAGACACGGCACAGGCCGAACTTGCGGTACACAGAGTGCGGACGGCCGCAGCGCTGGCAGCGCGTGTACTCACGAGTAGAGAACTTCTGCTTGCGATTGCACTTGACGATCATCGATGTCTTAGCCACTTATATCCTCCTCACATAGAGTATTGTTCGCCCCAAGCGCCACCCCCTTGTGGGAACGGCGCTTATAGGGCAGGTGAACCTATTTCTTGAACGGGAAACCGAAGGCGTCCAGAAGGGCCTTGGCCTCCTCATCGGTGTTGGCGGTGGTCACGAAAGTGATGTCCATACCACGCTGGTGATCGACGGAGTCGAAGTCGATCTCGGGGAAGATGAGCTGCTCGGTGACGCCCATGGAGAAGTTACCACGGCCGTCGAAGCTCTTGGCGGAGATGCCGCGGAAGTCGCGGATACGGGGAATCGCGACGGAGGTCAGACGATCGAAGAACTCCCACATACGGTCGCCACGCAGGGTAACCTTGCAGCCGATCGGCATACCAGCACGCAGGCGGAAGGTAGCGATGGACTTGCGGGCACGGGTGATCATCGGCTGCTGGCCGGTGATGGCGCGCAGGTCGCGCACGGCACCGTCGATGGCCTTGGAATCGGTAGCGGCCTCGCCGACACCCATGTTCACGACGATCTTCTCAAACTTGGGGATCATCATGACGTTCTCGTACTGGAACTTGTCCTGAAGCTGCTGCTTGACCTCGTTGTTGTACTTGGTCTTCAGACGCGGCACATACTTCTCTTCTGCCATTGTTCACTCCTTCTTGGGGTTTTAAGCACGGGGCGTGGCCACGATGGGTTGTCCTCGTGCCTCCTGGCTGCATCCGCGCCGCTCATGGCATTTTGCGGTTTGGACTCGACGCAGCAGGAGCCGACAAAACAATCGGTACTATACGCGCATCGGGAGCGTATTTCCAGAAAAACCTCGTCTGCCTGCACAACTCCACAACTCCCCCGCACAAATGGATCCCAAAAAGCAGTTGCGGTGAAATAGGGACTGTTGGGCGGCCTTACAGGCTTAAACAATCCGTATTTCACCGCAACTTATCGGTGGGAACGGGGATTAGCGCTTGCAGGGGACGAGTTTGGTGCGGCGCAGGTGGATCATCTCGGCGGCGATGGAGATGGCAATCTCCTCGGGGTCCTCGGCCTCGATGGCAACGCCGATCGGCAGGTGCAGCTCGTCGATCTGGTCCTGCGTAAAGCCTTCCTGCTCCAGGCGGGCACGCACAAAGGCCGTCTTGCGGCGCGAACCCAGACAGCCCAGGTAGGCAGGCTTGGCGTGCATGGCCTGAATCACCACGTCGATATCGGACTTGTGGCCTGCCGTGGCGACGACCACCAAGTCGCGCGGACCGATGGGACACAGCTCGCTCAGGTTCTTGTAATCGACCAGGCGACGATCGTAGACACCGGGCACCCATTCGGGCGTCAACGTGCCGGGGCGGTCATCGCAGGCCACGACGGCAAAGCCCGCCGCCGTGAGCACGCGCGCCGTCGCGGCGCCCACGTGTCCGCAGCCAAAGATGTAGGTCAGGCCCTCGGGGCAGAGCGTCTCGATGTGCGCCGCGGGAATCTCAGAGGCAGCGTTGGTGTAGGTGACGTTACTCCCCTCCTCCACCAGTGAAAGCCCGGGGCAGCCCGCAATGGTATGGCGCGATGCCTCGCCATGGTACTCGGCCACATCGCCCTCGAGCGCGCTCGCGATAAACGGCTCAAAGTCGATGACGAAGTCGCCGATGCGCCGATAGACCAAGACGTCGGCAATTTCCTGGAACAACGGTGCCTGGGTCGCATCCAGATGCAGATAGCACAGGCAAATGGCTCCGCCGCAGATCATGCCGGTATCGGAGTTCTCGCCGCCCATGGTGTAGCGGACCAGACGCGACTGTCCCGCGCTCAGGAGTTCGCGCGCCTCATCCAGCGCAAAGAGCTCAATCTTGCCGCCGCCGATAGTGCCCGCCTGGCTGCCATCGGCAAAGACGGCCATCCATGCGCCCACACCGCGCGGTGACGACCCCGCCGTGCCGGCCACGACCGCCAGCTCGCACGTCTCGCCAGCACGCAGGGCGGCAAGCGCCGCATTCACAACATCGAGCTTTTCCATTGCCGCCTTCTATCCTCTAAAGATATCGGTGAGCATAGCGAGTGCCTCGAGCACGCCGCCGCCGACCGACGTCGCCTTGTCCGAAATGTAGTTGATATAGCTGGCATCGCCGCGCGGATCGACATCGGCGCATTTAAAGCCCTCAGTCACCTGCACGCCGTTCGCCAAAAGCCCGCGCAGGCAGCCATCGATCTGTGTGCACATGGGCGTATCGTCCGCGTAGCCAATCACGTCTCCGGCGCTCACGATGTCGCCGATTGCGCGGTCGGACCGAAACACGCCGGCGGCGGGGCTGTGGATAACGCGCTCCTTGCCATAGCCGGCGATCACGCCCGGCACGCCCGTGTTGGGCTGGGGCGAGCCCTGGGTAATGACACGGCCCAAAAAATGCCCGCGCATGGTCTCGACCACGGCGTCGCAATCGACCGGCGCGGTAAAGCCCGGCCCCACGGCGATGACGGTAGGCGCCATGTCGCGCGTGGTGCCCAGGTTGCGCTTGGCCAGAATCGCGTCGACCACAGCCGCGGGTTTAAGCTCATCGAGCATCTTGGCCTGAGGGTCCACCACGACGGCAACATCCCCCGCTTGGGTAATCTCGAGCGCCTCTGCCGGCGTCTGCGCCAAGCGAGCGCGAATGCCCTCGACCTGGACCTCGCCCAGGCGAATAGCCTCGCAAAAACTGATTGTGCGGCGGATGCACGTGGGAACCGCGATATCGGCCATAACGACCGACACGCCGGCGCGTACCAAGCGAGCGGCGACGCCCGTGGCGATATCGCCGGCGCCGCGAACATAAACGAGCATTCCCGGGACACCTCCCTGTGCTACGGTTTGAGCAGAGCAAAAGCGGTTCGACCGCTACTCTGATGATTATTTATTATCACAGTATTATACGGCGGTGAACAGATGGAAACGGTTAGCGGCAATCTTGCCACGGCGCTCAGGATCGAGCCGGGCATTACCGCGATTATCGGCAGTGGTGGCAAGTCGACGTTGCTGAAGACGCTCGGCCTTGAGCTTATGCGCGCTGGCGGCCGCGTGCTCCTCTGCACTACCACGCGCATGTTCCCCGTCGCTGGCGTGCCGTGGGACGGGTCGAGCCGTCGCCTGGACGCCGCGCCTTGGAAGCCGGGCGCCTCGCATGTCCCCGGTTGCACCTGCGAGGCCTGCGCGGGCATGCGCCGCGGAAGCATCTGCCAGACGGGTGTCTTGGACCCCCAGACGGGCAAGCTCTCCTCCCCTGCCGAGCCGCTCGACCAGCTGGCGCAGCGCTTTGACTACGTCCTGGCCGAGGCGGACGGCAGCAAGCGGCTCCCGCTCAAGGCGCACGCCCCATGGGAGCCGGTCGTTCCCGCCGGCACGGCCAACGTCATCTGGCTCGTCGGCGCCTCGGGACTCGGCAAGCCCATCAACGAAGCCGTCCACCGCCCCAAGCTCTTTTGCGAGCGTTGCGGTTGCGAACCCACCGACATCGCCACGCCCGAGCGTGTCGCCCAGGTGCTCAATTCCGAGCTGCGGATGCTGAACCTCAACAATGCCCGCATCATGCTCAACCAAGTCGACACGCTCAGCGACCCCACGATGGCAGATCGCTTCGAGGCAGCCCTCAACCGCCCCCTCATCGCCACCAGCCTCAAGTAGCCGGACCCCCCCTGTTAGCGGGGCACGTAGCGGCCGGGTTGGGCTCCGGTGGGCTCGCCATCGCGCGCCGCCAGCACACCGTTCACAAACACGGCCTTGGCGCGACCATGCGCCTCAAAGCCCTCGAGCGGCGTGTAGTCCACGGCCTGATGCTGTGTCGCCGCGCGAATGGTCCAGCGTGCCTTGGGATCCCACACGCACACGTCGGCGTCGGAGCCCTCGGCAAGACAGCCCTTGCGCGGATACATGCCGAAGACGCGCGCCGGGTTCTCGCTCATCAAGCGGCACAGATCCTCGGGGCCCAGTTGCCCTTCAAAGCTCGTGGCAATCGCGACGGGACGATGCTCCACACCGGGCCCGCCGTTGGGAATCGCGCGGAAGTCGTCGCGCCCGCGGTCCTTTTGCCCGTGCAGGTTAAAGCTGCAGTGGTCGGTCGCAATCGTGTCGATCTCGCCGGCCACAAGCGCCTCGCGCAGCGCGGCACGGTCGCCGGCATGGCGCAGCGGCGGACTCATCACGTACTTGGCGCCCGCAAAGCCGTCCTCGCCCTGCTCCAGATAGCAGGTGTCGTCGAGCATCAGATACTGAGGGCAGGTCTCGACATAGATGTTCTTCTGCCCGCGCGCTTTGGCAGCGCGAATGGCCTCGAGCCCCAGCTTGGTCGAAAGGTGCACCACGTTGACCGGAGCGTCCCCGGCCAAGTGCGCCAGATACAGCAGGCGGCTCACGGCCTCGGCCTCACACACGTCCGGACGGCTGAGCGCATGCCCCTCGGGTCCATGAATCCCCTGCTCGTACACGCGCTTCTGAAGTTCATTCACCAGCGTGCCGTTCTCGCAATGCACGCACAGGATACCGCCCAGGTGCTTGAGCTCCTCCAGCACCTCGAGTGTCTCGGCATCGTCCAAGCGCAGGTGGTCGTAGGCAAAGTAGGTCTTAAACGACGAAACGCCCGCCTCGCGCATAGCCACGAGATCGGCGCGGTTGCGCTCATTCCACTCGGCGAGTGCCATATGAAAAGCGTAGTTTGCCGTGCAGGTGCCGTCGGCGCGGTGGTGCCACTCGGCAAGGGCATCGGGCATGGTCACGCCGCGGTCGGCCGTGGCGTAGTCCACGATGGTCGTCGTACCGCCGCAGGCGGCCGCACGCGTACCGGTCTCAAAGCTATCGGCCGTCCAATCCATGCCAGTCCAGCACTGCATGTGCGTGTGGCCGTCGATAAAGCCGGGGAACACCCAACAGTCCGTGGCGTCCTGGACGGTATCGCCCTCGCCCGGCTCGATTGCCGTGGCAATCCGCACAATCTTGTCGCCCTCCATGGCAAGATCGGCGCGGCGAAGCCCCTGTGGCGTCACGAGCGCGCCGTTTTTGATGATGATCATGTTGCTCCTTATTGATAAATACAGTTGGCCACGCGATCAAAATACGAGCAGGCCGCGATATGCTCCGTTATGCGTCGCTGTCCCTCGGCGGTATCGACATCCCACAGCTCATAGGCGCGCGCTTCGACCAGCGCAACGTCGACGCGGCCTTTGAGAATCGAACCGCCGCCGTCCTTGCCCTCAAGACACATAAGTGCATCGAACAGTTCCGCCGGAAAGAGCACCGGGCTCGAAGGCTCACCGTTGCACGCAAGACGCACCGGATGCTTGCGGCCACGCTCGTCAAATGCACGAACCATAGCCTCAAAAGAATCCGAACTCACGAGCGGCTGGTCGCCCGGCAAAAAGAGGCAACCTTTCCAGTTGCGTTCGACTCCCCACGAAAGGCCCGCACGAACGCTTTCGCTGCGCAGCTCGCCATCGTTCAGCACGCACGGGCAATGCTTGTCCTCGCAAATCTGAGCGACCTCGGGCCAACGCGTCGAAACCACGACGTCAAAGCCCCGGGGAACCGAATCGATGGTCCGAGCAATCAGCGGCTCGCCATAGATATCGGCAAGCATCTTGTTGGAGCCAAACCGCTTGCCCTCGCCCGAGGCCATAATCACGCAACCAAGTTTCATCTCCGCAAACCTCCCCTGGCTGCCTTGGACGCCATAGTTGCTATACCCACCATACCAAGCTCACACTCCGTCGGAACAGGCATGCGCTCGTTTTTCCAGCGAACGCCCCTTGGCTCTCCATAGCACAAAGGAGGGCGCCCCGCGACGCAGGGCACCCTCCTCAATGGTGCAGATATGCCTACTCAGCGTCGCCGGTAAACGTGGTACCGGTCTTGCCGGCAAGACCGTCACGCGCCTTCTCGAGCAGCGTGATGAGCGCCGTGCGGCCCGGCTTGCTCTCGGCAAACGTCGAGGCGGCCTGGACCTTGGGCAGCATGGAGCCACGACCGAACTCGTTGGCCTCGGACAGACGCTTTACGTCAGCCGCAGTCAGCGTGTCGAGCCACTGCTCGTGGTCGGTGCCAAAGCCAATGGCAACCTTCTCCACGGCCGTCAGGATAATCAGGGCATCGGCGTCGAGCTGCTCGGCGAGCTTCTCGGCCGCAAAGTCCTTATCGATGACGGCGGCAGCGCCCTTAAGGTGGTTGCCCTGGGCCTTGGTGACGGGAATACCGCCACCGCCGCAGGAGATCACCACGTGGTTGGACTCGACGAGCGACTTGATGGTGTCGAGCTCGACGATGTTCACGGGCTTGGGCGAGGCAACCACGCGACGGAAGCCCTGCTTCTCGTCGTGGATGAACTGGTAGCCGCGGTCGGCCTCCAGCTCCTTGGCCTCGGCCTCGCTCATCCACGGACCAATCGGCTTGACCGGGTCGGCAAAGGCCGGGTCGTCTGCCGCAACCTCGACCTGGGTGAGCACGGTGGCGACGCCCTTGTCGATATTGCGGTCGAGCATTTCCTCGCGCAGCGCATTTTGCAGGTCATAGCCAATGTAGCCCTGGCTCATGGCGCCGCAAACGG
Source organism: uncultured Collinsella sp. (assembly GCA_902481895.1). Classification (GTDB taxonomy): domain Bacteria; phylum Actinomycetota; class Coriobacteriia; order Coriobacteriales; family Coriobacteriaceae; genus Collinsella. Next base: position 29,254 of record CABSYR010000009.1, on the reverse strand, counting down.
ACAAGGGGCAGGGAACGTACTTCTGAGGATTAGAGCGCGTGAGCTCAGCCATCGCGTTGGCGATCATGCCCACCTGGGGACCGTTGCCATGCACGACGACGACCTCGTTGCCCTCCTCGATCAGGTCGACGATAGCCTTGGAAGTCGTCTTGACGGCCTCCATCTGCTCGGGAAGGTTGGCGCCGAGGGCGTTTCCGCCCAGGGCGACAACGATACGCTTAGCCATTTCTCAGCCCAGCTTTAGGCCTGGAACCAACGGGCGGTGTTGCGCTCGTCGAGGGCCTTGAGGGTAGCGGCGGGATCGGCAACCTTCTGCAGGAACATCATGGCTGCGATGGCGTACGGCTTGTAGCTGGCCTCCTTGTACATGCCCACGCGGTGCATGTCGAAGACGTCGGCGTTGACCTCGCCGTGCTCGCAGGAGACACCGGAGATGTCGGCGGGCAGCGGGTGCATAAAGATGGTGTCCTGGCCGTTGGCAGTCTTCTCCATGAGCTCAGTCGTGGAGCACCAGTCCTGATGGGTGGCGTTCTGGGCGAGCAGCTCCTTCTCGAGCGCAGCGATGCCGGCGTCGTCGCCCTCGGCGTACAGGTTGGTGCGCTTCTCCATGGCGGCAAACGGAGCCCAACTCTTGGGGATCACGATGTCGGCGCCCTCGAAGGCCTCGGCCATGGTGTTGACCTGCTTAAAGGTGGTGCCGGACTCGGCGGCATAGCCCTTGGCGCGCTCGACGACCTCGGGCATGAGGTCGTAGCCCTCGGGGTGAGCCAGGGTGACGTCCATGCCAAAGCGGGGCAGCAGGCTGATCAGCGACTGCGGGCAGGACAGCGGCTTGCCGTAAGAGGGCGAATAGGCCCAGGTGACGGCAACCTTCTTGCCCTTGAGGTTCTCGAGGCCGCCAAACTCGTTGATAAGGTAGAGCATGTCGGCAGAGGACTGCGTGGGATGATCGGAGTCGGACTGCAGGGAGATGAGCGTGGGACGGTGATCCAGAACGCCATCCTCGTAAGCCTGCTGGACAGACTCGGAGACCTCAGCCATGTAGGCGTCGCCCTTGCCGATGTACATGTCATCGCGGATGCCGATGACGTCGGCCATGAAGGAGATCATGGTAGCGGTCTCGCGGACGGTCTCGCCGTGAGCGATCTGGGACTTCTTCTCGTCCAGGTCCTGCAGCTCAAGGCCGAGCAGGTTGGCGGCCTTAGAGAAGGAGAAGCGCGTACGGGTGGAGTTGTCGCGGAACAGCGAGACGGCCAGGCCCGAATCGAAGATCTTGGACGAAACGTTGTTCTCGCGCAGCTCGCGCAGAGCGTCGGCAACGATGTAGAGCGCCTTGAGCTCATCGGTGGTCTTATCCCAGGTGTGCAGGAAGTCGCTGCCGTACATACCCTTAAAATCGAGGCCGTTCAGCTGCTCGACGAGCTCGGTAAACTTGGCGTCCATGTAAATGTCCTTTCTAAAGGTGAAACGATCGCAATGAGTAGATGCGCTCCGGCATGCGCGTGTGGCTAGAACATGCAGAGCGCTATGACGAGGACCCGCCACCGTCGAGGAAGCATGGGAGATAACGACCGCGGGCCCCAAGTCAACAGGAGGCGCCGGGGACACGAGCGGCCCCCGGCTCAACAAGATCGAGGAATGGGACTAGTCGATCTTGTTGTTGGTCAGACCGGCGCGGAACACGGTGGCATCGCCATCGGCCTGGCTCGGATCGTAGAGGTTCAGGGCAGCCACGTACATGGCGGCAGCGGTGACCAGGTCGTCCTTGTAGGTGACCTCGTTGGGAGCATGAGCCTGAGACTCGGCACCCGGGCCAAAGCCCACGCAGGGGATACCGTAGCGGCCCTGGATGGAGACGCAGTTCGTGGAGAAAGTCCACTTGTCGCACAGCGGGCGACCGGTGCGCTTGTCCATGCTGGGCTCACAGCCGATGCGCTCGTCACCAAACATGGCCTTGTGGGCGTCGACGAGGGCCTTGACGTGCGGAGCGGTCTCCTTGTTGATCCACGTGGGGAAGTAAGCCTCGGTCTCGTAGACCTCGCCGGTCCAGGACGGACGGTCGTACATGTACATGGAGACCTTCACGTCGTCGCCGTACTTCTTGGCGGCCGGCAGGTTACGGATCTCGTCCAGGCAGGACTCCCAGGTCTCACCGGCGGTCATGCGACGGTCGATGGAGATGGCGCAGGAGTCAGCGACAGCGCAGCGGCTGGGGCTGGTGTAGAAGATCTGGCTGACGGTGCAGGTGCCGCGGCCCAGGAAGCGGGCGTCCTCGAAGTGCTCGGGGTTGTACTTGGGGTCGAGCATCTTGACGAGGCCCTTGATGTCGGTCGACTCGTCGCAGCCGTTGTTGTTGAGAGCGCGGACGTCGGCGATGATGTCGGCCATCTTGTAGATGGCGTTGTCGCCGCGGTCGGGAGCGGAGCCGTGGCAGGAGGTGCCGTGAACGTCGACGCGGATCTCCATGCGGCCGCGGTGACCGCGATAGATGCCACCGTCGGTGGGCTCGGTGGAAATGACGAACTCGGGCTTAATGCCGTCCTTGTTGTAGATGTACTGCCAGCACATGCCATCGCAGTCCTCTTCCTGGACGGTACCGACGACCATAATCTTGTAGCCCTCGGGGATGAGGCCCATGTCCTTCATCATCTTGGCAGCGTAGGTAGCAGAAGCCATGCCACCCTCCTGGTCGGAGCCACCGCGGCCGTAGATGATCTCGTCGGTCTCGTAACCCTCATAGGGATCGGCATCCCAGTTATCGATGTTGCCGATGCCGACGGTGTCGATGTGGGAGTCGATGGCGATGATCTTGTCGCCCTCGCCCATAAAGCCCATAACGTTGCCCAGGCCGTCGACCTTGACCTCGTCATAGCCAAGGCTCTCCATCTCGGCCTTGATGCAAGCGACAACCTCACCCTCCTCGCAGGACTCAGAGGGATGGCTGATCATAGCGCGCAGGAAGCGAGTCATATCAGCACGATGGGACTCAGCAGCAGCCTTGATAGCGTCGAAATCGAGTTCTTTAGCCATTGTTCATAACCTTTCAAACTAAGGAATCTACCTGTGAGGTGGCGGAGCGATACCTATTTACTCCGCCCCAACGATTAGCAAGTGGGGTATTCGCCTTCCCAGACGATGCGACGGTACTGATCCGGATCGGTGTCACCTTCCGTGGAGAAGCAGAGCACGGAGCTCGTCTTATCCAGGCCGATGAGCTCCTTGAGCTCGGCGTACTCAGGATCGAGCATGAGGGTCTCGACCAGGCCAGTGGTCACCGCGCCGGACTCGCCGGAGATGACGCGCGGGTCGCCCTTCCCGGGGGCGCCCAGGGTGCGCATGCCGCGAGCGGTGACCCAGTCGGGACAGGACACGAAGGCGGTGGCGTGGTTGCGCAGGATATCCCAGCCCAGGATGTTGGGCTCGCCGCAGCACAGGCCGGCCATGATGGAGGGCATGTCACCGTCCACGATGCGCGGATCGCCGTCGCCGGCGGCAGCGCCCTTGTACAGGCAGGCGGCAGGTGCGCACTCAACCACGACGAAGGTGGGCGGGTTATCGGGATACAGGTTGGTGAAGTAGCCCACCACGGCGCCGGCGAGCGAACCCACGCCAGCCTGGACAAACACGTGCGTCGGGCGGTTGATGGCCATCTCGCGCAGCTGCTCGGCAGCCTCGGAAGCCATGGTGCCGTAGCCCTCCATGATCCAAGACGGGATCTTCTCGTAGCCCTCCCAGGCGGTGTCCTGAACGATGACGCCGCGCTCGCAGGCGTCGGCCTCGGCGGCGGCCATGCGCACGCACTCGTCGTAGTTGACCTCTTCGATGGTCACCGTTGCGCCCTCGGCGGCGATGTTATCGAAGCGGGGCTTGGTGGAACCCTTGGGCATGTGAACGACGGCCTTCTGGCCCAGCTTGTTGGCAGCCCATGCCACGCCGCGGCCATGGTTGCCGTCGGTGGCGGTAAAGAAGGTGGCCTGGCCAAAGTCCTCGGCCAGCTGATCGGAGGTCAGGTAATCGAAGGTGCAGTCGGCAACGTCCTTGCCGGTCTCGTCGGCAATGTAGTTGGCCATGGCAAACGAGCCGCCCAGGACCTTAAAGGCGTTGAGGCCAAAGCGATAGCTCTCGTCCTTAACGCACAGGTTGGACAGGCCCAGGCGCGCGGCCTGGCCGTCCAGGCGGGCAAGCGGAGTGACGGTGTACTGGGGGAACGACTGGTGGAAGGCACGGGCCTTCTTCACGTGGTCGAGACTCATGATTCCCAAGTGCTTGTCATCGCTCTTGGGCATCGTGTTGCTCGCCCACTGGATCTTATCGGCCATACGGTGAACTCCTTAAGTCCTCTCTTGCCGGCCCCCGCATACGCGTTTCAGCCCGATTCCATTCACACGGCTGAACTTTTATGTGGATGCCAAACAAAAAGTTTGTTAGTAATGTTCTATCACACTTTTTGATTGACATACCTAACGAATTGTTTGTTGCCGTAATCGGTACTTTTTCGCCGCCGAACGGTCATGAATTGCCTTGTTGATGGATTTGTTTGCGGTCAAGTGTGGTTTATGGCAAAGTGTGCCCAAACTAATTTTTAGGAAGGCACCCATGACCCCCGCACAGATTGAGTTTTACAAGCGCCTAGCACACGGCCTGGCGCTCCAATTTGGCCCCAACTGCGAAGTCGTCGTCCACGACCTAGAGACCGAGGACGTGGACCACTCCATCGTAGTGATCGAAAACGGCCACGTCAGCGGGCGCAAACTGGGTGACGGTCCCAGCCATATCGTGTTTGAGTCCATGCACGAGGGCACCACCGACGTGCACGACCGCGAGCCATACCTCACCAAAACCACCGATGGCAAGCTGCTCAAGTCCTCGACCATCTTTATCCGCAACGACGAGGGCAAGCCCGTCGGCATTTTGGGCATCAACTTTGACATTACGCTCATGAAGGCTTTTGAGCGCTCGCTCGATGCCTTTACCGGCACCGGCGGCACGGGCTATACCGAGCCCGAGCCCATTACCAAGAACATCGGCGACCTGCTCGAGGACCTGCTGCACGAGTGCGAGCAGTTTGTGGGCAAGCCCGCGGCACTCATGACCAAAGACGAGCGCATTCGTGCCATTGGCTACCTCGACCGTCGCGGCGCCTTCCTCATTTCCAAGTCGAGCGAGCGCGCCTGCGAGTTCTTTGGCATCTCCAAATACAGCTTCTATAGCTACCTCAATGAGGCCAAGGCGGCGGCCGGCGACAAGTAGGCACTCGCCTGGATTGCCCCTCCCCTTTTGGGCGCGAGTTCTGGAAAGCACGAATCCAAGACCGAGCCGCTTGAGAAGTTCCATATAATCGATGTCATTAGTATTTCGAAAGGATGGAACAGAATGGCGTTGAGCAAGGCATCATGCACCGGTCGCGGATTGATTCCGGCAATTGGTGGACATGTGCACCGCATGTTCGATGAGGGTGAAGACGACCTGTTTTCGCTGAGCCTTGACGACGTGATGGATGATCGCCCGTGGACCGCCGACGAACTCATGGGCGGCGGGGCTCGCCCGTCAAGTCCCAATCCCGCACTTGCGCCTAAGCCCGCATCTGCGCCGACTCCTGCGCAGTCGCCTGTTTCGACGCCCGCGCCTACGCCCGCACCCACTTCGGCGCCCACGCCCGCTCCCCGCCCCGCAAGCGACCCGTCCGAGACGGCGGCATTTCTCGCTGCAGCGACGCAGGGCAAATCGGCCGACAGCACCGTTATGTACAGCGCCCAGCAGTTGCCTGTTCCTGCGGCACGCAAGCCTCCGGTCGCAAGGCTCGATGAGCCCGTTTTCCATCAGGTTGCCTACGATTCCTGGGCTGCAGCCGATCTGGATGAGACCTCTACCGGCATGCCGGCGCTCGACGTTCCAGTTAACCCGCTTTTTGCCGCCAACACGAGCGCCGCGGACTATGAGGGCGGTGCGGCATATTCCGATTATTCCGATGGCTATGCTGGCAACGGTCGCATCGAGACCGAGGATTATGGCACCGCATCGAGCGATTATCTCAACGATCCGTACGCTGCCACGCCCGCACCGGAATATGACCCGGAGGCCGCGTCCGCGCCGGCGTATACCAAAAGCACGGGCGAAGAGCGCTTCGCCGATTATTACGCCGAGGAAAAGGCGCTGCGTTTCTCAGAATTTCCGCAGGCAGTCAAGGTTGCCTTTATCGCCATTATCATTGCCCTGCTCGGTGTCATTGCGTTTGAGGGATTCCAGCTGTTCCGCGGCCCCACCGCATCCGAATCGGCAACGCAGCAAAAAGAGGACGACAACCAGTACCTGGACATCAACACCCTCAAGGGCGACCCCAACGACGGGGACGACGAGTAGCGAGGGCTGAAGGCGGCCACAGGATCCTGCATCCAGCACCGGCTTCTAAGTGCTGTTTTGTCATCCAGCCACACTTTTCCGAAGTTTTAAGGTGCCTATTTCGACACTTTTCCGTACTTTTACACGGCTGATTTCGACACTTTTCCGGATGAAAGCCGAATAATCACTTGGGAAACCAGCGCCATCCGCGCGTCATTTCGCGGATGGCGCTTGATTTCTGTCCGTACACGTTGAGTCCGTACACGTTGATAGACTTCCTCTTGCCCGCAAGGAGCGGGCACGTTTTATCCAGAGTCGGGGTAGAGAGTTGGCTCCACGATCCCGACGCCAACCGGCCAAAAGGCACGGTGGCCCTGCCAACATCGATGAAAGGAGTCCGTATGGACAATTTCTCTGTGCGCAGCGAGCGCAACTTCCACAACCTGGCAGCCAAGCCAAAACGAATGCATCTTCTGGACAAGCAGAACGGCTACGCCTCGGCCATGGTCAAGAGCAGCCTCTCCCACCAGATGCGCTTCACGGTGCAAAAGCTCGAGAAAGAGTTCTGCGTTGCCGGCGACCCGCATGTGTTGCAGATCAAACTGTCCGGAGACGATTCGCGTGAGCCGTCTAGCTGGGAGCGGTTTGCCGATGGCGCGTGCGTTGCGGGCGGGTCGGGCATCTTTGCCCGCGAGTGCTTCTGCGAGGGCGCCGAGGTATTCCTGGATCTGTGCCGCGACGCCGTACGCGCGGCCGAGCTGCGGCAGTGGAGCGAAAGGGAGTACGAGCTGTTGAGTGCGGCCCGCGGGATTGCGATGGTGTAGGCAGACAGACCAGACAGCTCGTCATACTGGTTGACGCTTCGATTCAAACAGCAGTGCGAAGTCGCGCTTACAGCCCTGCCATGCCAAACCGAATGGCGTTCTCAAAAGGCCTACCTCCCCTCCGCCTTCAGCCTCAGCAGCAGGTCGCCCAGCTCGGGGCACTTGCTGGAAAGGCGCGTCTGGGCTCGCTCGCCCACCCCCCACCGCTGGCGGACTTCCTGGACGTGCGGGCTCACGCGGTAGCCCCCATCCATCACCTGCTTGAGCAGCTTGGCGGTCACGCGCGCATCGGCTAAGGCGCTGTGGGCGTGACCCGTCGACTCGTCGAACTCGATGCCAAACCACGTTGCCGCGTCACTCAAAGAGACGCACCCGTGGCTGCCCACGTCCATGATCGAAGTGTAAAACGCCTGCAGGTCGGCCCAGTCCGTAGGAAATGCGGAAAGGTCCATGTGCTTTGCCTGGCACTCGGTCATAAGCTGTCGATGATCCGCCCCGCTCCAGCAAACTATCTGGGCGGAGTAGCGACCGATCCAATCGCTGAGTCTTTTGATCACCACATAGAGCGGATCAGCCATCGCGGTGTCCACGGCCGATATCCCCGTAAGCTCGCGGACGGGAAACGCAACGCCTTCGGTAAATTCTGTCTGCACAAACTGCGAGAACTCGCCCATAACGTTGCCGCGGTTATCGAGCTTAACCGCGCCGACCTCGATAATCTCGTTGCGCAACCCGCGGCGCTGGCGCTGCCTTGGCACCGGCGCAAACTCAAAGTCCAGCACGATCTGGCGCGCAAAGTTCGTCGTATCGATAGCCGAGATACACGGCGTCTTTTTGTCTGGCACGGCGAGGGCCTTTCTCCGTCAGCTGCCGCCTGTTTCACAGGCAGCTACATTGCCGTAAGGATAGGCGCCCGTGCGGACATGAAGGCGGGACGCAATGCCACGCGCGCCAGGCACACGCCATGTAGACCGCCCCAAGAGAGTCGCCCGCTCTACTCAAATGCATGAAAAAGTTTAGGCCCGGTGACTTGAATCAGCGGTCATCCCGGGCCCATCAGAGCTCACAGAGCTCTTGGTTGCTTTGGTCTCGCTCTTCACGGCGCTTATCGAACTTTCCGAGGCACTCAAGCAGCATTCGAAGCATAACAAGTCACTGCCATTAAGGCGCTGACCTCTTGACCAAGCAACGGCGCTGCCCAGCTCTTCACCACTTGGGCTGCCGTCGACTTTATTCTATCCGCGAGCATCTGGTTTACCAAATGGATTTTCGGTAAAGGAAGCACGGCACGCCCGCAAAACCACTACGCCCCAAGTGCCGCCATGGGGATCACCGCCACGCCGTCGTCGTGTGTGCAGGCAATGCTTCCCTTTCCAACCACAACCGCCAAAAACGCCGGCGCGGTATTCTAAGACGCGCTTTCCACTTGAAGCCATGTCGATTCTGGGACACAGTTTCCGCTTGAAGCCCATCCGGAAAGCACGTCCCATTCCGAGGCTTGAATCCGGGACGCAGTTTCCACTTGAGCTCCTGACGGGAAAGCACGTCCCACTCTGAAGCTCGATTCCGGAATACAGCTTCCGCCAGAGACCTCAACCGGAAACGGCATCCCACTCTGGAGCCAGAATCCGGGACGCATCTTCCTCTTGAGGACCGATCCGGAAAGTGCGTCCCAGTCTGAGCGCTCATTCCGGGATGCAATTTCCGCTGGCAGCCAGTACGACAACAGAGGGCCCCGTTCCAGCCATTCGAGGACAGGCTTTACCCCCGAGCAGCGTTATCCCGCCCTCACATCTCGGCAAACGAGATCAGCTTGACGTCTCCCCTACTCTCCGCGGCATCCCGACATCCCTGCGTAAAGCCGCTTTTTGAGAAAAGTGCATAGCTTTTTCGTTGCCGTCTAAAGAGCTCGCTTCGGTGCACGAGCTTTTGCAGCACGTCTTCGCCCGCCGGTTCATTGCGCCATTTGCACTCCGCAAACAGCGCAGCGCCCTCGCCATCGTCAACAATCAAGTCGATTTCTTCCTGCGTATGCGTGCGATTGTCCGTCCCCCACCAGCGCCCGACGCTCGCCGGAACCACATCGAGCTGGCCCGCGCGCGCGAGTTCGTACACGTATTGTCTGCATATAAGCTCAAAGACCGTACCCATGTAATCCGATACGTGCGGCTCAATGCGCTTATACGCCATCTCGGCCATATCGTTTTGAATCAGCCCAATGTTCTGCGGAACAAACTTGTACCAGAACCTAAACATCTGGTCGCTCAGCAGATACACGGCTCGCTTATTGCTCGTCTCGTTTAGGGGCAGCTCGCGCTCGACAATCCCAAGCGACGCCAGCTTATCCACATAGCTCTTTACGTTGCTCGCAGGGATTCCCGTAGAGCTCGCAATCTCCGAGATCTTCGAGCGTCCCTGGGCAATTGCCTGCACGATCGCATCATATTGCTCGGGATTGCGGCACTCTTGCAATAGTAGGTTACTCGGCTCTTCAAAGAGATAGCCCGTAGGGGTAAGAAAAAGACGTTTGATGTTGTCCTTGAGCGATACGGTAGGATCGACTTTCTCGATATATGCAGGAATGCCGCCCGTCATGCCATAGCAAACTGCAGCATCTTCGCGACTCATGCTCTGCCACAGGCCGAGGGTCGTCGTAAAATCGAGCGGCATGATCTTAAACTGGGCCGTACGCCTACCGTATAGCGGACTCTCGTAGCCCAACACCTGTTCCTCCATAAACGAAAGAGACGAGCCGCATAGGATCAGCATGAGCCTGGTCTCTTTGTACAAGTGGTCGATCTTGTCTTGCAGCAACGAGCTGATTTCGGGATTCGATTGGGCGAGATAGGGATACTCGTCAATCACGACAATCAAACGTTCCGTGCGAGCCATGGTGGCCAATGCATCAAACGCCTCGTCAAAGCTACGAAACGACACGCCAGCAACACCAACGGAGCCCGCAAGTATCGCCTGGCTAAAGCCATGCAGGTTTGCCTCTGCATTGGTACGACGAGCTTGAAAGTAAATAGCCTTCTTGCCTTGGATAAACTCTGTGATAAGACGCGTTTTGCCCACGCGACGGCGGCCGTAAATCACAGGCATCTCAAAGAAGCCCGTGCCATACAGTCGATTGAGCTCGGACATTTCCGCCGTTCTTCCGATAAACATAGGGCCATCCTTCCTTTACGTTATAGCTAGCTATATTATACTTTCCTATAATATAGCTAGCTATAACGTAATTCGACAAGTGGCGCACGAAAAGGGGCGATACACCGCCGCACGTGGACCGTTCCGGAAAATGTATCCCGTTCTGGAGCCAAAAACTGGGCCGTAGTTTCCGCTAAGCATGCCATCCGGAAAGCGTGTCCCACCCCGAGGCTCGATTCCGGGACGCAGTTTCCGCTTGAGGCCCGATCCGGAAACGGCATCCCACTCCGAGGCCGAAATCTGGGACGCAGTTTCCGGTTGAGGGGCGTTCCGGAAAGCGCGTCCCATTCCGAACGTCAATTCCGGGACATAGTTTCCGCCGACACAGACGACGACCTGCAGCCCTTATCACATGCCTTCAAATATGCGATCCAGAAACACAAAACAGCAGATAGAATGCTCTTTTTCAAAAAGTACACGTCTCGAAACTTACCCAGTCTTCATAACTCGCTACCGTTCAAGGTCGCCGATTACCGCCCACCGATTCGGATGTAAAAATGTCGCCGAAAACAGGCCATCTATCTGCATGGTTAGATTTTGGTCAGCTTTTGGTCAGCTGAGTGGCAAGTTCCAGCTGATACGTTTTTGCTACCCAAAAGGAGGCGGTGGCTCATGACCCATTACAATGACCAACTCATCGACCAGCTGCTCACTCAAGCCGAACAAGAGGGGCGCTGTCTGATTCCCCCGAGCACGGCGATCCGAAAAGCGCTCCTTCGGCGCACCGGCGGCACGGTTGTCTCGCCCATGTCGGGGTTGTTTGCGCGCAAAATGCGCTGGGATGAGCTCAACCGGGCGCAGCGTCATTGCGAGATTATTCGCGCCCTTGCGATCATCCACCCCGATTGGACGTTCTGCTCGTTTTCGGCAGCTTGCCTGCTGGGGCTCGAGGTCTCGTGGCGACACCTGAACGTTGTGCATGTCTGCAGCTCGACAAAGCCGTCGGCTCGCCCAGGCGTCCGAATCCAGCGGCATCAGATTGAGCCGGCCGGAGCAATACACAGAGCCGGCATATCGGTAACGCCGCCCATTCAAACGGTGACGGATTGCCTGCTGCAAACTGGTTTTGCCGACGGCATGCCCATTGCCGATTCGGCGATCTCAAAGCTTGGCCTAACGCAAGAGCAGCTGATGGCGGCCGTCGAGCAACGAGCGAGCACTCGCAACGACCGGGCCATCCGCACCGCCCTCACGACACTTCGGTATGCCGACGCCCGCGCCGAGAGCGGTGGAGAATCAGTCGCCCGCGCCGTCATGATCGAGACCGGCTTCGCACCCGACCAACTGCAATACGAGCTGACGGACCCCTTCGATTCGACCGAGACTATGCGAACGGACTTTGCCTGGGAGCGCCAGGCGCGGGAGTTCACGTTGGGAGAACTCGACGGGTTCGTCAAATATACCGACCAGGCCATGTTAGCCGGGCGCACCACCGCCGAGGCGCTCGTTGCCGAACGACAGCGCGAGGCGCACCTATCGCTCTACGGTCATCCTCTGCTGCGCTTTACCATAAACGAGGTCCGCTCGGCAGGAGTGCTCGCCAAAAAGCTGCAGACGGCAGGCATCCGGCAGACCGCGCTACCGACATGGCTCAACGATATTGAGCTGTAGGAGCTGCTAGGCCACGCATCGCCGAATCGCATCCCCCTATCTGGGCCGCGTTTTCCCAACGGCCACGCCAACGGAAAGCGCGTCCCAGGCTGGACGCTCAAAACGGGATGCACTTTCCGGATGGCGGGCCTAGCGGAAAGCGTGTCCCGGAATCAGGCCTCGGAACGGGTCGTGCTTTCCGGTTGAGTCCTTCAGCGGAAACCGCATCCCGGAATAAACGCTCAAACTGGGATGCACTTTCCAAACGACCGGCCAGCGGAAAACGCATCCCATTCTGAGGCATGATTCCGGGACACAGCTTCCGGTTGAGGACCGATCCGGAAAACGAATCCCATTCTGAGCGTCGAATCCGGAACACAGTTTCCGCCAGATGCTCTACCGGAAAGCGCATCCCATTCTGAACGCCAATTCTGGGACGCAGTTTCCGTATGCGGAGGCGCTCCAAACAAAAGGCCCCGGCTCGCGATGGAGCCGGGGGCCAAAGGCGCAGCATATGCAGTTGATATTGAGCGCGAACAGCCCATCAGCAATGGCTGTCCGCGCTCTACCCTACCCGCGGTGACGAGCGCGGCTGTAGGGCGTATCCACCATGGGCAGATCCGGACGCAGCTTGCCGTCAAATGCGCGATAGGCGTTCTGTACGGCGGGCGCCGTGGGGATCGTTGCGATCTCGCCGATGCCCTTGCCGCCGTATGCCACGGGCAGCAGCTCGTCCTTCTCCACGTAGATGGCGTGGATATCCGGTATTTCGGGCGCACGGAACAGCCCGAGCGTACCGTACCTTGCCTGGGGTACGCAGTCCTTGAGCGGCCAGTCCTCGGTAAGCGCATAGCCCATACCCATGAGCACACCGCCTTCGATCTGACCCTGGATGGAGATGGGGTTGACCACCTTGCCGGAATCGTGCGCGGCATAGACCTCGCTCACGCGGCCGTCATCATCCAAAATGACCACATGCGTGGCAAAGCCGTAGCAGATATGGCTCTTGGGGTTGGGAACGTCGGCGCCCAGTTTGTCGGTCGGCTCCAGGTACACATAGCCAAACTCGCATCCCTCGAGCGCCTTAATGGCGGTCGCGGGATCCCGAGGATGCATGCCCTGGCCGGCGACGAGTTCCTGCGTGCGCAGCTGGTAGGCGCGACCGTCGTCGTACTCAATCTTGACGCCGTCGCCATGCGCGCTCACGGGAGCATCGGGTGCGGGCTTGCCGGCCTCGATGCCAACCATGGCATCGCGCAGCAGGAAGGCGGCACCGCGCACGGCCTCGCCGGTCACGACCGTCTGACGCGAGCCAGACGTGGTGCCGGAGTCGGGAGCGTTTTCGGTGGAGCACTCGCCATTGGCAATGCAGCGAAGCGGCAGACCGCATGCCTCGGCAACGTCCTGCAAAAAGACGGTGTTACAGCCCTGGCCGATGTCGGACGTGGCGGCGTAGACCACGGCGCGGCCATCCTCGATGCGAATCTTGCAGCGGCCGGCATCGGGCAGGCCCACGCCCACGCCGGCGTTCTTCATGGCGCAGGCGATACCGGCATGTCCAGGATGCGCGTAGTAGGCATCCTTGACCTCGAGCAGCGTCTCCTTCAGCGCCGTGGAGCAGTCGGCAATCTGGCCGTTGGGCAGAACCTCGCCCGGCTCGATGGCGTTACGGTAGCGGATCTCCCACGGATCCAGGCCGACCTTCTGTGCCAGCAGGTCGATCAGGCTCTCGAGCGCAAACTCGGACTGGCAAACGCCAAAGCCGCGGTACGCACCGGCGGGCGGGTTGTTGGTGTAGTAGCCAAAGCCGCGAATGTCGGTATTCTGGTACTTGTAGGGGCCGACGGCATGCGTGCAGGCGCGCTCGAGCACCGGGCCACACAGCGACGCATAGGCGCCGGTGTCAAAATTGATCTCGCAATCCAGGCCGGTAAAGTTGCCCTCGGCGTCGCAGCCCAGCGTAAAGGTGCCGTCCATGGCGTGGCGCTTGGGATGGAACGCGAGCGACTCGGCACGCGTGAGTTTGCACTTCACAGGACGCTGGAACTTATAGGCGGCGAGCGCGGCCAGGTGCTGGATGGACACGTCCTCCTTGCCGCCAAAGCCACCGCCCACGAGCATGGTCTCGACGACCACGCGCTCGGGCTCGTTGTCCCAGCCAAACATGTGGGCACACTCTTTGCGCGTGTCGTAGGCACCCTGGTCGGTCGACTGCACCTTGACGCCGTTCTTGTACGGGAAGGCGACGGCGCATTCGGGCTCCAAGAAGGCATGCTCGGTAAAGGGCGTGGTAAAACGCTGCGTCACGGTAAACGCGCTCTCTGCCAGCGCCTTGGCGGCGTCGCCGCGCGTCACGTGACGGCTCTGGCACACGTTGTCCTTGAGCTCCACCGTGTTGCCAAAGGCAAAGAAACTGTCGTGCAGGCGCGGGGCGTCGGCAGCCCTGGCCTCGACAATGTTACGCACGGGCTCCAGCGGCTCGTAATCAATCTTTACGAGCTTCTTGGCCTTCTCGAGCGTCGCCTCGTCCTCGGCGACCACCAGCACGATGGCGTCACCCACGCAGCGGGTAATATCGCCCTGGGCGATCATGACGTCCCAGTCCTGGATAAGGTGGCCGACCTGGTTGACCGGCACGTCCTCGGCGCGCAGGATGCCCACCACACCGGGCAGGGCCTCGGCCTTGGAGGTATCGATGGAGAGCACGCGGGCGCGCGGATACTTGGAGCGTACGGCGCTGGCATAGGTCAGGCCCGGCTGATCGAGCTCATCGATGTCGTCGGGATACTTGCCCTCGCCGAGCACCTTCTTGCGCACGTCAATACGGAAGGCGCGCTTGCCCACGCCGTAGTCGTCGCCGCGCTCCAGATCCTCGTCGATCTGCTTTTCGCCGCGGAGCACCGCGGCTGCCAGCGAGATGCCCTCGATAATCTTTTTGTAGCCGGTGCAACGGCAGACGTTGCCGCGTATGGCGTACTTGATCTGCTCCTCGGTAGGCTCGGGATCCTCGGCGATGAGCGCTGCACCCGCCATGACCATGCCGGGGATGCAAAAACCGCACTGCACGGCGCCCACGGCGCCAAAGGCGTACACAAAGGCCTCGCGCACGCCCTCGGGCAGGCCCTCGACGGTCACGATGTTGCGACCGGCGGCAAGAGCGGTGGTCAGCACGCACGCCTTGACAGCCGCACCGTCCACATGGATGGTGCAGGTGCCGCAGGCGCCCTCGGAGCAGCCATCCTTGGCGGAATGGATGTGTAGGTCATCGCGCAGATAGCGCAGCAACGGTTTGTTTTGGGTCGTCGTGCGCTCGACACCGTTAACGGTAAAAGTGAATTCCTGTGCCATGGTGATTCCCTTCTACACGCCGGCGGCGATGCCGGTGCGGTCGTGGATGGCGCCATGCGGGCAGACGACGGCGCACATGCCGCACGACAGGCAGTCCACGCCGTCGATATGGGCGCAGTTGTCCTCGATGCGGATAGCGCCGGCAGGGCACTTTTTGGCGCACATACCGCAACCGATGCAGCTCGTGTCGCAGACCTTGCGCGCAATGGCGCCCTTATCGGTGTTGTTGCAGCGCACCAGAATGTTCTGGTAGCCGGGGACGAAGGCAATCACGCGCTGCGGGCACGCCATGCCGCACAGGCCACAGCCCGTGCACTTGGAGCGGTCCACGCGGGCGATGCCATCGACCAGCGCAATGGCGCCGTGGGGGCAGGCCGTGACGCAGGCGCCACAGCCAATGCAGCCTTCGCTGCATTGGGCGTCGCCGCCTGCGGAGGCGCAACCGCTTCCGCAGGCAACGTAGGCCACGTTATGTTGAATGGATTTGGCCATAAGAGACTCGCCTATTTCTTAAGAAGGTACGAATAGTTGTCGCGCACAGCCCTGATGGTCAGGCGGACGGCCTCGGGAAGACCGGTGTTGACGGCATCGACCGAGACGGTGCGGACCGTGCCGGCGACGCGAACCTTAAAGTGGTCCTCGTCCACGGCCAGGAAGCCCTCGTTCTCGGAGTTCTCCATGTCCTGCTCGCTCCAGAACAGGGTGAGCTTGTCCTTGTAGGGACGACCCTCCTGGTAGGGGCAGAACACGGCGCAGTTGCCGCACTCGTTGCACATGCCATCGACGTGGACGACCTGATGCTTGGCCAGGCCCGGCACCTTAATGGCAACGTTGGCGCGGTTGGGGCACACGTCGCAGCAAACCTCGCACACCGAGCCGCAGCCCAGGCAGCGGGTCTTGGTGCAGTTGCGCTTGTCGCGGCACAGCGACCCCTTGCGCTCGTAGCAGGTGTCCTCGCGGCCGGCCTGCTCGTTGCAGTCGGCGTACTTGTTAAAGTCCACGTCGGCGATGGCACGGGCGACCTCGGCGGCATCGGCGATAGCCTCGACCACGGTGGCAGGACCGCGGCGGCAGTCGCCCGCAGCCCAGACGCCCTCGACGCCGGTGGAGGTAGCGGCAAGGCGGCCGCGACGGTCGTGCTCGACGCCCGCGGCATCGTACAGGCTGGCGTCGATGCCCTCGCCCACGGCGCAAATCACCGTGGTGGCGGAAAGCTCGACGGTCTCGCCCGTGGCGGCGGGGCTGCGGCGGCCGCTTGCATCCGGCTCGCCAAGCTCCATAACATCGCAGGTCAGCACGGCGCCGTTGAGTGCCTTAGGTGCCAGCAGCTCGCAGAACTCAACGCCGTCGGCAAGAGCAAGATCGAGCTCTTCCTCATCGGCGGGCATCTGCTTCTTGGTGCGGCGGTAGACCAGGCGCACGTTCTTCACGCCGGCCAGGCTCTTGGCCACGCGGGCCGCGTCCATGGCGGTGTTGCCGGCGCCAATGACCACGACGTCCTCGCCCAGCTCGAGCTTCTCGCCCTTCTTGGCGGCCTCGAGGAACTCCAGCACGTCGAGCTCGGCGCCCTCGCCCAGGCCCGCAGAGCCGGGCATCCAGGCGCCGGTGGCCACGACCACGTCGGTAAAGCCCTGGTCCTTGAGCTCGTCAATGGAATCAACGCGAGCGTTGAGCTGCACCTTGGCGCCAAAGGCTAGGCAGAGCTCGGCATCGTGGGAGATATCGTCGCTCGCGATACGGAACTCGGGAATCACGTGACGGACCACGCCGCCGAGCGAATCGCGGGCCTCAAAGATGGTGACGGGCACGCCGGCACGCGTCAGGAAGAACGCCGTCGCCAGGCCGGCCGGGCCGCCGCCGATAACGGCAACGTTGCGCTCGCCGTCGTTGGCGATGGCCTGGGCGCGCAGCTTGGGCAGCACGGCGGTCATGGCCTCGCGGGCGGCCTTGAGCTTGCTGGCGCGAATCTGGGCGCCCTCGGGCTCGTAGAACGCACGCTCGCAGGCACGGCCGCAGGGATGCGGGCAGATGGTGCCGGTAATGAACGGCAGGGCGTTGCGCTCGATGATGATGTTGAGTGCGTCCTCGTAGCGGCCCTCGTCAACGGCCGCCAGGTAGGCGGGAATATCCTGCTGGATGGGGCAGCTCGTGCGGCACGGCGTGGTAAAGCAATCGGAAAGAGGGCTCTTGCCGGCGACCTTGCGGTCGGGCAGCGGGCGCAGCGGCTTCTTGTAGAGCGGGTTGGTGAGCGAGTCGGTCTGGATCGCGGTCACGGCGTCGAGCGAGACGCCCGCAAACGGCTTGCCATCCAGGTCGGTAAACTCGCCAGCCATCTGGCTAAAGCGCTCGTAACCGCCGGGCTTGAGCACGTCGGTCGCCAGGGTAACGGGCCAAATGCCGGCATCGTACAGAGCGCGTATGTTGTAGACCGTGGCACCACCGGAGTAGCTGATACGCAGCTTGCCATCGAACTGCTCGGTAATGCGGCGGGCAGCCTCGATGGTCAGCGAGAACAGCGAACGGCCCGACATGTACATCTCGGTGGAAGGCAGCTCGTTTCTCGTCACGTCGACGGGGAAGGTATTGGTCAGCTTGACGCCAAACTCCAGGCCGCGCTCGGCGCACAGAGCGATCAGGCGCTCGAACATAGGCACGGCATCGGCCCACTGCAAATCCTCGCGGAAGTGCGTGTCATCGAAGACGATGTAGTCAAAGCCCAGCTCGTTGAGGCGCTGGCGGGCAAACTCATAGCCCAGCAGCGTGGGGTTGCACTTGATGTAGGTGTTGAGGCCCTTCTCGGTAATCAGATAGGTCGCGATGCGCTCGATCTCCGCCGGCGGGCAGCCGTGCAGGGTAGACTCGGTGATGGAGTTGGAGATGCGTGCCGGGATGGACTCGACAAACGCGGCGTCAACATGCTCAAACTTGTCCAGGTTAGCGAGCGCCCACGTGCGGCACTCGTTCCAAACCTCGGAGCCGCTGGCGTCCTTCATGCCCTCGATGTAGGCGTCGACCTTGGGGCTCTTGATGCCCTCGAGGTCATAGCCCACGGACATGTTAAAGACAAAGCCGTCCGGGCTACCCAGACCGTACTCGCGAGCAATCAGGTGGCAGGCGAACCATGCCTTCACGTACTCAGCAAAAGCCTGCGGAACCTCGAGCTCGGTCGACCACTCGCAGTTGTAGCACTCGTCCTGCGCCACGATGCAGGGCTTGTTCACACACTTGGAGAGCTCCTCGCCGTCCATCACCTGAACGGTCTTAAGCTCAAAGAAGCGGGAACCGGCCACGTAGGATGCCACGATGTTCTGGGCAAGCTGCGTGTTGGGGCCGGCGGCCGGGCCAAACGGAGTCTCGATGCGCTCGTCAAAAATGGGAAGCGCGCCCTCCTGGTTGGTCGTGACCATCTTGCGCACGCCAAAGACGGCGCCCTGAGTCTTGTGCTCCTCGATGATCCAGTTCATCAGCTGCGAAAACGGGATCGGCCTCATGATGTCGCTCATAATGAGCTCCTCTCTGTAACGCCCGGCGAGACCGCGCGGCGGGCGCAAATACGGTGTAGCGCTAGCACAGCGCCGGCGACCCCGCGGAGGCCGCCTATGCGCGCGCCGGATGTGGCGAAACATCCGACGCGCGCGAATCTACTTGTGAATTAGTAGGTGCGATCGTTGAGCGTGCTCCAGAGCTTCTTGGACTCAGCCATGGTCCACGCGTTGATCTTGTCCTCATCAATGCCAACGAACTCACGATCCTTGTACAGGACGCGGCCGTTGATGATGGTGGTGCGGCAGTTTTTGCCCATCATGCCAAAGAGCATGTGGCCGTCGATGTTCTCCTCGCTCAGTGGCGTAAAGGGCTTGTAGTCCATGACGATGACGTCGGCGGCAGCGCCGGCCTCGAGCACGCCGAGCTTGCGATCGAAGTACTTGCTGGCCATCTTGGCGTTGTTTTCGAACAGCATCGTCATGGCCTCGCACCAGCCCACGTTGGGCATAGCGGCGTTGTGGCGCTGAATGATCAGGAAGACCTTGAGGCTCTCGAGCATATCGTGGGTGTAGGCGTCGGTGCCCATGCACACGGGGATGCCGCGGCGGAAGAATTCGAGCACGGGGGCGCAGCCCACGGCGTTGCCCATATTGGATTCGGGGTTGTTGACGAGCCAGGTGCCGGACTCCTTGACGATATCCATCTCGGCAGGCGTCACATGGATGCAGTGGCCCAGCATGGTGTCGGGACCCAGCAGGTTGTGCTGCAGCAGGCGCTCGACGGGGCTGATGCCGCCGCGGTTGAGGCGGGAGTCCCACACATCGTTCATGCCCTCGCACACGTGGATGTGGAAGCCGGTCAGGCCATTGTTGGCCTCGGCCATCTTATCCATGGTCTCGTCTGAAAGCGTAAAGGTAGCATGTCCGCCAAACATGGCGGCGATCATGTGGTTGTCGTTATCGCAACGCTCCTTGTCGGCCCACTGGGCAAATTCGGCGTTCTCGGCAATGGCCTGGTCGCATTTTTCCTGGCCGCGGCGATCGGAGACCTCGTAGCACAGGCACGAACGCATGCCCAGCTCCTGAGCTGCGTCCTTAATGGTAAAGAGGCTGCCCGGGATCTCGCAGAAGCTCGCATGGTGATCGAAGATCGTGGTGACGCCATCGCGGATGGAGTCCAAGATCGTGGCATAGGCGCTGGCCTTGGTGCCGTCGAGCGTCAGATTGTCGTCGATCTTCCACCACTGCTGCTCAAGATTCTCCAGGAAGTTGGTGGGGTTGCAGCCCTTAATGGCAAGGCCGCGGGCCAGACCCGAGTAGATGTGGGTGTGGCAGTTGATGAGTCCAGGCATGATGAGGTTGCCCTGGGCATCGACGTACTCGGCATCCGGGTACTTGGCCTTGAGCTCGCGCTCGGGGCCCACTTCGACGATCGTATCTCCGTCAATGGCGACCGCACCGTTTGGAATGAACGGGGTCTGAGCGTTGCGGGTAAAGACGGAACCGTTAGCGACCAGAAGCATGGATGCTCCCTTCAACATCAGAGGCGGGGTTTGACACCTCTGACATGGCGGAGTGCGAAGCGCCGGCCTACACCGGAAACGGGCCCTCTCCCGTCAACGCTTCACCAAAGGGACAAACCCTTTGAAGTGCGGCTTGGCGCCGCATGGCGTCGGCGGACGAGGCGATGCGTCCGCCGACGAATAGCACCGAATTGGTTACTTCTTGCTCTCGGGCAAGACCAGATCCACGGCAGCGTCCTTGGCAGCATCGATGTGCTGAGCCACGACCGGCGTCTGCGGAAGGATCAGGTTAAGGACAATGGCCATGATGGCGGTGGGGGTTACGGCATTGGAGCCGATGACGGTGGACACCCAGGCGGGCATACCCTCGCCGGCAAGGCAACCGCTGGCCATCCAGATACCCAGGCCAAAGACGACGGAGGTGCCGACGATAGTGGTAGTGCGCTGCGTGAGGCCCTCGCGGGTGAACATGCGCACACCGTTCATGGTGATGGTGCCAAAGACGCCGACGGTCGCGCCGCCGATGACGGGCTGCGGGATAGCGGAAAGGACGGCAGAGAGCTGCGGGAACAGACCGGCGATGGCAAAGACGGCCGCGATGATCACAAAGACCCACTTGTTGACGACTTTGTTGGAGCAGATGATGCCCACGTTCTGGCCAAGGGCGCTGGTGGGAAGACCGCCCAGCAGGCCGCCGACCATAGAGGTGAGGCCCTGGGACACGATAGCGCCGGAGAGCTCGCGCTCGGTGGGCATACGGTCAATGGAGCCCAGGCAGGCGGCGGAGACGTCACCGATAACCTGGATAGCAACCATGGGGAACACGACGGCGAGGGTAATGCAGACCTCGGGATCAAACTCGAGCGCGTAGGGCATGAGCTTGGGAAGGGCGAAGACCTGAGCGGTGGCGACGCTGGAGAAGTCGATCATGCCAAAGGGGATGGAGACGATCATGCCAACGATCATGCCAAAGAACACAGAGCCCAACTTGAGCGTGCCCTTGCCAAAGTTGGCGAGCGCAAAGACCACGGCGAAGGTGATGAGAGCGACGCACCAGGCCTGCGGGGTGCCCCACAACGGCGTACCCATACCGCCGGCCATATACTTGACGGCCGTGGGATAGAGAGAGACGCCAATGGAGAAGATGACCGTACCGGTCACGACGGGCGGGAACAGCCACTTGATCTTGCTGTAGGCCAGACCAAAGAGGACCGCAACGGCGCCGCCGACGATCTCGCCGCCCAGCAGTGCGCCAAAGCTAAAGCCCGAGGCGCCCATGGCCTGAAGGGCCGGCAGGAACGCGAACGAAACGCCCATGACGATGGGCAGGCCGCCGCCGATGCGACGGAAGGGAGCGAAGGCCTGAAGGGCCGTGTCGATTGCCGAAAGAATGAGCGCAACCTGGATGATGTCGGTGCTCTGCTGGCTATTAAAGCCGTAGACGCCGGCCATGATGACCGCCGGGGTAATGATGCCGGCAAACGATGCCAGTACGTGCTGAAGGGCACACGGGATCATTTCCTTAACGGGAGGCATGCCTTCGCGAGTGAACAGGGCTTCAGTGCCGTTCGTAACCGTCTCCTGGGTCATTTGACCACCAATCCTCGAAGTAGTTGTTTTCGCATCTAACGCTCTATTGTGACGCAGTGCGGGGTTGAGGTTGTGCCTTCATTGCATATCGTATTAAAGATGATTCTCATTCTCAATAATAATTTTTTGTTATCAGACTATTCTTCAGCTGAAATAACGCATTTCCGCAGGTCGGGAAAGTGTCTGGTCAAAATAACATCTAACTTTTCTTTTGGTCAACCGTTTACCGCCAAATATCTACCGCTCATCTGTATTACGCAATATACCTGCGGATATACGAGATGTTGGGCAGCGTGTTACCATGAGAAAAAATTGTTATGAACATTTCCGATTTCACCCAAAGGAGTTGCCCGTGAACGAGACCGTACGTCGCTTTTTGCCGATGGTCGATTTCCTGGAGCAGGTACTCGGTAAGAACAGCGAGATCGTCCTGCACGATTTCTCGGATCCTGACCACGCCATCGTCGATATCCGCAACGGTATCGTGAGCGGCCGCAAGGTCGGCGGTCCCGCTACCGATCTGGCACTCAAGATCATGCACGACGCCAAGTATCGCGACCTGCCGTTTATTACGGGCTACGAGGGCCGCGGTGCCGGTGGCAAGACATTGGAGTCAGCGACGTACTTTATCCGCGAGAATAACGAGATCGTCGGCATGCTCTGCGTCAATACCGACCTCTCGACCGTGCGCTCCATCAACGCCATGGCTCAGCAGCTCATGGCGTGCTTCGACGCTGCCCCTAGACAGGCAGAGCCCGCGTCTATCGAGGTCGAAAGCCTTTCGGAGTCTACGCAGGAGCTCATCGACCGCAGCATTGCCGAGTTGCTGAGCGCGCGCGGGCTGGATGTAGCGTCGCTTGGTCAGAGCGACCGCGTTGACGTCATTCGCCACCTCAACGGCAACGGGGTGTTCATGCTCAAGGGCGCCGTGGCCTGCGCCGCCACCGCGCTGGGTATCTCGGAGCCCAGCGTCTACCGCTACCTGCAAAAAGTCCGCAAGGAAGGCTAAACGTTATCCCTTGGGGACGGAGGGAAACGGATCATTTTTGTCGCATCGCTTGACAAAAGACCCTGCAGCTCGTACTGCAGGGTCTTTTTACATGTCATGTTTAGTTGTTGCCAACGCCTTAGAGAGCGGCGACGACCTCGATCTCGACCAGACCGCCGGCCGGAAGGGCGGCAACCTGGAAAGCGCTGCGCGCGGGGAACGGAGCCTCGAACTTGGAAGCGTAGATCTCGTTCACGGCAGCGAAGTCGGCGATGTCGGCCAGGTAGACCGTGGTCTTGACGACATCGGCAAAGGTGGCGCCGGCAGCGGTCAGCAAAGCCTCGACGTTAGCAAGGGACTGCTTAGCCTGGGCCTCGACGCCCTCGGGCATCTTGCCAGTTGCGGGGTCGATGCCCAGCTGGCCGGACAGGAACACCATGTTGCCGGTCTGGATACCGGGGGAATACGGGCCGATGGCTGCGGGTGCGTTATCGGAAGACACGACGGTCTTGCTCATGTTTTTCTCCTTACGATCAGATAGAGAGCGTGAGCGCGGCGTTCGCACCGGGAGGCACAATTCGGTCTGAACACCGCGCTTGATTTGGGATAGTACTCAAGGTTTCCGCGCGATGCAAGATTATTATCACGTTGCGAGAATATTTTATCGCCCAACGGTGCCTGTCGGCCGCTGAACGGCACGAACGGACGGTGAAGCTCAAAATGATCTGTTTCCCTCCGTTCCCATCGGATCAGGTGATTCATAGGGAACGGAGGGAAACAGATCATTTTTGCTGCAAGGGCTGCTGAAGACTTTATCCTGCTTGGGCCACAGGGCTCGTCCGCCGCAACAGCATCACTATACTTTTGAGTATCTGAGCATTTTGAAAGGCAGGATATGACCGCAACCGCCAGTCGAACCACCAACCGCAGACCCGAGCTCTTGGCGCCCGCCGGAGGGCCCGAGCCCTTTGCCGCCGCACTCGCCGCCGGGGCAGACGCCATCTACTGCGGCATGGGCAGCTTCAACGCCCGCCGCAAGGCCACCAACTTTACCGACGAGGCCTTTGAGCAAGCCTGCCGCGCCGCGCATCTAGCCGGGTCGCGCGTCTACGTCACGGTCAACATCGTCATCAAGCAGTCCGAGATGGGCGATGCGCTGCAACTTATCCATCGCTGCTCCACGCTGGGCGCCGATGCCTTCATTATCCAGGACTGGGGCCTGTTCTTTGAGGTCAAACGCACCATGCCCGGCATCGAGACACATATCTCGACCCAAGCGAACATCCACGATGACCGTGGGACTATCTGGTGCCGCGAGCAGGGCGCCGACCGCGTGACCCTCTCGCGCGAGCTCTCCATCGACGAGATTGCCGCCATTCACGATGCCGCGCCCGACGTTGACCTGGAGGTCTTTAGCCATGGCGCCATCTGCTTTTGCTACTCGGGCCTGTGCCTGCTTTCGAGTTTTGCCATGGCGGGACGATCGGCCAACCGCGGCATGTGCGCTCAGCCCTGTCGCCTGCCTTACGAGCTAATCGACGAGAACGGCCGCACGCTCTCCCCAGCCGGCCGCGAGCGTGCGCTATGTCCGCGTGACACCAACACCTCACAGCTTGTTCGCCGTCTGTATGACGCCGGCGCCGCGTCGCTCAAGCTCGAGGGCCGCATGAAAGCGCCCGATTACGTGTACTCCATCGTTGATGTGTATCGTCACGAAATTGATGACATGCTGGCAGGGGTCGCCGTTGCCAAGGACGAGGAAGCCGCCCGCCAGCGCCAGCTCAAGCGCTGCTTCAACCGCGACTTTACGCACGCCTATCAGGACGGCACCTCGGGCGACGAGATGATGAGCTACGAGCGTTCCAACAACCGCGGCCAGATTGTGGGCACGGTGCTGGGCAGCCGCCCGGCCAACCGCGATGTGCGCGGCCTCAAGCCCGACGACCGCCGTCGCCGTGCCGCCATCGCCCGCATTGAGCTGTTTGAGCCCGTGGGCAAGGGCGACCTGCTGGAGCTTCGCCACGACGATGAGTTCGACCAATTCCTGACCACCATTGCCGCCAATGATGCCGCAGCCGGCGATATCATCGAGTGCCGCGTGCCCCGTAGCATGCCCGAGGGTTGCCGTGTGCGCGTGATTCGCAGTCAGCGCGCCATTGACGCTGCCGGCGCCGCGCTCAAGCGCGATGTGCTGCGCCGCCGCGCCGTAGATGTGTCCGTCGTGGCGCGTCTGGGCGAGCCGTTTACCGTTACGCTCACCTGCTGCGACGACCCCGCGCTTACCGCCACCGCCACCGGCTTTACCGTCGAGGTCGCCAAGACCCGCGCCGTCGAGGCGGCAGACCTGGTTGAGCACGTGGGCCGCATGGGCTCCTCGCCCTTTGAGGCAGCGAGCTTTGACATTTCGCTCGACGCCGGCTGCGGTATGGGCTTCTCCGCTGTGCACAAGGTGCGCGCTGCCGCCTGCAAGGCGCTGGAGGAGGCCATTCTCGCACCGTACGAGGAGCGCGCGAAAACGCTCGAGTTGCCGGTGCTCGACAAATGCACGCGCCCCATGCCCGAGCACTACCGCGATGAGTCGCAGATCTGCGCCACCGTCACCTCGCTCGAAGCCGCCGAGGCAGCGCGCGTGGAGGGTGCAACGCGCATCTACATGACCACCGACGCGCTCGATGCGGCCGGGCTCTCCCCCGCCGATGCGCTTGAGCAGGGCATCGTGCCCGTACTCGACGAGGTCTGCCGCGCCGTCGACCACGAGCGCGTCGATCCCTGGATCAATGCTGGAGCCACCGTCGCCGTCGGCAATATCTCCGAGCTCGCCGTAGCCGCTCATGCCGGCGCCACGGCCGAGATTCGCTCTTGTCTGCCGGTGCACAACACGCCCTGCATGGAGGCGCTTGCCGAGCGCGGCGCCGGTGCGTTTTGGCTCTCGCCCGAGATCACGCTCGACGAGATTGTCTCGCTCGGCGCCGCCGCGCCCGCTGCTCTGGGCATCACCGTCTTTGGCCGCCCGCGCGTCATGACAAGCGAGCATTGCATTCTGCAGGTTGCCAATGGCTGCATCCACGATTGTGCCAACTGCCGCCTGCGTGCCCGCAAGCTCTCGCTCAAGAATATCGACGGAAAGGTCATGCCCATCCGCACCGACATCCACGGCCGCTCTCGCCTGTACGATGCCTACCCCATCGACCTCACGCCGCAGGTTCCTCAGCTGCTCGATGCCGGCGTGCGTCGCCTCATGGTGGATGGAACGCTGCTCGAGACGGATGAGGTGGGCCGTGCCGTCGCCCGCGTCCGTCGTGCCGTCGAAGCAGCGCAGGCCGGCCGCAAGCCCGCCGCCCGCCTACGCGGGGCGACCTCGGGCTGCATGTTTGTGGGAATTAGCTAACCGAAAGGCTTACACGTGAACGAAGAACCTCAAGTCCTCTACTGCGACGCTTGGCTCATGGCCATCGACAAGCCCGCCGGCATGATCGTCCACGGCGACGGCACCGGCGAGCGCACGCTCACCGACTACGCCAGCGACCTGCTGCTGGCGATGGGCGACGGCTTTGCCGCGACCGACATGCAGCCGCTCAATCGCCTGGACCGTGACACCACCGGCGTGGTGCTGTTCTCGCTCGACAAGCAGACGCAGCCCGCCTTTGACCAGATGATTATCGACCACGCTTTCGAAAAGCACTACCTAGCGCTCGCCGAGGGCAAGATCGACTGGAACGAAAAGCTCATCGACAAGCCCATCGCCCGCGACCGTCACGACAGCCGAAAGATGCGCGTCGGCGCCAGCGGCAAGCCGTCTCAAACGCGCGTGAAGGTGCTCAAACGCCTTAAGAGCCGTCGTGGCCTGCCCACGCGCTCGTATATCGATGTCGAGCTGCTCACCGGCCGTAAGCATCAGATCCGCGTGCACCTGGCAAGCGAGCGCCATCCCCTGGTTGGCGACGACCTGTACGGCACACCGCGTCCTTGCGGCCTCATGCTCCATGCCCACAGCGTGTCCTTCACGCATCCCGTAACCGGCGAGCATATCTATATCGAATCCCCCTGCCCCTGGGAGCCCTAAAGTCTCCCGAAAAGGGACGGGTTTATTTTGGCAGGCCTTATCTGGACAAACGTCAAAACCACCACAAAGGCTCCTGTCCCTTCGCGGTGGTTTTGGCCTTAGCCCGTCCCCTGCTGTTAGACCGTGATGACGTTGTCCATCGACTGGTACTTGGCGGGCACCTCGCCCGTAGTGATGATCGTTGCGTCGCGGAAGTCCGCAAACTTGACGGGCGCCACCATGCCAAATTTGCTGGCGTCCGAGATTACGAAGCGTTTGGCGGTATGGCGCATCGAGATACGCTTGACCTGCGCTTCCTCGATATCCGGTGTGGTGAGACCTTGCTCGGCGGCGATGCCATTGGAACCCCAAAAACCGCAGTTGAAGTTATAGCGGTCCAGGGTTGCCAAGGCATCGGGACCGACGAGTGCCTCGGTCTCGGGCTTGAGCTCGCCGCCTAGCACCACGGTGCGCATACCACGCAGGGCGAGATGCTGAGCATGGAGCACGGAATCGGTCACATAGGTGACACCCTCAAGGCGCGGAAGATGCTCGATGAGCTTGAGGGTCGTGGAGCCCGAATCGATATACACAAAGCTATCGGGCTCCACCAGAGCCGCGGCACGGGCGCAGATGCGCTCCTTGTCATCGTTATGGAGATCACTGCGCTCGCTGATCGTCAGGTCGCGCGTCACGTGCGCACGCTCCAGACTCGTCGCGCCTCCGTGCACCTTGGCGATACGGTGTGCACGGTCGAGCGCCTGCAGGTCGCGCCGAATGGTAGACGCCGTCACGCCCAGGGCTTCAGCAAGCTCCGGCACGGTAACCGAGCCGGCCTGCTGCACCATCGTCACGATCGCGTTGAGCCTATCTTCCGCAAGCATCGCTTACTCCTCCTCGGGGTACACGACTCCCCAGTCGGCGCGGAGCTTGGTCATCAGCTCCATAACATCAGAAGCATAGCCCAGAAGCTCGCACTTCGAATCATCGCCGGCAACGGCCTTCTCCAGGTCGGCCATCTCGTAGCACAGAGCGTATGCCTCGGTGCCAGCGTGGACCTCCTCACGGCGACCGTCCGCAGTCCACACGATGGTCGCATGGTCGGCGCGCGGATACTCGTTGACCTCGATATAGCATTTGTCGAAGCTGATAACCGAACGCTTGGGCTGCTTGGAGTGGAGCGTAAGGCTCACCACGCCCAGCTGCTGCTCGGCGTTACGGCAGACAATGCCACTCGCGACGTCAACGCCGGTCTCACAGGTGTTGCCCAGAGAGACGACCTCCACGGGTTGACTGGCCATAAACAGGCGCATGACAGACAGGGCATACACGCCAATGTCAAGCATGGCGCCGCCGGCGAGACTACGGTTGTAGAACCGGTTGGTCAGGTCCCCGTACTCCTTATAGCTGCCAAAGTTGAGCTGGGCGAGGTTCATGCGACCAAAGTCGCCCGCATCCATGCGGCGGCGCAGCTCCTGATACAGCGGCATGTGAAGCACCGTGGTGGCGTCCATAAGGACGACGTTGTGCTCGTCGGCGATGGCACGCGCCTCGTCGAGCTCAGCGGAATTGAGGGTAATGGCCTTCTCGCAGAGCACGTGCTTACCAGCTGCCAGAGCGGCTCGCAGGTAGGTGATATGCGTGTTGTGCGGCGTGGTGATATAGACGGCGTCGATGTCCGGATCGGCGTAGAGGTCCTCGACCGTCTCGTACACCTTCTCGACGCCATACTGCTCGGCAAAAGCCTGGGCTTTGGAAAGCGTACGGTTGGCGACACCCGCGAGCTTGCGGCCGGCCAGCGCGAGGGACTGGGCCATTTGGTTGGCGATAACACCGCACCCGATCACTGCCCAGCGAAGCTCGGGAGCCGTAAAAATGTCGTTTGGGAACGGCTGATTCTGGACCGAGGCAAACGCCGCCTTTGCGGCTGCCGCGGAGTCGAGTGGAACCTGCTTGGAATCTGCCATGAATACCTCCTGCGTCGTGAAAAGTCTTTCAATTCTGACAGCTATATATTCGCACAAATACGCGTGTATGTGCGTACTTCTGCGTATATAACCGCCAAACGGTCAAAATACAACCGCAGACGGCGCATATACACACATGGTCACGCAATCCTGCGCACGCAAATACGCACAAATGCGCACTAATCATTGCTCAGAGACGGGGAATTCTACTTAGAACTTCAAAGACAGGATGATCCGCTTCACCACGTCACTCATGGCGCGCTGCAGCTCTAAGGACCGTCCCAAACTGCCGACAGAGACGATATGAGCAGGACATAAAAACATTGAGAGCCCCTGCTGCATGAAAGACCG
>CABSYR010000008.1:0-79535 GCA_902481895.1 uncultured Collinsella sp. | reverse complement strand
ATATTATTGATGACGTCGACAGGCGGGGTGGTTCCCCGCGTACGTGCCATCTGAGTAACCGAGGGGAGGGCGCACATGGGAATGACGGGTGCATACGAGCGCAATCTCGATGCAAAAGGTCGTCTATCCCTGCCTGCACCCCTTCGCGAGGAGCTTGGAGAGCACGTTCGCGTGTTCAAAGCCCTGGATGTCGATGCTCTGTACGTGTTCTCTGCCGAGGCCTTCGATAAGTGGGTCGAAGGACTCTTCGCGGGTCGTGAGGGCCACGAGGGTTTTAACCCGCGTGACATCAACGACCAGAAGCTCATGAGGGCGATCAACAAGCGCACCACGTCGATGGACGTGGACAGCGCCGGTCGTATCGGTCTTTCCGAGTCTCTCCGCAAGCAGGCGAACCTCGACCGCGAGGTCACGGTTGTGGGCAACTACGACCACCTTGAGGTTTGGGATCGCGCCGCGGCCGATGAGGACGATGACGATGAGGCCCTGCTGGACCTCTTCTTCTCGTAAGGGCAAGGCACGGGTAACGGATGGAGCGTGGGATCTTGACACAAGAATATCGGCATGAACCTGTCATGCTCGGCGAAGTGCTTGAGTCGCTGCGGCTAAAGAGCGGCTCCGTTGTCTGCGATTGCACCCTTGGCGGTGCCGGCCATTCGGTAAAGATGGCCGCGCAGGTGGGGGAGACGGGCCTTTTGCTCGGCGTCGATCAGGACGACATGGCCCTCGAGGCCGCTGGTGCCCGTCTGGACCGCGAGGTTCCCGGCGTTCCGCACCAGCTGCTGAAGGGCAACTTCGGCGACTTGGACGAGCTGCTTTGCTCGGCCGAGGTGCCCGGGGTCGATGGCTTCCTGTTCGATTTGGGCGTTTCGTCACCGCAACTCGATATCCCTGGCAGGGGCTTTTCGTATAACGAGGACGCCCCATTGGACATGCGGATGGATCCGGGTAATAACACCTTAAACGCAGCTGAGGTCATCAACACCTATAACGAACACGACCTCGCCCGGATTCTACGCGTCTACGGAGAAGAGAAGTTCGCCTCGCAGATTGCGCGCGAGATCGTGCGCCGCCGCGAGCAAGAACCGATCGAAACCACCGGCCAATTTGTCGAGATCATCAAGGCGGGTATCCCGGCTGCCGCTCGTCGGCATGGCGGACACCCGGCCAAGAAAAGTTTCCAGGCCATTCGCATCGAGGTCAATCACGAGCTCGATGTGCTCGAACGAGGGCTTGATGCCGCCACCAGGTGGCTCAACCCGGGCGGACGTATCTGCGTCATCTCGTATCACTCGCTCGAGGACCGTATCGTAAAGAACCACTTTAAGGAGATGAGCCAGGGGTGCACGTGTCCGCCGGAGATTCCGGTGTGCGTGTGCGGCAACGTGCCGATACTCAAGGTCATCACCCGCAAACCCTTGGTTGCCCAGCCTGATGAGGTTGAGCGCAACCCTCGGGCGAGATCAGCCAAAATCCGCGTGGCGCAGCGTCTGTAGGCGCGACCGCGCGATATTGGACCTCCCGCTCGCACCATAAACGAAGCTTAAACACACTACCAACGTACTCGGGATGGGAGGCGGCATATCATGGGCTACAACACTTCAAGCGCAGCACTCGCCTATGATATGAACGCCATGCCCGCCTATCGTGAGACGCCGCAGGCCCCCGTTGCTCCCCGTGAGCAGCGCGCGCCGCGCTTTGATGTCTACACGGGCGCGGGCCGTCAGGCAAACCAGGCGGTAAGCCCGGTTTTCATGAGCGTTCTTAAAACGTTTTGCATCATTGCGGCTATCTTCATGACGATCGGCGTCGCCCGCGTGGCGCTCGCCGGCGTTACGGCCCAGGTGCTCAACAGCAACGCCGAGCTTACCAGCACGCTCGAAAAGGCGACCGATGAGAGCTCCGACCTGGAGGTCATGCATTCGGTCTATGGCGCCGACACGCGCATTCGCGACCTTGCGGGCGCTTATGGCATGGTGGAGCCCAGCGAGAGCGTTACACTTGACTTTTCGCAGGATGCAGCCGCGGGCGCCAACGCGACCGCGACCGCTCAGTAGCAAGACGGTAGCTGAGTATGACAAATGACTATCGCCGCGGTTCCGATGGGGGCCGCGGTTCTGGACGTCCCTCGTCGCGGGGACGTTCTGGTTATCAAGGAACGGGTCGGCAATCTTACAACGCCGGGCAGTCCCGTGGCAACGACCCGGCGTCGCGACTTCGCGGCTCGGACGGCCCTCAAATGCATAACACCAGGTCGCGCAAGAGTTCGTCGACCGAATGGCTCACAGGCACGCCTCTGCCTCGCCGCAAAGCCATCATGGGCTTCATCGGGCTTGGTTTGAGCTTGGGCGTCTTTCGCCTTGCCGACTATCAAATTGTCGAAGCCGATAAACTGCGCGAGCGTGCCGATGCGCGCCGCCTGCTTGCACAGACCCTCTATGCCAAACGCGGCACCATCTACGACCGCAACGGTAACGTGCTGGCGTCGTCGGTCGAATGTCGCAACATCGCCGTGAACCCGCAGCTTGTCGAGGATGTTGACAAGACGGTGTCGGCGCTGGTCAAGGCAACTGGAATCGATAAAAAGACCTGCCGCAAGCTCGTTGAGTCCGATGGAACCTGGGTGTATATCAAGCGCCAGGTGGACGAAGACGATGTTGCGGCGCTGGAGAAGAAGAACCTGCCCGGCGTGCTTTTTGAGCAGGCCATGAAGCGCGTATATCCATACGGCAATCTGGCATCGCAGGTGCTGGGTGTAGTGAATGTAGACAACGACGGCTTGACGGGTCTCGAAAAGCAATACAACAAGCTTCTGACCGGCACGAACGGTTCTCTCGTACGCGAGCGCGCGAGGGACGGCAGCTATATCGCGGGCGGTGCCTATAAAAAGGTGGCTGCGGTCGACGGCGTTGATATCGTGACGACGCTCGACGTCAATATCCAGCGTGCGGCCGAGGATGCCCTGGCAGAGGCAGTTGAGAAGACTAAGGCCAAGAACGGCTCGGCGCTGGTCACCGATCCTACGACAGGCGAGATCTTGGCAGCCTGCTCGTATCCGACTTACGACCAGACCGATCTGGAAAACGCCAAGACCGAGGATATGAACTTGCGCCTGGTCACCGACGCCTACGAGCCCGGCTCGGTTTTTAAGACGCTCGTGGCGGGCGCCGGCTTCGACTTGGGCGTCGTGCGATCGAGTACGTCGTTTGAGGTGCCGGCGAGCATCAAGGTGGGCGACGATACCGTCACCGATGCCGACAAGCGCGACTATGCCATGACCATGGATGTGCGCGAGATGATGCGCCGTTCGTCCAACGTGGGCTTTGTCCTAGTGGGGCGCAAGATCGGTGCCGACGACTTTGCCGCCTATGTGGACAAGTGGGGCATCGGTCACAGCTCGGGTGTCGATTTTCCGGGCGAGAGCCTGGGTATCGTCAAGGAGCGTGACCAGTATGACGGCGCCACGCTGGGCTCGATGAGCTTTGGACAGGCACTGTCCGTCTCGCCAATTGAGATCGCACGTGCCGTGGGCGGCATCGCCAACGGCGGCGTGATGATGACACCGCACTTCTATAAGTCCAGCAAAGGCGACGAGAAGGACTGGGGCGAAGGCGAGCGTGCGATTTCTGAGGATGCCGCATCCCAGGTGACATCGTGCATGCAGACGGTCGTGTCCGAGGGAACGGGCGTTGGCGGCGCGGTTGACGGCTATGACGTGGCGGGTAAGACCGGTACGGCCGAACGTGCCGACGAGAACGGCGGCTACCTCAAGGAGAACTACATGTCGTCCTTTATGGGCTTTGCACCGGCACAATCGCCCAAGGTGCTGTGCTATATCACGCTCGACGGAACGCCGAGCGGCTCAGATGCCGCTGCGGTGCCGTTCCAGTCCATTATGGCCAACGCGCTCGACGTGCTGGGTATCCCGCACACGAAGTAGGGGGTTACAATCTTTGGGGCGTTGTTTGTTGTCCCATATGAGGGTGTTCACATGCCCTGCACCACGCATGTGCGGCGCTGGGATACAATACGCCGATAGCATTATTAGGTTTACAGGGGAGCTGCAATGATAGAGATCGCCGTCAACAACCTCGCGGCCGCAACAGGGGCCCGAACCGTGACGGGAGAAGCCGATCGGGTATGCCGTGGGTGCGTTATCGACTCGCGCCAGGTCGAGGAAGGGACGATTTTCGTCGCCTTTCCCGGTGAAAACGTCGACGGCAATGATTTTGCTTCCCGTGCCGTCCAGTCAGGTGCCGGCGCCGTCGTGATGACGCGTGAGCCCGAGGCC
This sequence comes from uncultured Collinsella sp., assembly GCA_902481895.1. Taxonomy (GTDB): domain Bacteria; phylum Actinomycetota; class Coriobacteriia; order Coriobacteriales; family Coriobacteriaceae; genus Collinsella. The sequence continues at coordinate 75,244 of CABSYR010000008.1, read as the reverse complement.
GAGCTGGTCTCGCTGGCGCAGGACAAGGGGTGCGCCATCCTGCTGACCGATGATCCCGAGGATTTTCTGCTGCGTTTGGCGCACGCGTATCGCCTGGAGCTTGGCTGCCTGGTCGTTGGTATTACCGGTTCCATCGGCAAGACGACGACCAAGGACGTGCTCGCCGCCGTGCTCGCCAAGCGCTATCGTGTCTGGGCCACCAAGGGCAATTTCAATAACCTGATCGGCATGCCGCTCACGGTGCTTTCCGCTCCGGCCGATACCGAGGTCCTGGTGCTCGAGATGGGCATGAACCATTTCCACGAGATTGAGCGCCTGTCCCAGTCCGCCAATCCCAACCTTGCCATCGTGAGCAAGATCGGTACCTCTCACATCGGCATTTTGGGCAGCCGCGAGAACATCGCCCGCGCTAAGGCCGAGATTGTCCAGGGTATGTGCGCCGCCGGCGACTTCTTGCCGCTGCTGGTTTTGGGCGGCGAGGACGACTTTACGCCGTTCATTCGCGATACGTTCGCCCAGCCTGCTGGTATCGACGTGATGCTGGCCGGCGTCTCGGACGACGATGAGGTCCGTGCCTGCGACATTCGTGTTGATGACGAGGGCCGTCCGGTCTTTACGCTCGATTTTGGCCAGGGTGAGACGATCGATACCATGCTTGCCATCCCCGGCGTGCAGTCCGTTCCAAATGCCGTTAAGGCCGCCGCGGTTGCCTATCGCCTGGGCGTGACGCCCGAGCAGATCGATGCTGCCTTTAGGGGCCTCACGATCACCGGGCACCGCCAGGAGATCAAGCGCGCCAAGAGCGGTGCCCGCGTCATCGACGATTCCTATAACGCCAGCGCCGAATCCATGGCTGCTGGTCTCGATCTGCTGTGCTCGCTTTCGTGCACGGGGTCTCGCATGGCGATCCTGGGCGAGATGGGCGAGATGGGCGATGAGGCTCCTCGCATGCATGAGCTCGTGGGCGCCTATGCCGCCGCCAAGAAGCTCGACATGCTGGCGTGCGTGGGTGGTGAGCTGGCCCAGCTTATGGCCGATGCCGCGCGCATGATGGGCATGGACGAGGACCGCATCCAGGTGTTCTCCGATTATCAGCAGGTGCTCGACCGCATGGGCGGCGCGCTTGAAAAACATGATGTTGTACTGGTCAAGGGTTCCCGCTTTGTTGAGCTCGACCGCTTTGTGGAAGGTGTGTGCTAGCCCATGTTCGGCAATCCCTCGTATCCAACGTATCAGGCTTTTTTGGGGCTTGGCATCGCCGCCGCCATTGCGCTGCTGCTCATGCCGTGGTGGATCAAGCTGCTCAAGGTCGAGGGTATCGGCCAGCAGGTTCGTGCCGACGGCCCCAAGCGTCATTTGGTTAAGCAGGGAACGCCCACCATGGGTGGCGTTGTCATCCTCGTCGCGATTTCGCTGACCTGCCTGCTGATGGGCAGGCTCACCACTGAGCTCGTGCTCGTGCTGCTCGCCACGCTGGCGACCGGCGTGCTGGGCCTGATCGACGACCTGACCTCCGTTACGCATGGGCGCTCGCTCGGTCTGACGCCTCATGCCAAGATGATCGGTCTAACCATTATCTGTGTCACCTTTACGGTACTTGCCGTCAACTGGTGCGGCGTCGCCCCCGAGATTCGGTTTCCCGGCGGCCTGACGATTGACCTCGGTGTTCTTTCGACCGCTATCTGCGGCCTTTCGTTCCCGTGGCTTTACATTGTCTTTTGCTGGCTGATGATCGCCGGTCTTTCTAATGCCGTGAACCTGACTGATGGCCTTGACGGTCTTGCTGGCGGCACCTCCATGATTGTCATGCTCGCCATGGCTGCCATGGCGTTTTTGCACGGAGACGTGAACCTGTCCATCTTCTGCACCGCGTGTGCCGGTGCCTGCTTGGGCTTTCTGTGGTTCAACTGCTATCCGGCGAGCATCTTTATGGGCGATACCGGCTCGCTTGCCCTGGGCGCCGCGTTTGCCTGCACGTCCATCATGACCAACACCGAGGTCGTCTCCCTCATCATCGGCGGCCTGTTTATCGTTGAGACCCTGTCGGTCATGATTCAGGTTGTCTACTTCCACTTTACGCACAAGCGCGTCTTCCTTATGGCGCCCATCCATCATCATTTCGAAAAGAAGGGCTGGGCCGAGACCAAGGTCGTCATCCGTTTTTGGATTATCGCTGCTGCCTTTGGTGCCGTTGGCCTTGCCCTGTTCTTCCAGTTGGGATAGTGGTCTTTCATGCCTCTTGCTGATGTCTTTAGCCTGCTCGTTTTGGGTCAGGGCAAATCCGGTCTCGATGTCGCCCGCTGGGCGCTGGCACATCCCGAGCGCGTAAGCGCCGTTACCGTGTATGGCGGCGGCACCTCTGAGCCCAATGACGCCACGCGTGCGCTCGAGGCTGCTGGTGCGTCGTTTGTCTATGGGACCGAACAGGTCGAGGGCGCCTATGACGTATGCGTGACGTGCCCGGGCATCTCGGAATTCTCGGGCTTCTTTAAGGCCGGGCGCGAGCATGCCGCCCAGATTATGGGTGAGCCCGAGTTTGCCTATCGCCTGTCGCCCGATAACTGGATTGCCATCACGGGCACCAACGGCAAGACGACCACTACGTCGCTAACTGATTATCTGCTCAAGGCTGCCGGCGAGGCCAGCGTGGCTGTCGGCAACATCGGCGAGCCGCCGGTCAACGAGATTGACGGCCGAGCCCACAACGAGTGGTTTGTGGCTGAGCTCTCGAGCTATCAGATTGCTACGACCACCGAGCTCCACCCTCGAGTGGCGGTGCTGCTCAACATCACTCCCGACCACTTGGGCTGGCATAAGAGCCATAAGAACTATGCGCTTGCCAAGGTCAAGCTGTTTGACAATATGGTCGATGACGATCTGGCAGTTGTCGACGTCGAAGACGCCGGCATTCACGAGTTCGATGAGTACATCTACACGCCGGGTCGTCGCATCTGCAAGGTTGCCTTTGACGAGCCTGAGGGCGAGGATGCCGCCTTTGTGCGCGATGGCAAGATGATCGTGCGTCTGAAGGGTGTCGAGACTCCGCTCATCGCTACATCCGAGCTCAAGATCTCGGGCCATCACAATGTTATCAATGCCCTGTGTGCTGCCACGGCCGCCTTGGCGGTCGGTGCCGATGTCGATGGTGTCTGCCGCGGTCTTGCCTCGTTCCAGCCGCTCGAGCACCGCGTGGAGCCGTGTGGCGAGATTGACGGCGTGCGCTACGTCAACGATTCCAAGGCAACCAACACCGATGCGGTCGAGAAGGCACTGACGGCATTTCCCGATGACGACGTGATCTTGCTGCTCGGCGGCCACGATAAGGGCACGCCGCTCACGGACTTCGCGCGCGTCGTTATGGACAACGTGCGCTCGGTCGTCTGTTTTGGCGATGCGCGCGAGCGCTTCACCGCCGCTATGGACGAGGCTGATGTCGATGGCGATGTGGATATCGCCCAGGCGGATGACCTGCGCGACGCCATGGACGTTGCCCGTTCGCTTTCGAGCCGTGGTGACGTGATCTTACTTTCTCCTGCCTGTTCTTCGTTCGATGAGTTCTCGGGCTATGAGGAGCGCGGCCGCGTGTTTAAGGACTACGTGGCTCAGCTTGCCGCTACAGCGAAATCACAAATGGAATAGGGGTTGCGGTGAGAGAGGAGAGCCCCCGACAAGGTATGAGGATGCCCGACTCGGACCGTGCTTCCTCACGGCGCATCACACCGCGTTCCAGCCGCGGCGGGCAGTCGTTTAGCGAACGCTATATTGCCGGCGTTCCCGCCCGTATCATGCGCCCCCGTTTGATATTCATGGCCTGCTTGTTTACCTTGGTATGCTTTGGCCTGCTGATGGTGTACTCGGCGTCTTCGGTCGAGGCGCTGCACGAGAATGGCTCGGCGACGTTTTTTCTGGGCCGACAGGCCGCGTTTGCAGTGGTCGGTGTTCTGGCGCTGATTGCCATCGTGCGCGTTTTGCCGGACAGCTGGTTTGGGGAGGATGTGCTCAGGATCTTCCTCATAGGCATGATAGGGCTACTGCTTCTGGTGTTCTTGGTGGGCAGCGGCAGCCGTGGCGCCACGCGCTGGCTCAACATCGCCGGCATTCAGTTCCAGCCTTCCGAGTTTTTAAAGCCATTTGCCATTGCGTATTCGGCCATCATGCTTGATCGCTTCTTTTCGCCCGGTGGCAACATCAACGAATTCCTTCGCAAGATGGGCATCTACCTTGGCATTTCGCTCTTTCTGATCTTTATCCAGCCCGATTTCGGTACTGTCCTGATCATCCTGTTGACCCTCATGTGCATGGCGTTGTTTGCGGGTCTCGACCCCAGATTTATCATCGGCGTGCTAATCTTCGGCATTCTCGTGATCGTGATTGCGCTTGTCGCAGAGCCGTACCGTATGGTGCGTATTCAGGTTGCCTTGAACCCTTGGGCCGACGAGTATGGTGACGGCTATCAGGCCACGCTTGCCATTATGGCCTTTGCCTCGGGCGGTCTGTTCGGCCGTGGCATCGGCAACTCAACCATGAAGTACTCGTATCTGCCCGAGGCGCACAATGACTACATCCTGGCCATCATTGGCGAGGAAGTCGGTTTTGTCGGAACCGTGCTGTTCTTCTTGGTGTTTGCGATGCTGATCTACTCGGCGTTTCGCATTGCCGAGCAGGCGACCGATCGCCGGGGCGCGCTTATGGCGTCTGGCTCCGCGGTCATTCTCGCAGTGCAGTTTTTGATTAACGCGCTGGGCATCCTCAACGTGTTTCCCATGACGGGCAAACCGTTGCCGTTTATTAGCTACGGCGGTTCGTCGATTATTGTGTCGCTCATGCTTGCCGGGTTGATCCTGCGCGTTTCGTACGAGAGCGCCCGCCGCGATGAGTATGACCGCCGCCGTGAGAGCTTTGCCGTTATGGATGAGAGTACCGCCGGCGTGCCCCACGTGCGCGGCGAGCGATCTTCGCGTAACGGTTTTACCGTCCTGGATGGCTCTGCGACCGACCCCGCAGCCCGCCCGCGTCAGCGAACGGCGCCGCAAGGTCGTCCTCAGCGCCCCACTCCTCGCAATGCGGGCGGCGGATATAATCGAATCGATTTGAACTCAGACCCGTCGGCGCGTCTGCGTACCGACGGCCAGGGACCGCGTGTACGAAGGGACTACCATGACCGATAAAATGACCGTTGCTATTGCAGCCGGCGGCACGGCAGGGCACATCAACCCCGCGCTCGCCTTGGCCGAAGAGCTGCGTGACCGTGGCCACCACGTTGTGTTCGTGGGCCAGTCGCGCAAGCTCGAGGGTCGTCTGGTCCCCGAGGCTGGGTTTGATTTTGTGCCCATTACGGTCACGGGCTTCGACCGCTCCCGTCCTTGGACGGCGCTGACCTCGCTATGGCGTGTCAACAAAGCCAAGCGTGCGCTCGCCAGTCATTTCTCAAAGGTCGGCAAGCCCGATGCCGCCATTGGTTTTGGTGCCTATGTCGAGGTTCCGCTGCTGGGGTGGTGCAAGGGCGCGGGCGTTCCGTATCTGCTGCATGAGCAGAACTCTGTTCCGGGCCTGGCCAACAAGATGATGAACTCCCACGCCGCCCGCGTGTGCATCTCGGTGCCGGCAGCGCGTTCGGTCTTTGAGCGCGAAGGTGACCCTGACCACGTGCTCATGACCGGCAACCCCGTACGTCGCTCGGTGATCGAGGGCGATCGCGCTCGCGGCCGCAAGGCACTTGGCGTTCCCGAGGACGCTACGCTGCTGCTCGTCTTTGGCGGTTCACTTGGCGCCCAGCACCTCAACGAGCGTGTGGCTTCGCTCAAAAACGAGCTGCTTTCGCGCAAGAACCTCTATGTGTTGCATTCGACGGGTGCCGACGGCTTTGAGGAGACCGAGCGCGCTTTGGCGCTGACGCCCGAGGAGGCGAAGCATTACCGCGTCCAGCCTTACATCGACAACATGGGCGATATGCTGGCTGCTGCCGATTTGGTGCTCTCGCGTTCGGGCGCATCGAGCGTGGCCGAGATCGCTGCACTCGCCGTGCCTTCGGTGCTCGTGCCGTACCCGCATGCGACGGCCGACCACCAAACCACCAATGCCCGGTATCTGGTCGACGCCGGGGCCGGCGTGCTCTGCGCCGATGCCGATATCGACGGTTCTGCCTTTGCCGATGAACTGCTGCACCTGGTCGATGACGCGGCGGCACGCGACGCCATGCGTCAGGCGGCGCGTGGTCTGGCTCAGGATAGGGCCGCCGCTCTTCTGGCGGATGCGGTAGAGGGTTTGCGTTAGTTAGACGGGATATCGTCGGTCGCCCTCGCGCTGATGCGGTAGGTGCGGTACAGTTAACGGGTTACAGGCAGTGTTTACGCAAGGAGTACACGAGCACATGGCTGATTCCCAGACTGCAACCTCCGCGCCCGAGTTTAAGAGCGCCCACTTTATCGGTATCGGCGGCGCCGGCATGAGCGGCATCGCCCTCGTTCTGCACGAGCGCGGTTATGCCGTTACCGGCTCCGACCTTAAGACGTCACGTTATATCCGCCAGCTTACCCGCGCTGGCGTGAAGGTGCATGTGGGCCATGAGGCCGCCACGATCGACGAGGTCAAGCCCGACGTGGTTGTTGTCTCCACCGCTATTCCGGAGTCCAACCCCGAACTCGTGCGCGCTCGCGAGCTTGGTATTCCCGTGTGGCCCCGTGCCAAGATGCTCTCTGCTTTGGGCCACGGCTACACCACCGTCGCTGTTGCCGGCACGCATGGCAAGACCACCACGTCTTCGATGTGCGCCACCATGCTCGACCGCATGGGTCTGGATCCGAGCTTCTTGATCGGCGGCATCGTCGAGGGCTATGACACGAACGGCAAGAACGGCTCGGGCGACTACTTTGTCGCCGAGGCCGACGAGTCCGACAGCTCCTTCCTGTTCCTGAACCCCAACGTAGTCATTGTGACCAACGTCGAGGCCGATCACCTCGATCACTACTCGGGTATCGAGGAGATCGAAGCGACTTTCGCCAAATTCATGAGCCTGGTGGGCGAGGACGGCACCGTCATCGTCTGCGGTGAGGACCCGCATCTGGTCGAGCTCGCCAAGTCGACGGGCCGTCACGTGCTTTCCTACGGCTTTGCCGAGAGCAACGACATCGTCTGCATGCACCCGGATGTCAAGGGTATCCAGAGTGACTTTATCGTTCGCTTTGAGGATGGCACTGAACATGCCGTGGAGATCAAGAGCAATCCCGGTCGCCACAACATGCTCAACGCCACGGCGGTGCTCACCGTCGCCCATGTCCTGGGCCTTGACATCGACGCCGCCGCCAAGGCGCTCTCGAGCTTTGAGGGCGTTCGCCGCCGCTTTACCCACGTGGGCGATATCGATGGCATCACCGTGGTCGATGATTACGGCCATCACCCCACCGAGATCAAGGCGACGCTTGCTGCCGCTTCGTCGCTGGGCTACAAGCACGTCGACGTCGTGTTCCAGCCGCACCGCTATTCGCGCCTGCAGGCCCTGTGCGACGACTTTGCCGATGCATTTGCCAATGCCGATAAACTGCTGCTGATTGATGTGTTCTCGGCTGGCGAGATGCCCATCCCGGGTGTCACCTCTAAGATGCTCGCCGATACCGTGCGCGCCAAGCATCCTGGCAAGGAGGTCGTGTACTGCTCCAGCCGTCTTGAGCTCAATCAGGAGCTCGAGCAGATGGTGGGCGAGGGCGACCTGCTGCTCACTATGGGTGCCGGTGACGTTACGACCGTCGGTCCCGAGTTTATCGAGTATCTGACTGCCAAGAAAGACGCTTAAGTCTAATGGGTCTGTTTAACGCCGTCATGGCGCTCTCGGGCATGATCGACACGGATGTGATCGAGGACGAGCGCCTTGCGCGTCATACGAGCTATCGTATCGGCGGCAAGGCCGACCTCTTTGTGACGTGCCATAGCTATCATGCCCTCCGCCGCGCCGTGGCGGTGCTCGATCGCGAGCAGGTGCCGTGGGTCATCATCGGCAAGGGCTCCAATCTGCTGGTTGCCGATGGCGGTTATCGCGGCGCCGTCATTTCGCTCGGACGTGAGTTTCAGCGCACGGTTGTTGCCGATGACGGTTGTACGCTGACGGTCGGTGCGGGCGTGATGTTTGCGCGCCTGGTCAACGATGCCCTGTCGCGTAGCCTCTCGGGCCTTGAGTTTGCCGTTGGCATCCCTGGTTCGGTCGGCGGTGCGATATCTATGAATGCCGGCACACGGACCGAGTGGATTGGCTCGCTGGTTGAGGATGTCGTAACGTTTGACCCGGCATCCGGTATCAAGCATTATGCGGGGTCCGAGATCACTTGGGGCTACCGCGAATGTAGCCTTCCCCGCAATGAGATCATCCTCGAGTGCGTGCTCAAGCTTAAACCGGCGCCCAAGGCCGACATCCGCGAGCGCATGGAACGGTACCTGACGAGGCGCAAGCGTACGCAGCCCATGGGTCGCGCATCCTGCGGGTCGGTCTTTCGCAACCCGCCCGATGCGAGTGTGGGCAAGCTTATCGAGGATTGTGGATTAAAGGGTTTTTCGATTGGCGGCGCGGAAGTTTCGCCCGTTCACGCTAATTTTATCGTTAATAACGGAACTGCCTCGGCCGATGACGTTGCCGCGGTTATCAGACATGTGCACGGAAAGGTGAGGGAGGCGTATGGCATCGAGCTCAGACCGGAAGTTAAATTCCTCGGCTTCTAGAGTATCGAAACCCACCTTCCGCCGCGCCGGAGGGCGTTCCGGCGCGCCTGCCAAACCTCAACGCAATACCGTCGCGCACTCTAAGTCTGTCGGGCATGCTCGACAGACCAGTCGTCCGGTTGTCGGCTCGCAGCTCGGTAATCGTCCGGCCGCAAAAAAGTCCTCGCGTCCCTCGGTGACGTCAAAGCCTGTTATGGGCGCCAAGCCTGCCCGTCCTATGGCAACTCCTAAGCCCTCGACAGGAACTAAGGCGGCGCGTCCGAGTCGCACGCTGGGCGCATCGAAACCGCGCTCGCTGACATCGGTGCCGGCTACCGCCAAGAAGCCTTCGGGTAAAAAAGGCGTCAACCCGTTGTCTTCACTTAGGGCGATGGCAAATAAAACATCAGACGCCGCTTCTGTCGTTACAGGCAAAGGCAAAATCGTGGGCGGCGTTTTGGCCGTCTTGGCCGTGCTCGTCGTCGTTGCTATCGTGGTGATTAACTCTGGATTGTTTACCGCCACTGATATTCAGATTCAAGGAAGCGAGCATGTGACGAAGCACGATGCTATCCAGCTGATCGATTTGCCCGAGGGAACGTCGCTTTTTAACGTCGATCCCGACCAGATTACCGAGGACCTCAAGCAGAACCCGTGGGTCTCGGGCGTGGATGTCCAACGTCAGTTCCCACATACGCTCATCATTACGCCGATGGAGCGCAAGGTCATTGCAATTGCCTATATCAGCTCCGATGACCTTGCCTGGGCCATCGGGGATGATGACACCTGGATCGCCCCGCTGTCGACGTCGGTCGAAGTGGATGACCAGGGCGACGTCATCACGACGGGGCAGGGCTCAAATACCCTGACCGGCATTGATGCCGCGCTGGCGCTCGCTAAGCACTATGGCGCGGTGTTGTTGACTGATGTCTCGGCGGATGTCGCTCCGGTTTCCGGCCAGGCGGTGAGCTCCAAGGCCGTTAAGGCTGGCTTGGATTATGTGCGTGGTTTTTCGAGCGAGTTCTTGGGACAAGTCAAGGATATTTCCACGCCTTCGGTCGAAGCCATCTCGGCAAACCTCAATAACGGCATTGAGGTGTCGCTGGGCGATTCGAACGATATCGTCAAGAAGGAGCGCGTAGTCACCAAGCTGCTTTCGCAGGTAGAGGGCGTAACGTATATCAATGTGCGCTCTCCGGGTAACTATACATTTAGGAACGCTCCGACCTCATAGCGCTGGTTGATGCTTTGTTGAGGGGCCATACCACGCCGTTTATCTGGTTTGTTTGGTTTTCACGGTCAATTATTTGACTGATACGTTCATAATGTGCAAACATAATACGGTTTACCTTTGCATTTACTTTCAACCTGAAGGTTAATGTGCGCAGGGGTCGACCCATGCTATGGCTATAACCTTTGTTCGGAGGACCGACATGCACGAGACAGAGATCAACAACTACCTTGCCGTCATTAAGGTGGTCGGCGTCGGCGGCGGCGGTACCAACGCGGTCAATCGAATGATCGAAGAGGGCATCCGCGGCGTCGAGTTTGTTGCCATCAACACCGATGCTCAGGCACTCGCGATCTCTGATGCCGATATCAAGGTGCACATCGGCACCGACCTTACCCGCGGCCTGGGCGCCGGCGCCAACCCCGAGGTTGGCCGCAAGGCTGCCGATGAGTCCCGCGACGACATTGCCGAGGCGCTCGCTGGCGCCGACATGGTGTTCATCACCTGCGGCGAGGGCGGTGGCACCGGTACCGGCGCTGCTCCCATCGTTGCCGATATCGCGATGAACGAGGTCGGTGCGCTGACCGTCGCCGTCGTGACCAAGCCCTTCACCTTCGAGGGCCGCAAGCGCAAGAAGAGCGCCGAGGAGGGCATTAAGACCCTCTCCGATTGCGTCGACACCATGATCGTCATCCCTAACGATAAGCTGCTCGACATCGCCGAGAAGAAGACCACCATGCTCGAGGCCTTCGCGATTGCCGATGGCGTCCTTTCCCAGGGCACCCAGGGCATCACCGACCTCATCACCGTCCCCGGTATCATCAACCTGGACTTCGCCGATGTTAAGACCATCATGAAGCAGGCCGGTACCGCCATGATGGGTATCGGTACCTCTTCTGGGGATACCCGTGCCGTCGACGCTGCCCAGCAGGCCATCTCCAGCCCGCTGCTCGAGAGCTCCATCGATGGTGCCACGCGCGTGCTGCTCTCCATCGCCGGTTCCAAGGACCTGGGCATCCAGGAGATCAGCGACGCCGCCGACGTTGTCGCCAACGCCGTCGACCCCGAGGCCAACATCATCTTCGGTACCGTTGTCGACGAGTCCCTGGGCGATCAGGTGCGTATCACCGTCATCGCTACGGGCTTCTCCGACTCCAACGTCAACCGTCAGGACGAGCTCTTTGCTGCTCAGCAGTCTCAGAGCAAGGCCGCTGCCTCCGCTGAGCCGCAGCGCACCGCTCCTGCCACGAGCCCGGCTCAGGCCGCTCCGACCCGCAACGTCGGTGGCACCGAGCTTCCTAACTTCGGCAACGATCAGTTCGAGCTTCCCGACTTCCTGAAGCGCGGTAGCTTCTAAGTCGTTCTTTGCATTGTTGTGCACAGGGGCGTGTCCGTATGGACGCGCCCTTTTTATTTCGACTTTGTAAACTAGAACCTCCAATCTCTTTACGTTCCCTTTACGATTGCCTCCAGCGCAGCAGGTATCCTTTTAGAGAAGTATGACAGCCGTATAAACGCGGGCTGTAGCGGCGATGCCGCGGTACTTGTGTTATTAGGAGGCTTTAGTATGGCAGCACGTGCGGACAAAGTTTCGCGTGTCGACCATGATGGAGTTACGTTGGTGGAGGGCGCGACATCCGATGTTCGCTTTGCCTTCACCGAGCGCGCCGGTGGCGTTTCCGAAGATGCGTACTCCTCACTCAACTTGGGCTCGCATGTTGGCGATGACCCCTTTGCTGTTCAAGAAAATCGTTGTCGTGCGCTCGAGGCTATGGGTGCCGCCGAGTGCGAGCACAACCTGCTCGTTCCCAATCAGGTCCATGGTGATCATATCGTTGCGGTGACCTCGAACGGCGCCGATGACCTTGAGGACGTTCGCGAGCAGATTGCCGAGGGCTGTGATGCCATCGTCTGCACGGCGCATAACGTGCCCGTGCTGCTCTGCTTTGCCGACTGCGTTCCCGTGGTGCTGGTGGCCCCCGGCGGATTTGCCGTGGTGCACTCCGGTTGGAAGGGCACGATTGCACGTATTTCCGCCAAGGCGTGCCAGGCGCTTTGCGATGCTGCCGGTTGCGATGCGAGCGACGTTTCCGCCTATATCGGCCCCCATATCTTGGGTGACGAATATGAGGTATCCCAGGAACTCATGGATCGCTTTGCCGCCGAGTTCTCTTGCATCGATGCGAATACCTCTCGCATGCTTGATCTTTCCGCTGCCATTCGCGAGGCGCTGGTAGATGTCGGTGTCGACGCGGATAATATCGTGGATACCCAGCTTTCGACCGTGCGTCAGAACGACCGCTTTTATTCCTACCGTAACGAGGACGGCACCTGTGGGCGCCATGCTGCGATCGGCGTGATGCTATGAGAAAGATCGTATCGGTCCTGAGCGCCGCTGTGCTTACGCTTACGCTGTGCGCCTGTTCTTCGGGATCTTCTACCTCTTCCATTACCGTTGCCGGCTCCACGACCTGCCTTCCTATCGCCGAGATTGCGGCCGAGGGCTTTAAGGAGGAGACCGGCATCGACGTGCTCGTTTCCGGTTTGGGTTCTTCCGCTGGGATCGAGGCCGTCAGCGCCGGCACGGCCGATATCGCCAGCTCCTCCCGTGGACTCAATGCCGACGAACAGGATCTGGGCCTGACTCCCATCGTCATTGCCCACGACGGTATTGCGGTCATCGTGAACGACGACAACCCCGTCGATAACCTCTCGACCGAGCAGCTCCGCGATATCTACGCCGGCAAGATTACCAATTGGAAAGAGGTCGGTGGCGAGGACCTGAGGATTCAGGTCATCAACCGAGACGAGGCGTCCGGTACGCGCGAGGCCTTCCGTACCATCGTGATGGATGGCACGCCGTTCGATCGCCGCTCGGCTGTTCTTTCGGGTACGGGCCAGGTGCGCGACGTGGTATCTCGTTCGCGTGGGGCCATCGGCTACATTTCGCTGGGCTTCGTCGATAGCCTCAACGCCAAGACCTCGGTCAAGGCTGTCTCGGTCAATCATGTTGAGGCGTCCGAGAAGACGGTCGCGAGTGGCGGCTATCCCATCTCGCGCGACCTTTACTTCTTTGTGAAGGGTGCGCCTTCGCAGCAGGCGCAGGATTACATCGACTACGTGACGTCCGAAAAGATGGACAAGCAGATTCGCGAGGCGGGCTTTATTCCCGTCACCAACGACGAGAAGGGGAGTGAGTAGCATGGAAGCACAGGAAAACTCCCAGACTGAGCAGAATGCTCAGGCACCCAAGAAGCGCGAGCTGGCGCTCGTATCGCGCAGTACCTATATCAAGGAGAAGGCGCTGCAGTGGATCTTCTTTGCCTGCGCGTTTTTGGCGGTCGTTACCGTCATCCTGATTTTTGTCTTTACCACGTACTCGGCGCTGCCCGTCTTTACCGACATCGGTCTGGCGGACTTCTTTAGCTTTACGTGGGCGCCCTCTGAGGGCCACTACGGCATCATGTCGCTGCTTGCCGGCTCAGGTCTGGTGACCGTCGGTGCGCTCGCCATGGGCGTGCCGCTAGGTGTGGGCACGGCCGTGTACCTGGTCGAGATCGCCGGCAAGCGCGTGCGCAAGCTCATCAGCCCTGCCGTCGACCTGCTGGCCGGCATCCCTTCTATCATCTACGGCTTTTTCGGCATGATCATCATCCGCCCGTTTATCGCACAACTGACCGGCGGCCTTGGTTTTGGTGCGCTGACGGCGTGGTTTGTGCTCGCCATCATGATCGTCCCTACCATCACCACGCTCACCATCGATGCCCTCAATTCCATTCCCATGGGCATTCGCGAGGCATCGTATGCCATGGGTGCTACTAAGTGGCAGACCATCTATAAGGTCGTGCTACCTGCCGCTAAGCTGGGTATCGTGGATGCCATCGTGCTGGGTATGGGCCGTGCCATCGGAGAGACCATGGCCGTGCTCATGGTCGTGGGTAACGCCCCGGTTATTCCCGACAGCATTGCGAGCCCTATCTCGACGCTCACGAGCCAGATCGCGCTCGACATGAGCTATTCCTCGGGTCTGCATCGCTCGGCGCTGTTCGGCATGGGCGTGGTCCTGTTTATCATCTCCGCCACGCTGGTGGGCATCGTCCGTCTGATTTCCAAGAAGAAGAGGGGGTAGGCTATGTCCGATTCCGTTGACACGACGGTCGATACGACCTCGTCGCGCGAGCGCATCAAGCGTGCCCTTTCCCACGGCAAGAAGGGCCGCATCAACAAGGACCTGTCCAACAAGATCATGCTTGGCGTGTTTCGTGCCGCTGCCTACATCACCACGCTGGTGCTGGTCGCTATCATCGCCTACGTGGTCATCAACGGCCTGCCACACATCTCGCTCGACTTTATCTTCGGTTGGCCCCAGGGCGTCAACGCCGAGGGCGGAATTTGGCCCACGATCGTCTCGACCGTCTACGTGACGGCGCTCGCCATGCTTATCTGCACGCCGATCGCTGTGCTGGCAGCCGTCTATCTGGCCGAGTACGCCAAGCAGGGCAAGGTCGTCGAGCTCATTCGCTACGCTGCTGACGCTTTGGCCTCGGTGCCCTCCATCGTTATGGGCCTGTTTGGCTACGCCTTGTTTGTCGAGGCCATGGGCCTGGGCCTTTCGATGGTCTCGGCCGCCCTGGCACTCGCGCTCTTGATGCTTCCCATCGTCATGCGTACCACCGAAGAGGCCATTCGCGCCGTTCCGCGCTATATCCGCTGGGGCGCATATGGCCTGGGCGCCACCAAGTGGCAGGTTGTCTCCAAGATCGTGCTTCCTTCTGCCTTTGGCCGTATTGCCACGGGCATCGTTCTCGCCATCGGCCGTGCCATTGGCGAGACCGCGGTGGTGCTCTATACCATGGGGCAGGCCATCAATCTACCTATTTCGCCGCTCGATTCCGGCCGCCCCATGACGGTTCACCTGTATCTGCTTGCCAACGACGGCATCAACATGAACGCAGCCTACGGCACCGCGCTCTTGCTGATGGTGATCATTCTGGCCTTCAACCTGTTTGCGCGCTTCCTGTCGCGCAAGCGTCGCTAGTTAAGGAGTCCCATGTCCGTTTATCAGTCCGCTCCCACGTTGGAGCAAGCGGCCATTACGGCCAAGGATTTCAACTTTTGGTACGGTGACTTTCATGCGCTGACGGGGCTTGACCTCAACATCGCCAAAAACGCCATCACCTCCTTCATTGGCCCTTCGGGCTGCGGCAAGTCGACGTTTTTGCGCTGCATCAACCGCATGAATGACCTGATCGAGGGCACGCGCGTCGAGGGCACCATGACGCTCGACGGCAACGATATCTATGCCGAGGGTGTCGACCCGGTCGATCTCCGTCGTCGCGTGGGCATGATCTTTCAGCAGCCCAACCCGTTTCCTAAATCCATCTACGAGAATGTCGCCTTTGGCCCTCGTCTGCAGGGCGTGACTAGCAAAAGTGACCTCGATGACATCGTGGAAGAATCGCTCAAGCGCGCCAACCTCTGGAAAGAGGTATCCAATCAGCTCAACAAGGATGGTTTGGCGCTCTCGGGCGGTCAGCAGCAGCGTCTGTGCATCGCGCGCGTGCTTGCGGTGCAACCCGATGTCCTTCTGATGGACGAGCCCTGCTCCGCCATCGACCCCACGTCCGTCTCTAAGGTCGAGGATCTGATGGCCGAGCTGGCGCCCGAGATGACGATCATCATCGTCACGCATTCAATGCAGCAGGCAGCTCGCATTAGCGACTACACCGCATTCTTCTTGCAGGAAGTTGCCGGCGAGCCCGCTACGCTCATCGAGTATGGTCAAACCGACGCGATCTTCACCAGCCCGGTGGACTCGCGGACGGAAGACTATATCACCGGCCGCTTTGGCTGATCGGTGCGACTAGTCCCAAGCCGATCGGATCTGGTCCGGTGCGTATTCACTGTGCGGGCGGCATGACCGCACCCAACTGATTGGAGTGAACCATGCGCAAACTGTTTTCCCGTCAGCTCATCGAGGCCCGTCACGAGATGCTGAGCATCTACGAGGCCGTCGATCTGGCCCTCCACGATGCCGTGAAGGCCTATGTGACCGACGACCGCAAGCTCGCCACCAAGACCAAGAAGCGCACGCTTTCGATTGACGCACGCTGTGCCAACCTGGAGGCCGTCTGCTACAACCTGATTGCCACGCAGTCACCGGTCGCCTCCGACTTCCGCTTGCTGCAGACGATCATCTACGTCGACTTTAACCTGCAGCGCATGACCGATAAGGTTCGCCAGATTTGCCGCGCCACGCGTCATATGATCAAGGCCGACATCTCGCTGCCCAAGGAGCTTGTCGGCACGGTCGAGGCCGAGGCTGAGGCCGTCTACCAGGTGCTGGGCTCTTCGCTTTCTGCGCTCGTCACCAACGACATGTCCATCATCTGCAACTTGGCCGTCGAGGACGAGCCAGTGCACGCCGCCTACGAGAAGTTCTTCCGCACCTTTAACCGCATGGACACGGGCGATTTTATGGACGACGACAGCAACTATGACGACCTGCGCCGCGCCATCATGGTATCGCGCTATCTCGATCGCATCGCCTCGATTTCCATCGATGCCGCCTGCCGTCTGACCTTCCTGTTGACCGGACAGCGTATGACTGCCGGTGATATCGCCTGCACTGATGAGGATGAGCTCGAGAGCATGCGCGTGCCTTCGGGCGAGGGTGTTATCATGAGGCCCGCCGTCGATGCACGCTACGTTGCCAAGGTGCCCGTTAACGAGGTCAGCGAGGGTCTTCGCTACCTGCTCGATCATCTTGAGGATGAGGACGATGGCGAGGACGACGAGGAGTAAGTAACCCCGTTCGTCGAAAGATTGTAAATACCTAAGTGAGCGCGGCCTTGCACATGCGGGGCCGCGCTCTTGCGTTAGCATGGGACTACTTGTTTGGCTGTCAGCGGAGGCGATTGGCAATGGATAACTATTTGGACTTGATGCGCGCTCGCCGCGAGCAGATTCTGGAACGTTTTTATGCGGCGCTCGATCGCGCGGGCCGTCCCCACGACGCCGCGAGCCTCATTGCCGTGTCCAAGACCGTTGGTGTCGATGAGACCGTTGCCGCCATCCAGGCGGGGTATCGCCATTTTGCCGAGAACCGCCCGCAGGAGCTGGTTCGCAAGCTCACGGGTCTGGCGGAGCATCCGGAGCTGCCCGAGGTGCGCTTCGATATGATCGGCAACCTGCAGACCAATAAGATCAATGCGGTGCTGGGCTCAGCCGAGCTGATTCACTCGGTGGGTTCGCTGCATCTGGCGCAGGCGATCTCGAGCCGTGCTGTTCGCAAGATTGAGGCAGGCGAGCTCGTCGGCCCCCAGCGTGTGCTCATTGAGGTCAATGTGAGTGGTGAGGAGTCGAAGGGAGGCTTTTCACCCGATGAGATTCGCGCCGCCGCGGGTGAGCTTGCAGAACTTGAGGGAATTTGCGTACAGGGGCTTATGACTATGGCGCCCCGGGGGAATAAGGATGTGGCACGCCGCACCTTTGCGGGGCTTCGTGAGCTGAGGGATGAGCTGGAGGCGGCGCATCCCGATTTGAACCTGCCTGAGCTTTCCTGCGGTATGAGCGAGGACTTTGAGTCTGCCCTTGAGGAGGGCTCTACGCTCGTTCGCCTGGGCAGGGTAGTATTTAGCCCGGAGTTTGCAGTAAAATAAGGCTCTGAAGTGCGCACTGATTATCGGGGCGCCTGCACTAAACCGCGAGAGGACACAACCATGGGCTTCCTTGACGAGATTAAAAATAAGATGCACCTGGGCGGCCAGCAGGGTTACGACCAGGGTTATGGCCAGGACGACGACTACGGCTACGATGACGGCTACGACGATGGCTATCAGAACAACGGCTACAGTGGTGCTTCGGGCGAGGGCTTCTACACCCAAGACGAGCCGAGCAACGGCCTGCTTGGCCAGACGCGCCGCGGTGAAGCTGAGTCGGTTGCCGTGTATACGCGCTCCGGTCAGCTGGTCGGCGATGACTCCCGCCATGCCACGACGTATAACCCGCCTTCGCGCTCGCAGGACAGTGTTGCGAGCGGTTATCGTCCTGGTGCCTATGACACGCCGTCGAGCTACGCCGAGAATACCCGCGCCCGTGCCGCCGCTGCACCCGCGCCTGCACCGAGCGATGCCTCGGCCTATGCGAGCAATATCATCAACGCCACGCCGCAGCTGCCGGCCTATGTCCTGCGCCCCGAGAGCTATGACGACGTGGAGACCGTGGTGCGCCGCGTTCGCACCAAGCAGCCTGTCGCACTGATTTTTGTGGGCGTACGCACCGAAGTTGCCAAGCGCGTCTTGGACTTCTCTTACGGCTTTGCCTGCGGTCTGGGTGCCACGGTCAAGGAGGTGGGCGACCGCGTGTTCATGGTGCTGCCCGCCGGTTGCGAGGTCAAAGATTCCGATCTCAAGAAGCTTCGTGCCGACGGCTACCTTAAGTAAAGACAAGACGAGGAGATTCCCATCAACATCTACACTATCGTCCAGCTGGTCAACACGCTGTTCAACTTCTATTCCACGCTCATTGTCGTCTACTGCTTTATGACGTGGATTCCCATGAAGCAGGGTGGTTTGCTTCAGGATATTGCCGCGGTGCTTGATAGCGTGTGCGGTCCGTGGCTCAACCTGTTCCGTCGTTTCATCCCGCCGATGGGCGGTATCGATTTTTCGCCGGTCGTTGCGATTATTGCGTTGCAGTTGGTGCAGAGGCTGGTTCTGCAGCTTCTTATAGGTATACTCGTGTAGAACTGACTTAGTAACTTACGTCGGGCGTGTAGCGCCGAGGCGATGAAAAAGGAGACTTGTTATGGCTATTACCCCTGCAGACATCCAGGCTCAGACTTTCTCTGAGGCCAAGCGTGGCTACGATCCTGCTGAGGTCGACGTCTTCTTGGAGACGCTGTCCTCCGAGGTTGACGCTATGCTCGCTAAGATCGTCGACCTTAAGGGTCGCCTGACTGCTACCGAGCAGCAGCTTGCCGATGCGCAGGCTCAGCTTGCCCAAGCTCAGGATGCCACCGCCCAGGCCGTTCCTGCCGCCCCCGTGGCTGCTCCCGCCCCTGACTTCTCCGCTCAGGAGCGCCAGATTTCCGCTGCCCTGATCGCTTCCCAGCAGACCGCTGAGACCATCGTCAACGATGCCAACGAGAACGCTGAGCGTATCCGCAACGAGGCTGACGCCAAGGCCCGCGAGGTTATCCGCCAGGCTCTGACCGAGAAGCAGGCCGAGCTCGAGGAGATCGATCGTCTCAAGGCTTCCCGTGAGGAGTTCAAGGCAGAGTATCTCAAGCTCATCCAGCACTTCATGGACGATGCCCAGAATTCCTTCCCGGCCGATCTGATGGCCTCCACGCCGGTCGGTTCTGCCGCTTCTCCTGCAGTGACTGTTCCCGCCGAGCCGCTGCCCGTCGCTGACCCGGTTGTCCCCGTGGCCGATCCCTTCGCCCCGATCGACAACTTTGCTGCCGACGACCTGGACTAACATTCGGCCTACAATTTAGTGCCTAGAAAGGACCCGCAGCTTGCGGGTCCTTTTTTATGACTGTGCCGGAGTGCGTAACATAAAAAACCGAGCCCTGCACATAATGGCGCAGAACTCGGCGAACGGGTGAGCGGTCAAGGGTAGGTTTTAAGGCATGTCCCAAAACCTACTTGAGGAGGAAGTCGGAGAGGGGAATGGTACGGGCCTCGCGATGCTCGGGATCGGCGATGTGGTCGGCAGGATATCCACAGACGAGCATGTGATAGGGATAGACGCCCTTGGGCAGATTGAACTGCTCCTGCGCCACCTCAGGCTTAAAATGGCATACCCAGCACGTTCCCAGGCCCTGCTCGGTGGCCTCCATCATCATCTGATCACACACGATTGAGGTGTCGATTTCACTAGAATTCATCTGGTCATACGGGCGCACCCAAGCATCACCGGTAACGCTGCAAATAAGGAAGACAAGCGGAGCGCCAAAGATAGACTCATCACGAGCAAACCGAGGCTGACAAGCAGCTGCCTTCTCCAGAAGCTCAGGCGTATCCAACACCATCACACGGGTTGGATGATTATTACAAGCAGAAGGAGCAATACGCCCAGCCTCAACAATGGCATCCACCACAGCCTGCTCAACAGAACGGTCCTCAAACGAACGACAAGAATACCGACCACGAGCCAGATCCAAATAACTCACAACCAAGACCTCCAAATTCAACGAATCAATCCAAAGTAAAACAAAGGGTACCCAAAGCCCCATCCACCCAAACGTTTAAGGCGGTCCCAAAGTTCCCAATCGGGTCCAAAGGCCCCGCCAACAAAAGCCCCATCGCTTTCAAAGTATCAGCCAAAGTTCCCAATGGTGGTACGTAAGGCGAAGGGCCGGCACCTGTTTACTTTCGAACGACTCTGCCATGCAGCCGGAGTGAGAAAGCAAACAGGTGCCGGCCCTTCGCCGCCGGGACACGTACCCCCAATTAACTGTTCTTCATGACAATCGAATCCACAACATCGGCCACATTCTCACAGCAGTCAGCGCAGTACTCCAGGAAGGCGTATACGTCACGCCAGGCGATGACCTCGAGCGGGTCCTTGCCGTTAACGTGCAGGTTGCGCATGGCGTTGATATAGAGCTCGTCGGCTTCGGACTCGATGGTGTTGATCTGGATGACGAGTTCGCGCAGGGTCTTGGACTTGCGGTAGTTGGGCAGCTCGACCATCAGGTCTTTCATGGCGCGGCAGGCGTCAGTCACCTTGTGGGCGATGACGATGGCGTCGGGATGGATGCTCTGGATGTTGGTGAAGTAGACGCGCTGCACGACGCCCTCGATGCGGTCGAGCACGGTGTCGAGTGAGCAGCTCATCAGATCCAGATCCTCGCGCTCGAGCGGGGTGATAAAGGCGGTGAGCAAGGCGTCCTCAAGCTCATGGTGCTTCTTGTCGGCCGCATGCTCGATCGCGTGCATCTTGTTGAGCATATCGTGAATCTTTGCGGGATCGAAGTTCTCGAAAATCTTGGTGAGCAGCTCGGCGGCCTGGACGGCAAGGTCGGCGCAGGCGACGTAGTTGTCGAAGTAGAACGAATCGGGTTTCTTTGCCATGGGTGGGTCCTTTCGAGGCGAAGACGGGTGGGCGAGGTAATGCAGTCCGGATGGACGTTCGGTTTGACTAGAGGAACATCATGAACAGCTTGGCCATGACAAAGCTGATGAGTCCGCAGGCGGGGAAGGTGAAGAACCAGGTGAACATCATGTCTTTGACGACGCCGAAGTTGATGGCTGAGAGGCGCTTGACGGCACCGACGCCCATGATGGCGCAGGTCTTGATGTGTGTGGAGGACACGGGGATGCCGGTAAGGGTGGCAAGCAGCAGGTTTGCGGCGCCTGCGAGGTCGGCGGAGAAGCCCTGGTACTTTTCGAGCTTGACCATGCTCTGGCCGACGGACTTGATGATGCGCTCGCCGCCCACGCTGGTGCCGATACCCATAGTGGCCGAGCACAGCAGCATAATCCAGATGGGGATGCCGGCATCGCCGACGCTCGTCTGGCCGCTGGCAAAGGCCACGCCTAAAAAGAGCACGCCGATGAACTTCTGTCCATCCTGCGCGCCGTGCATAAAGCTCATGGCCGCAGCGCTCGCGATCTGAGCGTATTTAAAGAAGACATTGGCACGTCGCCTGTTGGCGGCGGCGAAAAGAATCGAGACGAGCTTGCACAGGACCCAGCCCATGACAAAGCCCAGGCCGATGGAGAGCGCCAGGCCGTAGATGACCTTCATCCACTCGTGGACGTTGACGCTGCTCGCACCGCCGAGGGCGATGGCGGCACCGGTCAGGCCGGCGATAAGGCTGTGGCTTTGCGAGGTGGGGATGCCAAAACGCGACGCTGTGGCGCCGTAGACGACGATGGAGAACAGCGCCGCGCAGAGGCAGGCGAGCGCCATGGTGCTGTTTCCGCCAAAGTCGACGATATGTGAGATGGTGTTGGCGACGCTCGCGTTAAAGTGCGTCATGATGAGCACGCCGAGGAAGTTGAATGCGGCGCTCATGAGAATGGCGGCGCGGGCGGGCATGCAACGCGTAGTGACGCAGGTCGCGATGGCGTTGGGCGCGTCGGTCCATCCATTGACGAAGATGGCGCCCAACGCGAGGATCACGGTGACGGCAAGGACTGGGTTCGACACAATTTGGCCGAGGAAGGTTGAGAACGTTACGTCCATATATGGGCTTTCTCGAAGTTTGCAGACACGTTACAAAAACATGATAAATCGTATCACCTCCTGCGGGTCTCTTTACCGAGTTCTGATGGGAGAAGTGAACTTTTTGGCACTAAAATTGAATATTAGCCCTGTTGACCGCGGGTGTTCTTTTTGCTAACACGCCATGCGGACACGTGCGATTACTACGACACTCCAAAACCACAGTCTGTTCGCTTTACAACATGCAAACATGCGTTCGATAATAGGAGGCATGGAATATCGACAGACAGATGGCAAAACTCGGCGCGTACACAAGCAGTATGTGGACGTCGTGGCTCGCATCCTCGCGGGCGGACAGGTCGTGCCGGTCACTGTCTGCTGGGTCGACGGTCGTTGCTTTACGATTGACGAGATTGTCTCGACCACTGGGTTTGGCCTGACGGTTCACGGCATTCGTACGGCAACCTATAAGGTGCGTTTTGGCGGGCACGCGACCGAGTTGTATCTGGAGGACCAGACGCGCGAACGACCAGATGGCTCGCAGGCCCATCTGATGCGTTGGTGGGTGTGGGCATTCGACCGCACGCTCGAGGGCGAGCGCCGTGGGTAAGGACGTACGGCATTCGGGTACAATGACAGGAATCTTGTCAGCTACTGCGCCGTTATTTGTGGCGCTTTTTGAAAGGACGAACCTATGAACGATATCCAGGGCTATCAGAACGGCCCCGTCGAGAGCAGCGTAAGCCGTGCCAAGGAGATGTCGCCGCGTGCGTATAATCTTGCCATGTCTGCCCTCATCTTCTTGGGCTTTTGTGCCATGGGCGCTGGTGCTTACTTTACGAGCACCATGGCGTTTGCCCGCATGATGATGAGCGGCGCCGCCCTGCCACTGGTCTTTGGCTCGTTTATTTTGACCATCGTCGGCATGGTCATGATGTCGGCCGCCGCCAGTAAGCAGTCCGTGGGCCTGTCCCTTGTGGGCTACGTAATCTTTGCGAGCACCTTTGGCCTGACCGCGTCGTTTGGCCTTGCCAATTACGACCTGCCCACCATCAACACTGCCTTTATCGCCACGGCCGCCATCACCTTTGTCTTTGGCGCCTTGGGCGTGACGTTCCCCAAGTTTTTCCAGCGCGTATATGGCATCGGTTTTGGCATTCTGCTCGCCACTATTCTGGTTGAGATCGTGCTGATGTTCATGGGCGTCTCGCAGACCATCACCGATCTGATCGTAATCGTGGTGTTCGCCGGCTTTATTGGCTACGACACCTATGTTGCCACGACGGTGCCGCCTACGCTGCCCAACGCCGTGCTCATGGCGTCCAATCTGTTCGTGGACATTATCAACGTGTTCTTGCGCATCCTGAACATCCTTGGCCGTCGCGACTAGTGGCGAATTGCGGCGGTGCTTGCCGTGCGTGTAAATCGATGCGAAAGGCGGTCCTTCGGGGCCGTCTTTTTTGTACGCGGCGGGGTATCATGGATGGGAAAAGCCGATAGCGGCAGAGACCGAGAAAGGTGACCACTTATGGCAGACGTCGACAACAGGAACCGTAACCGCAGGTCCAACCGAGCGGGTCAGCCCAATCCCAAGCGCGAGGGCCGTGCCAAGGCCGCCGAGCGTCACGTGGCAACTGTGTCCGAAGCGTGCGCCAAGGATATCGAGCGTTCGCTTGCCGGTGTTCGCGAGTTTGATGGTATGCCTGCCGGCTTTGTCTCGGCGATGAAGGCCAAGGTTCAGAGTGCTGTGACCACCGAAGAACAGGTTGCCGAGGACGTCGAGGGCGAGGAGGCTGCCGAGGTCGAGGCAGCGCTCGAGCCCGTCGAGGAGCCTGCCGAGGAAATCGCCGAAGCTGAGTCCGCGCCTGCTGAGGAGCCCGCTCCGGTTCTGCCCGAGGTCACCGTGCTCGATGCCTCCACCACGCAGGCCATCTTGGACAACGGTCGTGGCTATGCGCAGTTCTGCGACATGGCCGTGCTCGCCTTTGCCTCGTTCACCAATCCGGGCGGTGGCTATATTCAGGGTTATCTGGGCCAGGAGGCCACGCTGTGCGCCGATTCGTATCTGTACAACGTTCTCGATAAGCAGCGCAAATGGTACGGCGAGAACCGTCGCCGCAACATCAACTGCGAGCTTTACCGAAACCGTGCGCTGGTGGTGCCTGCGGTGCGCTTCGACCGCAACCACGTGCATGCATACGCCGACGTGATCGTGGCCGCCGCGCCCAACGTTAAGCGCGCCCGCCAGGAGTATCGCGTGAGCGACGATGCTCTGCTGGACGCCCTGCGCGACCGCATTCGCTTTGTGCTTGCCATCTGCGACGAGCTGGGTCGCGAGAAGCTCGTACTGGGCGCTTGGGGCTGCGACAACAACGGCTTTGACGCCGAGGCCGTGGCCGAGCTCTTCCGCAAGGAGCTCGCGTCGGGCGACTTTAAGGTCAAGCAAGTCTTCTTTGCCGTGCCTTCTACGCGCTGGGACGAAGATTTTGCCAAGTTCGAGCATGTGCTGGCAAACTTCCCCGAGCGCAACGAGGAGTCCTATGCCCAGGTTGCCGCTCGCGCTGCGGCTGCCCGCGCCGCCGAGCAGGTCCAGGCTGCCGCCGAGGACGATGAAGACGATGACGATTGGCGCAAGTACCTGTAATCGGTATGTGCTGACAGATAGGTCGATTCGGCGGGAGAGACTGCTCCCGCCGACTTTTTCTTTTTACTAGAGGAAGGGCTTACGATGAAAAACGTTCTGTGCTTTGGCGACAGCAATACCTACGGCTATGATCCGGCGGGCATGCGCGACGGCACCGCGGTACGCTATGCGCACGATGTGCGCTGGTGCGGCGTGGCCCAGCGCGACCTGGGCGAGGGCTGGCACGTGATTGAGGAAGGCCTCAACGGCCGCACGACGGTACGCGACGACATGTGCCATCTGGACACTAATCTCAACGGCATCCGCGCGTTGCCGATGCTGCTCGAGGCTCATAAGCCGCTGGATGCGATCGTGATTATGCTGGGCACCAACGACTGCAAGACGGTCTTTAGCGTGGGGGCTGCCGATATCGCTGACGGTGCCATGGCGCTGATTCGCACCGTCCGCGCGTTTCCCTGGACCGAAGCCGCGCCCTGCCCGCGTATTCTGCTGATGGCGCCTATCAAGATTAAACCGCAGATCGCCGATGTGTACATGACCGACTTTGACGAGCGCTCCGTCGAGGCCTCGGAGCATTTTGCCGAATACTATGCGTATGCTGCTAAACAGTTTGGCTGCGACTTTTTGAATGCCGCTGATTTTGCCGAGCCGGGCGATATCGATTATCTGCACATGATGCCCGAAAGCCACGAGAGCCTGGGCCACGCCGTGGCAGCCAAGCTCCAAGAGATGCTCGGAGAGTAGCGCGACCCCAAGCCACCGCAAAGGGGACGGGCACCTTTGCGGTGGCTTTGGACTGCGAATCTTAATACTGCCACATGTGGTTGACGGGGCCGGAGCCTTTGCCCATGTCAAAGCCGGCGGCGAGAGCGCCGGTTAGGTAAGCCTTGCCGGCGTTGACGGCGTCGGCAAGATCCATGCCCTGTGCCAATGCGCAGGCGATGGCGGACGAAAGCGTGCAGCCAGTGCCATGTGTGTTGTCGGTCTCGATGCGCTTGTGGCGGAACCACGTGGTGAGCGGATCGCCCAGGTGGTTGCCCTCGTCATCGAGCGGCGCGGGCTCTGCTAGCACATCGTTGGCCTCGTTGACAAAATGCCCGCCCTTAACGAGGGACGCGCAGCCAAAGCGGCGGGTGAGGAGCATGGCAGCGTTTTGCTGTGTGCGCTCGGAGTCGACCTCGTAGTCGAGCAGCGCCATGGCCTCGGGAATGTTGGGCGTGATGACGGTCGCCAGCGGGAACAGGCGACGCGTGAGCGCCTCAGCGGCATCCTCGGCAATGAGGCGAGCGCCCGAAGTGGCGACCATAACGGGGTCGACGACCACGTTGGTTGCGTTCCATGCGCTCAGGCGGTCGGCGATAACTTCGATAATCTCGGTGGACGAAACCATGCCGATCTTGACGGCGCTCGGGCGGATATCGTCAAAAACGGCGTCAATTTGCGCAGCGACGATATC
Organism: uncultured Collinsella sp.; assembly: GCA_902481895.1. Taxonomy (GTDB): domain Bacteria; phylum Actinomycetota; class Coriobacteriia; order Coriobacteriales; family Coriobacteriaceae; genus Collinsella. The sequence continues at coordinate 49,048 of CABSYR010000008.1, read as the reverse complement.
TGGCGAGATATCCTGCACGGCGGTGACGCCCAGTGTGTTTTGCGCTGTGATGGCGGTGATGGCCGTCTCGGCATACAGGCGGTGCGCCGTGATGGTCTTGATGTCGGCCTGAATGCCGGCACCGCCGCTGGAATCGGATCCCGCGATGGATAGAACGGCGGGTACCTTACTGCGATCCATGTTCGCTCCCTTGTCCGGTCGGATTCAAATGGGTCTTTTATCCCGCATTATAAAGATGCCCGGGCCGGCTGTATGCCGATCCCGGGCGGGCGATGCAATCTTTACGCAAATATAAGCAAATGTTCACAAGTCAACAATTGACGGGCGTTACAGCAGGCTTGCTGGCGATTACCTCGAAAAAGCTAATCCTCCATGCCAAGATCGATCGTCGTGCCCTCGAACACCTTGTTAACGGTGCGGACGGCGCACATCTTGCCGCACATGGTGCAGGTGCCCTCAGTGGCGGCAGGGGACTCCTCGTAGCGCTTCTTGCCGGTGACCGGGTCGAGAGCGCACTTCCACATGGCATCCCAGTCGAGCTTGCGGCGTGCCTGGCCCATCTTGTCGTCCATGTCGCGGGCGTGCGGCACCTTTTTGGCGATGTCGGCGGCGTGTGCGGCAATCTTGGTGGCCATGAGGCCGTCGAGCGCATCCTGGGCGTTAGGCAGGCATAGGTGCTCGGCCGGCGTCACGTAGCACAGGAAGTCGGCACCGGAGCTGGCGGAGATGGCGCCGCCGATGGCGGCGGTGATGTGGTCGTAACCCACGCCGATATCGGTCACCAGCGGTCCGAGCACATAGAACGGAGCATTGTGGCACAGGCGCTTCTGCAGTTTCATGTTGGCGGCGATCTCGTCGAGCGCCATGTGACCCGGGCCCTCGACCATGACCTGGACGCCGGCGGCCCAAGCGCGCTTACATAGCTTGCCCAGCTCGATCATCTCGGCGGTCTCGGTGGCGTCGTTGGAGTCGTAGAGGCAGCCCGGGCGGCAGGAGTCGCCGAGCGAAATCGTCACGTCGTACTCGTGGCAAATCTCGAGCAACTCATCGTAGAACTCATAGAAGGGGTTCTCGTTGCCGGTGACCTCCATCCAGCCAAACAGCAGCGAGCCGCCGCGGCTCACGATGTTCATGAGGCGGCCGGTCTCCTTAAAGGTCTTGGTGACCGACTTGTTGATGCCGCAGTGGATGGTCATAAAGTCCACGCCGTCCTCGGCGTGCGCGCGCACGACCTCGAACAGGTCGTCCTTGGTAAGCTTGACCAGCGGTTTTTCCATGTAGCCGATGGCGTCGTACATCGGCACCGTGCCCACCATGAGCGGCGTCTCGTCGATGAGCTGCTGGCGGAACTGGCGTGTCTTGCCCGAGTTGGAGAGGTCCATGATGGCGTCGGCGCCAAAGTCCTCAGCGATCTTGACCTTCTTCCATTCCTCGGCGGCATCGGCCTTGTCGCCCGAGATGCCCAGGTTGACGTTGACCTTGGTGGAAAGGCCCTCGCCGACACCAAAGGCGCGCATGCCCTTTTTGATATGCACGATGTTGGCGGGGATGGCGATGCGGCCGTCGGCCACGCGCTCACGGATGTACTCGGGGTCGCGATGCTCGCGCTCGGCGACTTCTTTCATCTGCGGCGTGATTTGCCCGGCGCGGGCGAAGTCGATTTGCGTGACGAGCTTGGGCTCGGTCTGTGTGCTCATTGGCACGGCTCCCTTCGTTGGCATTACCCATATCAGGTTTGCGGGTCAGGGCGGGCGCGCCCAATCTCAGCCTGCCGTCTTGTCCTGCAAGCTCCCCGTTTATGTAATGGGCTCAAGTATAGCTCGAATGGGTACGATTGGCCTAATGAGCGTGCCTGTGGGGAGGCGTACATGGAAGACAAGCATCTATATCGAGAGACACAATGGGATGTATCGGCCGAGGAAAGCCGTGCGCACCATGGGTTGGTCGCGATTGGTTTTGCGGTGCTTGCCGTGCTGGTGATTGCCTTTTGTATCTGGACGTTTGGTGGTCGCGGCGGCGCTGCATGGGAGTTCGAGGCCGACGATGCCCTGCCGATCATGACAGTGAAGGTTACGGGCGGCAATACCGTTGCCGCGCCGGGCGACTATTGGTATCCGCGCGACGAGTTTGTGCAGCTGCAGCTGAGCGGCGGGTCTATTCCGGGCGAAGAAATCGAGCGCGTGACGTTTGATGCGACGCTCAAAACGCTGACGGTGAAGCTCAAAGATCAAGGGGACGTGCCCACGACCATGGACATTGCGCTGACGGAATGGCGCTTGGAGCCCCCGGCGGGCGCTGCGGTATCCGAGGTGGAGCACGTTAAGATTACCTACCAAGATGGCTCGACGAGCGAGATTACAAAGGCCGATGGCTTGGCGGAGTAACGGGGTGTTTGGAAACGGCGGGCCTATTGTGCCTGCGCGTTCATGAAAACCAGGGTGTTTTTGTCTGAAAGCTCGGGGATGTGCCGATAGCCGATATTGAATGCGGTAAGTTCGCTTGCATCCTCGAGCTTGTTTTCTGCCATCCACCGCACCATGGAGCCGCGCGCCTTTTTGCTGGCGGTCGACTGTTGGATGGGCTTCCCGTTGCGGATGCCCTCGCCAAAGAGGCATGTGACGGCTGTGGCGTCGCCCGCGAGGTGGGGCAGAACAGCTTTGGCATACTCTACGCTGGCGAGGTTGACGATCGTGGTGTTTGAGCCTGCCGGGGCGATAGCCCGCGCGAGCTTGTCGCTCCAAAACGCGTAGAGGTCTCGGGCATCGTCAACGGCGAGCTTCGCGCCCATCTCCAGCCGATACGGTTCGACGGCATGAAAGGGACGAACGCACCCGTAGAGGCCGGAGAGGATCCACAGATGGTCTTGCAGCCATGCGAGCTGCGCGGAATCCATCACCTCGGGTGCCATGCTCTGGTATTGAATGCCGTGATAGGACATGACGGCAGGGGAGAGGTGGCGAGCGAGTGCGGGATTGTCGAGATCGCCGCTTTTCAGGATGGGCCCGAACTCATGCAGGGTGTTGAGGCAAGGCCCCAGCAGTTTGTCACTCACGTTCCACAGCGCCTGCAGGCCGCCGCTGCCTTCATTCCGCTCGATATCTAGCAGTGCGCGGTGGAGGCGAGCCGTCTCGCGCACAAAGGGTGGGATGCCCAGGACTTCAAAAGCATCTTGGGCCGCGCGCATCTGCTTGGCGGGCGAAATGATGACCTGCAGCATGGACTCTCCTCTGCCAAAAAAGTTGCGGTGGAATACGGTCTGTTTTGGCCGTTTATGGGCCAGTTTAGTCCGTATTTCACCGCAACTGATGAAGGGTTGGTTAGGCTCGCTCGATGAAGGCCTTGTAGCCGCGGTAGGCCTCGTAGATGTCGGCCTTGTTGGCGACCTCCCACAGGGCGTGCATGGACAGGACGGCAACGCCGGAGTCGATGACGTTCATGCCGTACTTGGCCATGATGTAGGCAATGGTGCCGCCGCCGCCCGCGTTGACGCGACCGAGCTCACAGGTCTGGAAGTCCACGCCGGCCTCGTCCATGATGTCGCGGACGAGGGCCACGTACTCGGCATCGGCGTCGTTGGAGCCGCCCTTGCCGCGGCTGCCCGTGTACTTGTTAAAGCACAGACCGCGACCCATAAAGGCGGCGTTCTTGGTCTCGAACTTGCCGGCATAGCCCGGGTCAAAGCCGGCGGACACGTCGGAGGAGAGCATGCGGCTGCGGGCGAGCGCGCGGCGCAGGGCCAGCGGGCTATTCTCGCCGGCGAGCGTCATGATCTCGGCGACGGTGTTCTCGAAGAAGCGGCTCGTCATGCCGGTGGCACCCACGGAGCCGATCTCCTCCTTGTCGACGATGAGCGTGATGCTCGTGCGCTCCACGTTGGCGACGTCGATTTGGGCAAGCATGGAGGGGTAGGCACAGACGCGGTCGTCATGGCCATAGCCCAGAATCATGGAGCGGTCGAGGCCCATGTCGCGGGCGGGGCCGGCGGGCACGACCTCGATCTCGGCGGAGAGGAAGTCCTCCTCCTCGACGTCGTACTGCTCCTTGAGGATATCCAGGAACATCTGCTTGACGGGCTCCTTGGGGGCGTCCTTGTCGTCCTCGTCAAACTTGACGGGGCGGCCGCCCACGATCACGTCGAGAATCTCGGCATCGACGGCGTCCTTGGCAGGCTTGGACATCTGCTCGCTCGAGAGGTGGATCAGCAGGTCGGAGATGGTAAAGACCGGGTCGTCCGCCTTGTCGCCGATATTGATGTCGACGGTGGTACCGTCCTTTTTGCAGATGACGCCCACGAGTGCGAGCGGGGAGGCCACCCAGTGGTAGCTCTTGACGCCACCGTAGTAGTGCGTGTCGAGGTAGGCCATGTCGCCGGTCTCGAAGGCGGGGTTCTGCTTAAGGTCTAGGCGCGGCGAGTCCACGTGGGCGCCCAGGATGTTAAAGCCCTGCTCGAGCGGGGCGTTGCCCAGGTTGACGAGCATGAGGTCCTTGCCGTGATTGGCGGCGTACACCTTGTCGCCTGCCTTGAGCTCGCGGCCTTCGGCGATCACGGTCTCCAGGTCGACGTATCCCGCCTCCTCGGCCATCTTGATGCCGGTCTTGACGCACAGGCGCTCGGTCTTGTTCTCGCTCAAAAACTGCTTATAGCCGCGGCAAAGCTCCTCGAGCTCCTCGACTTGCTGTGGCGTGTACTTTTTCCATGCGCAGGGACGCTCCATGACGCAGGCTCCTTTCGGATCGATCGTGCTGGTTGATGTACCGTGAGCCATCGTATCACGCGCGGGCTCACGGTGGCGGGGGAGCTTGATGTGAGGTGGCCGCGGGGCGGGGAGCGTGTAAACTGGAGTGAGCAAACCGTGCCCAGCCTAAAGCGAGGTATTCAATATGTCTGACAAGCGCCGCACCTTTGCCGTTATCGACGGCAACTCGCTCATGCATCGCGCCTTCCACGCCGTGCCGCCGACCATGAACGCGCCGGACGGTCGCCCCACCAACGCGATCTTTGGCTTTCTGAACATGTTTCTTAAGATGATCGACGCCTTTAATCCCGACGGCGTTGTTGTGGCGTTTGATAGGGGCAAGCCGCGCGTGCGCATGGAGATGCTGCCGCAGTATAAGGCGCAACGCCCGCCCATGGACCCCGATCTGCATGCGCAGTTCCCTATGATTAAGGAGCTGCTCGCCGCGCTCAACGTGCCGATTCTGCAGTCCGAGGGCTGGGAAGGCGATGACATCCTGGGAACCATGGCGCGTCTGGGTGAGGAGGCCGGCTGCGACATGCTACTGGTGACCGGTGATCGCGATATGTATCAACTCGTGACCGAGCACGTCAACGTGGTCTCGACCCGCAAGGGCCTGTCCGACGTGGCGATCATGACGCCCGAGAGCGTGGACGACCTGTATCACGGCATCACGCCGGCGCTCGTGCCCGATTTTTACGGTCTAAAGGGCGATACGTCGGACAACATTCCCGGCGTACCGGGCATCGGGCCCAAAAAGGCGAGCGCGCTCATCGCACAGTACGGCAGCTTGGACGAGGTCATCGCGCATGCCGACGAGGTCAAGGGCAAGATGGGCGAGAACCTGCGTGCACACATCGACGATGCGCTGCTGAGCCGCAAGGTCGCAACCATTCGCACCGATGCGCCCGTCGAGCTCGATTTTGAGGCGACGTCCTTCCCGGCGTTTTCTGCCGACGAAGTGTCCGCGGCGCTGGGCACGCTTGGTATCACCGCCATGCAGAACCGTTTCTTGGCGCTGATCGGCGGCGAGGGTGGCGCTGCTGCCGCTGCTAGAACGTTTGAGATGCCCACGATTGAGCGCACCGCTGCCGGCGATGCCGAGGCGCTTGCTGACGTGGCGTCCGAGGTTTCGCGTGCGATCGAGGCGGGCGAGTGGGTCGCCGCCGTGGTGGACGATGATAAGGAAGAGGGCGCGCTCTTTGGACTGACGCGCACGCTGTGGTTGGCGACGTCCAAGGGCCTCTTCGCGCTCGAGGAGGGCGACAGCTGCGCGGCGGCTGAGGTTGAGGGCTTCAACTTCGTCCACGGCGTGATTGCTGGCGTGCTCGCGCGTCTGTTTATGGAGGGTCGCGTGGCGAGCCCGGATATGAAGGTGCTGTTGCACGAGCTTTCGCCCATCGATTCTTCTGAGCCCGAGCTCATGGATCCGCTGTCCGCTGATTCCACACGCATCTTCGATACCGTGGTTGCCGCCTACCTGTTGGACTCCGACCGCTCCGAGTTCGATGAGGCATATCTTGCCGATACGTATCTGCGGATGGCGCTGCCTGCGGCGCGCGGTGCAGAGGATGCCGGTGAGGACGCTCCGGCGCCCGCCGCTCGCACGGCGGCCTTGACGCTGGCGCTGGTCGCACCGCTGCGCGATCGCATGGCCCGTGAGAACGCCGCCAACGTGTTCGACGGTATCGAGATGCCGCTTGTGCCGGTGCTTGCCAAGATGGAGCGCGCGGGCATGCTCGTGGATCCCGATCGGCTGCGCAGCCTGTCCGAGGGCCTGGCGACCCAGATTACCGAGGTTGAGCGCAGTATTCGCGACCTGGCGGGTGACGAGACCTTTAACATCGGCAGTCCCATGCAGCTGTCGCACGTGCTCTTTGATGTGATGGGGCTTCCGACCAAGGGCCTCAAGAAGACTAAGCGCGGCTATTATTCGACCAACGCCAAGGTGCTGAGCGACCTTGCGCGTGACCACGAAATCGTGCGCCTGATTTTGGACTGGCGTGAGAAGTCCAAAATCAAGTCCACCTATCTGGACACGCTGGGCCCGCTGCGCCGTGGTGACGGTCGTGTGCACACCACGTACAACCAGACCATCACCGCGACGGGGCGTCTGTCCTCGAGCGACCCGAACCTGCAGAACATCCCGACGCGCTCGGAGCTGGGTCGTACCGTCAAGACGGCGTTTTCGGCAGGCGAGGGAAGCGTCTTTTTGGCGGTGGACTACTCGCAGATCGAGCTGCGTCTGCTGGCACATCTCTCGGGTGACGAGCACCTGGTGCGCGCCTTTAACGAGGGCGAGGACTTCCATGCCGAGACGGCGGCGCGCGTGTTTGGTGTGCCGGTGTCCGAGGTAACGCCCGACTTGCGCAGTCGCGCCAAGGCCGTGAACTTTGGCATCGTGTATGGCCAGCAGGCCTACGGCCTGTCGCAGTCGCTGCATATCTCGATGGCCGAGGCACGCGACATGATCGACCGCTACTACGAGGCCTACCCGGGCGTGCGCACGTTCCTCGACAACGTGGTGGCACGCGCCAAGCAGACGGGCTACGCCGAGACCATGTACGGCCGCCGTCGTCATATTCCCGAGCTCAAGGCCAAAAACCCGCAACTCCGCGGCTTTGGCGAGCGCACGGCCATGAACCATCCCATGCAGGGAACCGCCGCCGACATCATCAAGATCGCGATGGCCCGCGTAAGCCGCCGCCTGGAAGAGGAAGGTTTTGCCGCCCACATGATCCTGCAAGTGCACGACGAACTGGACTTTGAGTGCCCCATCGACGAAGTCGAGCGCCTAACCACCATGGTCCGCGACGCCATGGAGCACGTAGTAGACCTCCGCGTCCCCCTAATCGCCGAAGCCAGCACCGGCATAACCTGGGCCGACGCTAAATAGGGAAGCATCCACAATTCCAAAGTAACCAAAACCAGAAGGGGGCTCCTTGCCAACAAGGAGCCCCCTTCATTCCAAAAAAAACAGCCAAGTATCTAGACGCCAAGACGCCATCCAGGCGGCAAGCAAGTCACCGCAGGACCTGGCCGGGCGAGGCGGGTAAGTTTTTCGTAGATTCCGCACGAGCCGGAAAGCACTTAATGTGCTTTCCGAGCGAGCCCAGGACCTGACCGAGCGAAAAACTTACCCGCCTCGCCCGGCCAGGTCCGATGAGCTACGTTAACGAGCCGCCAAGATGGCGTCGATGAGCGTCAGTACGCCCCCGTCGTTGTTGCTCGGAATGCGCCATTTGGCATGCGCGTTCATGTGCTCCTCGGCATTGTCCACGATAAAGCTGTGACCGACGCGCTCCAGCATGGGGATGTCGTTGTACGTATCGCCCACGGCGGCGGCGTCGGCGATATCGATGCCCAGGTGTTCGCACAGGTGCGCGACGCCGGCGCCCTTGTCGACGCCCAGGTTCATAAAGTCGATCCACTCGCGCCCGGCGTTGGTGACGTAGAGCTTGTCCGAGAACTCGGGGCTATAGGTCTCGCGGAAAGCGGGCTCGGCGTCGTAGCCGGGGAAGAAGACCGAAATCTTGTTGGACTCGAAATCAATGCCCTCAAAGCTGTCGACGTAGTTGATTGTGTTGTAGTAGACGCTGATCTCGTCGTGGTATTGATGGTTGCGGGCAAGCACGTAGAACTCGTCGAAGCAGCACAGGACGGGGACAGCGCGAGGATCCTCCGAGGCACGGCTCAAGACCTGCTGATACAGCTCCACGTCAATATTGCTCTTATAGATATAGCTGCCGCGATAGATCACGCAAGCTCCGTTGTCGGGACAAAAGGCGAGGCGGTTCTTGATGCCCTCGAACATCTCCTCGAGCTTGGGGGCGGGACGTCCGCTGGCGGGGCAGAATACGATGCCGGCGTCGGCGAGCTTGTCCAGGCGCTCATCAAGACCCTGGGGCAGCACACGCTCGTCGGTCAGCAGCGTCTTGTCCATATCGACGGCGAGAATCTTAATGTTGCCGATGTTGGCGTCCGATTCGTAAGTTTGCATAAAAATGCGCCTTTCGTTTCGAGATTGTTTCAGACGTTATAACCATCAACTAGTAGTCGAGCGTATTTTCGCAGGAATGGTGCGTATTTGCACCACGCTTCACAAAGTAATGAAAAAACTTTTCAGAAATTTGAATTTGTCGCTTGTGCTGCGGGCACTTTAGCGTAATATAGCGACCATCGAAAACGGAGACGGAAAAACAACCGCTTACCGAGTAAAAGGTACCGTTTACGATATTTGAATTGCGCCCGGCGATAGGTGAAAGGAGAGGCAGATGCAGTTCGTAAAGATCATCACCACTGCAGACAATGCCATCCGACGCCAGCGCGCAATTTCCCGACGACGATAACAATCGTCTCTGTCCGCATGGGGCGAATTGCCTCAACAGAGTCATTTTGAGGTCGTTGGGTTTTAGCACGACATTGCTGCATGTTTCTAGGGCATGTATGTGCTGATTTTTGCTATTTAACCTGATATTGCACGGTATATGACCTTGAAATGACTTGCAACTGACCGATGTTCTAACTAGCTACCAAGGGCGAAAGGAAACAGCCATGAGCAAGGAAAAAGTCGTTCTCGCATATTCCGGTGGTCTTGATACATCCGTATGTGTCAAGTGGCTCCAGGACGAGAAGAATCTCGATGTCGTTTGCGTCTGCGGCAACGTGGGCCAGGAAGAGACCGGACTGGATGCCAAGAAGCAGAAGGCGCTCGACCTGGGCGTTCTCGATTGCCAGGTGCTCGACCTGCGCGACGAGTTCTCCGATGAGTTCCTGACCAAAGCCATCGCAGCAAACTCCATGTACGAGAACAAGTATCCGCTGCTCTCCGCCCTGTCTCGCCCGCTGCTTGCCAAGAAGCTTGTTGAGGTCGCCCACGAGTTTGGCGCGACCTACGTCGCCCACGGCTGCACCGGCAAGGGTAACGGCCAGGTTTGTTGAGAGCCATGCGTCAAGGCCCTCGACCCTGAGCTCAAGGTTATCGCCCCGGTGCGCGAGTGGGATCTGAAGTGCCGTCCCGACGAGGTCGCCTATGCCCACGCCCACAACGTGCCGGTTCCCGAGGGTGCCAACGATAACCCCTACTCCATCGACGACAACCTATGGGGTCGCGCCATCGAGTGCGGTCACCTGGAGGACCCTTGGAATGAGCCGCTCGATGACGCTTGGGTTATGACCAAGAACCCCGAGGACACGCCTGACGCCCCGACCTATACCGAGATCGAGTTTGAGGCCGGCAAGCCTGTCGCCGTCGACGGCAAGAAGATGAAGCTCTCCGAGATCGTCATCGCCCTCAACAAGATTTCGGGCGACAACGGCTTTGGCCGTCTTGACCTGGTCGAGGATCGTCTGGTGGGCCTCAAGAGCCGCGAGTGCTATGAGGTTCCCGGCGCCCTGACGCTCATCACCGCCCACAAGGCGCTCGAGGACATCTGCGTCGAGGGCGACCTGCTCAAGACCAAGATCAAGCTCGAGCAGGATTGGGCCACCGCCGTGTACAACGGCCAGTGGTACAGCCCGCTCAAGAACGCGCTCGACGCCTTTATGGCCGATACCCAGAAGTTCGTGACCGGCACTGTCCGTCTGAAGTTCTTTAAGGGCAACTGCCATGTCGTCGGCCGCAAGAGTCCCTTCAGCCTCTACGACTACGGCCTGGCTACCTACGACCGCGACACCACGTTTGACGAGAAGGCCAGCGCCGGCTTTATCGAGATCGATACGCTGTCGCTCAAGACGTGGGCAAAGGTCCAGGGCCCCAGCTCTGCTGCCGCCCAGGCCTAGCGCCTCCTTCCCTTGGTATCCGCGCGGCCCATCCGCGTGATACATAACGGGCGCACGGGGTCCCTACCTTTCGTTATGCTTGCTGACACTTCTTAACATCGGTGGCCCCTACGTTCCGCCCGCATATATGATGCCGCAACTGTGGCTGAGTCCGAGCCCCGCCGGGGTTGTCCGGCGGGGCTCCTTCTATCAATTTGGCGGCTCTGCGCCTATATATATGAGGAGTATCCATTATGTTCAATGCTATCGCGCATGCTTTACTTGCCCTCGCGCCCGAGTTCGATGCTGCAAGGGTCGAGGACGTCCCTATGAGCCTGAAGGCCTGGATCGATGGTTCGCAGGGCAACATCCGGAGGGAGACGTTGGGCGCCAAGTGCATGGCGCGTCACTTCTTTGCAAATTAGCTACATGGCTCCGCACACGGTGGGGAATGTGTAAAACTAGCGGTTGAAAAATCGCTTTAGCGATATGGCGCATTGCTTTGGGCGCTTGTTTTGGTATTTGGAGAAAGGGGACGGTTCCATGGCTCTTTGGGGCGGTCGTTTTGAGGCAGGCGTGGCCGAGGTCACGCAGGAGTTTGGCGCGTCGCTGCCGGTCGACAAACATCTCTATAAGCAGGATATCGCCGGCTCTAAGGCGCATGCCAAAATGCTGGCGGCCCAGGGCATCATCAGTGCCGAGGACGAGCAGGCGATTGCCAAGGGCCTGACCGAAATCGAACAGGATATCGATGCCGGCAACTTCACCTTCGACATCAACGACGAAGACATTCATATGTCCATCGAGAGCGAGCTGACGCGTCGCATCGGCGAGGCCGGTAAGCGCTTGCATACCGGACGTTCGCGCAACGACCAGGTGGCGACCGACACACGCCTGGGCGTCAAGGCGCTGGCCAAGGAGCTTATGGAGGCCAATCTTGAGCTGCGCCATGTGCTGGTGGATGCGGCCAAGAAGTACGACAAGGTAATTCTGCCGGGCTACACGCACATGCAGCACGCTCAGCCCGTGCTGCTGTCGCATCATCTGCTGGCGTATTCCTGGATGTTCGCGCGCGACTTTACACGCCTGAAGGCAGCCTTTGATGCCGCCGACAACTGCCCGCTGGGTGCTGCCGCGCTTGCCGGCACGAGCTATCCGCTCGATCGTCAGATGACGGCTGCCGAACTTGGCTTTGCGGGCGTGATTCCCAACTCGCTCGATGCGGTTTCCGACCGCGATTTCCTGCTCGATCTGCATTACGCCGGCTCCGTCATGGCCATGCACCTGTCGCGTCTTTCCGAGGAGATCGTGCTGTGGTCGAGCTCCGAATTTGGCTTTATCACGCTTTCCGACTCGTACTCCACCGGCTCGTCCATCATGCCGCAGAAGAAGAATCCCGACTTTGCCGAGCTTATCCGCGGCAAGAGCGGCCGTGTGTATGGCAACCTGGTGCAGCTGCTCGTGACCATGAAGGGCCTGCCGCTTGCTTATAACAAGGACTTGCAGGAGGACAAGGAGGGCGCGCTCGATACCGCCCATACGCTCATGCAGTGCCTGTCGGTTATGGCCGGTATGATTTCGACTTGGACCGTCAACGAGGATGCTATGGCGCGCGAGTGCGGCGTGGGGCACCTTGCCGCCACCGATGTTGCCGATTACCTGGCTAAGCGTGGTCTGCCGTTCCGCGAGGCACATGCCGTGGTGGGCCATCTGGTCCTGATGTGTGAGAAGCGTGGCTGCAATCTTGAGGACCTGCCGTTTGAGGTGTTCCAGGAGGCAAGCCCGCTCTTTGAACGCGATATTACCGAGGCGCTCGACATCCCCTCAATTGTCGCCGCGCGTACGACCGAGGGCGGTACCGCCCCTGCCGCCGTTGCCGTGCAGCTGCAGCGCGCCGAGGCACAGCTCGTGGCCGACGAGGGCGTGTTTGGATCGCTGACTAAGGTCGTCGAGATGGGCCACGGGGTAAAGTAGGGATTTGGCTGAAGCCGTTTTGGCCATTTATTGATAAATCGTTTTCACTTTACGGGCGACTGTTGATGTGGGCGCCCGTATTTTGTTGCTATGGGGGAGGGGCTTGTCGAGAACTTCTGTAGGACCTTTGGGCAGGTTGTGAAGGGGTTACGTTCGCGGGCGGCAACCGACCGCCTGCTCTGTTCGATGCGGTTGATGGGCGGTCGGATGGTACTCTAATCGGGCTTCGAAACAGAAGTGACACATATGGAGCGCTTTAATCAATTGCAACGTTTCAATAAACAGCTTTTTGTTTAACTGCAGCTAAAACTCTGTTACGATGCAGTCCAGGCGGGTGCCGGAATGGGACTTGGGCACGCGCGAACCTACTTGAAAGGCTACTTTTATGGCTATCGAGAAGACCTTCATCATGATTAAGCCCGACGCCGTGCGCGACCGCAAGATCGGCGAGATCGTTGCTCGCATTGAGCGCAGCGGCCTTGTCATCGAGCGCATGGAGATGACCACGCTCGAGCGCGCTACCGTCGAGGAGCACTACGCCCATCTGGCCGACAAGCCCTTCTTTGGCGGTCTCTGCGACTTTATGACGAGCGGTCCGGTCGTCAAGATGGTCGTTTCCGGTCTCTCCGCTGTTGCTAAGATGCGCACCCTCATGGGCGCTACCAACCCGCTTGAGGCTGCTCCTGGTACCATCCGCGGCGACTTTGCCGTCGATGTCAACGCCAACGTGATCCACGGCTCCGACTGCCTGGAGAACGCCGAGATTGAGATCAAGCGCTTCTTTGGCTAAACCAGCTTTGACTCCTTAAAGCTGTTAGCGTGTGGCTTGGGCGCCGCGGAACTCCATCCGCGGCGCCCTTTTATTCCAAAATCTATGCAGGGGCCCGCTCGGACATGTGTTCCGAGCGGGCCCCTGCTGTTAGCTTGTGGCACTGAATAGTTTAGGCTTCGTCGACGATCTTAAGGGCGCGCGTGTGATCGATCTCGTTGAGGAGGTTAACGCGACGCTCGTGACGACCACCCTCAAACTCGGCGTCGAGCCACTCGTCGACGATCATCTTGGCGAGCTCGGAGCCCACGACGCGGGCGCCAAAGGCGAGCACGTTGGTATTGTTGTGCATGCGGGAGAGCTTGGCGCTGAAGGGCTCGGAGCACACAACGGCGCGTACGCCCTCGACCTTGTTGGCAGCCAGGCTAATCCCGACACCGGTGCCACAGATGAGGATGCCCAGGTCGACGTCGCCGTTGGCAACGGCCTTACCCACCTTGTAGCCGGCGATGGGGTAGTCAAAGCTTTCGGAGGTGTCGGTGCCAAAGTTCACGACCTCGCAGCCGCGCTCCTTCAGGTGCTCGGAAATGATGTTCTTGAGCTCGACGGCGGCGTGGTCGTTACCGATACCGATCTTCATGGATGGTTCCTCTCTGGTCTGTGCGGCGCAAATGCTAAAGGTGTTTACCGCGTTCGACTGCATGATAGCGCGACTTTTGCGTAAACGCTCGGGCGTTTTTTGGTCAAACGCTTTAGCAGGCAACAAGACTGGCTTCTCGTGAATGAATGCCGTCAGTTTGCGCTTGAGCGCCGTCTGCCGGAACCATGGTTGCGGTTTTTGATGCATTGTTATCAAATAAAAGAGCTAATTATTATTGAGAGCCCAGCCCGTTATACAAGTAGGAGATACCTATGCCTGCCGATTCCCTTCGTGATGCCGCGTTCTGCGATGTTTTGAACCGCGAGCTTGTCTGCGCGCTCGGCTGTACCGAGCCCATTGCCGTTGCCTATGCAGCGGCGCTGGCGAGCCAGACGCTCGGTTGCGAGCCCGAGCATATGGATGTTGCCTGCTCGGGCAACATCATCAAGAACGTCAAGAGCGTGACCGTGCCCAACTCGGGCGGTATGCACGGTATTGAGGCCGCGGCCGTGCTGGGTGCCGTGGGCGGCGACGCTAAGAGCGCACTCGAGGTGCTCGAGAGCGTTAACGATGAAGACCGCGCTCGCGTGGCCGAGCTCCTCGCCGACGCCGGCTACTGCGATGTGTCGCTTGTCGAAGGTGTGCCCAACCTCTACATCAAGGTGACTGCGACGGCCGGGGGCCATACCGCGGTCGTCGAGATTACCGATCACCACACTAATGTCACGTGCCATACGCTCGATGGTATTCCGGTATGCGGCAAGTCGGCGGGGGAGTGTGCCGCCTGCGCCGAGCGCGTGGTGGCCGAGCGTGCGGCGGATAAGGCCGATACCCCTATGAGCATTGAGTCCATCATCGACTTTATCGAGGACGGTGACATTGAGGACGCCCGCGCTGCCGTTGAGCGTCAGATTGAGCTGAATGGCGCAATCAGTGCCGAGGGCCTTGCGCACGCTTGGGGCGCCGAGGTTGGTCGTACGCTGCTGGGTGCTCGTGCCGATGACGTCGCCTGCCGTGCCCGTGCCCGTGCGGCCGCCGGGTCCGACGCCCGCATGAACGGTTGCGCGCTGCCGGTCGCCATTGTGTGCGGCTCGGGCAATCAGGGCATTACCTGCGCATTGCCCGTCATGGAGTATGCCGAGTACCTGCGCTGCGACCACGAGCGCCTGGTGCGCGCCGTGATGCTGTCCGATCTTATCGCCGTGCATATCAAGAGCTATATTGGTGCGCTCTCGGCGTTTTGCGGTGCTATTTGCGCCGCGTGCGGCGCCGGCGCTGCGATTACCTGGCTGTGCGGTGGCACGCGCGAGCAGATTGGCGCGACGGTCTCGAATACGCTCGGTAACGTGGGCGGCATCGTGTGCGACGGCGCCAAGGCGAGCTGTGCCGCCAAGATCTCGGCTGCCGTCGATGCGGCGATTCTGGGCCACGATATGGCTATGCAAGGTCGCGGCTTCCGCGCCGGCGAGGGCCTGATCCAGGATACCGTTGAGCAGACAATCGCCAGCATGGGCTACGTGGGCCGCGTGGGCATGAAGGACACCGACGTCGAGATCCTCAACATCATGATCGGCAAAACCCAGGTTTGTTAGTTACGCGGTTTTACCAAACCGCGTAACCAGTCGACGCTGCAAACGCCCCTAAGCCGCAATCTGCCTTTCAATCGTCGGGCATGGCCAGAAGGCCTATGCCCTCCTCTTTTAAGGCACATTGCTCGCTTAGGGGCGTTTTCGCTGACTTATGCTCAACCTGCGGCGTTATTTTGTTTGAGGCGAGGGGTCCTATGACAGTTCGTTGGCTATTTGGTGTTCGTAGAAGGCCTCGATTACGGCGTTAAAGTCGTGGGCGAAATCTTCCATGGTTCCGCGCCAGGTGGCTCGGCTGGGCTTGCCTTGGCCCACAAAGGCGGTTTGGATGCCGCAATCGGGGGACGGGAAGTCGCGTTTGGGATCGTTGCCCACCATAAGGACCTCGTGCGGCTCGAGCCCCATCACCTGAAGTTGCTCTAGATAGTAGGTGGCATCGGGCTTGCAGCGGGTGGTGTTACCCATGTGCGTGACGAGCTCAAAGGGGGCGTCGGCCAGGTCACCCCAACCCATGCGGCACTCGATGGCCCCCTGCGGAAAGCTGGGGTTGGTAAAGAGCGCGCAACGCAGCCCTGCGTCCTGTACGGCCTGGAGCGCGGCGTGCGCGCCCGGCATGGCGTGGGCGTTAATGACATCGTCGTTCTTGTACGGAAGTATCTCGCGGTCGTAGTAGGTAAACGCCTCGTAGATGAGGGGATCGGAGAGGCAGATGCCACATCGGCGCTCGACCTCTTCTTGGTAAAACTCAAGATTGGTGCGGTTGTCCGTGCCGCCGCGGCGATTGGCGTTGAGGTCGACCAGGATGGTGCCGAGGCGTGCCATCGTGCCACCGCGGCTGCGGCGCCCGATATCCGCGAGCATCGAAGAGACGTCCTTAAAATAGCGAAGGATGAACGCGTTGAGGTTGATGCTGAGAAGCGTCTCGTCCATATCGAAAACGACTGCTTTGAGCACGCGGGCACCTTTCTCGTAAATTTGATCTAGAGTCGTTGGCTCCGGATACTTTACCCCAAAGCCGAATGCCTGGCTGGTTATCGTCAAGTTGCGGAGACGTGTGTTCATAAGATTACGAAAAAGTCTCCACACGAGTAAAAAATCGCAGTTCACGCTTGAAATCGAACTCATTTCCCCGTAACCTATACGAACGTGATTGCATAAGCGTCACATTAGTATCTGTCGGCTCCCGAGTGTTCCTAAACGTTGTGTGCTTGTCGCACCCTTCTGTAGGTCCTAGCAATCGGGGCCCCGTAGTTCGAAAGGGGTCCACCTTTGAGTGAGATTCAGAACTCGTCCATTTTCTCTCTTGACGATGTCAACGAGGAGGAGATGAACAACCTCATCGACGGTACGATTACCGACTTTGATGAGGGCGATCTCGTTAACGGCACTGTCGTTAAGATCGAGCATGACGAGGTGCTCGTTGACATCGGATTCAAGTCCGAGGGCGTTATCCCGGTCCGCGAGCTGTCCATCCGAAAGGACGCTAACCCTGCAGACATCGTTGCACTCGGTGATCCCATCGAGGCTCTGGTTCTCCAGAAGGAGGACAAGGACGGTCGTCTGGTCCTGTCCAAGAAGCGTGCCGAGTACGAGCGTGCTTGGAACCGCATCGAGGAGAAGTTCAACTCTGGCGAGAACGTCGAGGGCGAGGTTATCGAGGTTGTTAAGGGCGGCCTGATCCTCGACATCGGCCTGCGTGGCTTCCTGCCCGCTTCCCTCGTCGACCTCCGTCGTGTCAAGGACCTCACCTCCTACATGGGCACCCGCATCGAGGCTCGCGTCATCGAGATGGACCGCAACCGCAACAACGTCGTCCTCTCCCGTCGCGTCGTGCTCGAGGAGTCCCGTAAGGCCGAGCGCTCCGAGATCCTGTCCAAGCTCAAGTCTGGCATGCGTCTCCAGGGCACCGTTTCCTCCATCGTCGACTTCGGCGCCTTCGTCGACCTCGGCGGTATCGATGGCCTCATCCACATCTCCGAGCTCTCCTGGAACCACGTCAATCATCCTTCCGAGGTTGTCAAGGTCGGCCAGGAGGTCGAGGTCGAGGTTCTCGACGTCGATCTCAACCGCGAGCGCATCTCCCTGGGTCTCAAGCAGACCACCGAGGATCCGTGGCGCGCACTGGTCAAGAAGTACCCCGTCGGCGCTATCGTCGAGGGCACTGTGACCAAGCTTGTCCCGTTCGGCGCTTTCGTCGACCTGGGCGAGGGCATCGAGGGCCTGGTGCACATCTCCGAGATGGCCAACAAGCACGTCGACCAGCCTTCTCAGGTTACCCACGTGGGCGACAAGGTTCAGGTCAAGGTCATGGAGATCGACCTCGACCGTCGTCGTATCTCTCTGTCCATGAAGTCCGCTGCTGAGACTCTGGGTGTCGAGATCGAGGTTACCCCGCTGCCTTCCGAGAAGAAGGACGAGGAGACCGACGCCGAGTAAATCGGTTTGACGATCACTTGTTTTAAGGGATCCGTCCGTAATGGACGGGTCCCTTTTTGTATTTGGTGCCGAGATGCACGATGCTGCTCATGCCATCCACAGGCTATTTGGTTGTCGGTGCATGAAAAAATGCCGACATCCCGCCTCGGGGAGGAGGCGGGAACGCACCGAGTAGACGGAGGGGTGCGGAGCGCGGCCGCGTCTCGACTGACGACGTTGCCCATCGACGAACATATTGTACTGCATGGCGCGGTTCTTGGTTTATCGTGTCGAACGCTTGTGTTGTGCCATTGCCTGCGGCAACGGTGTGCTACACTCTTGCACTGCTGAGTGGGCCAGACGGTCGCGCGATGTGCTGCTTGCAGCACGCGTGAGGAAAGTCCGGGCTCCAGAGGGCGGGATGCCGGCTAACGGCCGGGCGGAGTGATCCGACGGAAAGCGCCGCAGAAAAGAAGACTCCCACCTGCGCCGCAAGGCGTAAAGGGAAAAGCTGAAACGGTGGTGTAAGAGACCACCAGCGTCGTGGCAACACGGCGGCTTGGCAAGCCCCATCCGGAGCAAGCGCGAATAGGAACGCTATGGGCCGGCCCGGTCCGCGTTCGGGTAGCGTGCGTGGAGCTGCACGGTAACGTGCAGACAAGATAAATGACCGTTCACGACAGAACCCGGCTTATAGGCCCACTTGGCAACTATGTTGACGCTGCGAACCCGTCAGCGCGGCAATCTGCCTTTCAAGCCTTCGGGCATGACCATAAGGTCAATGCCCTCGTCTTTCAAGGCACCTTGCTCGCGCTGACGGGTTCTCGCCTTCGACGGCGTCAGCTGGCCGATTTGGCGCTCATTCGTCGGTCGCCGCCATAAGGCGTGCTCCCTCCTCTTTCGGGCCAAATCGACTCAGCTGACGCCGTCTCGCTGTCTTTGGTTGGTCATTGGCGTTGCCGTTCTATTTATCGGGGTTAACGGTACGGACTTTGCCGTATTATTGAGGCTGTTTGTTGCTTTGCTTGTTGTTGAGGGGCTTTGTTGGACAGCTATTTTACTCTGCAGTCGAATATTGAGGCTTCGGGCGAGTTTGTGGACCGCAAGAGCCGGTTTATTGCCCAGCTGGTCCATGTTGAGTCCGAGGATGAGGCGAATGCCTTTATCGAGATGGTTCGTAAGCGTCATTACGACGCTCGGCACAATGTTCCCGCGTGTATTTTGGTCGATGGACGCGAGCGCCAGAGCGATGACGGTGAGCCGAGCCGCACGAGCGGTATGCCGACGCTCGAGGTGTTGCGCGGTGCAGAGCTCAAAAATGTTTGCTGTGTGGTGACGCGCTATTTTGGCGGCACGCTATTGGGGCCTGGCGGCTTGGTGCGCGCCTATACCGCGGCGACGCAGGCGGCGGTGGCTGCGGCTCAGGAGGCCGGGCAGATCGTCGAGATGACGAGTGTCGTGCCTGTTGACGTGCATGTGACCTATCCGCAGTATGAGCAGGCGCTTCGTTTGGCGCAGGATTCGGGTGCCAAGGTTTCGGATACCGATTACACGGATGCCGTGACGATTCATTTGGTGTTTAAAGCGGGGGAGCAGGAGCCGTTTTGCGCTAAGATGCGCGAGCTTATGGCGGGGCGCGAGGAGATCGAGGTCGGCGCTCCCGAATTTGCCGAGTTCTAACGACGGCGGCCGGCGCGCTTTGGATAGATCCCAAGCGCGTCGGCCGCCGTTTTATGTCGCAGCTGTTTACTCGGCAAGCTGCTTTAGCACATCACAGGCGATCTCGATGGCATCGTCGATGCAACCAGGGCAGCTGCGGAGCGGACCCTTATCCGATCCGATGCCCTTGAGCGTGCCGCAGACGGTCGTCGTGTTCTTCTCGCCAAAACGCTTGGCGATTTCGCGCGACAGCTTGTAGGTCTGGCCCTTGGTCTTGGGGTTTTCCATGCCGTCGCTCATCACAAAGCCCATGATGGCCACAGCGCCCGAGATGGCGCCGCAGGTTTCGGTCATGCCGCCCATGCCGGCGCCAAAGCCCTCGGTGAGGGTAAAGGCGACCTGGGGGTCGAGTCCGACGGCAGGTGCGAGCGTGCAGGCGACGGCCTGTGCGCAGTTGAAGCCACGGGCGTGGTACTCGGCAGCCTGAGCCTGACAGGCGGTGATGTCGAGCTGGGCCGTATTGATTTGCTTCATCGTTGTCTCCTTGGTCACGGTGTACCCGCCTATGGTACCCGTGACGGTGCGTGTAATCATCGAGAGCTTCATGGATGCCTCATTTTATCTATCGAGCAAATGCCCAAGGCTTGAGATAAATACCCCTGATCAATTAGTCACATAACCTACCTTGGGGATGGGTTGAGAGGGGTGCGGGGTAGCGGTATCGTGAACCGAATAAAACTAAAACCCAGGCAAGGGAGCTAGATATGAGCAAGCAGACCATCGGTACGACGTGTGTTCAGGGCGGCTATCACCCGGGAGATGCCGAGCCGCGTCAGGTGCCCATCTACCAGTCCACCACGTGGAAGTACGACACGTCCGAGCACATGGGCAAGCTTTTTGACCTGGAGGAGTCGGGCTACTTCTATAGCCGTCTGCAGAACCCCACGTGCGATCTGGTTGCCGCCAAGATCTGCGAGATGGAGGGCGGCACTGCCGCGATGCTCACGAGCTCGGGCATGGCCGCGAATTTCCTTGCGATCTTTAACGTGGCCGGTGCCGGCGATCACGTAGTCGCGAGCTCTGCCATCTATGGCGGCACGTACAACTTGCTCGCCCACACCATGGGCCGTATGGGGCTGACCTGCACGTTCGTTGCCCCCGACTGCACCGATGAGGAGTTGGAGGCAGCCTTCCAACCCAACACCAAGCTCGTCTTTGGCGAGACCATCGCCAACCCCGCCCTTGCCGTGCTCGATATTGAGCGCTTTGCCAAGGCCGCGCATGACCACGGCGTGCCGCTGATGGTCGACAACACCTTCCCGACGCCCGTGATGTGCCGCCCCTTTGAGTGGGGCGCCGACATCGTTACGCACTCCACCACCAAGTACATGGATGGACATGCTGCCTACCTGGGCGGCGTAATCGTCGACCACGGTCAGTTTGACTGGATGGCTCATGCGGACAAGTTCCCGGGTCTCACCACGCCCGACGAGAGCTACCACGGCGTGACGTATGCCGAGAAGTTCGGTCGCGAGGGCGCCTTCATTACCAAGGCAACCGCTCAGCTCATGCGTGACCTCGGCCCCATGCAGAACCCGCAGGCGGCCTTCTTCCTGAACAGCTCGCTCGAGAGCCTGCATGTGCGCATGCCGCGTCATTGCGAGAACGGCCTGGCCGTTGCCAAGTTCCTGCAGAGTCACCCCAAGGTACGCTTCGTGAGCTATCCGGGTTTGGAGGGCGACAAGTACTATGACCTGGCTCAGAAGTACATGCCCAACGGTACCTGCGGCGTTGTGAGCTTTGGCTTTAACGGTGGTCGCGCGGCGGCCGAGACCTTTATGAAGAGCCTCAAGCTCGCCCAGATCGCCACACACGTGGCCGACGCCCGCACTTGCTGCCTGCATCCTGCTAACGCCACGCATCGCCAGATGAACGATGAGGAGCTCATCGCCTGTGGCATCTCCGCCGACATGGTGCGCCTGTCGTGCGGTCTCGAGGACACGGCCGATCTGATTGCCGACCTTGAGCAGGCGCTCGAGCAGTGCTAGGCTAGCGTTCGTGCAAGGCGCCGATGCTGGCAGAAAGCTTCGGTGACCTTTCGTTCCGATTCCGTAGGCGGGACCCCAATTGCGGCTGTTTGCAGGCGATTGGGGCCCCGTTTTTTTGCGTTGGGCCACTCGAAAGGATGGATATGGAGAAAACTGCAGAGCAGCTGCGCCGCGAGCACATTGCCCTTGAGGGCGACACCCATGGCAAGAACAAGTGGGCGATTCTGTTCACCGTGCTCATCATGACGTTTATGGTGTGTCTGGATTCGACCGTCGTGACCGTGGCGCTGCCCGTGATGCAAAAGGAGCTGGGCGTGGGCCTCGATCGCATTCAGCTGGTAAGCTCGGTGTATCTGCTTGCGACATGCGTGGCTATGTTGCCGTTTGGCCGTCTGGGCGACGTGCGCGGCAAGGTGAATGTGTTCCAGCTGGGCGTCATCGTCTTTTCGGTCGGTTCGCTGCTGTGCGGCCTTTCGTCCTCGCTCGAGGTTCTTATCCTGGCACGCATTGTTCAGGGCGTCGGTTGCGCGGCGGCCATGGCCAACAACATGGGTATCATCACCGAGTCGTTTCCGGCGCGCGAACGAGGCCGTGCCATGGGTATTCTCGCGACCTTTGTGGCCCTCGGCATGATGTGTGGCCCCGTGCTCGGTGGCATGCTGGTGGCAAGCTTTCCCTGGGAGAGTATCTTCCTCATCAACCTGCCTATTGGCGTAATCTCGTTTATCGTGGGGCTCTACACGCTGCCGCATGTTAAGCCGGAGGCCGGCGAGCGCCCCATGTCCCTGATCGAGGCCGCTCGTTGCTGCTTTGCAAATTCGGCCTTCACCATCAACCTTGCCTGCATGCTCATCGTGTTCGTTGGCATTGGCGCATCCGAGTTTATCCTGCCGTTCTATTTTCAGGACGCCCACGGCTTTGGTTCTGACATTTCCGGATTGCTCTTTTTGGCGCTGCCAATGGTGAATGCCTTTATCGGCCCGCTTTCGGGAACGGTTTCGGACCGTGTTGGCTGCGAGGGTCCCACGGCGGTCGGCCTGGGCGTGTATGTGTGCGGTCTCTTTGCAGTAAGCACGCTCGACGAGCACTCTTCTATCCCTGTGATCGTGTGCTGCGTCGCATTTATGTCGTGCGGTACGTCGATTTTCCAGAGCCCCAACAACTCGCTGTACATGGGCTCGGCTCCGCGCGAGGCACTTGGCTTTGCGGGTAGTCTGGGTAGCCTGGCGCGTTATGCGGGTATGGCACTCGGCATTACGGTGGCGTCGAATATCCTGTATGGACAGATGAGCGTGGCGATGGGCGAGGCCGTGACCAGTTTTGTTGCAGGACGTCCGGATGTGTTCCTGTTTGGTTTCCGTTCGGTGTTCTATGTGTTGATGGCTGTGGCCGCTGTGGGCTTTGCGCTTGCCATGGTGCGTTTGGTGAAGATGCGCGCCCGCCATTAGCGTGTTGGGAGGCTGTCTGCCACGATTCGCGCCGTCCCAAAAAGACTGGTTTGTGGTGCGATGCGGCTTGTGGGACGGGCGGGGGTCGGTCCGTGGTAGACTATCGAACAACGTTTATTAATCGCGCGGTATCGTTGCCGCGAGAAGGGGTTGCGCCATGCAGGAGCTTGAGGATCGTATTCGCCATGACGGCATCGTAAAGGCCGGTAACGTCCTTAAGGTTGATGCCTTCCTCAACCACCAATGCGACGTTGAGCTGTTCGACCACATGGGCGCCGAGTGGGCCCGACTGTTCGAGGGTGTCGAGATCAACAAGATCCTGACGATTGAGGCTTCGGGCATTGGCATGGCTTGCATCGCGGCTCAGCATTTTGGCGGCGTGCCGGTGGTCTTTGCCAAGAAGGCGCAGTCCATCAACCTCGACGGCGAGCAGTATGCCACGACCATCTACTCCTTTACCAAGCAGAAGGAGTACCCGGTCATTGTGGGTAAGCGCTTCCTGTCCGAGGGCGACAAGGTCCTGATTATCGACGACTTCCTGGCCAACGGCTGCGCGCTTGAGGGCCTTATCAAGATCTGCGAGGCTGCGGGCGCCGAAGTTGCCGGCATTGGCATCGCCGTTGAGAAGGGCTTCCAGGGCGGCGGCGATAAGCTCCGTAAGCGCGGCTTCCGCGTTGAGAGCCTGGCACGTATCGCCGATATGGACTGCGAGAACGGCGAGATCACCTTCGCCTAAGCGCGCAACACAAGCGATTGGTATGCGATGTGACAAAGGGACTGTCCCTTTGTCACATTTTTTGTATGAGGGGAGGTGTTGATATGGATGAGAATAAGATGGGATGGCGCGAGTATGCGCGCTATGCCGAGATATCGGCCGAGGAGTTGGCGCGCGATTGCGAGGTGCAGGTGTTTCGCGCGACGGGTCCGGGCGGACAGGGCGTGAACACGACGGACTCGGCGGTACGCATGAAACATATCCCTTCGGGGATTGTCGTGATGGCGCGCGAGAGCCGCAGTCAGTTCCAAAACCGTAGCAGCTGCCTACGTAAGCTGCGCGCTGAGCTTGAGCGTCGCGGGCGTCCGCCGCGCCGCCGCGTCAAGACCAAAGTGCCACAGCGATCGCGCCAGCGCAGGCTCAACGACAAACACTTCAATGCGATTAAAAAGGCCAACCGTCGCAAGCTGGGCGGGGAGGAATGATCTTATCAATAAGTTGCGGTGAAATAGGGACTGTTTTGCGGCTTTAGATGCATAAACAGTCCCTATTTCACCGCAACTTAGGTGGGGTTAGCGGGTGGGATGCCAGACGTGGAGGACGCCGGCAAGGATGTCGACCTCGATGCGCGAGGCGACAACGGGCTCGCCGTCGGCCTGGATGGGGTAGTCGGGCTCCTCGAACGTGAGCTCGGCATGACGGCAACGACGCATGCGAACCGGTGGCAACTTGGTATGGTGGCCGTCCTTGGCCGAAAGAAACATAGGCAGGGCAACCGCGCGAGGGACAGGGCCGCAGGCGTAGCAGACGTCGAGTACGCCGTCGCAGGGGTCGGCATCGGGGCAGATGCGATAGCCCGAGCCATAGGTAGGACCCAGCTGAATTGCCATGATGATCGCCCGCACGCGCTCGGCGGGCGCGCCATCAAAGCTGATGGTCATGGGGTAGTTGCGATAGCGCAGACCAAACTGCTCAAGTCCCGAGAGGGTGTAGAGTGGCGCGCCCGTCAAGCCGGTCTTTTTGCGCAGCTCGGTGGTGCCAAGGCCGATGGCGGCATCGATGCCGACCGAAAGCGTTTGGTCGTAGTACTCAACGGTAGCCTCGCCGCTGCCGCTTGCGGGGTTCCATGAACGAATGCGCCCGATGTCCTGACGCTGCAGCTCACAGGTGAGCAGTGCGCCAAAATCCTTGCCGGAGAAATCGTCGATGCCGAGCGTTTGGGCAAAATCGTTGCCAGAGCCCACGGGTAGGATGGCAAGAGCGGGGCGGGCGTCCTCCTCTTGCGTCATAAGCCCGTTGACGACCTCGTGAATCACGCCGTCGCCGCCAAGGGCGATAACGGTGCGATAGCCCTGAGCCTGTGCGGCCAGCTCCTTGGCGTGTCCCATGCGCTCGGTCAGCACCAGGTCAAACTGGGATGCTCGCGCGGTCATATCCAAAAAGCGTTGCAGGCGCTCGGCAACTTCGTGCGCCGCACCCGATTGGGCTGCTGGGTTGGCGATGATGAGCGTGCGACCAAAATTAGTTGCGTGCATGGGGCGACTCCCGGCGTATGACGTGACGGTGCGGTCGCGCTCAGGTCGAATTGCCCCCGATTGTGGCTGCACGTCGAATACTTACGTCTACTCTATCAGGTCGTTGTGGCGCTCGATAGCATCCGCTACCGTACCGCCCTCATCCACAATAAGCGAACGGCGCTTGGGCGAGATGATGCGCTGGGCGGGGTACACGCCGCGGTGTCCGGCGGTTAGGTAGCTGATAAAGGCCACGATGACAAAGAACCCGGCTGCCGTGCCGTGGAACAGGTCGATGGCCATCATACAGGTGGTGATGGGCACGTTGAGGCCGGCGCAGAACACGCCGAGCATGCCCAGCGCCGCCAGAAAGCTGGGGTCGATTCCGACGAGGCAACCGATCCAGCCGCCGAGCGCCGCACCGATACCAAACAGGGGCGTGACCTCGCCGCCTTGGAAGCCGGCGCCCAGGGTGAGCGCTGTGACGACCAACTTGATGGCTGCGTCCGCCAGGGTGGTGTTGCCGGCAAATCCGGCGCCGGAAAGCCACGTGGAAAGGCCGGCGTAGTTCCAAGCGTCGAGAAGGGCATAGGCGGCCAAAACCACGAGTGCGCCGATGAGTGCGCGAACGAGGTAATTGGTGATAAAGCGACCGTACAGGCTCTTGACGGTTCGAACCGACCAGGCAAAGAGGCGTGCCGTCAGACCGAAGATAATTGCGCTGATAACAACGATGACGACCGTTTTGGGCGTCATAGCGGGAACGCTGGCGATAACATTCGCCTCGTACTCGGTACCTAGGGCGAGTGATGTAAAGTAGCCGGTAAATGAGGCGACCAGGCAGTAGATGCCCGCCGTGTAGTCGATCTTGCCGATAAAGCACATCTCCATGCCAAAGAAAGCTCCGGCAAGGGGCGAGCCGAATACGGCGCCAAAGGCCGACGAGATGCCGGCGAGCATGAGGTCGTGGTGGTCATGCTTTTTGAGGTGGGCGAGGCTCGAGATGTTGCTGGCGATGGTGCCGCCAATCTGCACCGCGGCTCCCTCGCGACCGGCCGATCCGCCCGTTAGGTGCGTGAGCGTGGAGCACACAAACGTGAGGACGGCCATGCGCATATGGATGAGGCGTGTGCCCAGAGCGGAGTCGATGACCAGGTTGTTGCCACGCTTGGCGGCAAGACCGTGGTTTTTGTACACCCATGCGGTAGCAACGCCCACAACGGGAAGCAAGGCGTAGACCCACACATGGTGCTCGCGATAGTCGGTCGCGATATTCAACGAGGCCAAAAACGCCCAAGCGGCAACGCCCATGGCGAGCGAGACGATGACGACGAGTACGAGCAACTTAGCGCTCGCGAGTAGGTTGCGGGCGTTGCGGCGCGTGTCGGCAGCCAAGAGCTGCTCGGAGCGGGTGATCTGATGCCTGCCTGCCGTGATGACGTCGTTCAGGGAGAAAAAGCCGCCGTCGTCGAGCGGCTGGGAATGATCCTGCGTTTCGTTTGCGCTTTCGGTTTTGTCGTTATGAGCCATACGTTCCTCTTTTAGGTTGCAACGCAAGCATTATAAAACGCGGTAAACGCGACGAGCCGGTGGGTTGGTTTCCATTCTGTTTCGCGGCCTGCAACCGACAGGTGTATTTGCGGGTACAGACCGAGTCGCGGCCGTGCATCGGGGGATTATACTGAGACAAGCATAAAGAATCGGCGCCCCTGTTGTGCGCCGTGGCATTAAGAGGTGCATATGGCAGAGAAACTCATTCCGCTGGAGGACGCGCAGTCGATTGTTTTGTCGCACGTTGCTCCGTCCGATCTCGTCGAGATTCCCGTGTGGCAGGCGGCTGGTTTTCCCTTGGCCGAGGACGCGGTGGCCGATATCGACATCTCGCCGTTTGCCAACAGCGCTATGGACGGATATGCCGTGCGCTCGGCGGACTTGGCGCAGGCATCTGGCGAGGCGCCGGTGACGCTCGACGTTATCGGACACGAGGCCGCGGGCAATGTGTTTGAGGGCGCAATCGGCGCGGGCGAGACGGTCCGCATCATGACGGGCGCGCCGGTACCCGAAGGTGCCGATGCCGTGGTGAAGTACGAGATCGTCGATGTGCTCGACGGCGATGGCAACGAGGGTTCGCACGTTCGCTTCTCGGCGCCGGCCAAGGTGGGGGAGAACGTTCGCTCGGCTGCTGAGGAAGCCCATGCCGGCGACGTCGTGATGCGCGCTGGCGAGGTTGTGGCTCCGGCCGGCGCCGGCCTGCTGGCGAGCGCCGGGTATGCGAACGTGAAGGTGCACGCTGCCCCGCGTGTGGGCATCATCTCGCTGGGCACGGAACTGGTCGCACCGAGTAAGGTACCGGCGCGTGGTCAGATTCGCGATTCCAACTCCTCGGCGCTGATGGCCGAGGCACTCGATGCCGGCGCCGAGCCCGTGTTCTACGGCATCGCGCCCGATGATGAGCAGGCGATTGCCGAGCTGGTACATCGCGCCACGCGAGAGTGCGATTTTGTCATTACGAGCGGTGGCGCCTCGGCGGGCGATTACGACTATGTGACGGCGCTCGTCCGGCGCGAGGGCGAGGTGCTGTTTGACCGCATCTCGATGCGTCCGGGCAAGGCCATCACGTTTGGCTTGCTCGGGGGTAAGCCCTACCTAGGGCTTTCAGGCAATCCGGCCGCGGCGTATGTAGGCTTTGAGATGCTTGCCCGTCCGGCGATCCGCAAGATGCGCGGCTTTGCCGAGGGCGTGCGTCCCGTGCAGCAGGCGACGCTCACACATGGCGTGAAAAAGCGACAGCATCGCCGCTTCTTCGATCGCGCCACGGTTTTGCGCGACCCCGAGACCGGTGAGCTGTTGGTGACCGAGGCTAAGACACAGAATTCGGCGCTGCTTGGAACTATGCAGCGTGCGAACTGCCTGTTGCGTATTGACGAAGGACCGTGCGACCTTGCGGCGGGCGACGTCGTGGATGTCGTGCGTGTCGACCTGCCTGAGGGAACGGTGCTATAGGAGGATCGCTATGGAGTTGAAGATTTCGATCGTGACGTGCTCGGATACGCGCGACCTTGCCCAGGACGAGGCTGGGGCCGCACTCGAGGAGCTTATCGAGGCACAGGGCTGGACGGTCGCCTCACATGTGGTCGTGCGCGACGACGTCAGCGAGATTGGTGATGCCATCGTGGAGGCCGCCGATGAGTGTCACGCCAATGTCGTGCTCACCTGCGGCGGCACGGGGCTTTCGATGCGCGATGTGACGCCCGAGGCGACGCGTGCCGTCTGCGACCGCGATGTGCCGGGTATTGCCGAGGCGATCCGTGCGTACTCCATGACCAAGACACGCCGCGCCATGCTCTCGCGCGCTATTTGCATGCAACGAGGTCATACACTTGTCGTAAACTTTCCCGGTTCTACGAAGGCCGCCCGCGAAAGCTGGGAGGCCATAGCAGATCAGCTGGAGCACGCAGCTCAGATGACAGCGGGCGGCGGACATACCAACTAAGCGGTTTACCTGCGGCGGGGCGACCTAAACGGCTGCTCCGCCTTTGTTTTCCGCCGAAGCGACGCCGAGGTGCACGCTAACTCGAAACTATATTCTCTGGCGAGAATAATTTCTCACTAACATTATTCGCGCAGAAGTATAATCTGGTTGCAGATTAAAGCCCGCGGTGGGGTACCCGGGCACAAGGTCCGAAAGGGTTGAATATGTTCGATTTGGTTTCTCGCCGCGGATTCGTCTCACTTTCTGCTGTCGCCGCTGCCGGCCTTGGTCTTGCCGGTTGCTCGGGCAGCAAGACGTCCGAGCCGGCCGGATCCGATGCCGGCTCCGCCAAGGCCTCTTCCAAGAAGGAAACCGTCGAGCTGCAGGTCTTTGCTGCTAACTCCCTCGAGAAGGCCCTTCCCGAGGTCCAGGAGCTCTACACCGACCAGACCGGCACCACCTTTGCCGATACGCAGTTTAAGGCCTCCGGCGACCTTGTCGAGCAGATGCGCGCCGGTGCCGCCGTCGACGTGCTCATCACCGCTTCCAAGGGCACCATGGATGACGCTGAGACCGCCGAGCTCGTCGACGCTGATACGCGTGAGGACATGTTCGTCAACGACCTCGTGATTATTCGCGCTGAGGGCTCCGACACCAAGATCGAGGCCATCGCCGACGTCGCGAACCTGGACGGCAAGATTGCCATCGGCGATGCCAAGACCGTCCCCGCCGGCAAGTACGCCAACCAGGCGCTGGCTTCCGTGGGCCTCTACACCGGCACCGAGGGCGACGACGGCGAGTATGCGCCCGAGATCGCCGACAAGGTGGCCCTGGCCGACAAAGTTGGTACCGCCGCCGCCTATGTGTCCACGGGCGACTGCGTGGCCGGCTTTGTCTACAGCTCCGATATCTTCCGCTACGACGGCATCGAGGAGGCCTTCGTGTGTCCCGAGGATTCGCACAAGCCCATCGTGTATCCGGGTGCCGTTGCCGAGAGCTCCGAGCACGCCGACGAAGCCAAGGCGTTCATCGACTTCTGTCTGACCAACAAGAAGGCTCAGAAGATTTGGGCCAAGTACGGCTTTGAGCTTTCCGCGTAGTGCGGCTTGGCGCGATAATTCCATCGTTTTGTGTTTCACTCCGTTCTTGTATTCGCTTGGAGCTTTTTGTGCTTAATAGATTCCGCATGCTTGTCGCCTGTGCTTTGACCTTCGCGCTTTGCTGGGTGCCGGGATTTGCGTTTGCTGGGGACGCTGAGGACGGGGCCCAGAACGCTGCGACCGCTCATGGGCTTTCCTATGGGATCGAGGGTTTTGAGCGGTTGGCCAAGGGGGCCGCTCGTGCCATGGAGGGCCAGCCTGAGGGCTACCGGTTTCCCGTTGACGAGGACGTGGATCTTGTAGTGGCGCCTGCTGCCGATCGCGTTGTGGTGTGGATATCGCCCAAGGCGGTCGAGAAGTTCGGATTGGATCCGCAGGACAACGAGTGCGTATCGGGTCTCAAGGCCCTCGTCTGTGAGCTCGACAGTGCAAACTGCATGGGAGGTGCGCAGCTAGGGGACGTGGATCTTCCTTGGTATGTCACGGCGGAAACAACGTTTGATGCCGGCGGGTATACCTATGGCTTTGACGAGCGCGGTGCGGATGGGGACCGCTATGTGGTGATTGCATCAGCCTCGGGTGATGCCAAAGGCGGCGCGCGTTGGCTTGATAGCGCTCAAATGGTAGAAGCATCGTCTGTCGTGTTGCGGGATGAGCAGGGGCCCTTGACCTCTCTGGCTTCCTTATTGGGCGGCATCGACTATCGCCCGTTTTGGGTGTCCATAAAAACGAGCGGCCTTGCCCTGCTGATCTCCTTTGCGCTGGGCCTGTTCGCCGCGTGGAAGACTATGGGTACCTCGAGCCGCATCAAGGGCTTGTTCGATTCGGTTTTTACGATTCCTATGGTGCTGCCGCCCACGGTCTGCGGCTTTCTGCTCCTCATGCTGTTTGGCCGCTCGACCGGGGTGGGCCAGTGGCTGATCGCTCACGGCATCTCGATTGTCTTTACGTGGCCGGCGGCGGTGATCTCTGCCGTGGTGGTGTCGTTCCCGCTCGTCTATCGTACGGCGCTCGGAGCCTTCGAGAGCCTCGACACACAGATGCTCGATGCGGCGCGCACGCTGGGCTGGTCCGAGCGTCGCATCTTCACCAAGCTTATGATGCCGCTTGGCTGGCCCTCGATTGCCGCCGGCACGGTGCTCGCCTTTGCCCGCGCAATGGGCGAGTTTGGCTGCACCCTGTTCTTTGCGGGCAACTACGCCGGTATTACGCAGACCATTCCCATCGCCATCTATTTTGAGTGGATGGGCGGCAATACGTCGGTGGCCCTCTTTTGGGTCGTGGTCGTAATTGTGTTCAGCTTCCTGGTCATTCTATTCATCAACATGTACACGGCGCATTCGCAAAAGTATCGCGAGCGCGGTCTCTCCCGTGCGGAGCGCAAGCAGGCCAAGGAGCTCGTCGGGCAGGGCGATTCGCTCGACCCGGCGGGCGGCGATGCCCTGCGTATCGATCGCGAGGCGCTGGTCGAGCTTATGCGCGATGATGCGGCGCCGCAGGGAGGTCGATAAGCTATGTCGCTCGTTTTGGATATTAAGAAACGTTATCCCGGGTTTATGCTCGACATGCAGCTTGAGGCCGGCGAGGAGCGCGTGGCGCTGCTGGGCGCCTCGGGTTGCGGCAAGAGCTGTACGCTGCGCTGCATCGCTGGCGTGGAGACGCCCGACGAGGGCAAGATCGCCGTCAACGGCGTGACCTTTTTTGACTCGGCGGCGGGCATCAACCTGTCCCCCCAGGAGCGAAAATGCGCCCTGTTGTTCCAAAACTATCAGCTGTTTCCCAACATGACGGTGGCCGATAACGTATGCGCCGGCGTAAAGGATGCGGGCGACGCCGCGGCGCGTAAAAAACTTGCCGAGCGCTACCTGGGCATTTTTGGCCTGGCCGATTTCGCCGACCGTTATCCCGCGCGCCTCTCGGGCGGCCAGCAGCAACGTGTGGCGCTTGCGCGCATGGTGGCGGCACACCCGGGCATTTTTATGTTCGACGAGCCCATGAGCGCACTCGATTCCTATCTTAAGAGTGCCCTCGAGCAGAATATGCTCGACCTGTTCGATGTGTGCAACCGTACCGTGCTCTATGTGAGCCACGACATCGACGAAGCATGCCGCCTCTGCCAGCGCATCTGCGTGATGCACGACGGGCATGTCGAGGAGATCGGCTCCGTCGAGGACGTGGTCCGCCGCCCGCAGACGCTGGCGGCGCTGCGCTTGACGGGCTGCAAGAACACAAGCCGGGCGCGCAAGATCGGCGACGAAGAAGTTGAGGCCCTCGACTGGGGCATGACCTTTAACGTGGGTCGCGAGGTTCCCGATGATGTGGCGTACCTGGGCATTCGCGCAAGCTACTTCCATGTTGACAATCGCGCGGAGCGGGGCCGCAACAGCTATGATTTGCACGTGGCCCGTGTGAGCGATTCGCGCTTTGAGCGGCTGGTGCTGCTGGACGTGCCGCGCGTCGATGCGCCCACACGTCTGCAGTGGAAGGTCAACAAGGTGGGCGTGCCTGTCGACGAGCTGCCGCAAGCAGGCGAGACGCTGCGCATGCATTTTGATGCCAGCAGGATCCATTTGGTTTGTCGATAGCGCCGGGTAATGCCGTCGGGGATATAAGCCTCGGCGGCTTTGTCTTGCCGTTCGTCGAATGATGGATGAAAAACTCTTATCAACATAGATAATTATTTATTAAACGACGGCACACGACGCTGTCGTACGAATGTCAACGGTGTTCGCATGGTCGACGACCGTTGATATAGTTGACCTTAACTTGTAAAGGAGGGTGCGCATATGCCGCAGACGACATACATTCGCCGCGTTGCCGCGCGCGCCCTATACATGGCTCGGAGCCGCATATGAGCAGGTATGTTCACGGCTCCGGGAGAGACGACGCACAACTAAATAATCAGCTGCAAAGCAGGTTCCCCAAAATTCCGGGTTTAGGCGCGGCTGGGTTTTCGCCACCCACCGTGCAGCAATACCGTAGCTATTCATTTTTGGTTCGAGAGGGGAACCGTCATGGCTGAAGAATTTGATTTCCATCCGATGTGGGAGAGCCTCGGCATGAATCTTGCCGACCACGACATGCTGCTGGGCGCCGTGGGCCAGATGTACGGCGATATGTTCCTGACGCAGAACAATCGCCCCAAGTCCACGTCCTACCTGGATTTTGTCGCCACCAACATCCACAGCGGCCGTATTAAGGAGATGCTCGACAAGAAGGAGGCCGGCGAGGCCACCAAGATCGTGGGCAGCTTCTGCGTCTACGTGCCCGAGGAGATCGTACTTGCCTGTGACGGCATTCCCGTGGGCCTGTGCTCGGGTGCCGATTGGGCAACGGACAAGGTCGAGGAGCACTTGCCGCGCAACACCTGCCCGCTCATTAAGAGCTTTGCCGGCTTTAAGCTGGGCGAGGTCTGCCCCTACATCGAGTCGAGCGACCTGGTGGTGGGCGAGAACACCTGCGATGGCAAGAAGAAGGCCTACGAGTTCTTTGCCACGCAAAAGAACATGTACGTCATGGATATTCCCAACCTACACGACGAGTCGACGCTCGTGACCTGGAAGGCCGAGGTCAAGAAGCTCGCCGCCAAGATCGAGGAAGAGTGTGGCGTCAAGATTACGCCCGAGCGTCTGAAGGCCGCCATCCACGCCGTCAATGAGAAGCGTCGCGCCCTGCAGCGTCTGGCTGCGACCCGCGCTGCCGACCCGGCGCCTATCAGCGGTCTCGATAGCCTGCTGACCGTGCAGGCAGCCTTTATGGACGACACGCCGCGTCTGACCGGAGCCATTAACGATATGGCGGCTGAGTGCGAGCAGCGTGTTGAGACCGGCGAGGGCGTGGCGCCCAAGGGGACCAAGCGCATCCTGTACACCGGCACGCCCATGGCCGTGCCCAACTGGAAGCTGTTCAACCTCATCGAGAAGGCCGGCGGCGTCGTGGTGGGCGAGGAGTCCTGCACGGGTTCGCGCTACTACAAGGACCTGGTCGACGAGTCCGGCGAGACGGTCGACGAGATGCTCGACGCCATCGCCGAGCGCTACTTCAAGATCAACTGTGCTGTCTTTACGCCCAACGACCAGCGTATGAAGGACATTGTCCAGATGGCCAAGGACCTGCATGCCGACGGCATCGTCGACGTGGCCCTGCAGTTCTGCACGCTCTACGAGATGGAGTCGTTTGCCGTGGAGAAGGCCGCCGAGGAGGCGGGCATTCCGTTTATGCATATCACCACGGATTATGCCGGCGAGGATGCCGGCCAGCTCCAGACCCGCATCGAGGCCTTCCTCGAGACGATTTAGCCGCACCTGCGCCAAGCTGCGCCGCCGGGTGTTCCTATCCACGCAATAGGGATTTCTCTGTTGTCATGCCGGTTGGTGTCCGGATGCACCGCAGGGCGCCGATTGGCTTCGCATAGCTGCCGGGGCGGGGATTTCTGCCGTCCCGGCAGATTCTATCCGTTTGTTCAGACACGAAAGGAACTCAATGAACAACGACCTTTTCAAGGCGGGCGTTTCCCGTCGCGGTTTTCTGACCGGCTCCGCTGCCCTGTGCGTCATGGCGGGCCTCGGCCTCACCGGTTGCGGCGGTTCGGGCGCCGAGAGCGGTAGCGCCGCTGCCTCCGGCCAGGATGTGGAGTATCGCGACGAGCTGCAGATCGCGTTACCGGCGAGCCCGGACGGTCTCGATCCGCACACCACGTCGTCGCTTGTGACCATGGACATCATCTGCAACGTCGTCGAGCCGCTCTTTGGCCTCGATAGCGACTACGAGCCCCAGCCCGTGCTGGCCAAGGGCTATGAGGTCTCCGACGACGGCCTGACCTACACCATCAAACTGCGCGAGGGCGTCACCTTCCACAACGGCAAGGAGTTTGGCTCCGAGGACGTCGTGGCCTCGATGAACCGCTGGCTCACCGTCAACGACCGCGCCGCGAGCCTGCTGCCCGGCGCCACCTTTGCCGCCTCGGGCGACCACGAGGTCACCTGCACGCTGACCGAGCCCGCCGTCGACTTTCTGATCATCCTGGGCAACCACTCCCAGTATCCGGGCATCTTCCCCTCCGAGGTCATCGAGGCCGCGGGCGATACCGGCGTGACCGAGTATGTGGGTACCGGTGCCTACAAGTTTGTGGAGTGGAAGCAGGACCAGTACGTCCATCTCACCCGCTACGAAGACTATGTCGCCGCTCACGGCAAGGCTTCGGGCTACACCGGCAAGGTCTCCGCGCCCACCAAGGACATCTACTATCAGTTCGTGACCGAGGCCTCCACGCGCGTGAGCGGGTTTGAGACCGGCGAGTACGATATCGCTGGCGAGATCCCCACCGAGAACTACCACGACTTCGACGGCAACGACGACGTCAAGCTCTACACCCATAACGCCGGCGTTCTGACCGCCTTCCTCAACATGAACGAGGGCATCTTCGCCGACGAGGAGATCCGCAAGTGCGCCCTCATGGCTATCGACTGCGAGGCGGCCGCTCTTGCCGCCTATGGCGAGAAAGAGCTCTTTAACATCGATCCCAACCTTGGCAACCCCGAGAACGCTCAGTGGGCGACTGACGCGGGCAAGAAGTACTTCAACCAGGCCGACGCCAAGGCCGCCAAGAAGGCCCTGGCCAAGACCTCCTATGCCGGTGAGACGGTTAAGTTGCTGACCACCCCCGACTACAAGGATATGTACAACGCCACCGTCGCGCTGCAGGAGCAGCTCGAGAAGGCCGGCTTCACCGCCGAGGTCGACAGCTACGAGTTCGCGACCTTCATGGACATCCGCTCCAGCAAGCCCGAGCAGTGGGACCTCTTTGTGGCCTCCACCAACTACAAGCCCATCCCGGCCCAGTCCCTCTCGGTCTCCAAGGCCTTCTATGGCCTGTCCGACGAGAAGGCGCTCAAGCTCGTGGCCGAGACCCGCACCGCCAAGGACACCGACACCGCGGCCAAGAAGTGGGCCGAGGCTCAGGAGCGCCTCTATGAGATCGCCGTCATCGAGCCGCTTTGCCACTACGCTTCCATCACGGGCACCCAGGCAGACGTCGAGGACGTCGAGGTGCTCGACGGCGCCATCATCTGGAACGCCAAGCGTCCGGAGTAATGCAATAGATGGTGTGGCGGCTGGAGGGGTCTGGTCCCCTGTGGCCGCCACGCCCTGTCCACGTTCAGAGGGGAAATAGACGCCTCGCATGTTGAAGTACACGCTCAAACGTATAGGCGCGATGGTTCCGGTGATGCTCATCATCTCGGTCGTCGTGTTTTTGATTATCTACCTCACACCGGGTGACCCGGCCTCTTCGATGCTCGGCATGGAGGCTTCGGCCGACCAGATCGAGCGCGTCAACGATAGCCTGGGACTCAACGAGCCGCTGCCGCAGCGCTACGTTGAGTGGATGGGCGGCGTACTTACCGGCGACCTGGGCGATTCGTATTTTATGCGCCAGCCCGTCACGCAGGCGATCGCCGAGCACTTTGGCCCCACGCTATCGCTCGCGCTTCTGGCACAGCTCATCGCGCTGCTGATTGCGCTGCCCTGCGGCGTCGTCGCTGCCCTCAAACATGGGTCGCGCACCGACGCGGTCTTGCGTGTCGTTGCTCTTTTGGGCGTGGCGATACCCGGCTTTTTGATGGCGCTCATGCTTATGTGGCTGTTTGCCGTCACGTTGCGCGTGTTCCCGGTGGCCGGCTATGCGCCGCTGTCGAAGGGCTGGTTCAGCCATTTACGCTATCTTGCGTTGCCGGCCATATCGCTTGGATGCGTGCAGGCGGCCCTGCTCATGCGCATGACCCGTTCGAGCGTTATCGAGGCCATGCAGCTTGACTGCGTCAAGACGGCGCGTGCCAAGGGCGTCTCCGAGGTTCGCGTGGTGCTAGCCCATGCCCTGCGCAACGCAGCGCTGCCGATTCTCACATCGGTCGGCTATTCTTTTGGCGCCCTGATTACGGGCGCCGTGGTGACTGAGGCCATTTTTAACATCCCCGGTTTGGGCCAGCTAGTCACGAGCTCTATCGAGCGTCGCGACTATCCGGTGATTCAGGGCGTGCTGTTGGTCATCGCCTTGTTGAATTCGGTGATCAATCTGGCCGTCGACCTTGCCTACGGCGCTTTTGACCCGCGCGCTCGCAAATGGGGCGATGCATGATGGCAAACTTTAAGAAGGCTCTTGCCAACAAGGGGTTTGTGGTCGGCGGTTGCATTTTCCTGGCGATTGCGCTGATCGCGCTCATCGGTCCGCTGGTGTGGACGGTTGATCCCAATGCACAGGAGATGGCGTTGCGACTTTCGGCACCTTCGCCCGCGCATCCCTTTGGCTGCGATGACTTTGGCCGCGACCTGCTTGCCCGCGTCATCGCGGGCGCGCGCGTGTCGCTTGGTGTTGGCATTGCCGTCACGCTCGCGACGAGTGTGCTCGGCTTGGTGATCGGCGCCTATGCGTGCTACAACGAGAGACTCGATCATATTCTCATGCGCATCTGCGACGGCCTTATGTCCATTCCGGGCGTGCTGCTGGCCATCGCGCTCATGGCGATGATGGGGGCGAGCGTGTGGAACGTCATCATCGCGCTCTCCATCGTCTATACGCCCAGCATGGCGCGCATCGTGCGCTCGCGTGCGATGGTGGTCAAGGAGGAGCCCTTTGTGGAGGCCCTACGCGTGCAGGGCGCCTCGACCGCGCGCATCGTGTGGCTTCATATCGTGCCCAACGTTATGGCGCCCTTCCTGGTGCAGGCGACCTTCGTCTTTGCCGAGGCCGTGCTCTCGGAGGCCGCCCTCTCGTTTCTGGGCCTGGGCATCAAAGCGCCCGACGCCAGCTGGGGGAACATCCTGCAGGCGGGCAAGAACGTGATGCGCAAAGCCTGGTGGATGATCTTCTTCCCGGCTATCGCCATCATCGCGAGCGTGCTTTCGCTCAATCTGGCCGGCGACGGCCTGCGCGACGCCCTCGACCCCAAGACCAAGGAGGACTAGTCCATGGCTCAGCATCTTTTGGACGTGCGCGACCTCTGCATCTCGTTTGTGGGCCGCGATGGCAACGCACTGGAAGCCGTCAACAAACTCAACCTACATATCGATGCCGGCGAGATCGTTGGTGTTGTCGGCGAGTCCGGCTGCGGTAAGTCGGTGTTTGCCCAGAGTGTCATGCGCCTCTTGGAGCATGAACAGAAGATGGCCTACGAGGGCCAGATTGTGTTTGATGGCGAGGATCTGCTCGCACGCCCGCTCAAGCGCATGCGCGAGGTGCGCGGCTGCGATATCGCCATGATTTTCCAGGACCCTTTGAGCTCGCTTAACCCCGTCATGACGGTCGGGGCACAGGTCGTCGAGGCCGTGCGGGCCCACCGTAAGGTGAGCCGACGCGAAGCCCGCAACGAGGCTCTATCGCTGTTGGAGCGTGTGGGAATTCGAGATGCCGCGGCCCGCTTCGACATGTATCCGGGCGATTTTAGCGGCGGTATGCGCCAGCGCGTGATGATCGCCATGGCGCTTGCCGGTCATCCGCGACTGCTGATTGCCGATGAGCCCACCACGGCACTCGACACGACGACTCAAAAACAGATTTTGGATCTCCTGCGCGACCTTAACAGTTCCGAGGGCATGGCGGTGCTTTTTATCAGCCATGATTTGGGCGTCGTCACGAGCATCTGCTCGCGCGTGCACGTCATGTATCTGGGCCAAATCGTAGAAGAGATTGATGCCTGCGGCCTTATGGAGCGCCCGAGCCACCCATATGCCCAGGGGCTCATCGCGAGCATTCCGCCGCTCGAAGGCGAGCGAGTTGACACGTTGGCGGATATTCCGGGCACAGTGCCGCCGCTTACGGCAATACCCTGTGGATGCCGCTTTGCGCCTCGTTGCGCCCGGGCGGACGAGCGCTGCCGCGCGCAGGAGCCTCCGCTGTTTGCCGTGAATGCGTGTGACCGCTCTAAATGCTGGCTTGTCGAGAAAGGGGAGTGCCATGGCTGTTGATAGCGAAGCCCTGCTTAGGGTCTCACATCTGACTAAAGCCTATCCCATGCCGGGCTCAGGTTTTAAGCGTCAGGCCTTTACCGCCGTGGACGATCTGTCGTTTGAGATCGCACCGGGCGAGGTCTATGGCCTGGTTGGCGAATCCGGATCGGGCAAGTCGACGACTGGACGCCTGATTTGTGGTCTCGAGCGTGCGGATTCCGGCTCGATTGTCTATCGCGGGCACGACCTCGCCACGATGTCGGAGCGCGAACGCAAGCCGTTTCGCCGTGAGATCCAGCTGGTATTCCAGGATAGCTCTACGGCTTTTGACCCGCGCAACCGTGTCGGCCGCATTTTGGAGGAGCCGCTGATTATCGCCGGCGTGCGCGATGCGGATGAGCGCCATGAGCGCGCGCTCTCGGCCCTGGCCTCGGTCGGCCTTCTGGCAGAGCATTACGACCGCTATCCGCATGACCTTTCGGGGGGACAGCGTCAGCGACTCAATCTGGCACGGGCGCTTATTTGCGAGCCGCGCCTTGTGGTATGCGACGAGCCAGTCTCGGCGCTTGACGTGTCCGTTCAGGCCCAAGTGCTCAACTTGCTTCGCGACCTGCAGCGCACGACGGGCGTGGCGCTGCTGTTTATCACGCATGATATGCGTGTGGTTCGGCATATGTCCGACCGGATTGGCGTGCTATACCACGGTCGTCTTGTCGAGGAAGGCACGGCCGAGGACGTGATCGCGCACCCGAGCGATCCGTATACGCAGGAGCTTATCGACGCTATTCCCTAGAGGATGCTTCCTTTTGGGTATGGCGTGGGTCTGTTGTTTAATTGTCGGTATATCGGCGCAAGAGAGGGGAACTACTATGGCCGAAATCGAGGAACAGCCGTTGCCGCGCACGTTTGAGGAGTTCAATGAGCAACGCAAGGCAGCGTTTATTCGCGTCAAGGATTACAAACAGGCGGGTAATCGCCTGGTCGGCTTTTTGTGCAGCTATACGCCGCTCGAGATTATCGATGCCGCCGGGGCCGCAAGTGTGGCCTTGTGCGGCACATCCGATGAGGTGATTCCTGAGGCCGAGAAGGTGCTGCCGGCAAACCTCTGCCCGCTCATCAAGTCGACGTACGGTTTTGCCTACTCGCAAAAGTGCCCGTTTACGTACTTTAGCGACATGATCATCGGCGAGACCACCTGCGACGGCAAGAAGAAGATGTACGAGCTACTCAACGAGCTCAAGCGCACGCACATTCTGCATCTTCCGCAGGGTCGCGATCGCGCCTACGAGCGCGAAGGCTGGTACGAGGAGTGCCGCCTGCTCAAGGAGGAGCTTGAGAACTTCTACGGTATTACGATCACCGATGACGACCTGCGCGCTGCCGTCCGTCGTCGCAACCGTCTGCGTGCGGCGCAGCTCGAGATGTTTGCGCTGCAGGCCAACCAGCCTGCGGCCATGAGCGGCGTCGACCTGATGAGCACCATGTTTGCCGGCACGTTCAGCTTTGATATCGAGGCCTATACGCAGCAGCTGGAGCAAAAGGTCGCCAAGCTGCGCGAGGCCTACGACGCGGGCGAGCGCCCGGTCGCGGCGGATGCCAAGCGCGTTCTGATTACCGGCTGCCCGGTGGGTGGCGTGATCAATAAGATCGGTCGCACCATCGAGTCCAACGGCGGTGTGGTCGTGTGCATGGACGACTGCTCGGGCGAGCGCACGGCGGCCATGATGATCGATCCGGAGGCTCCCGACATCCTGCGCGCCATCGCCGACCGCTACCTGGATATCAACTGCTCGGTCATGACGCCCAACGACGGTCGTATGGAAAACACGCTGGCCATGTGCGAGAAGTATCATGTCGATGGCGTGGTAGAGAGCGTGCTACAGGCGTGCCATACCTTTAACGTTGAGAGCACGCGCATGCAGGAGGCCGTTGAGGGTGCGGGTATTCCGTACATGAAGATCGAGACCGACTACAGCAACGGCGACATGGGCCAGATCGAGACCCGCATCGCTGCCTTCATCGAAACCCTTTAGCTTCCTCAGGCACCGGATCTTGCCCCTCAAACCGTTGCTTGCGTACCCCAAAGTACGCTGCGCTCCTCTTTCGGGGCAATCTCCGGCACCTGAGAAACCTAGAGCTAAGGCGCCTGAACGCGCCACTGTCTATGATGTTTAGATTGGGAGAGAGCCATGATAGGGATCGGGATCGATATCGGGTCTACGGCGGCTAAGGCTGCTGTGGTCGATGGAGAGGGTTCGGTGGCGTGGACGTGCGTGCAGCCAACCGGGTTCTCCTCGGTCGATGCTTCCGAGCGGCTGCGCAAGGCACTGGCAGCGGCGGGTTATGACGTGGCTGCCGACGACGTGCGCGTGGTCGCGACCGGCTACGGTCGTGTCGCCGTGCCCTATGCACACAAGGTCGTGACCGAGATCTCCTGCCACGGCACCGGTGCCGTGTGCCTGTTTGGCGACCACGGCACGGTGATTGACGTGGGCGGCCAGGACACCAAGGTCATTCAGCTTAAAGGCGGCCGCGTGTCCAAGTTTGCCATGAACGACAAGTGTGCCGCCGGCACGGGGCGCTTTTTGGAGATCATGGCCGACCGCCTGGGCATTTCCCAGCAGCAGATGGCCGACCTGGCGCGTTCCGGCGAGCCCACCAAGATCAGCAGCATGTGCACCGTGTTTGCCGAAAGCGAGGTCATCAGCCTGATCGGTCGCGGTGAGCCGCGCGAGAACATTGCGCGTGGCGTGATCGACAGCGTGGTCTCGCGCGTGGCGACCATGGCCGGGCAGGCCGCGGGCGCCCCGTGCTACCTGACCGGTGGCCTGTGCGAGAACGCCTTCGTGGTGGAGCGGTTGGGCGAGCTACTGGGGTCGCCGGTGACCACCTCGCCCCAGGCTCGCTTTGCCGGAGCGATCGGCGCGGCTGTCCGTGCCGCCGCCTTGGCCTAGGGGTGTACCGCGACATGCGCATCCTCAATATCTCGGCACAAAAACCAGATAGCACCGGCAGTGGCACCTACCTTGCCGCGCTTGTGCGCGAGCAGATCGAGACGGGGCATCGCGCCGCCGTGCTTTGCGGCGCGGCACCGGGTGATACCCAAGGCGAGCTGGACCGGCGTGCTGCCGTGTTTGCCGTACCGTTCGAGTCACCCGAGCTGCCGTTTCCCATCTGCGGTATGTCCGATGTCATGCCCTATCCCTCCACACGCTATCGTGACCTGACGCCTTCGATGCTCAAGGCATTTGAGCGGGCATTTGCTGCTGCAATCGATCGGGCGGTGGCTGAGTTTCGGCCCGATCTGGTGCTTTGCCATCACCTGTATCTGGTGACCGCATTGGCGCGCGAGTGCGTCCGGGGCGTTCCGGTTGTTGCCGTGTGCCATTCGACCGACCTTCGCCAGCTGCGTTCGCATGCGCTCGAACGCGATCGCATCGTACGTGCGGTTCGTCGGCTCGATGCCGTCTTTGCGCTCCATGCCGAGCAGGCTGAACAGATTGGCCTGGTGTGCGGCGTCGATGCCGATCGTATCCACGTGATTGGGACGGGCTACGACCATCGCGTCTTCTGCCGCGACGCAAGCGTGGCGAGGCAGCCGGGATCGCTTGTGTACGTGGGCAAGATTTGCTTTAAAAAGGGCGTCGAGTCGCTGGTTCGAGCTGTGTCATTGCCGATTGACGATGGCGTCCGTCCATCTGGCTTGGTACTTGTGGGCGGCCGCGGGGACGATGCCGAGTACGCGCGTATCGAGCGCTTGACCGCGGCCTCGGATGTGCCGGTGACGCTGGCGGGGCGCCTGGATAGCGATAAACTCGTGCGTGCCTACCGCAGTTCCGACGTCTTTGTGCTGCCTTCGTTTTACGAGGGTCTGCCGCTCGTGACGATCGAGGCTCTCGCGTGCGGCTGCAAAGTTGTGGCGACCGATTTGCCCGGCGTTCGTCCCTGGATGGAGGCGATGCTTCCCGGTGCTCCCGTGACGTGGGTGGCGTCGCCGCGTATGACGGATGTCGACACGCCCGTGGCGGCCGACCTTCCGCTGTTTGAGCGCGCGCTGGCAGATGCTATCGCGCAGGCGCTTGCGGCGCCGCCTTCGACGTTCGAGCCGTCGGCGGTCTCTTGGGAAGCGTGCCTGGGGCGTATACTTAAAGTCGTTGATTTGATGGAAGGGGGTTCGTATGGCTAAGGACACCATGAGGCTCACGTCCATGACGGCCGCGAGCGGTTGAGCCGCTAAGTTGGGCCCCGGAGCCCTCGCCCAGGTCCTGGGCGATTTACCCAATGTGCATAACGACAACTTGCTCGTGGGGTTCGATACCTCCGACGATGCGAGCGTCTTCCGCGTAGGGGAGAACCTGGGGCTCGTGCAGTCCATCGACTTCTTTCCACCGATGGTCGACGACCCGTTTCTGTTTGGCCAGATTGCCGCGTCCAACTCACTGTCGGACATCTACGCCATGGGCGGGCGGCCGAGCCATGCCATGAACTTGCTGTGCATCCCGAGCTGTCTGGGCGTTGAGGTTGCCGGTCAGATTCTGGCGGGCGGCGCCGACAAGTGCGTCGAGGCGGGTTGCTCCATCGCGGGCGGCCACACCATCAACGACGACGAGCCCAAGTACGGCCTGTCCGTGAGCGGGTTTGTCGCGCTCGACCGCATGCTCGCCAACAGCGGTGCTCGCGTGGGCGATGCGTTGCTGCTGACCAAGGCGATCGGCTCGGGCATCATCACCACGGCCATTAAGGGCGAGCTCATCGAGCAGGACGAGGCTGGTCCGATGTTTGACTCGATGCGCACCCTCAACGAGGCTCCGATTCGCCTGGCCGAGGGACTCGAACTTCACGGCTGTACCGACATTACGGGCTTTGGCCTGATCGGGCACGCATGCGAGATGGCCGAGGGCTCGGGCGTGCAGATTGAGCTTGCGTCGGGAGCGGTGCCGCTCTTTGATCAAGTGCTCGACATGGCGCGTCTGGGCATTATCCCCGCGGGCTCCTACCGCAACCAGGACTTCTTTGGCCCGCGCGTGACGGCTGACGATGACCTGGAGCCGGGCATGTTGGATGCGCTGTACGATCCGCAGACTTCGGGTGGTTTGCTTATTGCGGCGCCCGCGAAGGATGTGGATGAGCTTGCGCGTCGCCTGGATGCCGAGGGGCGCATCGCGGCCGTCGTCGGGCGCGTGTGCGAGGCGGAGCTGGGCGGTCCTGCCGTCCACGTTGTGCATTAAGGAAAACCGTTTATGCGACTGCCTACTGTTCTGGGCGGTCCCTTTTGAAAGGATGTAACTATGTCTACCAAAATTGAAGTCAATGCCATGGGCGATGCCTGCCCGCTGCCCGTCGTCAAGACGCTTAAAGCCCTGAAGCAGCTCGATGGCGAGGGCGTTGTCGTGACCTCGGTCGATAACGAGACCGCCGTCAAGAACATCTCCAAGATGGCGCAGGAGAAGGGCTGCACGGCCTCGGTCGAGAAGGTTTCTGACGCCGAGTGGCACGTGACCGTGGCGACCTCTGGCGCCGTGGCCGTTGTGGACCCCGAGCAGGACGGTGCCGCTTTTTGCGACGCAAGCGCCGGCAAGG
Organism: uncultured Collinsella sp.; assembly: GCA_902481895.1. GTDB lineage: Bacteria > Actinomycetota > Coriobacteriia > Coriobacteriales > Coriobacteriaceae > Collinsella. Next base: position 4,689 of record CABSYR010000008.1, on the reverse strand, counting down.
GCAAGCTCGTCATTTCCGTCTACACCGACTGCATGGGCCGTGGCGACGACGAGCTGGGCCACAAACTCATGAAGGCCTTCATCTTTGCCGTGACGCAGCAGGAGGAACTGCCCGCGACCATGCTGTTCTACAACGGCGGCGCCAAGCTCACCGTCGAGGGCTCGCCAGTGCTCGACGACCTGAAGGGCCTGGCGGAGCAGGGCGTCGAGATCCTTACCTGCGGTACCTGCCTCGACCACTATGGCATTAAAGACCAGCTCGCGGTGGGCGAGGTCACCAACATGTACGTGATCGTGGAGAAGATGGAGCAGGCTGTGCGCGTCGTGCGCCCGTAGCGTATTGGTTGGAGTTGCCATGAGGGAGAAGCGCCCGGCGCTTGTCATCACGTTTCCCACCACGGCGGCCGCCATGGGCTGCGAGTCCTTGTGCATCGAGCGCGGCCTTCCCGGGCGAACGATTCCCGTGCCCGGGGAGGTCGCTGCCGGCTGCGGTCTGGCGTGGAAGGCGTCGCCTGCCGATGAGGAGCTGCTGCGCGCCGAGCTTGCCGCAGCGGGCATTCCCACCGAGGCTTTCACTGTGATTGATATGTGGGAGGTCGTGCGATGATCTACCTGGATAACGCGGCGACGACCATGCGCAAGCCGCAGACGGTCATCGATGCCGTGACGCAGGCGATGTGCTCGCTCGGCAATGCCGGACGCGGCGCGACGTCGGGTGCGCTCGATGCCGCTCGTACGATTCACGCTTGCCGTGCCAAGCTCGCGCGCCTTTTGGGTTGCCCGAGGGCGGACCATGTGTGCTTTACGTCCAACTCAACCGCGGCGCTCAACACCGTCATCAATGGCGTGGTGCGCCCCGGCGACCGTGTGGTCACGACTGTGCTCGAGCACAACTCGGTGCTGCGTCCGCTCAACCGCCTGGCAGCGGAGCGGGGTGTGACCGTTGAGTATGCGGGCTGTGACGCGAACGGCGTGCTCGACTACGACGAGCTCGAGCGGCTGGTCACGTCGGGCACGCGTGCCGTGGTGGTGACGCATGCCTCCAACGTGACCGGCAACGCGGTCGACATTGCGCGCGTAGCGGCCATGGCCCATGCGGCAGGTGCGCTTGTGATCGTCGATGCCTCGCAGTCTGCCGGCACGGCGCATATCGATATGCAGGCCATGGGGCTCGACGTGGTGTGCTTTACCGGCCATAAGGGGCTCATGGGACCTCAAGGCACCGGTGGCCTGGCCGTGGCGGAGGGCATTGACGTGGCTCCGTGGGCCATAGGCGGCACGGGCGTGCACAGCTTCGACCCACTGCAGCCGCTTGAGTGGCCCACGCGCCTTGAGGCGGGCACGCTCAACGGCCACGGTATCGCCGGCCTTTCTGCCGGCCTTGATTTTATTGAGGCTCAGGGTGGAGTTGAAGCGATTGCGACTCACGAACGCGCCCTGGCCGATCTCTTTCTCGCTGGCGTGCGCGAAATCCCGGAGATCAAGCTCTACGGCGCCTTTGACCAGCCGTCGCACTCGGCGATCGTGTCGCTCAACGTAGGCGATATCGATTCGGCTGAGATTTCGGACGCGCTCATGCAAGGGTGGGGGATTGCGACGCGCCCCGGCGCCCATTGCGCTCCGCTCATGCACCGCGCGCTGGGGACCGAGCGCCAGGGCGTCGTCCGCTTCTCGTTTGGGTATTTCAACACGGACGAGGAAGTCGACACCGCGATTGACGCTTTGCGCGATTTAGCCTGCTAAAGCTACTAGACCGTTTATACTTGCGGGATGGGTGTTTTTGCCCGTCCCGTTTTCGTTTCGACCCGAAAGGTGTGCATATGGCCTCATCCGCCCCGCGTGGTCTACGCTCCGATCATGTCGTTACCGTCGGCATTGCGCTGTTCTCGATGCTCTTTGGCGCCGGCAACCTCATTATTCCGCCGCTGCTGGCACTGCAGGCAGGTTCTGCCACGCCGGTCGCCATGCTCGGCTTTCTGATTGCCGCCATCGGCCTGCCCGTCATGGGTTTTATCGCCGTGGCACTTGCCGGAACGGCGCGCGAGCTTGCCGGCCGCGTGCACCCCAAGTTTGGTGAGTTCTTTGTCGCGGCGGTGTATCTGGCCATCGGCCCGTGCCTGGCCATTCCGCGCACGAGCTCCACGGCCTTCGAGATGCTGGTGCCGCTTCTGCCCAAGGGTGTTTCACTCGGCACGGCGCGCCTGGTGTTTGCCGTTGGCTTCTTTGTCGTCGCGTTTGCGCTCACGCTGCGTCCGGGCGTCATCACGCGCGTGCTCGGTCGCATTACGGGCCCCGCGCTCATTGCGCTCATCGTGCTGGTCGTGGGTGCCGCCGTGATCTCGCCGCTGGGACCGGCTGCCGCGCCTCAGGCTCCCTACGATGCCGGTGCTGCTGTGCAGGGCTTTCTGACCGGCTACCAGACCATGGACCTGCTCGCGTCGCTCGCCTTTGGAATTATCATCGCCGAGACCATCCACGAGCTGGGCGTTACCGATGACAAGCGCGTGGCCTTCGAGATTTCGCGCTCCGGCGTGATCGCCGGCGTGCTCATGGCCATCATCTACTGCGGCCTGGCGCTTGCCGGCACGCAGCTCAGCACCGTGATGCCCGATGCCACCAATGGCGCCGCCATCCTTGCCCGCTCTGCCTCCATGCACTTTGGCCTTGTCGGCACGGTCGTGGTCTTTGCGATCTTTTTCCTCGCCTGCATGAACGTGTGCATCGGCCTCATCAGCTGCTGCTCGCGTTACTTCTGCGAGACGTATGTGGTTGAAGGGGGAGCGGAGGCTTCCGAGGAGGCCATGCGTCGTCCCTTTGCGGTTCTTGCCTTTGTGTTCGCAGCGTTTTCGTGCGTGCTCTCCAACGTGGGCCTCGACGTGATCCTTATGTTCTCGGTGCCCATGCTCAATGCCTTGTACCCCGTCGCCATTGTGCTGGTTCTTATGGGCCTGGTGCACGGTTTTTGCGACGCGCATCCGCAGGTGTGGGTTTGGGTCGGCGGCGTTGTCGCGGTGCAGAGCGTGATCACCTCGGTTCGTGACGCGTTCTTTGCGAGCGCGTGGCTGCCGTTCGACGTGCTGCCGCTGGCGGACATTGGGGCCGCGTGGGCGCCGGTCGCCGTGGTGGCGTTTGTGATAGGCCTGCTCCATAGTCGTTTTGTTGCACATTCGAGGAGCTAAGGCATCAATGCTTGCACAGGCGGGGAGTCTCCCCTATAATTTCCTTCGCTTTGGGACACGCAAGGTTTAGACCTTAGCTGCTCAACACCTTCGGGACGTGGCGCAGTTTGGTAGCGCGCCTGCTTTGGGAGCAGGATGTCGCAGGTTCAAATCCTGTCGTCCCGACCATATCTTGCGGGCGTAGTTCAATGGTAGAACCCCAGCCTTCCAAGCTGATGACGCGGGTTCGATTCCCGTCGCCCGCTCCATAAGATAGTTTTAACGGCTTTGGCTCCATTTGGTGTCAGAGCCGTTTTTATATACATGCCAGGGACCTCACATCCCCTCCTAAGTTGCGGTGAAATAGTTCCTGGATTAGCCGCAAAAGCTGTTATCCAGGAACTATTTCACCGCAACTTATTGAGACCGAGCGGGCTGGGTCGATGATGGGTTCTGTTGTCGAGAAGATGAGGACAGCCGGTCAGGAGTCTGCGTAGGGTTTTGTGGTCGGTATACCGTAGCCGCGCATCATGGAGCCGAACGCTTTGACATCGTAGGTGTCTGAGAGCTTGAAATGAATGACGTTGTGGCCCATGGCACGCAGGTTCGCGTCGCGCACGAGGGCAGCTCGATAGGTTTTTGCCGCAGTATGTTCCGGATCATTTTGGGCATCGTCCTCAAACTTGCCTAGTCCATGCAGCTCGGCCAGCATCCAAGAGCCGTTTGGCATCTGCCATCCGTAATCTGCCAAATAATAGCCTGCGTTTCCCGGTCGAGTGATTTCAACCTGAAGTTCGGGAGCGGCAACTCCCGCCAGAATCATTGCCGCCCGCGCTTCGGATTCTCCACCGTTATCCGATCTGCTATCCATGTGTTCAAAAACGTCAAATGCGCGCGCGATACCGTGCAGTCCGCGGCAGTTCGCTTGTGCATATGCACGCAATTCTTCACGCTCGACACCGTACTCACGAGCTAACCCGTCGACATAGCCTAGTGCATATCGAAAAGCGCTCGTTCGGGCGATGTCGACCACCGTGCGATATGGATCCGTTAACGTAAACGGGCCGAGTTGCCATACGTCGCCCGACCGCCAGCGTCGGTATTCAACGAATTCGTACATATCGCGTCTGGTGGAACGCGGCAGCAGCACTTGCACCTTGTCGAGAAGCGAATATGCAGAACCGATGCCATAGAGCAGTGCCGCCGTTGCTCCACAAAACACGGCATCCGGTTCAACGACCGCAATAGCGGATGCCAATTGAAAGATGCGATCTTCGACGCCGAGGTCATTCCAATACGCTGAATCAGCGTAGACATGGTTGTAGAGTCGAATAATCATCTCTTTTTGCATGAGCGCGTAGGCACAGCGTTCATCCCATTTTTTGGTAGCTACAAACAGGTGCCCGCCATGATGGGCCTCGAATAACCGGAAGAACAGCTCTACTTGCGGTTTGGAACAGCGTTTATCATGACTCATTTTCGACCTGTCTCTTATACACATCTGACGCTGCCGACGATCGCATAAGTGTAGA
>CABSYR010000007.1:0-82143 GCA_902481895.1 uncultured Collinsella sp. | reverse complement strand
GACGAGGACCGTGGCGGCCGTCGTCGTGTCGAGCGCGAGGACGAGGGCCGCGGTTCGCGCGGTGGCAAGCGCGGCTCGGGTGACCGTCGTCGTTCCGGTCGTGATGACGAGCGCGGTGGCCGTGATGAGCGCCGTGGCGGCGAGGGCCGTGGTGAGCGTGGTGCCCGCGGCGGTGTGTCCCGTGGCAGCAAGCGCTTTGAAGAGCGCGGTAGCCGCGGCGGCGAGCGTCGCGAGGGCACTCGTGGCAATGGCAGCCGCAGCGGTGCTGGCCGCTCGAATGAGTCGCGCGATCGTCGTGACCCGCGTGCCAGCCGCGATCGTCGCGATGACTGGCGCAACTACGACGATACCCGCGAGGAGCGTCGTGGTGGCTATCGTGGTGGTCGTGGCGGCAACCAGGCCGGCTCCCGTGGCGGCCGTGCCGGCGGTCGCGATAACCGTGGCAGCTATGGCAACAGCCGTGGCGGCAAGCGCGGCGGCAGCTCCCGTCGCCCCGGTGACGGCGGCGGCAAGCGCAAGTAACATACGCATCGCCCGCTAGGGCGAGGTGAACCAAGGGTCCCGAGTACGCTCGGGGCCCTTTTTGTTTGTCGTATTCGATCGCTAGTTCAAATGTGATTTCCTCGGGAATGCATCTAGAGGATGCCGTGGGCCTGTTTCCTGCCATGCGGCAATGGGTCCCATGGGGTGTTCCGTGCATTTTTTGGAGTATTCAGCAGCTCTAGTTGGCTGCATACGATTCGGTATTGCAAACGGTGGCCTTCAGATATCCCTTATGAGCGTTTTGAGTTAAATTTCGCCGTTTTCCGGAGCAGGGGCGCGTTATTCTCGCCATGTCGGGACTTAAAATGATACGGCGCCCTACAGTTTTGCCCACCCGCGGCGGTGCTGGCGCGGTCACGTTGCAGAATACTCCGTTTTTTGCACGGGCCAGGATGGGGTACCTCGGGAGAACACGGCGGTATCCCGTAAATATATTCAATCTGTACCGTAATTTATACAAAACGAAGAGGCAGACAGCGTAGGGTGGGTGCATTGGGGTGCTTGGCGCATCAAAACGGGGACCCCACGTGCCGTATACTCTGGCTGGATGTGAAAGCGGCTTGACGCGTTGCCAGGCGTAGGGGGAGGGTGTCTAGATGAACGTATTCGAAATTGTGTTTAGTCCGACGGGCGGAACGCGGAAGGTGTCTGGCCTTGTGGCCGGGGCACTGGGCAAGAATACCGTTACCGTCGATCTGACCGATAGCGGGCTAGATTTCAGCGCTGTCACGATGACTGAGGACGACGTGGCCGTAATCTCTGTGCCGGCGTATGCCGGTAGAATCCCGGCTGTGGTGGCTGACCGGTTGGGCATGGTGCGAGGCAACGGGGCTCGGGCAGTTTTGGTTTGTGTATACGGAAACCGCGCGTTTGAGGACACGCTCGTAGAGCTGGGGGACGTTGCGAAGCATGCGGGATTCCGGGTGATCGCGGCAGTTGCGGTCATTGCAGAACATTCCATTGCGCGACAGTTTGCTGCCGGTCGTCCGGATGCGCAGGACTCGGCGCAGCTTGCTGAGTTTGCGCAGCAAATTCAGCAAAAGCTGTTGGCCGAGGATACATCCGAGCCCTCTATTCCCGGCAATCGTCCTTATAAACAAGCCGGAGGTCACCGCATGACACCCGAGGCAACAGAGGATTGCGTCTCCTGCGGTGCATGCGCCGCGGCGTGCCCCGTTTGTGCTATCGACAAGGGTGACCCCAAACGAGCAGCTGGCGAGGCGTGCATCTCCTGCATGCGCTGCATTGCCGTATGTCCGCGAGGCGCTCGTAAGCTTGATCCCAACAAGCTATCCGCTGTTTCCCAGATGCTGAGCAAGGTTTGCGTCGTGCGGAAGGAATGCGAGCTCTTTATCTAGCGCAAGTGAGTTTGGTGCAAACAAACCTGGCCCTTTTGCACCAAAAACGATCCGTTTTCCTCCGTTCCCAAGGGATCATGTGATCCGAAGGGGACGGAGGAAAACGGATCAAAAAGGAAAAATAGTAAGGCGCTCTTTTTCACATTGAATATTGCAATTTGGTAACGCGTTTTATCAAATATGGCATTTATCTGCGGTAATGTTCTATTTCACCGCTGAGGGTGACATTTCATGCCGCCTGCCGAACTGCGTGGAGACCTAACAACTTTTTAGGTCAGTGTTGTGCGTGTAGCAATTTCGCCCGGCCTCGCCTCCGGGCTGCCATGTGAGAGGGGATCTTATGGCTCGACTGCATGTAATGGAACGCAGCCACGCTCAGGCCGTCATGGACGACCTGCACGATGCGCTCGGACGCCGTCTGGCGGTGAGTTCGCTCGCCCCGTGTCCCGTTGAGTTTACGGCGGCGCTCGTCAACCTGTGCTCCACCCAGAGCTGCGGCAAGTGCACGCCCTGTCGCGTGGGCCTGAGCGCGCTGAGCGACCTGCTCGCCGATGTGCTCGAAGGGCGCGCCGACGAGTCCACGCTCAATCTTATCGAGCGCACAGCCCGCACCATCTACCTTTCGAGCGACTGCGCCATCGGCTACGAGGCCGGCGCCATGGCGCTTACTGCTATCTGCGGTTTTCGCGACGATTTTGAGCACCACATTCGTGAGCACTCCTGCGGCTTTGACCGTGAGGCTCGCGTCCCGTGTGTCTCGGGCTGCCCGGCGCACGTCGACATTCCTGGTTACATCTCGCTCGTCGAGGCAGGCCGTTATGCCGACGCCGTCAAGGTCATCCGCAAGAACAACCCGCTACCGCTCGTCTGCGGTCTGGTGTGCGAGCATCCCTGCGAGATGCACTGTCGCCGTGGCATGGTCGATGACCCCATGAACATCCTCGCCCTCAAGCGTTTTGCCGTTGAGCACAGTGACCTCAACGACCACAAGCCGCATGTAGCGGACAACACCGGTAAGCGCGTCGCTGTGATCGGCGGCGGCCCGGCCGGCCTTTCCTGCGCCTACTACCTGGCCGTGATGGGCCATAAGGTGACCATCTTTGAGCAGCGCCACCACCTGGGCGGCATGCTGCGCTATGGCATTCCCAGCTACCGTCTGCCGCGCGAGCGCCTGCAGGCCGAGATCGACTGGATCTTGAGCGCCGGCATTGACGTTGAGCTCGATCACTCCGTCAACGGCGAGGAGCTTGCCCGCCTGCGCGACGAGTTCGATGCCGTCTACCTGGCCATCGGTGCCCACAGCGATAAGAAGCTCGGCCTTCCGGGCGAAGAGGCGCCCGGCGTGGAGTCGGCCGTCAAGATGCTGCGTGCCATTGGAGACGACGAGCTGCCCGACCTGAGCGGCCAGCGCGTGTGCGTCATCGGCGGAGGCAACGTGGCCATGGACGTGGCACGCTCCGCTGTGCGCTGCGGTGCCGAAAAGGTGAGCATCGTCTACCGCCGCCGCATCTGCGATATGACGGCTCAGGACGCCGAGATCGCCGGTGCCCAGGCCGAGGGCTGCGAGGTGCTGGAGCTCACGGCCCCGCTCGGTATCGAGACGGGCGAGGATGGTCGCGTGAGCGGCCTGCGCGTGCAGCCGCAGATTATCGGCGAGCCCCGTCGTGGGCGCCCGGCCCCGCGTGCCGCCGCTACGCCCGAACAGGTCATTCCCTGCGAGCGCGTGTTCGTGGCCATTGGTCAGGACATCGACTCCAAGCCGTTTGAGGACATGGGCATCGCCTGCAAGTGGGGTCGCGTCGTCACCGATTCGGACGGCGCTGTGCCCAACTTCGATGGCCTCTTTAGCGGCGGCGACTGCCAGACCGGCCCCGCCACCGTCATCCGTGCTATCAACGCCGGCCGCGTGGCTTCGGCAAACATCGACCACTACCTGGGCTTCGACCACAAGATTAAGCTCGACGTGGAGCTACCGACCGTGCAATTTAAGGGCAAGCACGAGTGCGGCCGCTGCGAGCTGGGCGAGCGCGAGGCCGGAGAGCGCATTCACGATTGGAATCTGGTCGAACAGGGCCTTACCGAGGAAGAGGCACGCCAAGAGGCGAGTCGCTGCCTGCGTTGCGACCACTTTGGCTTTGGTGCGTTCCGCGGAGGGAGGAACCTGGAATGGTAGAGCTCAACAAAACCACTGCCGGCGACTACAGCGAAAACGGAGCGCACAACATGGTCAGGCTCATTATCGATAACTGCGAAGTCGTGGTGCCCGAGCACACCACGATCCTGGATGCGGCCAAGTCCGTCGGCATTCAGATTCCCACCCTGTGCTACCTGCGCGATCTAAACGAGATCGGCGGCTGCCGCGTGTGCGTGGTCGAGGTCGAGGGCTGCGATCAGCTGGTTGCCGCCTGCAACAACTACGTGCTCGACGGCATGGTGGTCCACACCAACAGCCCCAAGGCCCGCGAGGCCCGTCGCACCAACGTGCAGCTGCTGCTGTCCCAGCACGATTCGCAGTGCACGAGCTGCGTGCGCAGCGGCAACTGCAATCTGCAGACCATTGCCAACGACCTGGGTATTTTCTATCTGCCGTATCAAAGGCATTTGGCGGGCGAGGGCTGGGATTTCGATTTCCCCATCATCCGCGAAAACGACAAGTGCATTAAATGCATGCGCTGCATCAAGGTGTGCGAGAGCGTACAGGGCCTAGGGATTTGGGACCTGACCAACCGCGCCACGCATACCGCCGTGGGCACCCGCGGGCGCGTGCCGATCGGCAAGACCGATTGCGTCGCGTGCGGCCAGTGCATCACGCATTGCCCGACGGGCGCGCTGCGCGAGCGCGACGACACCGAGACCGTGTTTGACGCGCTCGCTAATCCCGACAAGATCGTGCTGGTACAGATCGCGCCGGCCGTGCGTAGCGCCTGGGGCGAGGAGCTCGGCATATCTCGCGAGGAGGCCACTGTTGAGCGCTTAGCTTGTGCGCTGCGCCGCGTTGGCTTTGAGTACGTGTTCGACACCGATTTCTCGGCCGACCTCACCATTATGGAGGAGGGTTCCGAGCTGCTCGAGCGCCTAGGCGCCGCCGCTAAGGGCGAAGGCGACAGCCGCGGCTGGCCCATGTTTACGAGCTGCTGCCCGGGTTGGGTGCGCTTTGTGAAGGCGCGCTATCCGGAGTTTGTCGACAGTCTGTCCACGTCCAAGTCGCCGCAGCAGATGTTCGGCGCCATCGCCAAGACATACTACGCCAAGGTGCTGGGCGTGGAGCCCGAGCGCCTGTTTGTGGTGTCCGTGATGCCGTGTACGGCCAAGAAGGCCGAGTGTGCGCTGCCGAGCATGATGGGCGAGGGCGGCGCGCCCGACGTGGACGTTGCGCTGACGGTGCGCGAGATGGTGCGTATGATCCGCGCGAGCCACGTGAGCGTTGACACGCTGGTCGAGGAGCCGCTCGATACGCCGTTGGGCTTTGGCACGGGCGCGGGTGTGATCTTTGGCGCCACGGGCGGCGTGATGGAGGCCGCCGTGCGCTCGGCATATTACCTGGTGACGGGCAAGAACCCGGATGCCGACTTCTTCACTGACGTGCGCGGACTCGAGGGCTGGAAGGAGGCCGTGGCCGATATCGACGGTACCAAGGTGCGCGTCGCCGTGGCGCACGGGCTGGGCAACGCCGCCCGTCTGCTCGACGCGATTCGCGACGGCCGTGTGAGCTATGACTTCGTCGAGGTCATGGCGTGCCCGGGCGGCTGCGTCGGTGGCGGCGGTCAGCCCATCCATGACGGCTGCGAGCTGGCGGCCGAGCGTGGTCAGGTACTCTGGGGCCTGGATGCGAACGCCGAGATTCGCTTCTCGCACGAGAATCCCGATGTCCAGGCTTGCTATCGCGAGTTCTTGGGCGCGCCGCTCTCGCCGCTGGCCGAGGAGCTACTGCATACCGACCATCATGCCTGGTCGATGCCCCACGAGGGGGCGTGCTAACGATGCGTGCGTTTGATGCTGAGATGACGCGCCGAGGATTTGCCTCGGCGCTTGCCGCAGGCGCGTTGTCGCTCGCACTGGCTGGCTGTGGCGGCGGAGCTGCGGGGGCGGGGTCCGCCGCGGGCTCGGCTGCCACGGACGGCGCCGGTGCTGTCGCAGAGCCGGTCGAGGTGCACGTCGCCTCGCTCAAGGGGCCGACCTCGATTGGCCTGGTGCAGTTTATGGACCAGGCTGCCGATGGCGAGACGGACAATGAGTTCGACTTTGCGATCAACACTGCCGTCGACGAGATTGTGCCCAAGGTCATTCAGGGCGATATCGATATCGCCCTGGTGCCCGCCAACGTGGCGAGCGTGCTCTACAACAAGACCGAGGGTGCGGTGCAGGTCATCGATATCAACACGCTGGGCGTGCTGAACGTTGTGACGGGCGACGCGAGTGTGGCCTCGTTTGGCGATCTGGCGGGCCATACTGTCTATATGACGGGCAAGGGCACCACGCCGGAGTACGTCATGAACTACTTGCTGGAGCGCGCGGGCCTGACCGGCCAGGTGACGCTTGAGTTTAAGAGCGAGCCCACCGAGGTGCTGTCGGCGTTGCTTGTCGACCCGTCCGCCGTGGGCGTGCTGCCGGAGCCGTTCAAGACCGCTGCCATCGCCAAGAGCGAAGGCAAGCTGTCGGCGCCGGTGAGCCTGACCGATGTGTGGGATGAGCTAGCGGGTGACACGGGTTCGCGCCTGCTGACGGGCGTGACCGTGGTGCGCCGTGCCTTTGCCGAGGAGCATCCCGAGGCCGTGGCGGAATTCTTGCGCTGCCATGAGGCGAGCGTGAAGGCTGTCAATGCGGCGCCGGCAGATTGGGCACAGGCCGTGGTCGATGCGGGTATCGTCGATAACGCCGCGATTGCTGAAAAGGCGATTCCCGGGTGCATGCTCGTGTGCCAGACGGGGAAGGATATGAAGGCGGCGCTCGGTGGGTACCTGCAGGTGCTGGCCGATGCGGACGCGAGCGCCGTGGGCGGCAAGCTCCCGGCTGATGATTTCTATTACATGGAGTAGCCCGTGCGTGCGTTTGCTCGACAAATGACAGAGCGTATGAAGGCGGTGACGGCAGCAGGTGCCGTTGCCGCCTTTTGGCTTGCCGTGTGGGTCTTTGCAGCAGCACTGGTGGCGCAGCCGTTGATTTTGCCGGGGCCAGGCACTGTTGCGATGGCGTTGCTGCGGCTAGTATGCGATGCCGGTACGTGGGCGATTCTGGTGGACTCAGGCGCGCGAATCTTGGGTGGGCTGGCGCTTGCCGCGGCGTGCGGCGGCGTGATGGCGGGAGCCTCGGTGCGGTCGCCGACGTTTGCCCGCTTGGTGGCGCCGGCGCTTTCGTTTGTTAAGGCGACGCCGGTTGCCTGCGTGGTGGTCCTGCTGCTCATTTGGTTGGGGTCGGCGCGTGTGAGCGTCGCGGCGGTCTTTTTGATGGCACTGCCGGGCGTGTATTTTTCGCTGGTCGAGGGCTTGGCGCAAGTGGATAAGCCGCTGGAGCAGATGTTTCGTCTGCATGGCGTGCGGGGTTGGCGTCTGTTTTGTGCCCACACCTGGCGCGAAGTCCTGCCGTTTGTGCTTTCGTGCGCCCGCGCTGTGATCGGCATGAGCTGGAAGGCCGGCGTGGCGGCGGAGCTCATCGGCATGGCGACGGGCACCGTGGGCGAACGCATCTATCAGGCGAAGCTTTTGATCGAGACGGCGGACCTGCTGGCGTGGACCGTGCTGGTTGTTATGGCTTCGTGGGCATGCGAGCGCGTGCTGGTGTGGTTGCTGCGGGCTTCGGGGCCCGTGGCGTGGCGTACTGCCGTGCGGGCGCATGGGCGCGGTGGCCGCGGGCGTGCGTGCGGCTCTGCTGGCGGCGGGGCTGCTGCGGAGCTTGCGCTCGCCGTGGGCGACCGGGCGCCCTGGTCGCCGGCGCTCGACGGACTGGTGCTTCATGTGCCCGCCGGTGGACGCACCTGTGTGATGGGCGCTTCGGGCGTGGGCAAGTCGACGTTGCTTGCGCTGGTGGCGGGGGAGTGCGCACCGTGCTCCATGGTGTTTCAGGACGTGCGCCTGGTCGAGGACGCCTCTGCTTTGGATAACGTGCTGGTGTGCGCCGATGCACGCGTGAATGCCTCGAGTGCCGCTGCCTTGTTGCGCCTGCTGGTACCGGGGATCGATGTGCATGCCCGCGTGGCCGAGCTCTCGGGCGGGCAGCGCCGTCGCGTCGAGATTGCCCGAGCCCTGCTGTGTCCGGGCGGCGCAGTGATTCTGGACGAGCCCTTTACCGGTCTAGACATCGCTGCGCGCGACGCATGCACCGAGGTCGTGCTCGACTTGCTCGACGGTCGTATGCTGTTGCTTGCCACGCACGATTCCGCTGACGCTCGGGCCCTCAATATCTCGGACATCATCACGCTCTAAAGACTTACTCAGCAACAAATTGATCCGTTTTTTCTCCGTCCCCATGGGGTCGGGTATGGTATTCTATCTGCGGGGTAATACTTAGGAATACCAAGTAATACCAGCGCCGTAGAACAAACTCCAGATGCGGGCCAATCGGGTTGCCTTCACAGCCCGTCGCCCAGCCGCGTGGCCCGCATCCATCCGCACCACCGTCGTTTCAAAAAGGAAGCGCCATGGCAGAACACATGACCCCGGTTGTCGCGAAGGTCTTGCCCGAGGAAAAGGCGGCCTTCGCGGCGGCAACCCAGCTCGTGGGCACTACGCCGTCCAACGCCATCCGCATGTTTATCGCCGCCTTCAATCGCTGCGGCACCTTCCCGTTCGACATCTCGCCGAGCGGGGCTTTTGGTAAAGAGTGTCCCCAACAGCTAGTCGTTGAAGAACGTCCCCAATGACTAGTCGTCGGGAGGAGGTTGGCATGCTCAATGCGATGATTTGGGCGCTTGCCTGTTTTGGCGTCGTCGCTGCCGATATTGCCCTGAGCGTCGTTTTGTTTTCCGCCCTTGGTGTCGCGTCGGTGTTCATGGGCTTTTCGATTGACGACCTCGATATTCAATTGCTTCAGGCTGCCGCGCAGATGGCGTCGTTTTTGATGGCACTGCTGTGGTGGCGTTATCTGTGGCCGCGCTCGTTTATGGCGCGCTGGCAGGGCGAGCGCCCGCTTGGCGGGGGAGCAGGCAAAGCATGGAGGCGCATCGCCTGCGTTATCGTGATCGGCCTTGCCCTGCAGGTGGTCGTTGGCTACGTGACCGACGCTGTGCTGTCGCTGTTGCCCGAGGCGGCGGCCGATTACAGCGAACTTGTCGAGGAGACGGGCATGGGCGAAACGAGCTATCTGGCCGTCCTGACCACGGTGATCGGCGCTCCGTTTTGCGAGGAGCTGCTGGTGCGCGGTATCATTTTTGAGTTTTCGCTCCGAGCATTTAACCCGCAGTGCCGTCCGCTCTGGAAGCGCCGGCGTCGTGCGAGCGCGCAGGGCGGCGCCATGGTGCCCTGGGCGGCCCCAAGCACGTGGGGTATCGCAGCGGCGATTGTACTGCAGGCGGCAATCTTCGGTTTTATGCACATGAATTGGGTACAGGGTTGCTACGCGGGTGCCGCCGGCCTCATCTTCGGTTGGGTGCTCGTGACGACCGGAAAGCTCCGCTACACGATCCTACTGCACTTTGCCTTTAATGCCGGGTCGTATCTCATGACGTTGCTGTGGTTTGTGAACACGCCGCTCGACGTGGCAGTCACGGTTGCCATCGCCGGCTTTGTGCTGGTAGAGGCGATGCGCTCGCTGCTCCGGTCGTGCATTCCTGCGCCACGCGAAGCTGATCGGCCTGATTATCAATGACTTTAACTAGACCGATGCGCCCTGAATACACCTGGCGTTTCGCCGAATGCTTCTTTGATTTTTGAGTAAAAGAATGACATGTTGGAGATGCCGACTTTTCGGGCTACATACTGCACGCTGCGCTCGGTGTTGTTGAGAAGATATGCCGCCTCTGTGAGCTGCTGGTTGAGCTTGATTTGCGAAAACGTTTTGCCGGTTTTTTGCTTGATCAAGCTGCTGAGATAGCTGGTGCTATAACCCGTATCGCTCGCAATGCTTTCGAGCGTGCAGTCGCCGTAGCTTCGCTCAATATGATTCAGAATCGACACGATGCGCTCGTCCGACATGATTGCCTGGTTATCAGTTGCAGAGCGTCGGTACAGTCCTCGAATGAGAACAAGGAATAGGCTGACGGCGAGGTGCCTCATGAGTTCATTAGAGTAGGCATCTTTAAAGTGATATTCGATAAAGAGCATCTCGATGAGGCGTCGCGCATGTCGGGCGTATTCCTCTGGGAGAATGAGATATTTGCGGGCCTCACGGTTTTTGGACACAAAATCAAATAGGAGATTCGTTAATGGTGACGCGCCGGGTAGCTGGCTCAGGAACAACGAATCGAACATTTCTTTTTTGAAGACGATTGAAATGACGATATCGTGCTCGCCCTTAACGTACGGAACGCTTCTGACTACGCCAGTGTTGCAAATGAGCACGTCACCCTTTTTAAGGAGTAGTCGCCGTCCGTTGACGATAAACGTGCAGACGCCGTCGTACACGTAGTTGAGCTCCATATCCCGATTGATATGAGGAGGAATGTCGGTAAAGCGCGACTCCTTGATAAGGCCCACGGGGTTTTCGTCGAGAGTTTCTTTCCAATCAAACAGATAGACTTCTTCGCCGTTAATGGTTGTGGTTTCCACCCTGTTATATCGCGGGCTGAGCTCTCCCGGATGCGTGCGATGCCACTCTTCGGTCTCGGTATGCGTATAGAGCAGCTGTTTGAGATTCGAATCCATGGGGTGCTCCAGGGGTGAACGGTAGAATCGATGCCTTAAACGGTATTATATCTAAAAAAATGTTATAAACCTACGCTTTCTATGCGATATCTTATGCATCTTGTTCTTCCTAGTATTGGGTTATCCGCTGGAGCATCCGATCAAGGAGGGCAAATGAGTTAGTTAAAACATGGGTTTGACTCCGACTTTTTATGGGGCGGAGCCATATCGTGCTCGCAGGCCGATGGCGCTTGGAATGAGGGCGGAAAGGGAAAGTCGACGCAGGATTGTCGATGGCTGGATGGTACCTGGACTCATGACCAGATTGAGGACAAGCATCAAAACAACCCCTTCTGCCATGACGAACTAATGAACGCTCTCGCAGATGATGGTGTTGAGTTCTACCCGTTTAGGCGTGGCAACGACTTCTATCATCACTATCGTGAGGACATCGCGCTTTTTGCGGAGATGGGTCTCAAGCTGTTCCGCACCTCTATTTGCTGGAGCCGAATCTATCCTAACGGAGATGACCTTGAGCCTAACCGCGAAGGCATCGAGTGGTATCGAAGCATGCTGGGTGAGTGCAAAAAGCACGGCATTAAGACCTTCGTCACCATGCTCCACTATGACATCCCGGTAAATCTTGTCACCACATATGGGGGATGGAAGAATCGCAAGACGATTGATTTCTTCGCCCGCTATGTCGAGACAATCGTTACGGAATTGGGCGATCTGGTCGATTTCTGGCTGCCTTTTAACGAGTTCAATGCAGCGCGTTTTTCGCCTTGGGACGGGGTCTGTCTGGTCAAAGACGAAGAGGGGGAGAACTTCGATCGAGCCATCTTCCAGTGCCTGCACCACGAGTTCGTTGCCAATGCGCGTGCCGTCGAGATTGTCCATCGTCTTTCACCCGATACTCCCGTTGGCGGCATGATCGCTCGATTCTGTACGTATCCCGCCACCTGCCGTCCCGAAGATAACATGCAGGCTATTCACGACGACCAGTATTCCAACTGGTTCTATACGGATGTGATGGCTCGTGGAAAATATCCCGCTTATATGAATCGCTATTTCGACGCGTGCGATATCGAGATTCAAATGGAACCGGGCGATGAAGAGCTCATCGCTCGCAACACGGTCGACTTCCTGGCCTTCTCGTACTACTTTTCCCAGGTATCCACCTGCGATCAGGGATGGGAGAAGACTGCGGGTAATCTGGTCATGGCAAACAAGAACCCTTATCTCGAGACGAGTGAGTGGGGTTGGCAGCTCGATCCCATTGGTCTGAGGGTTACCCTTAACCAGATGTATGACCGCTATGGGCTGCCCCTGTATATCGCCGAGAACGGCCTCGGTACATCTGATGTAGTCGAGGAGGATGGCAGCATCCACGACGAGTATCGAATCGATTATTTGCGCCAGCACATAAAGTGCCTTAAGGAAGCAGTGATCGATGGCGTTGACGTGCGCGGATACATGATCTGGGGATTCATTGACCTTGTTGCCTGCGGTCCTCTTACGATGGACAAGCGCTACGGGCTTATCTATGTCGATCTGGATAATTGCGGCAACGGCACTGCGGAGCGCTCGCGTAAAGACTCTTTCTATTGGTATCAGAAATGTATCGCCACTAATGGCGAGGATCTTGGGTAGGAGTGATTGTCGTGGCAGACAAGAAGGAACTGGCCGCTCGTGTCCTCGAGCTCGTGGGCGGCGCCGATAACGTTGTTATGGCAACGCACTGCATTACAAGGCTCAGATTCAACCTGAAGGACGATAGCAAGGCAGACCTTGAGGCCCTTAAGACGCTTGACGGCGCCTTGGGCGCGCAGGTTAAAGACGGACAGTGGCAAGTTATCATCGGCGCCAGCGTGGGGTCGGTATATGACGAATTGGAGCCCATGCTAGGTGACAGGATGGGTGGCGAGGTCTCCGCCGACGCCGAGCAGCCTGAGCTCCAAAAAGGTTCGGCTCGCGTATTCGATATCATCACCGGCATCTTCTCCGCTATCATTCCCGCGCTGGTGGCGGGAGGTATCGTAAAGGGCATCCTGGCTGCTATCGCGGCTTTTGGAATCGACACGGGTGCCGGCGACTTTGCGATATTCAATATGATTTCGGATATCCCGTTCTACTTCTTGCCGTTTTTGCTGGCAATGTCTACAGCTGATAAGTTCCGAGTCAACCGTTCGCTTGCGCTTTGTGTTGCCGGATCGCTGATGTACCCGACCATTGTCAACGCTGTCGGTACGGGCGAGACGCCTCTTGCGCTGTTCGGTTTTACGGTGCCGATTTTTAGCTACGCCGATTCCGTGTTCCCGGTCATCTTTGGCGTCATTGGCTTGTCCTTTGTATATCGCGCAATCGACAAGGTCGTGCCGGATCTTTTTAAGCTCGTTGTCGTCCCGGCACTCTCCCTTGCTATCGTGATTCCGGTCAACCTGTTTGTGCTCGCTCCGATTGGTGCCTGGTGCGGTCTTGGTCTCGCCAACGGTATCGTTTGGCTATTCTCGACGTTGGGCCCTGTTGCCGGTTTTCTGCTGGGCTTCTTTATGCCGCTTATTGTGCTCTTCGGCATGCATCAGTCAACGAGCCCTATCCAGATTTCCAATATCGCAACGCTTGGGTATGACTATCTGCTCCCGATCTCTTTCTGCCATAACCTCGCCGAAAGCGGTGCGTCTTTTGGTGCGGCCCTGCGCATGACCGACGAAAAGCTCAAGTCCGCTGCAATGACGTGCGCCTTCTCAGCATTTATGGGAATTTCCGAGCCCGCCTTGTTTACCGTTCAGGTTCCTAACAGGACTCCGCTTATCGCTGCGATGATCGCGGATGGCATTGGCGGTGCGCTTACCGTTGTTCTCGGCGCAAAGTGCTTCGGCTTTGTTATGCCCGGCATTACCTCGTTGCCCGTTTATGCCGATCCAAGCGGCAATCCCATGAACCTGATCATGATTGTCGTCTGCATCGCTTTGACTTGGGTTATCTCTGCGGCGCTCTCGTTTGCGCTCTATGGTCGTTTTGACAAAAAGTAACGACGTTTTGAGATAGACAATATTAATCGGCCGCTCGCCGGGGAATCGTTCTGCGACGCCCCGGCGAGCGGCATTTTATTGGTGGGGCGTGTCGTGTCGCCAACGGCGGCATGCCGCCTCGCCGCGCTAGTTGCGGCGACCGCCTCCGTTGGCGCCCTGACGCCCCTGTGCCGCGCGATTGCGACCGGCAGTGTTCTGCGCGCGGGACATACCGCCGTATCCTTTGCTGCCCTTAGACCCCTTGCCGGCACCGGCGGCGCCACCGTGGGCCTTGCCGCCCTTCTTGCCAGTGCCGTGTCCGCCGCCGGCAGACGTCTCGCCCGGGCGTGGCGGCACGGGGCGAATCAGGCAATGCTTGGTGTAGCCGATCAGGTCGCGACGCCCGGCCTTCTCCAGCGCCTCGCGCACGAGCTTGTAGTTCTCGGGTTTGCGATACTGAATCAGCGCGCGCTGCATGGCCTTTTCGTGCGGGTCGCGCGCCACATAGATCGGCTCCATGGTGCGCGGGTCCACGCCGGTGTAGTACATGCACGTCGACATGGTGGACGGTGTGGGGTAGAAGTCCTGCACCTGCTCGGGCATGTAGCCCATGTCGCGCACGGCTTCGGCAAGGTCCACGGCTTCCTTCATGGTCGAGCCGGGGTGGCTCGAGATCAGATACGGCACCACGTACTGCTTGAGTCCGTATTCGCGATTCAAGCGTTCAAATTTACGGCAGAATGCGTCGTAGACAGCTCGGCTCGGCTTGCCCATCACGGACAGTACCGCGTCGCTCACGTGCTCGGGCGCTACGCGCAGCTGGCCCGAGACATGGTGTTCCAGCAGCTCGCGTAAAAACTCGTCCGAGGCATCGGCCATGGTGTAGTCAAAACGGATGCCGCTGCGCACGAAGACCTTCTTGACGCCCGGCAGCTGGCGCAGGTCGCGCAGCAGCTGCGTGTAGCCGGTCTCGTCGACCACCATGTTCTTGCACACGCTCGGCCACAGGCAGCGCTTGTTCTTGCACACGCCGTGCTTGAGCTGCTTGTCGCAGGCGGGGCGGCTAAAGTTGGCCGTCGGTCCGCCCACGTCGTTGATATAGCCCTTAAACTCGGGATCGCGCGTGAGCAGCTCGGCCTCGCGCATGATCGAGTCGTGGCTGCGCATCTGCAACACGCGGCCCTGGTGGAAGGTGAGGGCGCAAAACGAGCACTCACCAAAACAGCCGCGGTTGGAGCTTATGGAAAACTTGATCTCAGCAAAGGCCGGCACGCCGCCCGCCGCGTCGTAGTCGGGATGCCAATCGCGTGCGTAGGGGAGCTCGGCCACCTCGTCCATCTCGTCGGTGGTGAGCGTCGCCGACGGCGGGTTCTGCACCACGTACACGCTGTTGGGATATGGCTCTACCAGGCGATGCCCGGTGATGGGGTCCATATTCTGCTGCTGCACGTTAAAGCTGCGTGCGTAGTTGAGCTTGTCAGCGGCAAGGTCGTCCCAGCTGGGCAGCAAGTCGTAGTCGTAGACCTCGTCGAGCGAACCCGTGCGGTAAACGGTGCCGTTGATATAGGTAATCTGATCGATGGGCAGCCCCGCGTCGAGCGCGTCGGCGATCTCGACGATCGCGTGCTCGCCCATACCGTAGATGAGGATGTCGGCGCCCGAGTCGAGCAGTACCGAGCGCTTGAGCTTGTCCTGCCAGTAGTCGTAGTGGGCCAGGCGGCGCAGGCTCGCCTCGATGCCGCCGATGATGATGGGGGCGTCCTTGAACGTCTGACGGATGAGATTGCCGTAGACCGTGACAGCTCGGTTGGGACGGCGCCCCTCCTCGCCGCCGGGGGTATAGGCGTCGGTGTGGCGGCGGTGCTTGGTCACCGAATAGTGGTTGACCATGGAGTCCATGTTGCCGGCGCTGACGAGAAAGCCCAGGCGTGGCTCGCCGAGCACGGTGATGCTGGCGGGGTCGGTCCAGTCGGGCTGGCAGATGATGCCAACTTTGTAGCCGTGTGCGTCGAGGACGCGGCTGACGATGGCCATGCCAAAGCTGGGGTGGTCCACGTAAGCGTCGCCGCAGATGTAGACAAAGTCACACTGGTCCCAGCCGCGCGCATCCATGTCGGCGCGACTGACGGGAAGGAACTTATCGCGGCCCGGACGCCAGGGGCGGGCGGGCGCTGCAGTGGCATGCGTGGGTCGCGAGCCTTGCGCCTTACCGCCGCGCTTTTGCTGCTGGCCGCGCTGGGCATGCTTGCCGTACTGGTTGTGCTGAGCGTCCTGGGGCTTTTTTGCCACGATCCCTCCCGGTGTTTGTATGCTGCACGTAATTGTAACCAGTCTTTTTGGGACGGGGCTAAAAAGACTGGTGGAGTACATGAGCTGGCGGATCGGCGCGTCGATGCGGGTGTTGTTTGTTTCCAGACTGTGTATCTGCGCGTTGGAGAACCCGTCTCGCGCGCACGCCATGTTGTCAATGGGTTACAGTATGAACGGCGGCTATGTTTCCGCCAACGCACGAGAGAGTCGTCAACGAGGAGGATGCACGACGATGCAGCGTGCCAAACAGATATCGGAGTCTATTGAGCTGGGCATCATCTTGGCGCTCGCCGGTGGCTTTATGGACGTGTATTCGTACATTGGGCGCGACCATGTTTTCGCCAACGCGCAGACAGGCAACATCCTGCTCGTGGGCGTGAGCATCTCGGAGGGCAACTGGGCGCTGGCGGGACGCTATTTCTTCCCCGTGGTGTCGTTTGCTGTGGGCATTATGCTTGCCGACCTGGTACACGAGCGGTTTGGCAGTGTGATCCACTGGCGTCAGGTGACGGTGTTCTTTGAAGCCGTCATCTTGCTGGGCGTGAGCTTTATCCCCGGTGGCGGTTACAATCTGCTCGCTAACTGCCTCACCTCGTTTGCCTGCGGCATGCAGGTCGAGAGCTTCCGCAAGATACATGGTCACGGCATCGCCACGACCATGTGCATCGGTAACCTGCGCAATGCGCTGCAAAACGTGGACGACTACATCATCACCCACAAGCGCGGCTTTTTGGAAAACGGCGTGCTGTACTTTGGCGTGATCTTTACCTTTGTGTTTGGCGCCGTGCTGGGCAACTGGTGTATTGAGCGCATGGGCCTGCATGCCATCGTTGTGGCGAGTTTGCTGCTGTTTGTCGCGTTTGCCATCATGTTCATCGACCGCGAACGCGACTTGCGCTTACGCTGGAAGGTTGCGGCCGAGGCTTGGAAAGAGGGCTGCCGAAAGTAACCGAATGCGGCAAGGGGGCTGTCCCTTTGCCGCAATATTTTTCATCATCTGTTGAAACGCTTTAACACCTTTGACGTTCTCACGCGTTTTTTGTTTCAAAAGCGTTAGGATGGGACTTATAGCGCGGGGCGTAATGGGTGCCCCGCACACGATGGGAGGCTATCAATGGCTAATCGTTTCGTTCTCAATACCATTTCTTATCATGGTTCCGGCGCCATCAAGGAGATCCCCGGCGAGCTCCAGCGTCGCGGCTACAAAAAGATCTTCGTCTGCTCCGACCCCGATCTGGTTAAGTTTGGCGTTACCGCTAAGGTGACCGACGAGCTCGACGCCGCCGGCATCGCTTGGAGCCTCTACTCCGAGATCAAGCCCAACCCCACGATTCAGAACGTCAAGGACGGCGTCGAGGCCTTTAAGGCCGCCGAGGCTGACGCTATCGTGACCATCGGTGGCGGTTCCTCCATGGACACTGCCAAGGCCATCGGCATCATCATCAACAACCCCGAGTTCGCCGATGTCCGCAGCCTCGAGGGCGTTGCTCCCACTAAGAACCATGCCGTGTTCACCATCGCTGTGCCGACGACCGCCGGTACCGCCGCCGAGGTGACCATCAACTACGTCATCACTGACCCCGAGAAGGTCCGCAAGTTCGTGTGCGTTGACACCAACGACGCCCCCGAGGTCGCCGTCGTCGATCCCGACATGATGGCTTCCATGCCCGCCGGCCTGACCGCTTCCACTGGCATGGACGCTCTGACCCACGCCATCGAGGGCTACACCACCAAGGGCGCTTGGGAGCTCTCCGACATGTTCCACTTTGAGGCCATTAAGCTGATCAGCGAGAACCTGCGCGACTCTGTCGCCGAGGCCAAGTCCGGTCAGCCCGGCTCCGGCCGCGAGGGCATGGCTCTTGGCCAGTATGTCGCCGGCATGGGCTTCTCCAATGTTGGCCTGGGCATCGACCACGCCATGGCTCACACGCTGTCCGCTCACTACGACACCCCGCACGGCGTCGCTTGCGCCATGCTGCTGCCGATCGCCATGGAGTTCAACAAGCCGGTTTGCGCCGAGCGCCTGGCCAAGGTTGCCGTTGCCATGGGCGTTGACACCACGGGCATGAGCACCGACGAGGCCGCCGACGCCGCTATCGCCGCCGTCAAGCAGCTTTCCGCCGACGTGAACATCCCGCACGTCTGCGAGGCCATGAAGGCTGACGAGATCGAGATCCTGGCCAAGGACGCCATGGCCGACGCCTGCTTCCCGGGTAACCCGCGCGAGGCGACGCTCGACGACGTTATCGAGCTCTTCAAGAAGATCTGCCCGGCTGCCTAACTTGGTTCGGCGGGCCCCGCCCGTTAGCCCCAGAATCGTCCTCGGACATGTCGGAGGCCCCGCTGCGCACTACGCGCGGCGGGGCCTCCTTCTGTCCTGCGGAAAGATTGCGGGGCTAACGGGCAGGGGCCCGCCGGCTCGTTATCGTGGCGGGCGCAGTTCTGGGGAGCTCGAGGGTCATCTCGCTAGGTAAAAAGATGGTTCGCGGTGGTATTGTTGCTGTGGGTTTAATTCGACATGAAAGGGTGACTTTGGTGTCCAAGATGGATTCTACGCTCTCCTATATTACTGACCAGTTGAAGGCGCTTACCTCGATTGCTTCGCCTACGGGTTATACCCGTGCGGCGACTGATTATCTGATGGAAACGTTGCGCGATATGGGCTTTGGCCCCGAGCGTTCCAATAAGGGCAACGTGCTGGTTGAGCTTGGCGGTGAGGGTGAGCCGCTCGTGTTGGCGAGCCATGTCGATACCCTGGGCGCCATGGTGCGCTCCATTAAGGACAATGGTCGTCTGCGTCCCACGACGCTTGGTGGACACCAGTGGTCTACGGCCGATGGCGAGAACTGCACCGTCTACACGCGTGACGGCAATGCGTACACGGGTGTGGTTCTTAACACTGAGCCTTCGGCGCACGTGGCCGACGAGCCGGTCAAGACCATCGAGAAGAACATGGAAATCCTGCTCGACGAGAACGTCGACAGCAAGGACGATGTGCTTGAGCTGGGCATTCAGACCGGCGACATCATCGCTATGGATCCGCGTACCACGGTGACGGAGAGCGGCTACATCAAGAGCCGCTTCCTGGATGACAAGCTGTCGGCGTCGATTCTGCTGGGTCTGGCCCGCGCCGTTGCTGACGGCGAGGTGACGCTTTCGCGCAAGGTGTCGCTGCTCTTTACCGTGTACGAGGAGGTCGGCCACGGCGGCGCCTTCGTGCCGGCCGACACGCGCGAGATGATCAGCGTTGACATGGGTTGTGTGGGCGACGACCTGGGCTGCACCGAGCGCATGGTGTCGATTTGCGCCAAGGATTCGGGCGGTCCGTACAACTACGACCTGGTAACCACGCTGTCCAACATCGCGCGCGAGCTTGAGCTCGATTACGCCATCGACGTGTACCCGCATTACGGTTCGGACGTCGAGGCCACGCTCTCGGCCGGCTACGACATTCGCCATGGTCTGATCGGCCCCGGCGTGTACGCGAGCCACAACTACGAGCGCAGCCACATGGACGGCGTGCGCAACACCTACGAGCTCGTCCGCGCCTACGTCCAGCGCTAGGGGAGCAGCGGCCTCGGCTGGCACAGCAGTACCGACCGAGGCCGCCCACTGTAAGTTGCGGTGAAATAGGGACTGTTTAAGCGTTTAAAACCGCCAAACAGTCCCTATTTCACCGCAACTTAGGGGGCAGTGCTGTTATCTCTGCACGTGCCGTAGCACCTCAACGGCGGCGCTTACCTCTATCGTGCGGCGCTCGAGACCGCGGCGGATGGCCTTGAGGCGATTGCCTGCTGTTGCCCATGCGCTTTGTGAGAGGATTTCGACTGCCTCGTCGACGAACCCATCGAGATGCGACGCATCGAACCAATCGAGCGAGTCAGCAAATGCTAGCTGAGTGGAAGGGTTCGGACCAAACGGTTTGGCTGCAAATCCAAACTCCCCGGCAACGAGCACGGCGGTTGGCACGTTGTACCACAGGCAATTGCCACTATCGAACAGCGGTGCAGGCCGCATTTCCAGCGTGTCGACATTGCGGATGATGCCGAAGTTTCGCCAGTGGCGGTCGCTGTTGGCCAGGAGGGCATCGCAGACAATCATCTGCGACATGGATTTTCTTACCGTGGCTTCGTCAGCCCCGTGTCTGCCAAGAAAGCGACAGTATCGATCGTATGTTGAGTTTCCTCGCTGGCCACCGAGTGCGTCCCTGATATAAGCGGCCGGCACGTATTCCTCACGGCCATTAAGAAAGTCATCGCATAGGCATACGGGCCCGTCGAACATGCGCTCGACCGTATAGGGAACAAACTCACCTTTGGATAGCAGACGCCGATGTAGAGCTGTTGCAACTGCCTCGTTAAACGGTCGCTGATCGTCCATTCCGCATCCTTTAACCAGGATGCGAACGCCATTGCGGATCATCCAGGATTTGGGGAGCTCGCCCTCGGACGTATTGTCAGGATTTTTGAGTCCGATGCCCTCAAGCCAGCCTGAACGATGCTCGGGTGCCGACCGTTCAAAATTGTTTTCGAAGTAATTGAGGTGCTGCCAATTGAGCTCGTCGCAGTCGACCGGTCTTAGCCAATAGCAATCCGAAAGCGAAAAACCCAGGCAACGAACGGGCACTTCAATACCGCTGTCAATTCCCAGCTCGCGATAGCGCGAGATGAGTCCGGGGCGGACGTCGGGCACCGACCGGTGACTCCACCACGTGTTGAGTGCTCGTTTATTCACCGTTGGAGAAGAACTCGAGCACGTGCCAAACGGCATCCTTCGTGCATCGAGTATGTCGGCAATTTCAAAGGAAAACTCGCGCGTTGGATCAAACGAGACATGCGCGACCTCGTGGTCGGCTGACATCAACGTGAACTTGCGCCCTACGTCAGCTGCGGGACGGCGCCCACGCTTACGGACCTTTTGATAACCAATCGCGGAATCGTACTGAACCATTTTCCGCCCACCGACGATATCGCACGCGAGCGTTCCCGATGCAGCCAGTTGCGATATACGGGCCTTCGTAACGCCCAGCAGGCGCGCGGCGTCACCCATGGTTATATAGTTGGAAGTATTCATCTGCTGCATCACCTCGTTAAGCATTCTAATCGTTAAATAAAGCAAACACAAACATCATAATACTTAACAAAGTTGCGGTGAAATAGGGACTGTTTAGCGGCTTGAAACGCTTAAACAGTCCCTATTTCACCGCAACTTATCGAGGAGTGCTGTTATTTGATGGCACCGGTCACCGTACCGCCGCCCAGGACGATGTCGCCGCGATAGACTACAACGGCCTGGCCGGGGGCGATGGCTCGTTGCGGCTCGTCAAAAGTTAGCAGCATTTGCCCGTCTTCGTCACGCGTAAGGGTCGCTGCCTGGTCTTTCTGACGGTAGCGGTACTTGGCACCCACGCGAATGCCGCCGGCATTGAGCTCCGCCTCCATGCGGTCGGCAGGGGCACTCCAGATCCAGTCGTTGGCCGTGAGCGCTGTGGCCGTCAGGTCCTCGGCCTCGCCCAGATGCACAATGTTGTTGGCGGCATCGACGCCCGTTACGTACACGGGATGCGCCATCGCGACGCCCAAGCCCTTGCGCTGGCCGATGGTATAGCGCAGTGCGCCGTTGTGGCGTCCGACCACGCTGCCGTCGCGCCATACAATATCGCCCGGCTCGGCGGCATGTCCGCAGCGGCGCTCGATATAGCCCGCGTAGTCGCCGTCCGCGATAAAGCAGATATCCTCGCTCTCGGCCTTCTTGGCGTTGATGAAGCCCTGCTCGGCGGCAATGCGGCGCACGTCGCGCTCTTTGTCCAGTCCGGCCAGCGGAAAGATCGTGCGTGCCAGGCGCTCTTGTGTGAGCGAATACAAAAAGTAGCTTTGGTCCTTTTTGGGATCTTCGCCGCGGTGCAGCTGCCAGGTTCCGTCGGACGCCTGGCTCGTTTTGGCGTAATGACCCGTGGCGATGTAGTCGCAGCCCATATCGAGTGCCGCATCGAGCAGCGCGCCAAACTTAATATGGCGGTTGCAGATGATGCACGGGTTGGGCGTCAGTCCCTCCTGATAGGCAGTCACGAAGCGCTCGATAACGTTGCGGTCGAAGGTCTGCTGCAGGTCGAGCACGTGGTGGGGTATCCCCAGGCGCTCGGCGACGGCCTTTGCATCGGCGATGTCGCGGTCGACTTTGCTCATGCCCGTGACGGGATCGGGCGCGGGACAGGTGAGGCGCATGGTGGCACCGACGCATTCGTAGCCCTGGCGCTTGAGCAGGTAGGCAGTCACGCTGGAATCGACGCCGCCACTCATGGCGACGAGCACGCGCTTGTTGTGCATGGGGAGGTTCTCCTTGGTGGCATGTGGCCAAAAAAGAAAAGCGGCGCGGGAGGCTGGTTCCGCGCCGCAGACATTGTAGCAAGTTCGGACGACTCGTGGGGCGCCCTGATGGGATGGGCTCAGACTGCCGGGAGAGAGGAGACCGGTTCGTCCTGGGCTCAACCTATGGGCGACAGGCCCTAGTCCTGGAAGAGTGCCGTGGACAGGTAGCGCTCACCGGTATCGGCGAGCAGGGCCACGATGGTCTTGCCCTCGTTCTCGGGGCGCTTGGCCAGCTGCAGTGCGGCCCACACGGCGGCGCCGGACGAAATGCCCACGAGCACGCCCTCCTTGTGGCCCACGGCGCGGCCGGTCGCAAAGGCGTCGTCGTTCTCGACGGGGATGATTTCGTCATAGATCTGGGTGTCGAGGACGTCGGGCACAAAGCCGGCGCCGATGCCCTGGATCTTGTGCGGGCCGGCCTGGCCCTTAGAGAGCACCGGGGAGGTGGCGGGCTCAACGGCGACGACCTTAATCTCGGGGTTCTGCTCCTTGAGGAACTCGCCCACGCCGGTCACGGTGCCGCCGGTGCCAACGCCGGCGACGAAGATGTCGACCTTGCCGTCGGTGTCATCCCAGATCTCGGGGCCGGTCGTGGCCTTGTGGATGGCGGGGTTGGCGGGGTTTACAAACTGGCCGGCGATAATGCTGTTGGGTGTCTCCTTCTGCAGCTCCTCGGCCTTGGCGATGGCGCCCTTCATGCCCTTGGAGCCGTCGGTGAGCACGAGCTGTGCGCCGTATGCCTGCATAAGTTTGCGGCGCTCGACGGACATGGTCTCGGGCATGGTGATGATCACCTTGTAGCCGCGAGCCGCCGCCACCGAGGCGATGCCGACGCCGGTGTTGCCACTCGTGGGCTCGATGATGGTGTAGTCGCCGCCGCGCACGAGCTTGCCGGCCTTCTCGGCCTCGTCGATCATGTTCTTGGCGACGCGGTCTTTGACGGACCCGGCGGGGTTGAAGTATTCCAGCTTGACGAGCACGCGGGCCTTGAGGTCTTCATCGGCCTCAAAGTGAGTGAGCTCCAGAAGCGGAGTGTGGCCGATAAGCTGATCGATGGACGTGTAAACATTGCTCATGGTGAACCTCCAAAGTGTTCAAATGACTGGATACCGTGTGGTTTTACGGTGTGTGTAACAGCGAAACCCACAAACCTTATAGGTTGTTCGTTTGCTGTTGGCAAGCATAGTAGGCACTAAAGCCTAGTAATGCAATAGGAAATAGAAGATTATTACGAGTCGATTAACCAGCTTGACGGGAATAGGTATTTTCAAAACCAATTTTTCGGCTAGAATTTCTACGAATTAAAAGACCGAAAGGCAGCAATATATATGTTGGTTTCCACAAAGGGCAGATATGCCCTGCGCGTTATGGTTGACCTGGCCGAGCACCAGGCGGCAGGTCGCATTCCCCTCAAAGAGATCGCCGCGCGTCAGGGGATTTCGGAGAAATATCTGGAGAACATTTTGGCTACGCTCGTCCGCGCCAATATGCTCTCGGGCATGCGCGGCAAGGGCGGCGGCTACGTGCTCACGCGTCCGCCCGAGCAGTACACGGTGGGCGAGATCTTGCGCCTGACCGAAGGCAGCCTGGCACCGGTCGCATGCCTGGACGGCGACTGCAAGGGCTGCTCGCGTTCGGACGAGTGTCCTACACTCGGTGTGTGGAAGAACCTGGACAAGCTCATCAACGACTACCTCGACGGTGTGACGCTCGATGCGCTCGTCGCCCCCAACGAGGGCTACGACTACGTCATCTAGCCCCACCTGCCATTTGGGGACGGGGTAAAAATGGTAGATTTTCTTGCCTTCTGAGGCTTGACAAATGACAAGGCCGCCCATCGTTGCGATGGACGGCCTTCTTTTGGCGTGTTGTGGCGGTCCGTATCCGGTTGCTTTAGTTCCTGGCGATGCTGTCGAGAATGCTGCGCATGATGGATACCAGGATACTGCCCATAAAGGCCGATCCAAAGCCGGCAATGGAGATACCCGCTCCCAGCAGATTGACCGACAGGTAGCTGGCCAGCTCGAGCATAAAACTGTTGACTACGAGCTGAAAAATACCAAGCGTGATAATAGTGAGCGGCAGCGAGATGACCGTCAGGAACGGCTTGACGAGCGAGTCGACGATGTTGAGGAACAGTCCCACGAAGGCAAAGCAGACCCAAGCGTCGGCCATGCCGAAGGGCTGAATGCCGGGGACGAGAAACGTTGCGATCGCGATGGCGATTGAGGTCAAAAGCCAGTTGAGCAAAAAGCGCATGGTGGGAATCCTTTCTTGCGCATGGCGTGGGGAGGGGGCGTGAGGGGCGCACATCTTTGCAACTCGGGTAGATGCGCGGGCACGGCCCTGTTTGGGCACCCATTGTTCCAGATATTCGTGGAGCTTGCGTGCGCATTCGGTTTCAAAACGGCGTTCGTCCTAAAAAACGTGCCGCTGGCAGAGAGTCTTGTCGCTTTAGTTTGGTGGTGTGCTAAACTGCTACGGGCAAAAGCCACAGGCGTTGCCCTATTGCATATTACGGGTGAACGATGCCCGATGTCAGTATCAACTTCGATGCCTTTTGGCGGGTTTGGCGGTGATCGATGAATATCGAGAACATGTTTGACAAGCCTGATGTCAAGCAGCTGGTCCACGCATTTAGCCTTTTGGACGACGAGAAAGATATCCAAGCGTTTTTGACCGATATCTGCACGCCGCGTGAGATTTGCGATCTATCGCAGCGTCTGCAGGTCGCGCGTTACCTGGACGAGGGCGAGCCCTATGTCGAGGTTCAGGCGCGTACCGGCGCTTCGTCCACCACGGTGAGCCGTGTATCCAAGGCGCTCAACGGCGAGTACGGTGGCTACCGCAAGATCCTCATTAAGCTGGAGGATGGCGAGTAGGCCAGCGACAACATTGAATTACGAAGAGCCGTCCCTCCGGGGGCGGTTTTTTGATCCCTTGGGGACGGAGGAAAACGGATCACCGGGTTAAACTGACCTTCTCGGTGATCCGTTTTCCTCCGTCCCCAAGGGATCAAATCTGTTGGCGTGGGGCAAATCTGTCCGCGTGGGCGGGTAGGATGGATACATTGATTATTGCGAACAGTTTGAGCGGAGGACCATGCCTGTTCGAATCTATACCACCAATGCCGGCACGGATTTGAGCGATGCCGAGTCGGCACTGCTTGCCGACCTTATTGACTGCCACGGGCGTGCCGTGCTGCTGGCGCCTACGTTTGCCGAGCTCGACCTGTGCCGTCATGATGCGGCGGAAGCCGGGATTTCGCTGGGTATCGACTACAAGACACCCACATCGTGGCTTCGCTCGCTTTGGGAGCTTTTGGGCGACGGGCGCGGTTTCGTCGACAACCTGCAACGCCAGATGCTGTTCTCGGACATGGTCACGCGTCTCGACGATGCCGATCTGCAGCCGCTTTCGCGCAGCCAGGGCACGGTGCGCATGCTCGCGCGTATGGCCCGCGATGTACTGCCGGGCGTTGCGGGGACGACGGCCGAGCGATGCCGTGGCAACAATTGCCAGCCGGAGCCAAAAAGCGATGCCGAGGCTCGTGTGTTCGAGCTTTTGCGCGCCTACGCGGGCGGTTTGGACCGTCGAGATATGGTCGAGCCCTGTGAGGCGGCTGACATTATGGCCGGTGCCCTGGCCGATAGCCTGCCGGCGTGCACCCGCGCCGTATGCGTGCGCGGTATCACGTCGTTTACGCACGGTCTGCTCGAGCTGCTGTCTGCCGTGGCGAACAATGAGGGAGAGGTCGTCGTGCTGCTTGCCCGCGAGCAGGCGGCGATGCGCGAGGAGCTTGCCGCGGCATTTGATGCCCGCGGCGTGCTGTTTGAGGCCGCGCCGCTGGAGGAGGACGCCGTCGCGTCTGATGCCGCTTGCGGGACCGCCGCTCAGCCTGTCTTTATTGAGGTCGCCGGCCCCCATGCCCGTGCCCATGCTTATGCGGACGCCATCGATAAGTTGGTGAAATCGCACAAGGAGTCCAAGGCCGATAAAACTACTGCAACGCCCGCCGACCCCGTGCGCGTGCTCGTTGTTTCTGCTCGGGCACCCCAGCTGTTCGGTGAGCTCGCCTCTCGTCTGGCGGCTCGTCATATTGCTGCCGAGACAGTTGAGTTTACGGCGTTTTCCCAATCCATTGCGGGCAGGCAGTTTGCGGCGCTCGCCGGCCTGATCGAACGTATGAAGACCGCCGATGAGGGCACGGCGTCAAAGACCGAGTGGTGGCCCGCGTCGGAGCTTACCGACTGGATCTACAGTCCGCTTTCGGGCGCTGATGCCGTCAATGCCCGTACCTTCGATAAGAATATGCGTCTCTCGCGCAGCAAGACTACCGCGGGCGTTAAGAGCCTGCTGCAGAGCGTTCAGGGCCAGGTGAGGGGCGCGCGCAAGGCGGCGAGCGACGAAAACTGGTTTAAGAACGTACCGTGTGTGGTCTCGGACGTGTTCCAGGCGCTGTGGCGTGACAAGCCCGTGACGGCGCTCAAGGCCATGCTTGCCGTTGCCGAGGCGTTGCCCGATCGCTTGCTGAGCAGCTTGGATGGCCAAGCCCGTCGCCAGGCGGAGGTGGCCCTGCTGCGCCATGTCATCGACATCCTTATGAATGGCGCCCGCGCGCTCGACGTGTCGCAGGCCGCGACCGTGCCCGTGCTCGATGGCATTCGCACCAAGGTGGACAAGCGTAGCACCGCCTACGGTTACGAGACCCACGAGGTTGACCGTGCGCCACGTGCCCAGGCTCGCTTTGCTTCGCTTGCCGATGCGGCGGCTCTGCGCCCCGGCAGCTACGATGCCGTGCTGTTTGCCGATGTCGATCTGGACAGCTATCCGCTCTCACACGAGGAGGGGCCGCTGGCCACGCTGGCGGCGAGCCTTGGTCGCGAGGGCGTGACGCTTGAGCCCGCGGCCTTGCTGCGCGTGCGCTTTGGCCACGCGATGCAGGCGGCACGCGGCCCGGTTGCGCTTGCCCGCGTGACGCACGATCGCCAAGCGCGCGAGTGCTACCCGGCTGCCGTGTGGACCGAGTTGCGGGCGCATGCCGAGGCCGCTGAAGCTGCTAGGGAAGCTGACGCCGACAAGGCCGCTGACGACGCTAAGACCACTGGTGACGCTAAGGCCGCTGACGCCGACAAGGCGAAGTGCGTGGGTGAGGGCGATATCGTAAGGAACTTCGATCCCGCGGCAGGCGAAGGTCTCAAGCGCGAGCGCGTGACCTGTGAAGCCCCTCAGCATTTGAGTGCCGAGGCCGTGCCGTATTTGGTCCTGCGCCGTCGTGACGGCGAGGGCGAGGACGCGCCGCTTGTGCCGCGCCTGACGTCCGCCTCGCAGATCGAGGCCTATTCCACCTGCCCGCTGTGCTGGTTTGTCTCGTATCGCGTCAAGCCCCAGTCTATCGACGCGGATTTTGGCAACATGGA
Organism: uncultured Collinsella sp.; assembly: GCA_902481895.1. GTDB lineage: Bacteria > Actinomycetota > Coriobacteriia > Coriobacteriales > Coriobacteriaceae > Collinsella. The sequence continues at coordinate 54,356 of CABSYR010000007.1, read as the reverse complement.
AAAGGGCAACTTCGTCCACGACGTGCTGGAACACCTGCATGCCCGTCTGCCCCAAGAGGGCATGGAGCGCGTGACGCCCGAGAACTTGCCGCGCGCACAGGAGCTGCTGCGCGAGGTCTTTGCCGAGACCTTGGCCGAGCATGCGGGCAAGCGCGGTACCGAGGGCCCGCTGGTGCCGCTCTCCCCGGTGGAGGAGCGTCAGGTGGCCGAGATCTTGCCGCAGCTGGAAGGCGTGCTCGCCTACGAGTCCGAGGCGCTTGCCCCCTTTGCCCCGCGCTACCTTGAGTTCGCCTTTAATGAGCTTAAGGTCGAGTATGCCGGTTGGCCGCTCGGTGGGCGTATCGACCGCGTTGACGTGGATGCCGAGAATCGCGCCGTGGTGATTGACTACAAGCATCGTTCGGGTGTCGAGGAGTTTAAGCTCGCCGACCCTACGGTGCGTGACGAGGAATCGGGCGAGGCCCCCATCGACGATCCGCGTTGGCTGCCGCCGCATACCCAGACACTCATCTACGCGCAGGCCATGCGTCGGGCGCTGGGTCTAGATACCTGTGCGGCGCTCTATTTTTCGACCAAGGGCGGCAAACCGGCGCTGCGAGGCGCCGCGAGTGCCGAGTTGCTTGAGGAAGAGCGCGGCGACGGTCGCATCCCGGGCCTTAAGAAGGGCTTTCCCGGCGAGGACGGCAACATGGACTTCGATGCGCTGCTCGACCGCGTGGAGGCCGGCATCGCCGAGCGCTTGCGCGAACTTGGGGCGGGCAACGTCGCCGCTGTCGACCCGACGTCGGCGCAGGCCGCGCATGCGCGCTGCTCGTATAACCACGAAGGAACGTTTGTAAGGAGGGACGTGTAGACCATGGATCTTTCGACTTTGATGCCGCAACAGCTGCAAGTTGTCAAAACGCTCGACCGCCCGTTGTTTGTCTCGGCGGGTGCCGGCTCGGGCAAGACCTTTACCCTCACGCGCCGCATCGTCTATGCGCTCTCGCCCGAATCCGGTCCGTTTGTCGAGCATCTGGACCAGGTGCTCGCCATTACCTTTACCAAAGACGCCGCGGCCGAGATTCGCGACCGTGTGCGCCGTGCGCTTATCGAAGAGGGCATGGACGAGGAAGCACTGACCGTCGACGACGCGTGGATCTCGACCATTCACGGCATGTGCTCGCGTATCCTGCGCGCGCACGCGCTGGAGCTGGGCATCGATCCCGAGTTCACGGTGCTCACCGATACCGACGAGCTTATGGATCAGGCTGTTGAGCATGTGCTGGGGCGCGCGACGGCGCCCGATGCCGCGCCCGAGCTCGCCGCTTCGCTTAAGGCCCTCTACGCTTGGTATCCCATGGCGGGCGAGGGCGGGCCGTTTGGCGCCGGTACCACCATCAAAGGCCTGGTGCGCGACCTGTTGGAGCTGTCGAGCCAGCTGCCGGGCGGTATGGACGATGTGCGCGTGGCGCGCGGCCAGGCCGACACCTCGGCGCTTGCCGATGCTTATCGTGCGGCGCTGGGCACAAGCAAGGCCACGACCGAGAAAGCGCAGGCGGCACTCGACGCCATCGACGCGTTTGAGGCGAGCGGCAAAACCATGGAGGATGCGGCGCGACTCATGATGTCGTGCAGCATGCCGCGCGCGAGCAAGGCGTTTCCTAAGGAGCAGGTGGAGCTACTCAAGGCCGAGGCAGCCGATGCGTTTATCAATATCGTGCTTGCCTGCGGCGGTCCGGCGCTCGATGCGCTGGTGGGGCTTGCCCGTGCTGTGGAGGCGGAATACCGCGCGCTCAAGGCCGGCCAGTCCGCGCTCGACAATAACGATCTGTTGCGCATGGCATACGAGGCGCTGCGCGACTACCCGGCTATTCGAGCTGCCTATGAGGGCCGCTTTAAGATGGTCATGATCGATGAGTTCCAGGATACCGATCAGATGCAGGTCGATTTGATTCGCTATCTGACGGGCGCGGGGGAGCGCGCGCTGTGCACCGTGGGCGATGCGCAGCAGTCGATCTACCGCTTCCGTGGTGCCGAGGTCGAGGTATTCCGTCGCCAGGAGCGCAAGGTGGGTTCGACGACGGCGTCCGAGACGGTCGCCACGTCCGATGCCCCCGCCGGCGAGCTCGTCAAACTCGTGCGCAACTTCCGCAGCCACGACGAGGTGCTGCGCTATGTGGCGCGCGTCTTTGACGGTGACACCGGTGGTTTGATGCGGGGGTTCTTGGATCTTGAGCCGAGCGACAAACGCAAGGACAAGCTCAAGGCAAAGGCTTCGCGCCGCCAGGCGCTGTTCGTTGCCGGTGGCAGCACGCAGGAGCGAACGCAGGCGAAAGCTCGTGCGATTGCGGAGCGGTTCCAAGCGCTCGTCAAAGCGGGGCAGCCCCAGGGCAGCATGGTGCTGCTGTTGGGCCGCATGACCAATGCCGACGTCTACGCACAGGCCTTCCGCGACCAAGGGCTCGATTGCGTGATCGCGGGCGGCTCGGTCTTTGCCCAGGCAGCCGAGGTGCAGACGGTGCGCGCCCTGGTGTGCGCGCTCGCCAATCCGGCTGATACGGCCCAAGGCCTTATGCCGTTGCTGGCCTCGCCGATGTTTGCACTCGGCGCCCAGGAGTTCCTGGCGCTGGCGACCAAGCTCGACGAGCAGACGGGCGAGACGTCGCGCCGCAATATCGATGTGGGCATCATGAGCGATTCCGATGTGCCGGGTTTGCAGGGCTTGCCGCTCGTAACGCGCGCCCGCGAGGTGCTGCGCTATGCACTACGTCGCGTGGGGCGTGATTCGTTCGCCGCCGTCGCGCGCGACGTGGTCAACGCCTCCGGCTGGTTCGTGCGTCTGGCGCAGCGCGGCCCCGAGGGCAAGGCCATTGCCGCCAACGTGCTCAAGGCGCTCGACGCCGTGGCCGAGGCAGAGGCCGACTTCGGCAACTCGCCGCGCTCCATCGCGCTTGCCTTCGACCGCTTCTTGGCGGGCAAGGAGGCCCCGGGCGCGCTCAACGAGGAGGGTGACGGCGCGGTACGCATCATGACCGTGCATGCGTCCAAGGGTCTGGAGTATCCTGTCGTGGCGGTTGCCGAGTGTTTTGGCGTGCGCAAATCGTCCGGTGCGGCACAGATAGGTCGCGTCGACGGTGGGGCACAAGTCGTGGCGCTGCCGGCGCGCTTCGACGGCGTTAAGCTTGCCGACGGGACCTTTGTGAAGGGCGATGACGTCAAAAAGCAGTTTGAACACGCGTTTAAGGGCAGGGGCACGTCGCTGTGGTTGCCGCCGGAGCTCATGGAGGACGTATGCGCGACGGGCTCTCCCGCCGAGGCATTTGCCCGCCTACGTAACGACGACCTGCGGCTTTCGCTCGAGGAACGGGCTCGTCTGCTCTATGTTGCCATGACGCGTGCGGGCGAGCTGGTGATCTTGGCGATGGATGCCGGCGTGAGCCGCGGCAAGGTGACGGCGCCGACCTTCGACGTCGAGACCGATCTGACCTACGACGTGCTGCGCCGTATTTTGCCGACCGACGCTCTGGGCATGCCGCAGCTCGATAGCGACCGTTTGGTGTTCGGCAACTCCAAGCCGGGCGACTACGAGCTCATCTCGCTGGCGGACTTTACGTTTGGCGAGCAGGCGTTTGAGGCTAACGCTTCGCTGGATGCCGAGGGCAGGCTTGTTCGCGGCGATGTCGGTGCCGCCGATAATGCTGCGCGCTCAACCGTCCCCGGTCCTGCCGACCCCGAGCCCGATGCGTTTGAACTCGTGTATCCCCAGGCGGTAGGCGTGCGCATGGGTATCTGTCCGTATCCGGCGCGTGATTCGTACAGCTACTCGTCAATTGCCGCGGCGCTGCATGCCGAGTCCGAGGACCGTGCCGCCGAGGCACACGTGCCCATGGACGAGTCCGGCGATGATGCAGAGTCGGATGGCTCGGAGATGACGGATGCAGACGTGGCCGCTGTCGAGCCCGCCGGCAATCCCATGGCGCTGGGCTCGGCCTTCCACGCCGCCTGCCAGTGGCTCATCGAGATGGGTGCCGATGCGCTGCCCGCTGAGCGTGCCGACGCCCTGGCTCGCCTGTGGCACCTGACGCCAGAACAGCGCGAGCGCTTCGATGTCGCTCTGGAGCGCTGGCTCAAGTCGTCGGTTCGTGCCGAGCTGTTCGCGTGGCCGTGCGTTCGCGCCGAGGTGCCGTTCTTCTCGCTGGGCTGCGAGGACGAGGACATCGCCCGCTACGGTGCATATGCCGAAGGCGCCATCGACGCTTTGGCGACCGACCCGGCCGATCCGTCACGCGCACTGGTCATCGATTACAAGACGGGTGGCACGCCGGATGAGACGCCGGACCAGCTGCTCGAGAAGCACGCCCTGCAGGCGCGCGTCTACGCTGATGTTCTGCACAAGGCGGGCTTTGAGGCCGTGACCGTCAAGTTCGTCCGCGTGGAGCAGGCCGATCCAACCATCTTCGTCGAACCCGCCGAACCTCAAGTGGTCACCTACAATCTCTAGCCCTCAGGTAACTTGCGGTGGAATACGGACTGTTTTGGCCAAAAAAGCCGCCAAACAGTCCGCATTTCACCGCAACTCAAGAGGAGCCGTGTGGGTTTGGCTAGGTTCGGGTGCCGTCCGTGCCGTGGGGTAAAATCGTTCAGTCAGAACACGAACCCGCATCGGAGCTCATCACATGGCATTCGTCCATCTGCACAATCACACTGTTTTCTCCATGCTCGACGGCGCAACCCGTATCCAGGATATGGTCAACCGTGCCGTTGAGCTGGGCATGCCCGCCGTGGCCATTACCGACCACGGTTACATGTATGGCGTGCCCGACCTTGCGCTGGCCTGCGACGCCGTCAACCACAATACGCCCGAGTACAAAACCTGGAGCCACGACAAGGCCTTCTTGGAAAAGGACCGCCGCGACGAGCTGGTGGAGCCCGATCCCGAGGAAAACCCGCGCGAGCATGCCCAGTATGTGAAGGACATGGCCATGTGGGACGAGAAGGGCAATATCGACGAGCTCAAGCCGCCCCTGGTCATCAAACCCATTTTTGGCTGCGAGGTCTACTTTACGCCGGACGAGACGCTCGCCCGCGACCATAAGCCCGAGCTCTATCACATGATCCTTCTGGCCAAGGACCAGGAGGGCTACGTCAACCTGATGCAGACGGTTTCCGAGGCCGCCGTGCAGGGCTTTTACTACAAGCCGCGCGTGACGCTCGACAACCTGCGCCGCCACGCCAAGGGCATGATCTGCACGAGCGCCTGCATCGCGGGCATCATCCCCAAATACATCGACCGCGGCGACATGGAAGGCGCCATCAAGTGGGCCGAGACCTTCCGTGACACCTTCGAGCCCGGCGACTTCTACATCGAGATCCAGGAACACGGCATCACCACCGACAACGGCCTGACCGACGAGCAGATGGACCGCACGCTCATCGACATCGCCAAGCAGGTGGGCGTCAAGGTCATCGCCACCAACGACTTCCACTACCTGCGCCGCGAGGACGCGCCCGTGCAGGACGTCATCATGTGCATCGGCATGAACGCCAAGGTCGACGACCCCAACCGCATGCGCATGACCGGCTCGGAGTTTTACATGAAGACCGAGGAGGAGATGCGGGCGATGTTCCCGTATTGCCCCGAGGCCTGCGACAACACGCTCGAGATCGCCGACAAGTGCTACGTTGAGCTGGACTGGGACTCCATCATCCTGCCGCGCTTCCCGTTGCTCGATCCCGGCGAGACGCATGAGAGCCAGTTCCGCCGCGAGTGCGAGAAAGGTCTGCGCCAGCACTATGGTGACGACTGGGCCACACGCGAGATCGGTGGCGTCAACATCAAAGAACGCTTTGAGTACGAATACAAGGTCATCTGCGACAAGGGCTTTGCCGCCTACTTTTTGATCGTTGCCGAGTACGTGCAATGGGCCAAGGACAACGGCATCGGCGTCGGCCCCGGCCGTGGCTCGGCCGCCGGCGCTATCGTCGCCTACGCCATGAACATCACCGCGTTCGACCCGCTCGAGAACGGCCTGATGTTCGAGAGGTTCCTGTCCCCGCAGCGTACCGAGATGCCCGATATCGATATGGACTTCGACGATGAGCGGCGCCTCGAGGTCGTGGAGCACGTTCGCCAGCTCTACGGCCCCGAGAAGGTCACCCACGTCATCACCTACTCGACCATTAAGGCCAAGCAGGCCATCAACGACGCCGCGCGCGTGCTGGACTATCCGGTCTACATGGGCCAGCGCCTGTCCAAGATGGTCTCGAGCGACCCCAAGGTCAAGCTCAAGCAGGTGCTCGAAAAGCAACCCGGCAAAGAGGATCTGTTTAACCCCGACTTTGCCGAGGCCTATAAAAAGGACGACGACGCTCGCCGCATCATCGACACGGCGCTCTCGATCGAGGGCCTCACCCGTGGCGAGGGCGTGCACGCGTGCGCCGTTTTGATCTGCCGTGACCCCGTCAACGAGCACGTGCCCACCAAGCTCGATACCAAGGGCGGCGTCGAGATTACCCAGTACGAGGGCCATACCGTTGCCGACATGGGCCTGCTCAAGATGGACTTCCTGGGCCTGCGCACGCTGACGGTTATCTCCAAGGCCAAGGCCAACATCAAAAAGAACTTCGGCATCGACATCAAAGAGGAAGAGATCCCCTTTGACGATCCCGAGATCTTTAAGCTCATGGGCTCCGGCCACACCGCCGGCGTCTTCCAGGTCGAGTCCGCCGGCATGACGGCCACGATCAAGAACATGAAGCCCACCGAGTACAAACACGTCGTAGCATTGATCGCTCTGTACCGCCCGGGCCCGTTGGGCGCCGGCATGGTCTCGTCCTACATCAACCGTATGAATGGTAAGGAGCCGGCGGTCTCCTACGACGACCGCCTGGACGACATCCTGGGCGAAACCTACGGCACCATGGTCTACCAGGAGCAGGTTATGCTCATCTCCGTCGAGATGTGCGGCTTCTCCAAGGGCGAATCGGACTCGCGTATCCGTAAGCCCGTGGCTAAAAAGAAGATCAAACTGCTCACGTCAACGGTGCTCCACTGGGAGGATGGCTCGGACGAGACCACCTACGACCACTGGATGAACGGCGCTATCAAGAACAACTATACGCGCGAGGTCGCCCAGAAGATTTGGGACGATGTTCTCGAATTCGCATCTTACGCCTTTAACAAGTCGCACTCTGCCGGCTACGCCATCCTGGTTATGCAGACGGCATGGCTCAAGGCGCATTATCCGCACGAGTACATGGCGGCCGTCCTGACGTCCTACACGGGCAAGACCGACAAGATCGTTCACTACGTCTCGGCGTGCCGTCACGACGGCATCCCCGTGCTGTCGCCAGATGTCAACGAGTCCGGTACCGAGTTCACGGCTACCAAGGAAGGCGTGCGCTTTGGTTTGGCTGGCATCCGCGGCGTGGGCACCGGCGTGGCGCAGGCGATTATCGCCGAGCGCGAGGCGGGTGGTCCGTTTAAGACGCTGCACGACTTTGTCGAGCGCGTGGACTCGAGCCAGGCCAACCGTCGCGTGATCGAATCGCTCATCAAGGCAGGCGCCTTTGACTCCACGGGGTATCCGCGCCGCCAGATGATGCACTTTGTGGATAAGAACAACCCCGAGAACATCATCGATGCCGCGGTGAAGCGCCAGAAAGATCGCGCGAGCGGCCAGACGTCGTTCTTCGATATGTTTGGCGACGTTGAGGGCTCGGGCTTTGAGGTGAGCGTGCCCGATCCGGACGGCCAGGAGTGGGACCGCCACCTTAAGCTGAGCCAGGAGAAGGAGGTTCTGGGCATCTATGTCTCGGACCACCCGCTGCGCCCGTTTGAGTATGCGCTAGCCAAGGCGCGCGACTTCTCGTTCTCGCAGATCGATACCGGCTACGAGGTGCAAAACCCCACGGGCGGTACCATCAACCAGGAGATTCCCGAGGGCAAGGCGCTGTGGTGGGCCGGTATGGTCTCGAGCGTGTCCAAGCGCGTAACCAAAAACGGCGACCCCATGGGTATTGTGCAGCTCGAGGACATGGAAGGCGAGGCCACGGTCGTGGTGTTCCCCAAGACCTACAAGGAGGCCGAGGGGTACCTGTACGGCGAGGTCGATCCCGAGACCGGCGCGCAGCTGTCCGATGCGTTTGTGCGCATTAAGGGCAAGCTCGAGCGCTCGGACCGCGGCGACCAGATCATCGCGCAGGAGATCGTGCCGCTGGAGCTCAACGAGGAGAACAACAAGCCCAAGGTGTTTGAGGTCATGGTGCCCAACAGCCGCTTTAGCCAGGGCAATATGGCGCGTCTTGCCACGGTGCTTACCGCCAACCCGGGCGGCGACCGCGTGGAGATCTTTATCGAGCAGGTGGACGGGCGTGTGCTGCGTGCCGAGGTGCCGGCCAAGGTCAACGCACGCTCGATTCCGCTGTTGGCAGAGGCAAAGGCCATCGTCGGCAACCAAGGCCGCGTGACGGTGATCTAGGGACGGCGTTGCTGGTCCGCGCGAGATTGGAGGAAGTGATGGCGCAGGGGACGTTTGCACAGGCGCTTCGTAAGGAGGCGGCGCTCGGCAGCACCTTTATGAAGGGGCGCTCGCTCATGCTCAACGGCGCCGTGCTGTCGTTTGAGGACTCCGGCTCGCGCTTCTCCAAAAACGTGAACATCGAGGGCACGGTGCGCGGCTCGCGCGGCGACCTGTACAAGACGCACGTGGCGCTCGACATGGACGAGCACGAGGTTGTCGACTACGACTGCGATTGCCCCGCCGCCTTCCGCTATTCCGGCATGTGCAAGCACGCCATCGCCACGGCGTTGGCGTATCTGGACGCCAGTGGCACTGAGCCCGTCGAGGGTTTGCGCACACCGGTCCGCACGTTTACGACACCGCCCGCACAGTCCAAACAGTCCGCACGTCCCGCGCCCAGCTCGTCTGCGGTCAACCCCAACTTTCCCTTCCCGGCGCCCGTCCCCACGAGCCCGAGCCTTGTGGCGGCGCTTTCCGATCTTTCGGACGCGCGCATGGACGAGCTCGTGGCCATGCGTCGTAAGCTCGCTGGCACCATCGACCCCGATGCGCCCAAAGCGATGTTGGAGCCCTCGCTGGTGCCGTACTACAATCCGCTGTTTGCCGATCGCTTTAACTGGGCGCTCGAATTTCGCATTCGCTGCGGTTCGGTGTCCTATGTGGTTAAGGATATCGACGGCATGGCCGATGCCTATGTGCGCGGCGGTACGTTCTCCTATGGCAAGAAGCTTACGTTTGTCCATGTGCCCGAGGCTTTCGATGACGTGTCGACAAAGCTGCTCGACTTTGTCGCAATGACGGTCGCCTACCTGAGCGACATCACGATTTCGCGCTCGGCATCGTACGACTTTTCCCGCAGCGGCTTTGTCGCCGAGCGTCAGTTGCCGGTATCCGAGTATTCCATCGTGTCCGTACTGGACCTGCTGCGCGGCAGGACCATGTCCTTTGAGCCTGCTTGGTCGCGGGGGACGACGACGCATCGTGCCTACGAGGTGGCGGTCGAGCCGTCGCCGCAGGGGGAGGGCGAAGTCCCGGCCAAGCGCCCGCCGCTCCTTGCCGCCAAGATTACCCCGGCAGCCGGGGGCAGCTACGACTTGCGCTTGCCGGCCGATACGTATTGCTTTGTCGCTGGTGACGCAGCCTATCTGGTCGATACGCGCCGCGCACGCCGTACCGACACAGCGTTTGCCCAGCATGCGGCACCGTTCCTATCGCACTTGTTGCCCTGCCGCACGCCGGTCCATATCGCCGCCGACCAGGTGGGCGAGTTCTGCCGCATGGCGCTGCCTATCTTGCGCGACTACACCGACCTGACCGCTCCCGCCGCGCTCGACGCCGTGGCGCCCGAGCCGAGCTTTGCCATGGCGATCGGCGTCGACGATGGTCTTGTGACCTGCAAGATTACGGTGACCTACGGCGATTGGTCGGCAGATCTCTTTAGTCTTGGTGCTCCGGGCAGTCCCTTCGAAGAACAACGCCCCGGCGTTCCGCCCCGCGATACGGTGGCGGAGTTTCGCGTTATGGACACGGCTGCCCTGTACTTCGATTTCTACGAGGGCGGCCTGGCGTTTGAGGAGCGCGATGACGCCCGCCTGTTCCACTTGCTGACCGAGGGCCTGTCTGCCCTGTCCGAGCTGGGCGAGGTCATGCTCAGCGACCGCCTGCGCCAGATCTCGGTACGCCCTGCGCCTAAGCTCTCGGTGCGCGCCACCGTCAAGAGCAACTTGCTCGACGTCGAGCTGGGTGCGAGCGGGCTTTCGGCGGCTGACCTTGCTGTCTATCTCGATTCGTATAAGCGTCACCAGACGTTTGCGCGTCTCACGTCGGGTGACATCGTGCGCCTGGACGAGGGCGTTCGTGCCGCGTTTGGCCTTGCCGAGGACCTGGGCGTCGATGCCGTCGACCTGCTCGACGGCGTGTCGCTTCCCGCGTCGAGCACCCTTTTTGTCGATAGCATGCTCGCGCGCACGCCAGCGCTTGAGGCCGATCGCGACGCTGCGTTCCTCCGTACCGTCGAGCGCCTGGACACGCTCGGCAAGATGGACTTTACGGTGCCCGCCTCGCTCAAGGCCACACTGCGTGGCTACCAGGTCGACGGCTATCAGTGGCTCGGCTCGCTTGAGCACTTGGGCCTTGGCGGCATCTTGGCCGACGATATGGGCCTGGGCAAAACGCTGCAGATGATCGCGCACATTCTGGCGCGCGTGGAGGCGGGGGATACCAAGCCCACGCTCGTGGTATGTCCCGCGTCGCTCGTGTACAACTGGGCTGCCGAGTTGGAGCGCTTTGCCCCCTCGATTGATGTGTGCGCCATCGTGGGCGCCAAGGCCCAGCGTCGCGTTCAAATTGCCGGTGCCGCCGAGCACAACGTGGTGGTGACGTCGTATGATCTCATGCGCCGCGACATCGACGAATACGTCGAGCAGAACTTTGCCCGCGTGGTGCTCGACGAGGCCCAGTACATTAAAAACCCGCTCACCCAGGCGGCCCGCGCTGCCAAGCGCCTGCCGGCCGGCGTGCGCTTTGCCTTGACGGGCACACCCATCGAAAACCGTCTGTCCGAGCTCTGGAGCATCTTCGACTTTTTGATGCCGGGCCTTCTGGGCACGCGCGACTCATTTGCCAAGCGCTTTGAGAGCCCGGTCGAGCACGCCGAGGGCGATAGTGCCGCTCGTCTGCAGGCGCTCGTGTCGCCGTTTGTGCTGCGTCGCGTCAAGGAAGATGTGGTGGCCGATCTGCCCGAGAAGATCGAGGATACGGTGATGGCGCAGCTTACCGGCGAGCAGCGCAAGCTCTACCTGGCCAACCAGGACCGCATTGCCCAGCAAGTGCAGCACCGCGAGGCCGGGGAGTTTAAGAAAGACAAGCTCAAGGTGCTTGCCGAGCTCACCAAGCTGCGCCAGATCTGTTGCGATCCGCATCTGCACTATGCGGACTACAAGGCGGGAAGCGCCAAGCTCGATACGTGTATGGAGCTCGTCCATGGCGCGCTCGACGGCGGTCATCGCATCTTGCTGTTCAGCCAGTTTACGGGCATGCTCGATATCATCGGCAAGCGCCTGGCCAAGGAGGACATCGCCTTCCTTAAGCTCACGGGCGCATCTTCTAAAGAGAGTCGCGCCAAGATGGTTGCGCAGTTCCAGGCGGGCGAGGTGCCGGTGTTCTTGATTTCGCTCAAGGCGGGCGGCGTGGGCCTTAATTTGACGGCTGCCGACGTGGTCATTCACTACGACCCGTGGTGGAACGTGGCGGCGCAGGACCAGGCGACCGACCGTGCCCACCGCATTGGCCAGCAGCACACCGTGACCGTGTACAAGCTCATCGCCAAGGACACGATCGAGGAACGCATTATGCAGATGCAGGAGTCCAAGCGTGATCTGGTCAACAGTGTGCTCGGCGGCGATGGTATCTCGTCGGCGCTGTTTACCCGCGAGGATGTTCTGGCGCTGCTCGGCGGCGACGGTCGCTAACCGCGCGCGGGATGGGGTTGCCGGGGCGGATAGTACGCGCCGCCCCACCGTTTCCGCCCGTTATGTGTTCATTTGCCATGCCGTGGATGGTTCGCCTGCCTTTGGGCATAAGAACCATCGAGAACATCGGCACATCAGCAAAGGAGAACATCATGGCGAAATTCTTTAAGGACTCCGACGGCAAGCTCATTGCCGCCCTTGGCGACGGCGTTGCGACCCCTGCCGGCTGCACGGACCTGACGGCAAACACCGAGGATGCGGCGCACGAGAAGCACGTGCCTGTTGTCGAGATCGAGCGCGACGGCCACGTTATTCGTGCGCGCGTGGGCTCGACGGAGCACCCCATGCTGCCCGAGCACTACATCGAGTGGATCGCGCTTGAGGCCGAGGGCCGCCTGGAGATCCATTACCTTGAGCCCGGCATGAAGCCCACGACGTTTTTCGCTGGTGGCTCCAAGACCGGTACCGTCTATGCCTACTGCAACCTGCATGGGCTGTGGTCCGCGACGTTCTAGGAGCGCGCCCCCGCTCGGGGTATCATAGCTAGCATATGCACATGCGAGCGCCGGCTGCATTATGCGGCCGGCGCTTTTACTACGACAACGACGATTTACGACGGAAAGGGCTGGGCCATGAAGCTCGCACTTGCACAGATCGATATGCGCCTGGGTGATATTGAGGGCATCTGCGGCCGCATCGAGGACCAGGCTCGCCTGGCTCATGAGCGCGGCGCGCGCATGCTGTGCGTTCCGGCTCCACTCTTTATGGGCGCCATGCCCGGTGGCCTGGTGGGCGCTGCCGATTTTGAGCACGATATGCTGACGGGTCTAACGGGCGTTGCCGAGCGCATCCAAGAGCTCGATATGATCTGCATCGTGCCCGCTGCGGTTTCGTTTGAGGGCCAGCCCCTGCTTGACTATATGATGCTCAAAGACGGTCGCGTGGTGCCCGCGCGCACAAGCATCGCCCTGCAACGTGGCGAGAGCAACGACGCGCGTTGGGCGCCTCCGGTGTTTGACGTGGACGGCGTGCGCATCGCCGTGGTGTTTGACCTGGACCGCGAGCTCGAAATGCTGCCGACCGGTGTCGACCTCATTGCCTATTTCCAGTTCAACGCGTTTGACATGACCGACCGCGAGACAGCTGCCGTCGCCGCCGTGCGCAGCGGTGCCTACCGCAAGATCGCGTCCAAGCGCAGCGTATGGTTTGCCTGCATGGCGCCGGTCGGCGCCTATGACGAGTCGGTGTATACCGGCGGGTCGTTTGTACTCGACGACTGCGGGCGCGTGGTGGCCCAGGCGCCGTGTTTTGAGGAGAGCTTGCTGGTTCAGGAGATTCAGCGCGGCGTGATGCTCGATGCCCTGGAGGACCATGAGCTGCCCCAGTTTCGCTCCGAGGAGTGGCTGTGGCAGGCGCTGGTGCTTGCCGTGCGCGACAATGCCCGCGCCCGCGGTGCGTCGCGTGCCGTGGTGGCGCTCGAGGGCGATTTGCCGTCGTCCCTGTTGGCGGCACTTGCCGTCGATGCCTTGGGTCCGCGTAATGTGATTGGCCTGGTGCTGGGGCGCAATCGCATCTTTACGCCGGCGCAGGAGGAGGCCGAGGCCGCCCGTTGTTCCGCTGTTCGCTCAATCGCCGAGCGCTTGCACATTCGCACTGTCGAGCGCGATGCGCCGGATGCGGCGCGCGTGCTCGATCGCGACGTGTCGGCGGGCGATGCCGAACGCCTGCGTTCGCGTGCGCTGGGCCTGATGCTCGAGGATACGGCGCTCGAGCTGGGCGCTATGGCGCTGAGCTCGCTTTCCAAGACCGAGTACGCGCTGGCGGCGCCCGCGCTTTGCGGTGGCTACCAGGGCGATTATGCGCCCTTTGGCGATGTGTATCTGTCGACGCTCGAGTTTGTGGCACGCGTGCGCAACCGCGCCTCGGCCGTGGTGCCCCAAGAGCTCGTGACGCTCAACGCGGTAGAGGATTGCATGGATCGCGTGCTGGCGCAGGCGCTCTCGACGCTCGCCGGTCCGGTTGACATGCTCGATCGTGCGGCACAGCTGCTTGGCGGGCTTGAGCCGGGCGAGGTCGATGGTGCGCTTGAGTCGCACGTAGACCGCAATCGACCTTTCGACGACATCCCGATGGCCGCCACCAAGCCCGAGGTCTGCTCGCTGCTGCTGATGCTCGTGCGCCAGGGCGAGGCCGCCCGCCGCATGCTACCGACGGCGCCGATCGTCTCGGCCCGTTCATTTGTCGAGCGCTCCTGGCCGTACATGCTCGCGTGGTCCGATCTGGGGCTCAACGGTAAGGAGCGCATGACGGTTGATTCGCTGGCACGCGCCGAGGTGCGCCGCTTTGCCGACGACGACACGAGTGACCGTATGCGCGGCGAGATGATGGGCATACTGGGCGAGCTGCTGGGTATTTCGCCCGAGCAGATGGAGGAGCTGCGCTCCGAGGACGGTCAGCGTCGTTTGCACGAGGGAATGAAAAAGTTCGAGGGCGAGGTCCAGGACGCCATCGACAAGATGATGGGCGGCCAGGGCGGACCACAGGGTGGGCCCCAGGGCACGCCGATGCCGCATCCGCCGGTTGACCCGAGGCAGTTCCCATTCTTCAGCCAAAACTAACTATGGGATGGGATTCGCTTCCAACCCCGATACTTCAACTAAGCGTCTTGGCCCCGTTGTGTTATTCTAGAACAGACGTTCGTGAATGATGCGCGGGGCCTTGCCCTGCGCTGTGCTTGTGACGAGGGGAGGTCGGCTTGGTCATTTTGGGTATCGACCCCGGTTTGGCCCATACGGGCTGGGGGATTATCGAGGAGCGACGTGGCGAGGTTCGCTGCCGTGCCTACGGTTGTATCGAGACCAGCGCGGGCAGCCCGCTCGCGGTGCGCCTGTCGCATATCGCCCGCGACCTCAAGGGCGTCGTCGAACGCTACCGTCCCGATACCGCGGCTATCGAGAGCATCTACTTTGGCGCTAACGTCCGCTCGGCCATCCCCACGGCGCATGCCCGCGGTGCCGCGCTCGTGGCGCTTTCGGAATGCGCGCTCGAGATTGGCGAATACACGCCCATGCAGATCAAGCAGGCCGTGGTGGGCACGGGCGCTGCAGATAAACGGCAGGTTGCCTACATGGTGCGTACGCTCACGCAGCTCGATCACGACCCTCACCCAGACCATGCCGCCGATGCGCTGGCCTGCGCCATCTGTCACGTTAACCTAAGCCGCACCCGGGCGCTTACCGGCGGCGAGTTCTATCAACAGAGAGGAACCGGATACTGATGATCTCCCAGCTCCATGGAACGCTTGTCGAGGCCACGATGAGCTCGGCCGTCGTCGATGTATCGGGCGTGGGCTTTGAGCTCGGTATTTCGGGCAGCACTGCCGCCACGCTGCCTACGCCCGGCGGTGAGGTTCGCCTCTATACCCGCATGCAGGTGCGCGAGGACGCCATGACGCTCTTTGGCTTTGCCTCCAAGGACGAGCGCACGATGTTTGACCGACTCGTGTCCGTGTCGGGTGTTGGCCCGCGCCTGGCGCTTGCCGTGCTTTCCACCTATACCGTGGGACAGCTGTATTCCCTGGTAATGGCCGAGGATGACAAGGGCATGGCCAAGGTGCCTGGTGTGGGCAAAAAGACCGCTCAGCGCCTCATCTTGGAGCTCAAAAGTACCTTTGCCAAGGACAAGGGCTTTGTTCCGGTCGACGTGATTCCCGGCCAGGTTGCGATGCCGGTCCCTGCCGCCGCTCCCTCGGCGATCGACGACGCCCGCGCGGCGCTCCTCTCCATGGGCTTTAGCCCGCAGGAGACCGAGGTTGCCCTGAGCGGGTATGATGGGCAGGATATGCGTGTCGAGGATCTGCTCGGCGCGGCGCTTAAGCGACTCGGAATGGATGCGTGATGTGGGAAGCCGATGACTCTCAGGACCTGTGGGCGACGCCCGCCAACTCGCCGGCGGCATCCATGGCGCACGGTGAGCGTATGGTGGGTTCGGAACTGACGGCCGAGGATCTCGATGTCGACCGTACCCTGCGTCCCCAGCGCCTGGACGACTACTGCGGTCAGGAGCATATCAAGCAGAGCCTTCGCGTCCTGATCGAGGCGGCGCAGAGCCGTGGCGAGACGCTCGACCACGTGATTTTCTCGGGCCCTCCGGGTCTGGGCAAGACCACGCTGGCCACGGTTATCGCCAACGAGCTGGGCGCTCAGATCAAGACGACGAGCGGCCCGGCCATCGCGCGTACGGGTGACCTGGCGGCTATCCTTACCAACTTGCAGCCAGGTGACGTGCTGTTTATCGACGAGATCCACCGCCTTAACCGCTCGGTCGAGGAGGTCCTGTATCCCGCTATGGAAGACTTTGCGCTCGATATCGTTATCGGTAAAGGCCCGGCCGCTCGCTCGATTCGCCTGGATATCCCCAAGTTTACGCTGGTAGCGGCAACGACCCGCTCGGGTATGCTGACCGGCCCGCTGCGCGATCGCTTTGGCATTTCGTATCGCCTGGACTACTACACGGTCGAGGAGCTCGCCCAGATCGTGACACGCTCGGCAACCATTCTGGGCGTGACGATAGACCATCCGAGCGCGCTCGAGATCGGCTCGCGCTCGCGTGGCACGCCGCGCTTGGCCAACCGTCTGCTCAAGCGTGTGCGCGACTATGCGCAGGTGCGCGGCAACGGTCCTATTGAGCTTGATATTTGCCGTCAGGCGCTCGAGTTTTTCGAGATCGACGAGCTTGGTCTGGACTGGATGGACATTCGTATTTTGGAGACGCTTGCCAAGACGTTCTCCGGCCGTGCCGTGGGTCTGACGACCCTTGCCAGCGCGGTAGGCGAGGACCCGGGTACGCTCGAGGATGTCTATGAGCCCTATCTGCTGCAGTGCGGCTTGATGATTCGCACGCCCCAGGGCCGCCAGGCAACGCTTCGCACCTTTGAGCACTTGGGCATCGAACCGGCCGTTTAGAGGCGGGTTTGTTTTGGCTGGTCTGTAGGCTATCGCTGAGCATTGGATAAACATCTCGCCATTCATCGGTTACGGGTGTTTTACTATTGCGCGCCCGTGCTATGCTGAATTGGTCTTTTTCTCATCCGGTAACGAAAGGACCGCCCATGCCTACTGACATCGAAATCGCACGTTCCGTCACGCCGCTGCCCATTACCGAGGTGGCTAAGAACGCCGGCGTCGACGTAAAGCACCTGATTCCGTACGGCTTCGACAAGGCTAAGGTCGACTATTCGCTGCTCAACGAGCCGACCAATCACCAGGCCAAGCTCGTCCTCGTGACCGCCATCAACCCCACGCCCGCCGGCGAGGGCAAGACCACCACGACCATCGGTCTGGCCGATGGCCTGCGCCGTCGCGGCGTCAAGAGCGCTGTGGCCCTGCGTGAGCCTTCGCTCGGCCCCGTCTTTGGCGTCAAGGGCGGCGCCGCCGGCGGCGGTTGGGCGCAGGTCATCCCCATGGAGGACATCAACCTGCACTTTACCGGCGACTTCCACGCTATCGGCGCCGCCAATAATCTGCTGGCCGCTATGCTCGACAACCATATTCAGCAGGGCAACCAGCTCGGTATCGACGTTAAGCGCATCACCTGGAAGCGCGTTGTCGACATGAACGACCGCCAGCTGCGCCACGTTATCGACGGCATTGGCGGCAAGGCTCAGGGCGTGCCGCGCGAGGACGGCTTCGATATCACCGTTGCCTCCGAGGTCATGGCGATCTTGTGCCTGTCCACGAGTATCAACGACCTCAAGGAGCGCTTGGGCGAGATCGTCGTCGGCTACAGCTATGCCGGCGAGCCCGTCCGCGCCCGCGACCTCAAGGCTCAGGGCGCCATGGCTGCGCTGCTTAAGGATGCGCTCAAGCCCAACCTGGTGCAGACGCTCGAGGGTACGCCCGCGTTTGTCCACGGCGGCCCCTTCGCCAACATCGCCCACGGCTGCAACTCCATCATGGCCACGCGTATGGCTATGCGCTTTGGCGATGTCGCCATTACCGAGGCAGGCTTTGGCGCCGATCTGGGTGCCGAGAAGTTCCTCGACATCAAGTGCCGCATGACGGGCGTTCGCCCCAGCGCCGTCGTGATAGTCGCCACCGCCCGTGCGCTTAAGTACAACGGCGGCGTTGCCAAGGCCGATCTCAACGAGGAGAACCTCGAGGCGCTCAAGGCCGGTATGCCCAACCTGCTCCGTCACGTCGACAACATCCAGAACGTCTACGGTCTGCCCTGCGTGGTCGCCATTAACCGCTTCCCGACCGATACCGAGGCTGAACTCGCCCTCATCGAGTCCGAGTGCCAGAAGCTCGGCGTTAACGTTAAGCTTTCCGAGGTCTGGGCCAAGGGCGGCGAGGGCGCGCTCGAGCTGGCCGATGAGGTCATGCGCCTGATCGAGCAGCCGAGCGAGCTCAAGTTTGCCTACGAGGACGGCGCCGATGTTGCCGATGCCCTCGAGGCCGTTGCTACCAAGGTTTACCGCGCCGACGGCGTCGACTTTACGCCGGCTGCCAAGCGCCAGCTCGCCGAGCTGCGCGAGAACGGCTTTGGCAACCTGCCGGTGTGCGTCGCCAAGACGCAGTACAGCTTTAGCGACAACGCCAAGGCCCTGGGCGCTCCCGAGGGCTTCCGCATCACCGTGCGTGAGCTCAAGGTTTCCGCCGGCGCCCACTTTGTGGTCGCGCTGACTGGCAGCGTTCTGACCATGCCGGGCCTGCCCAAGGTCCCCGCGGCCGAGAATATCGACGTCGATAACGACGGCAACATCACCGGCCTGTTCTAAGACTGCTGCCTATAGTCGCTTACCCGCCCCGTCGTGCCTACCAGGCTCGGCGGGGCTTTTTGATCCTTAGGCCCGCGCATGTCTTGTAGATACCGGCGGGCTTTGCCCATCATAGGCTTTTGCGCGGGTAGAATGCATGGATAACTTGATGCTTACGGGCGACGGAAAGGAATCGTTGCATGGACCAGGATAAGACGACCGTAATGGGTGGCTACGGCTCCCCGCGGACGGGCAACGGCGCCGATGAGACCCGCGTCGTGCCGAATCCCGGCTACGCTACCCCCGATGCGACGCAGGCGTCTGCCGAACCCACACGGGTTATGGGCTACGGCGATACACCACGGGATCCGTTTGATTATGTACCGCAGGACCCGTACGGCAATGCGGCGCCGGACCCGTATGGCAATGCGGCGACGGATGCTTATAACAACCTGCCGCAAAATCCCATTCCGCAGGCTCAGCAGACGACGTATATGCCGCGCACGGCACAGGCCCAGCCTCGATATGAGTCGCGCGATCCGTATGCGCGCCAACCTTATCGCGACTATCCCAAATCGATTCCGCAGTATGGTGAGGACGAGGAAGAGGCGCCGTCGCGTTCGTCGAGTGTGATCAAAAAAATCCTGATTGTGCTGGCGATCTTCTTTGCCCTCTCGATTGTGTTCGCCATTGTGTCGGGCATGCTCAACAAGCGGGGGAGTTCAACGGCCGATACCACTGCCGGGCAAACCGAGTCCGCCTCGTCTAGCACCGTCGATCTGAGCGATATCCCGGGGCAGTACTGGTCCAACGCCAAGAAGCTCCTCAAGTCGCGCGGTGCCGATCTTTCGAATGCCGTGGTCCTGACTGATGATGGCTCAACGCCCGTCGTCGATGCCAACTGGGTCGTCACATCTGCCTACTATAACGACAACGGTAACCTTGAAATTCAACTCACGCACAAGAACAGCTCGGGCAACTCGTCCGACGGCCAAAGCGGCACCGACAGCTCGAGCTCCAACATGCTGGAGGACCTGAGCAACAAGGCGCAGGAATTGGGAGACAAGGCGCAAGAGCTAGGCGATACGACACAAAACCTGGGCGATACCGCGCAGAACTTGGGAGACATGGCGACGGATGCCTGGAACGCCCTACAAAACGGCATTTCGGGCGCACAGGGAAACTAGCGGTCGAGCGGCTAGAGCCTTAGCAGTGCAAACAAAAACGGGACGCAGGATCGCGTGACCGGGCGCATAGGCGCGTTGGTCGGCAGTCCTGCGTCCCGTTTTGCTGTCGGTTACAGTTGCTCTGCCGGACGGTCGGGCGAGCTAAAGCCCGAGTCAAACGTGACGACGCATGACGCATCGGACCGGCGCTCGTGCACGATGCGCGTGACGAGCTCAAGCAGCTCCTCGTCGGATATGTCAAAGCCGTCGGGACGCACCAGGTCAAACGAAACGAACCCGTCGTGTTCGTGAAGGTCGTGGATGGAAAGCGTGGGGTCGATCTGCGCTACGCCGCGCTTGACCCAGCCGCGCAGGTCGTCACCGGTGGTGGCTATGGGGTCGCAGTGCAGCGTGATACCGATGCCCATCTGGCGTTTGATGTCGTGTTCGATGGTGTCCAGAATCTCGTGGTGCTCAAAGGCATCGCCCTCGCCGGGCATTTCCACGTGTGCGCTGGCAAACTGGCGGCCGGGGCCGTAGTCGTGCACCATGAGGTCGTGCGTGCCCAGGACCTGGGGGTATGACATGATCCTGTCGCGAATCGCTTGAACGAGCTTGGGGTCGGGCGCTTGCCCCAGCAACGGGCTGATGGCGTCGCGCACCAGGCCCATGCCGCTGATGCAAATGAAGATGCCCACGCCCAGGCCCGCCCAGCCATCGAGATCAAAGCCTGTCGTTTGCGAAATAAGCGCTGCCACCAAGACCGAGCCCGAGGCAATGACGTCGTTTTTGGAATCCTGCGCCGTGGCGATGAGCGTCTCCGAGTCGATGCGGTTGCCCAGCGTGCGGTTGAACGCCGCCATCCAGAACTTGACGAGCATGGATGTAGCCAGTGCCGCAAGGGAAACGAGTGTGTAAGCGGTGGGGGAGGGCTTGATGATCTTGGTAACGGACTCGAGCACCAGGTTGATGCCGACGGCGCAAACCAGGACGGCGACAAACAGACCGGCCAGGTACTCGTAGCGGCCGTGGCCGTAAGGGTGGCCCTCGTCTGCCGGGCGGCTGGCAAGGCGGAACCCGAGCAGACTCACGATGTTGCTCGAGGCATCGGAGAGGTTGTTGAAGGCGTCGGCGATGAGCGAGACGGAGCCGGCGAGCAGGCCCGCGATGCCCTTGGCTAGGCACAGGGTAATGTTGAGGCCAATGCAGATGAGACTTGCGGCAAAGCCCGCGTTGGTGCGACAAGTTGTATCGACCGGCTCGTCCTCACTGCCGGGAACAAGTTTATGTACCAGCCGATTTACAAATAGCATGGCGTATCTCCTCGCATCCTCGTTTAAGGGGATAGTGTAGCTCGCGTGGGCGCGCTGCGTGCCGGTGCTCAGAAAATGCAGCAATGGTCTGCTGGAGCTAACGAGTGGGGCTTCTTGTCCGACGTGGTGCTCCATTTTGGGACACATGGGTATGGGCGGGACGGAGTTTGCTCGACATACTTAGTGTCGACAGCCCCTGTGCAAAGGAGGACGTTTCCATGGACGAGATGTTTGCCATTAAATGTCAAAACTGCGGCGGCCCTATGTACTCGCACCAGGCTAAGCGCAGCTTTGAGTGCGCCTATTGTGGCACGGTCGTTCCGTGGCAGGCCGATGCGGGGGAGCCCAAGAGCGCCCTGGGCATTCGCCATACGCCGCTGACGGTTGTCGATGGACTGCTTAAGCTCACCCACGTGTCGCAGCTCGAGCGCCCGGAGGACCCGGACTGGTATTTCTTCAATTCGTACTGGCGCAACCAGTCGGTTCTGGAGCATCTGCTGTGGGAGGACCGCGGCACGGCGCAGGAGTTCCAAGAAGCCACGCACGTGAGCATTCCCTGCCCCTTCTGCGGCGCGTCTTTTGAGGGGTCATCGACCCAGCGCGTGTTTGAGTGCCCGTCCTGCGGCAATAAGATCGGCGTTGCCGACCTGCTCAAACCCGGTACGTTTAGCAAACGCTTGACCATGGGCGTTGGTGCCGAGTATGTGCCTGAGCAGGGTATTCCCTGCGAAATCTCGCCGCAACAGGCGCGTGCCAACGCGCTGCAGCTGGTGCGCCAATACCCCGATGCCTTTGCCGGGCACGATGCGGAGGACGCGATCCAAAACGACATGATGCTCTTCTACTTCCCCATGGCGCTTGCGGATCTGCGCATGATGGCGTCCTTCCCGGGCAAGGGCCTGAGCAAGGAGACCCTGGTGTACTACGAGGTGCTCGACTGGGCGTATCCGCGGGCAAACTACCTGGACGTTCGTCTTATGGGCATTTTGGAGCCGTGGGACTTTGCCAAGGTTGGACCGTTTGACCCGGCCATGCAGGAGGGCGACTTCCGCGTTGTCTCAGTCGATGCGTCTACCAAGGACCAGGTGGTCATTGATAGGTTGGCGCTCGACGTTGCGGGCAACGATGCCGAGGCTGTGCTGGGGCTCAATAAAAAGAGTATCCGCACGTGGGCGCGCAAGGCTCGCAAGCACAAGGACGGCCTGGTGATGGTGCCGGTCTACTTTGTCGATCGTCCCGCGTCAGACAGCCGCGAAGGCGAGCAGGTGCGCATCGCCGTGAACGGCCAGACGGGTCGTGCAGCCGCGGTAGTGTTTAGCGACAAGCGTGAGATGCATGTGGTGGCACCGCTCAATCCGAGCCTGCATCTGTCCGGCGAAAGCACCGTGCACGCCACGCCCGTCGAGGTCAAATATGTTAAATCACCCTTCCTGTACCAGATCGTGCGCCGTGGAGGCGGCGAGCAGCCGCGACAGGTGGCGGCCGCAGCCGAGGGTTCCTACCGAGAAGAAAAGCCCAAACGCAAGGGCTTGTTCGCTGCGATCTTTGGGAAGTAGGGGAGTAGCGCCGGTTGTTGCCGTAACGTGATGGCCGGGGGTGCGGGGCGGCTCTCAGGAGTGCGGGCTGCCGCCTGATTGTTTGAGGGTGCCAGATATAAATAAACGGTGGAACGGCTGCAAAAGAGCCGCCCCACCGGGTAAAACCAGGTTGTGCCGCGGAACCCGCTCCTCAGCTAGTCACACTTCGGAAGCGCGGGCAACGCAGGTCTTATCGTCTAAAGGGCCGGCTGCAACCGGCCCTTTTCTGTGGCAGCCAATGGACCCACATCAGACGAAGGTCGCGTTTTTGCCTGTCAGGTCACGCTCGCCAGCCACGGCTAGAATGTCGTTGCCGGCGTCCATGACCGGTATTGTTTCGTAGCGTGCGTCGCAACCGCGAGTGCGCCTGCGACGGCTGCGGTGGCTTCGGTCGCAACGTGCTACTACCCTTGCGCTTCGCCATTAGTCGCTTCGTTGATGGCGCGGTACTCGGCACTCAGCTCGCGCGCCAGCTCTTCCTTGCTTGGAAGATACGGCAGGTATTTGGCGGCAAACACTTGGTCGTTGTCTTCGGGCAGCGTGTACTCGACGATCGAATCGCTTTTGTCCGCGCAGAGCACGATGCCTATGGGCGGATTGTCGCCTTCGTTCATGAGCTCGCGCGTGTAGTAGTTCACATACATTTGCATCTGGCCCAGGTCCTGATGCGTAAGATCGTCCGTCTTAAGGTCGATGAGCACGAAGCAGCGCATCAGATAGTTGTAAAAAACAAGGTCAATATAGAAATGGCGCCCATCAAAGGTGATGCGCTTCTGACGCGCCTCAAAAGCGAAGCCACGGCCAAGCTCCAGCAGGAACTTCTGAAGATGCGTGATGAGCGCCTGCTCTAGATCGCTCTCGCGAAACGCAGCATCGTCCGAGAAACCTAAAAACTCCAGTACATATGGGTCGCGGATGATATCCTCGGGGCGATGGGTCGGGGCGCTCTTTTGGATTTCCTGGGTGACGGCCTCTTTGTCTTTGCTGGCAAGTAGGCGCTCGCGGAACATGGTGTTGATCTGGCGTTCGAGCTGACGCGTGCTCCAGCGAGAATCGGCACATTCGTTCATGTACCATGTTCGAGCATCAGGGTCGGTTATACGCGATAACCTGCGGTAATGTGTCCAATTCAATTCGGAACGCAGCGCGTTCCGGATTGGGAACGCAAGATAAAACTGACGCATGTATCTTAAGCTTCTGGCGTTGAAGCCTCTGCCAAAATCCTTAGTCAATCTAACGGCAAGTTCGTCGATCAGTGCATCGCCATACTTGGCGCGCTCCTCTCCGCCCTGTTCATCAACAATACTCTTGCCGATCTCCCAATATGCCTCAACCATCGCAAAGTTAACAGCGGTATAGGCCTTGTCGCGAGCGGCGTTGAGAATCGAGGAGATCTGCTTGTAAAAACCTTCGGGCACGATTGCCGATTCTCCACGGTTTACCAGTTCGCCCATCACTGTCGCCCCGCTTTCCTCTTGTGGAATGCATCTTTATCGAATTTAGTTTAAAGCCTCGCGCGGACACGAATTGCTGTGCTGTCTGACATCATCGCATGGGGCCTTGCGGCGACTAAAATGTGACCATAGAGGCAGTTTTAGCGAACCCCACGGGAGTGACGCGTATGGACAACAACACGCTGCTATTCCAGGACAAAGGTTCGGGTAGGTATAAAGACGTCAAGATCTACCCTAACCGCATTGAGGTACTCAAGAAGGGCACTTTTGGCGGCAAGCACACCGAGATTGTTTATCTTAAGGACATTACGGGCGTCAATAGAATCAAAGGCCGCGATGTTTTTCTGCGCAATCGTCTGTTGACCGCTTGCGTCTTTAGCCTGAACAGCCGTGCGAAGGCCCAGGAGTTTGTTAACGCGCTGAACATGGTGATGTAGCCGATAGCGGCGTTCGGGCCAAGGTAAAAATCGGGGGCACAGAACGGTGTTCTGCGCCCCCGATTGAGTCGATGTGTCTAAAAGGCCGGCTTGCCTATTCGACAACGTCCTCGTTGTTTTCACCGTCACTGGCAAGCATCGCCGCGCCGGCGACCGTTGTCGCCACGGCGGCGGCAGCGAGCCCGGCGGCAACGCCAGAGCTGTCGCCCGTGTCGGCGAGCTATCCGCCCGAGCCCTTGCCCTTGTTGCCCTTACCGTTCTTATCAGCGCTGCCTGCGTTGGAACCCGTGCCGCTGCCGGCGCCGGCGCCGGCAGCACTGTCCGAGGCCGCTACGGTAAAGCTTGCGGCTCCGTCGCTGGCGAGCGTGTAGTTCTGCGCCGCGTTGCCCAAGAGACCGTTCACGCGCACCCAGTACGTTCCTGCGGCAAATGTTTCGCCCTCGGCCATTGCTGTGCCCGGAGCGCCGTTCGCGTCGTGCACAAACTCGAGCTGGGCCGTGCAGGCATCGGTTTCGAGCTTGCCCTCGAGTGATGCCGCAATCTTGGCGCGCACGTCTTCGCCGGCCTTAAGGCCTTCGAGTCCCTCAAAATGGGGCGTCAGCGCGCGTGGATCGATATCGATGGGCACAGAGCCCTGCAGCCCCGTAACGGTCTCGTTGCCCAGGGCGTCGACATCCACGTATTCAATGGCAAACGCATGGCCCGAAGCTGTCGCGTTGAGCGCGTTGCTGCTGTCGGCAAGGCGGAAATGACCCTCGCCAACGGTCTTGCCATCCTGGAATGAGGCATCGCTCAGCGAGTCGCCGTACGTCATGCGCATGCGGGTCGGGAGATAGTACGGGAGATAGTACGAAGCCGTCTGCTTGTGCTCCGTATCGTAATTGCGCTGATAGATGCTCCGGGCCAGCGCCGCATCAACAAAGTCGGATGCGATGATGCCAATGTGCTTGAGGTAATCTGACTTTGTATCCTCGATGCCGCTGGGATTGATGTACGGGCTCTTATACAGATGCTCGTTGACTACTCGTGCCGAGGTAAAAGGATTGCCTCCGTGCGACAAGCCCGTGCAGCTGGTGTAGTTGATAGACCAGCAACGCTCCAGGACTTTCTCCTTGGCCCCGTTATCGTCCTCGACATCTACCTCGTTGCGCGTGCGCCCGGACGTTTCCTTCAGCGCATTATCGACCCAGCTGAGCTTGTCGGTTCCCGTGAGTTTGTACTTGTCCTGGGCGTATACCTTGGTGCAATAGGGCTCTTTATCGCCTGTTTCCCCCGCGGCTTCAAAGCCCCGCGCGTCTTGGACGAGACACATAGTGGCGCTGTCGGAGTGAGCCTTGATCTTGTCATCCCATTCGGTAAGGTCGAGGCCCCACGTGTGGCCGCTTACACTGTTGCCGGCGAGCCTAAATCGACGCAGCAGAACGATCTTTCCGCGCACCTCGTGTAGCGTGGGGATTCGGCTCGACGTATAGAACAGTTTGGGGTTGTCGTCCAAAACCTTGGCGAAAGCCGTCGTAACACTTTCGTCGGTAGCCTCGTCGTTGCCTCGTGATACAAGCATGATGAGCGCTTCTGTCGGGTTTTCGTTCAAAAACGTTTTGAAGTAGCCTATGACATCGGAAAGATGCATAAAGTACGCGTCTTTTTTGAGCAGGTAGTAATCCCCGTGGTCGATACCGGGGTTGTCGCCCTTTCCGAGCCGGATATCAAAATAGCGAATGCCTTCGAGCAACTGCGTGGGAATGTAATCCTGCTGGCATTTTACTTGCGAGGATTGAGGCTCGGTGTCGTTGTCCACGCTACAGGTGCCCGAATCGTGCGTACCCGGGATGCTCAGCTCGTCGAGGAACTTGTTGTCGTCGACGTATTTCATCCAACATGGCCCATCGACGTAGCTGCTGTACGTGATCCAGTCGAGGCTGCTAACCGTGGCATCGTTCTTTTTCATGTCGTAACCGATAAGTTCGAGCTCCCACGGAATGCTCTTACTCTTATGGCAGATCTTATTGTTGTCCTGGTCTTCGCCGTTCGATTCTATTGCCAGGTACTTAATGTCTTTTTTCTCGGTTTCTTTCTCGACCGTGCGGTCTCGGATGATATAGGTTCCGTTTGATTGACGCTCGAACGCAAAAGAGCGGCTGGGCTTGCCGTCATGCTCGCCACTCCATACGTGGATGACCTTTCCGTCTTTGTCCGAGTCGCCATCGACCGACCAAATGCTGTAGCCCGTCTTTTTATGCTCTTCGAAATTGAGTAAGGTGCGGATAGCATACCAGTTTGTATCGTCATTCTTGGTCGTTACGTTCTCAAGGATGAGCTTGCTGGACGTGCCGTCATTAAACAGATGGCAGACGTTGCCGATGACGTTGCCGTCTTCGTTAACGCTTGCGGTACGAAAATAGCCCGCGGGGCGAAGGCGAATGACGAAATTGTCGAGGCTGACTGCTGGCCCGGCCGTGCTGTCCGCAAAGGCTGCCCGCGGGCTAATGCCCAGCATGGCGGTTTCGGGCAGGCTTGCAAGTGGCGACAACGCCGCGAGTCCAAGGCCCAACGTAAATGCTCGGCGGCTGATGGCGTGGTGTTCGGTCATAACTTCTCCATTCGCAGAGTGCGGTTATGCGATAGTTTTGGTCACTATACTGCTCAGATGTTTAAAGATGCTGGTTTAATTGCCTGCGCGGCACAATAAATCGGCGGGCGGACGTGTTGGGGCGTTTGTCGTTTTCGTACTGTTGCCACATTTGGGGCGGTTCCGACGTCCGGCATCCTCGCGTTCGTCGGCTACAGGCATAAGAAAGGGAGGGTCGGTTTACCGGCCCTCCCTGGGTACGAAGCGCTGGGGTACCGTCACTTGTTTGCACTGCGCCCGTGTTTCCCGCTGCGCTCGCCAGTCGCTTAGCGCTTGATCTCGATATCGTCGAGCTTGACGTCCATGGCCTCGGTCTTGGCCTCGGCGATGTCGTCGGCAAATTCCAGAGACTTCATCATGGTCTCGACGGCGTCCTTGTGCTCCTCGACGTTGTCGATACGCACATACACACTGCCGCCGTCAACGTCGGTGAAGTATTCGGTCGTTACGCCGCCCGAGTGCGTGAAGTAGGCACTGCGCCAGGTCTTGCCATTGTACTTAACGGGATCGCTCTCGGTCCATCCAGAGTTGGCCTTCCACTTTGCCTCGTAGTCGAACAACTCATCGGCGTTCTTGTCAGGATCGAAGACAGGGATGAAGCGGTCGCTGGCGTGCTCGCTCTCGGTGAACTTAAACTGGGCCCTGTCGGCGGTGTCGCCTGCGACGTCGGTGATCTCGACGCCCTCGGGGACCTCGACCTTAAACCAAATGAAGTCGGTCCTCATATCCACGGCTGGCTTTTCTGCGCCGCCGCCACCGCCACCGCCACTGCCGGTAGCGCCGCCGCTGCCGCCGCAACCCACCAGGGCAACTGCGGCAAAGAGGCTTATGCAGAGGGTGAGAATCGCAAAGGCCTTCTTTTTCATGGTCGTGTCCTCCTCGATCTGTAACCGCCCATGGATTACCTGCCTTTACTGTACGCGTGGACGGCTCGCTCGGGTGGGCCATGTGTCCCATTCTGGGGGCTGGAATTGCGCCGACAAGTGGCAATATACGCGGGTCCAAAAGAGGGGAGGGCCGATGCTGTCGGCCCTCCCCGGGGTTGGGTGCCCGTTGTTTTAAAAGGGGCGCGTGTACGCGGGCGTTGCCCCAACAGGTTCCTTGTTTATAGATATGCCCCAGTTTGTGACGTCCGGAAGTCCCGAAAGGCGGGCCATGTTTCCCATGTTTGCGGTGCCGACGCCTATCGTTCGTCATAGAAATCCGCGATGACCAGGTGCGCTGACGCTTATGTACTTATGGGCTAGACTATGCACCATTATGTGATCGATGCGGTCGGTCGGTGGTTGCCGCCCGACCGATGTATATGACTTGAAGGTGCATGCGTATGAGCCAAGAGATGATGGACAAGACCTGCCGCGGGTTTGCCGAGGCGCTGGCCGCGCGCGAGCCGGTTCCCGGTGGTGGCAGCGCGAGCGCTTTTGTGGGCGCGCTGGGCGCCTCGCTGTGCGGGATGGTTGCTCGCTATGGGGCGACAAACCCTGCGCTTGCCGATCGCGCAGACGATCTGACGCGCGCGTTTGCCCAGGCGGATGAGTTGGCGCAGGAACTTGTGGGTCTGGTCGCCGAGGACGTTCGTGCGTACGGCCAGGTGTCCGCGGCGTACGGTATTCCGCGTGACGATCCGACTCGAGCGACCGCGATTCAGGATGCGCTGCATGTGGCCGCTCTGCCGCCGTATCGCATTATGGATGCCTGCGGGCGTGCGCTGGCGCTGCTCGAGGACATGGCCGACAAGGGTTCGCGTCAACTGCTGTCCGATGTGGCGTGCGGCGCCGTGTTCTGCCGTGCCGCTATGCAGGGCGCGAGCTTGACGCTCTTTGCGAACACCACGTCTATGAAGGATCGCGCTCGTGCTAAGGAGCTCGAGACGGCGTGTGATGAGTTGCTCGACACATGGTTGCCGCGCGCCGATGCGCTGGCGCGCCGCGCCTCCGACGCTGCAAGGAAGAGAGGATAGCCATGGCTGAACTGCTGAAGGGTGCTCCCGTTGCTCGCGCTTTGACTGAGGAACTTGCTGCTCGCTGCGCAGCCCTGCGCGAGCGGGGCGTTGTTCCGACGTTGGCTATCGTGCGTGTAGGTGAACGCGAGGACGACCTATCCTACGAGCGCGGTGCGCTCAAGCGCTGCGAAAAAGTGGGGATTGAGGCTCGTCGCGTTTTGCTTTCTGCCGATGTTTCGCAGGACGAGCTGTTGACGGCCATCGAGGACATCAATACCGATTCGGCTGTTCATGGCTGTTTGATGTTCCGCCCGCTGCCCGCCGGCCTTGACGAGAACGCCGTCGCCGCAGCGCTCGATCCCGCCAAGGACGTTGACTCCATGACGCCGGCTTCGCTGCTCTCCACGCTTTCGGGGCGCGGCGAGGGTTTTGCCCCCTGCACAGCCGAAGCCGTCCTCGCTTTGCTTGATCATTACGGCGTTGAGCTGGATGGAGCTAAGGTTGCTGTGGTCGGGCGCTCGTTGGTGATCGGGCGTCCTGTTGCCGCCATGCTTACGGCGCGCAATGCGACCGTGACGACGTGCCATACGCATACGCGCGACCTTGCTGCCGAGTGCCGTACTGCCGAGATTGTGGTTGCCGCCGTTGGACGCGCGCGTACGATTGGCGTGGACGCGGTTCGCGAGGGCCAGACGATCATCGATGTTGGCATTAATTGGGACGAGGCCGCTGGCAAGCTGGTCGGGGACGTTGATTTTGATGCTGCAGAGCCGGTTGTTGACACCATCACGCCCGTGCCGGGCGGCGTGGGAGCTGTGACGACGGCGATTCTCGCCAAACACGTGATTGAGGCGGCGGAGCGCGCATCGAAATAGGCTTTTGACCACAAGGGCTGCCGAGGCCGTGGTTTCGCCCTTTCTGCGCCGAAGCGATACACTGTTATCGTTTGATTTCTTCACTCAAGGAGGATGCGCATGCCGTGCACAACGATTCTGGTCGGTAAAAACGCAAGCTACGACGGGTCGACCCTGGTCGCGCGTAACGAGGACTCGTCCAACGGGGTGTTTGAGCCCAAGCGTATGCGCGTGGTGCATCCCGACGAGCAGCCGCGCGTCTACACGAGCGTCCTGAGTCACCTGACCGTTGAACTGCCCGATAACCCCATGCGCTACACGAGCGTCCCCGATGTTGTTCCGGGCCACGGCATCTGGGCCGAGGCCGGTTTCAACGAGCTCAATGTGGGCATGTCCGCAACCGAGACGCTCACCACCAACGAGCGCGTCCGCGGTGCCGACCCGCTTGTGGACTACGTGCCTGCCAAGGGCAACGAGGGTGAGGACGGCTATGTGCCGGCGCAGCCTGGTGGCCTGGGCGAGGAGGATATGGTGACCCTGGTCCTGCCGTATGCCAAGTCCGCCCGCGACGGCGTGCGTATCCTGGGCGACCTGCTCGAGCGCTACGGCACCTACGAGAACAACGGCATCGCCTTTAGCGACGTGGACGAGATCTGGTGGCTCGAGACCATCGGCGGCCACCACTGGATCGCCAAGCGCGTGCCCGACGACGCCTATGTGACCATGCCTAACCAGCTGGGCATCGACAGCTTTGACCTGGATGACGCCGAGGGCGCCCAAGTCGACCACATGTGCTCTGCCGACCTGCGCGCCTGGATGGCCGAGTGGCATCTGGACCTGACGCTGGGTGTTAAGGGCGACGGTCCCGCCGCGGTCTTTAACCCGCGCGAGGCCTTTGGCTCGCACAGCGACAGCGATCACGTCTACAACACGCCGCGCGCCTGGTACATGCAGCGCTGCCTCAATCCCAGCGATGTGTGGGACGGTCCCGAGGCCGACTACACGCCCGAGAGCGACGATATCCCCTGGAGCCGCGTGCCCGAGCGCAAGGTGACCATCGAGGACATTAAGTACGTACTCTCGAGCCACTACCAGGGCACGGAGTACGACTGCTACGGCAGCAAGGGCACGCCCGCTACGCGTGGCGCCTATCGCCCCATCGGCATCAACCGCAACAGCCAGCTCGCCGTGCTGCAACTGCGTCCCTATGCGCAGCCGGCCTATCGCGCCGTGCAGTGGATGGCGTTTGGCTCCAACTCGTTTAACGCGCTGGTTCCGCTGTACGCCAACGTCGAGACCATGCCCGAGTACTATGCCGACACGCAGGCTCGCGTGACGTCCGAAAACTTCTACTGGGCCAACCGCCTGATCGGCGCGCTGGCCGACGTCCGTTTTCATGAGTGCGGCCGCGCCGTGGAGGACTACCAGGAGAAGGTCGGTGGCATGGGCCACAAGCAGATCCATGACGTCGACGCTGCCGTAGCCGCTCTGCCCGAGGCCGAGGTGCCTGCCGAGCTTGCCCGCGCCAATGAGACTTTCGCCGAGCTTGTGCGCGTGGAGACCGATGCTCTACTGGGCAAGGTGCTCTACACCACGAGCTGCGCCATGAAGAACTCTTTCGCGATGAACGACAACGTGAGGTAGGGATTTCCCGTCGATCGAATAGCGCTAAAACGCTTTGTCGCTTTCGCTCAATCTTGGGTACAAGAACGCCAATGCAGTTGTTTGTGATTGGAGATAACCATGGTTATGAAACTCGATCAGCTTGTTAACGGCGCCATTAACGTGGGCTTTGGCGCTGCCGCCGTTGCTGTCGAAGGCGGCAAGAAGGTCCTCGACGACCTTAACACCAAAGGCGAGCAGGTCCGCAAGGACACCGCCACTCCCGATATCGCCCGCAGTGTGTCCGACATGTTCGAGCAGGCCGGCGGCACCATCTCCGACCTGACCGAGCGCTTGGGCATGCAGGGCGAGACCGCGGCCCAGCGCGTGCTTGACGAGCTCATCCTTGCCCGGGTCCGCGTCATGACCGCCCCCGAGCGCACGGCCTTCCTGGCCCATGTGCGCGACATCGTCGATTCGGTCGAGGACAACGTGACCTCGGTGCCCGTCGAGTCCGTTGAGCCCGACGATGCGAAGGATACCGAAGAGGCTGAGTAGCAGCGCAGATGGCAGATTCCACCACCGATTACAACAATCTAGATCCCTTGGGTGACGAGGCGGCGGTTGTCGATGAGGTCGACGCCGTCGTCTCGGGCGCTCGCAAGAAGCCGCGCGCTGTCGATATGGTGCCCGAGGAGCCCGACGCGATGGCGCCGGACGAGGAATACCAGCTCACGCCGGCGGGTCGTCGCGAACGCATCGGGCAGATTGTTCGCCTGGTCAAAAAGTACCGCGTGTGGGATAACCTCACGCCGGTTCGTTTGCGCCGCCTGCTCGAGGAACTCGGCCCCATGTTCGTCAAGATGGGGCAGATTCTGGCCAACCGGTCCGAGATTCTGCCGCAACGCTTTTGCGACGAGCTGCGTCGTCTGCGCTCCGACGTGGAGCCGGTGCCGTACGAGGTAGTGCTCCGCTGCTTGGAAGAGGAATACGGCTTGCGCCTGGGGGAGATGTTCGATGCGATCGACCCCAATCCGCTTGGTAGCGCATCGCTCGCGCAGGTGCACCGCGCTCGTCTGGTGACGGGCGAGGACGTGGCCGTCAAGGTGCAGCGCCCCGGTGCGCAGCAGGTTATGGCGCAGGACATCGATATCATCCGCTCGGTGGTGCGTATCGTTTCCAAGTTCGTCAACACCGATCAATTCGTTGACCTGCACGGCGTGGTCGAGGAACTGTGGACCTCGTTTCGCGAGGAGACCAACTTTTTGGCCGAGGCCAAAAACCTCAATGACTTTTACGAGTTCCATAAGAGCGTTCATGGCGTGACGTGCCCTAAATCCTATCTGGACCTGTGCACCGAACACGTGGTGGTTATGGACTACGTCGACGGCATTTCGATCGCCGATCCTGAACGCTTAGTGGCCGAGGGCTATGACTTGGAAAAGATCGGTGCCGCGATTGTCGAGGACTACTCGACGCAGGTGCTCGACGACGGCTTTTTCCATGCCGACCCGCATGCGGGAAACATCATCCTCAAGGACGGTATTGTCTACTTTATCGACTTGGGTATGGTCGGACGTATGTCGAGCCATGACCGCGGTATCGTCAAAGACATGATTTTCGCCGTGGCCGAGGGTGACGTGCCCAAGCTCAAGGATTCGCTCATGCGCTTTGCCGTGACGCGCGGCGATTCGGCCGAGCTTGACCATTCGGCCTTTTTGTCCGACTTGGACTTTATTGTTGCCGACTTTGCCGGGCTCGACCTTAAAGACCTGGATATCGGCGAGTTTTTGACTTCGCTGTTAAACCTCGCGCGCAAAAATGACGTTGAGCTGCCGAGCGTGGTGACGATGTTCGCCCGCGGTATGGTGACGCTCGAGGGCCTGTTGACCGAGTACATGCCCAACGTCAACATGATCCAGATCATCCAGACGCATATTAAAAACGAGAAAAGCACCTATGCGCGCATGCGCGAGATGAGCCGCGACTTTGCAGCGAGCAGTTATCGCGCGGCGAAGGGCTCGCTCGAGGCGGCCGAGTATCTGGGCTTGGCTTCGCGTATGCTTACGCGCGGCCAGCTTAAGGTAAACACGCAGATCATGAGCAGCGATAAGGCGCTGCGACAGCTAGGTGGGATTATCGACCGCATGTCGATGGCAATTGTGATCGCCGGTCTGTTTATCGGTTCGTCGGTGGTGTACTACGCGCGCATCGAGCCGGTTGTGTTTGGTATCCCGGTCATTGGCTTTATGGGCTACGTGAGCGCGCTGGTGCTGGCGCTTATGCTGGGCCGCAATATCTGGCTCAACAGTCACGGCGGCAAGCACTAGAGGCTGCGGCCGTCACCGCTTTTTCCTATCGCAAACAATGGCTTTTACCTTGGGCTTCGCCTGCGTGCGAGGCCCTTTTGCGTGATACCATTTTGACGGTAATAATCGATGGCCTAGATGGTGGTGCGGAGACGCACGAATGCGCGGTTATCCTGCGCATTTGGGAGAATCGGGGTGCAAGTCCCCGGCTGTACCAGTAACCGTAATTCCTCTTGGCTCGGGATGCTCGCGTCGCAGATCGGACGACGTGCCCGAGCCGTTAAGGTTAAGTCGGATCGCCTCCCATCTTGCACGTTGCCGCGGCGTATGCCGCCGGTGTGCATAGGGCTCTGGAGGGAAGGGGACCCCGATGGGGGAACTCGAGCGCAACATGCGCGATGACGTGGGGCAGCCTCAAGGCAACGCTCCAAGTACAGACAATGGGGGACAAATGGATATGTTTGAGGACGAGCGTGAGCGCGCCTCGTTGCATCGTCGTGGCGCGATTGCACGCGGTGTAGCCAAGCGCGGCCTGGTGGCATTCCTGGCCTTCGCGATGGCCTTTGGCACCACGCCGGCTCAACTGTGGGCCGAGGGCGCCGAGGGCATTGCCGAGGCTGTGGCTCAGGCTGCGACGCCGGGCGAGGACGCAGCGCTTGCGGGCGGTACCGCCGAGCAGAGCGGCACCGAGGTCTCGGATTCCGAGGGCGCGCCTGCAGCTAGTGCCGCCACAACAGAGGCAGCAACTGGCGACGAAGGCTCGGCGACGGGGGAGAGCCCTGCTACGAGCGAGCAGTCTTCGACGGCATCCGCTGGCCAAGCAGGATCTGCCGCCGCGACTGCCGTCCAGACGGAGAACCCGACAGAAACCGGCGATGTCGCCAAGAAGCAAGTCGAGGTCTCGTTCTCGATTATCGGCACCGATGCCGACGGCAAGGCTCAGACCTGGGTGGCACCCACGCAGCTCAAGCTCGACGAGGGCGCGACGGCTGCGGATGCCTTCGTTAAGCTGCAGCAGAAGACGGGCTTCAAGGCAGACTACGATCCGAACACGGCATACGGTTTCTACCTCAAAAGCATCACATCCCCGAGCGATGGCCGTACGCTTGCCTTCGATCCGACGACTTATGCCTTCTGGCAGCTGTTCGTCGACGGCGCGTCTTCCTCGGTTGGCGCGAGCAGCGTCAAGCTCACCCAGGGGCAGAAGATTGAGTTTGCCTATACGGCTGGTAGCTCGTCCCCTGTCGTTAAGGACCAGGTTGCCGCAAATGTGACCGTCATTGGTCGCGATGCCCAGGGCAAGACTCAGACCTGGGTCGATAACGCGCAGTATGTGGTGACGTCCGGCTCGAGCGCACTTGACCTTACGAAGGTCGCGCTTGAGGCGAATGGCATCGACGCCGTTGCTGCGGGCTCCTTCATTCTGAGCCTTAAGTACAACGGTGTTGAACTGGGTACGCCCCAAGATTATTCGACCTATTGGCAGCTGTTCATCAACGGCAAGTCGAGTGACTATACGGCGGACAATGTCACCATCCATGTTGGCGATACCGTCACGTGGTTCTACGGTGGCTGGGGCGACCAGCTGCCCTCTGATTCCGTTCATGCTTCCGTTCAGGTGCTTGGTAAGGACAAGGACGGCAAGCAGCAGATTTGGGCTTCGACGGGCCAGACGAGTCTCAAGGCAGGCTCTACTGCCAAGGATCTCCTTGAGCAGACCGGCCTTACTCTCGATGCTGGCGAATCGTCTTGGGGCTGGTTCCTCAACGGCATTACTTCGCCGTTTGATGGTAAGTCCTATGGCTGGGATGCTGCGACCAAGAGCTATTGGCGCTTCTACGTAAATGGCAAGTTCGCCGACGTTGGCGCCGGTGCCTACAAGCTCCAGGAGGGTGACGCCGTCACCTTTATGTATGGTGCTGACGCCGATGCCCTCCCCGGTCAGGTGCTTGGATCCGCCGATGTTATCGGTCCCGATGTCAACGGGAACAATACGCGTTGGGGCACGGCAAGCAATGTTTCTCTGCCCGAAGGCTCCACGGCCCAGAACCTTATTGAGGCAGTTCTGAAGGCCAAGGGCGTTGCGTACAACGGCTCCCAGAGTGGTGAGTACTGGTTCCTGAATTCCATTACTTCGCCGTTCGATCACAAGCCGTATGGTTGGGATGCTGCGACCAATAAATATTGGCATCTGTATATCAACGGAGAGCCCTCCTTACTTTGCGCCAATCAGATTACGCTCAAGAGCGGCGATAAGGTCACGCTTGCCTATACCACCGATAATTCGCCCATGCCCGATCCCGACAAGATTGTCGTGGATCCGAGCGCGACGACTCCTGATTGGGATGCCGAGTGGGCCGGCTACGGCAACAGTGGCAACGGTTCGACCGTAACGGATGCCAAGACGCCTGCGCAGGCCGCCGGTCTTAAGTGGGCCTTCGATTGGAAGGCCGAGTCTGGTCAGCAGTATGCCAACTGCAGCGAGCCTGTCATCACTAACGGCTTTGTGTACATCGCGACCGAGAACGAGCTCATTAAGATCGATTCGTCCACGGGCAAAAAGGTTGCCTCTGCGCCGCTTGCCTCCAAGGTGAGCTATACCTCTCGTCCGATCTATACCAATGGCCTTATCATCGTTCCGCTCAACGGCGGCGCGGTCCAGGCGATTACTGCAGACAAGCTGATCTGCAAGTGGCTGACGCCTGGTTTGACGGACTTGACGCAGAGCTCCTGCACCGTCGTTTCGGACGGCGAGTACGTCTATGTAGGCACGGCTGATGGGAAGAAATACGTCAACGGTTCCTTTACGCGCATCAAGATCGCCACAGGCGAAGTCTCTTGGCAGAACATCGACGCAGCTGAGGGCTATTATTGGACTGGC
The DNA here is from genome assembly GCA_902481895.1 of uncultured Collinsella sp. Taxonomy (GTDB): domain Bacteria; phylum Actinomycetota; class Coriobacteriia; order Coriobacteriales; family Coriobacteriaceae; genus Collinsella. Next base: position 17,461 of record CABSYR010000007.1, on the reverse strand, counting down.
GCTGCCCTGACGGATAAGTACGCCATCGTCCCCACGAGCGCAGGTACGCTTAAGTGCATTGATAAGGCAACGGGTGATGTCGTTTCGACCATGAAGCTCGGCGTCCTTGCGAACGCTGACTGCGTCGCCGATCCGTCCAATGGCTCGACCTTCTATCAGATGACGCACGACGGAAAGCTCCATGTGATTTCGCTTTCGGCGAAGGGCGTGCTGAGCGAGCAGAAGACGGTCGACCTGGGTCTTACGAATAACATGAGCGCCCCGGCGGTGTCTGGCGACAACTTGATTGTCGGTGGGCAGACGGCTACTGGATCTGCTCTGGTTCTCTATAATCTGAAGACCGGTAAGACCACGATGGTCACCGCTGCTGACGGTAAAGAACTACCGGCCGGATTTAACGGTATTGCTGCTACTCCGCTGGTGAGTGTTCAGGGCGGCAAAACCTATGTGTACTTCACCGTTAATAGCGCGGATAGCAAGGACTACGTCAGCTACTCTGCTGGTGGTGGGGTGTATCGCTATACGCTCGGCGATGCAGAGGCGACGCAGATTTATGATGCGGCTGGCCATTACCAGTACTGTGACTCTCCGGTCATTGCCGATGCATCTGGCAACCTGTACTACATCAATGACTCGGGCACGCTGTTCAAGCTTGGGGCCGTTGAGTCTTGGACGGTTGCCTTTAATTCCAACGGCGGGTCTGCTTGCGACACTAAGTTTGTTGCTACGTCCGATGGCAAGCTGGTCAAGCCGGCCGATCCGATGCGCGATGGCTACACTTTCGGCGGTTGGTATACCGATGAGCCTTGCACGCAGGCGTACGACTTCAGTACGCCGGTGACGGCCGACCTGACGTTGTATGCCAAGTGGACCAAGAATGCCGTTAACCCTGGCGGTAATGGCGGTTCTGGCACTAATGGTGGCAACGGTGGCGCTGGCAACGGTTCCGGTGCTGGCGCTGGCACTGGCACGGGCTCCGGCTCCGGCACGAAGGGCCAGCAGGCTGGCGGCGCTGTCGCCCCGGGTCATAAGCCGACGACCAAGACGACGGTGTCGACCAAGACCGAGACCAAGGACAACAAGTCCGACAAGAAGGACTCCGATAAGTCCGATAGGAAGTCTGACAAGAAGTCTGACAAGAAGGACGGCAAGTCCGACAAGAAGTCCGATTTCAAGTCCGATACGGGTGCTGTTTCCACGACCACTGCTAAGAAGTCCTCTAGTGCTTCCGAGCAGGAGACTGGCGCCAATCCGCTCGCCATCGTTGGCATCGCCGCCGGCGTGATTGGCCTCGCGCTCATCGCCGTCTTCGTGCTGACCAAGCGCGGCAAGGGTGACGGTAATGCCCGATAAGCCCAAGGAGACCAGCGGGCAACAACCCGACTCCTCGTTTATCCAGCTCGATGATCCAAAGCAAAAGGGCGCCGCTTCGGCGGCGTCCACCTCTCGTCGCAAGGCGCTCCTCGGCGTTCTGACTGCCGCGTGCACCATTCTGATCGTCGTCTCGCTGGGTTTCGTCCATCCTTCCACAAGCGGTGCCTGGTCCATCGACTGGATCATTCAGACCGTGACGGGGGAGAGCGTCGTCACCAAGGACACCAAGGCATCTGGCTCGACTACGACTTCGGGCGAGGCCAGTTCCAAGGATTCCAAGTCATCGAATGACGCAAAAGACGAGTCCAAGGGTTCGAACGACGACAAGGACGATTCCGAGTCTTCGGACAAGGAATCAGACAAAAACTCGGATAGCAAGAAGTCCGAGGACCAGGACGGCAAGAAGTCTGGCGATAAATCCGCTGCCCAGAATACGGGCGCCGGCGATACTTCCGAGGTGTCTGGTGGTGCTTCTTCGGGCGGTGGCCAGTCGTCTAATGGAGCCTCATCCTCTAATGGTGGAAACGCCTCCTCGGGCGGCCAGAGCGGCTCACAGGAGTCCAACTACGTTACGGTGACGGTTTCGGTCGCATCGAGCGCCGTGGGCAATCCTGTGTCCTCTGGTGGCACCTTTACCTTTAACGAAGGCGCTACCGTCTACGATGCCCTGTGCGCGCTGGGCCTTTCTGTTAATGCCGAAAACTCGCCTCTTTATCACGGCGTATACGTGAAGGCAATTGGTGGGCTTGCCGAGTATGAACACGGCGGCACTAGTGGCTGGTGTTATTCCGTTAATGGCTCACAACCCATGACGGCCTGCAGTAACTACGTTCTCTCCAATGGCGACAACGTGGTCTGGTATTACGTTACAGGCTAGGGACCTCGACATATCGCACCAAACGGGCGGTTCGGACAAACATCCGGGCCGCCCGTTTTTCGTGCGAATGGGACTGGGTCGCCGGGTCTCTCGGCAAACAAAAAACCGGTTGGAATGGGAATTCCAACCGGTTATACATTCAAGCAAATAGTGAATCGACTATGACCGTGCGCCCTCGAGGAAGAGGCGGCGGCTGAAGTAGTTGTACCAGGTGACGAGGAACGTGGCGATGGCCTTCATGGCTTGGTAGCCGATGCTCAAAAACGTGACGCCCACAAACATGTACAGGTCGTTGAGGCCCAGGCCGATCACCGACAGGATGGTGAAGATCGTGAACTCGCGCTTGCGGCTCATGCCTTCGCGGTGGTCGAACACGTACTTCATGCTGAGCCAATAGTTGACCACGACGGACGTGATAAACGAGATCGTGGTGCTCATCAAAAAGTCGAGGTGGAACAGCTCGACGAGCGCAATGAGCATGCCCCAGTCGATGCCAAAGGAGATAAGACCCACGACAGCGAACTTGAGGAACTGCTTGGTATGAGGTTGTGCCAGCGCCTTGCGCACGTAATCACATCCAATGCGTTGATGAATCGAGCAGAGGATACTTTAGAGCTTTTACAAGGGAAACGTAAGGTCTTTGCCAAGAACTATATGAACTCGCCAAATTTTCAAGAGCTAATCCGCAAACGTTGAAAAATTGCCCGTAAACGAACGATGCCCACGGGCGATACTGTACTGAGCGCGCATTGTCCGTGGGCATCGTAGGGCTGTAAGGTTTCGAGCTACTTGGTCTCGTCGCCCTCCAGGAAGATTTTTCGGGTCACAAAGTTGTAGACCATGACAAGCGCGGTGGCGCAGATCTTGGCGATATTGGCCTCGAGTCCCAGGCCGGCGTTGAGCGCCAGCACGATGCCGTCGTTGAGCACCAAACCGATCACGGACAGCACGACAAAGATGATGAACTCGCGGCGGCGGCTCATGCCTTCCTTGTGCGCAAACACGTACTTCATGCTTGCGAGGTAGTTAAAGATGAGTGAGATGATAAAGCCGCTGGTGTTGGCGATTAGGATGTTGAGGCCCAGACCGTAGTGGAGCAGATTCATAATGCCAAAGTCGATAACCGTGGCAATGACACCGACGACGCCAAATTTCATGATCTGCGCAAGGAGCTTTTGCATGGTACCTGCCTTAAGCTGGCGCCGAAGCGCCGCGGGGATGACAAACTCAGCAAGTTTAGCCAATCCCCGCGGGTGGTGCTAGGCGCGCTCCTCGATAGCACCGTTTCTATACGCATCGAGCAGCTGACGCAGGTCTTGGATTTGGCTACGGATCTTGGCGCCAGTATCGGTGTCGCTCACCATGCGGCGACGGTCCGCTTGGTCAAAACGGTTGGTCTCGCTTTCGATGTCCACGTTGCGCGTGAGTGCCTCGGCAACCGTCGTAAAGGCCCGGTGCGACTTGAGGCGGCAGCCGCGCGAGCTCGAGATGAGCGTATAGCCGGCGATACCCGTCTTGGGATGGTAAGCGCGGCAGAAGCCGCCATCGATGACCAGCAGCTTGCCCTCGGCGCGGATGGGCTGCTCGCCCTTGGTGGTTTTAACGGGCGTGTGGCCGTTGATGATGTGGCCGGTCGGCGAGCATGCCATGGGCGCGACGCCAAACTCGCGCATGATGTCGTCGCAGACCGAGGGCGACTTGGTAAGCGTAAAGTACGGGTCCATCGGCTCGACCCAGGTGCTCTTATCGGCGATATAGGCGCGCTCAAAGGTACGCACCAGGCGTCCGCTGGCGGGTGAATTGAAGCCAATCCACAGGTACCACATCCAGTCGAGGGCATCGCGGTCGCCCACGCGCCACGCGCGGCGGGCGATGTGGTCGCAAAAATCGAGATAATCGCGGCCAGCGTGCCAGGTGCCCAGGCAGTTCATGCTGCTAAAGGTGCCGTCTTCGTTGAGCGGAACGCAGCCGTGGAAGAGCAGGTTGCCGTTGGCGACCTTGTACATCGAGCCGTGGGTGTAGAGGAAATCGATATGGCGATGCAGGTGATCGGCGGTGACAAACTCGGACACGAGCTTGTCGATGATGTGCTGCTCCTGAGACGTGAGCGTGTAGGGGTCCGCCGGGTCGACGGTGGGGAAGTCGTTGGTCGTGAGCGGCCACACGCTGCCGTCGGCGAGCGTGACCGTGCCGGTGTCGTGGTCGATCTTGTCAAGTAACAGGCGGTCGGTCATATCGAACTCGGGGTGGCGCTGGATAATCTGGCCCTCGAGCTTAAAGAGCAGCACGTTGATGGCCTTGATCAGCGGGGTGATGGACTCACCGGCGGTGTAGGTGGCATCGGCAAAGGCGACAAGCTCACGCAGCGAGATGCCGTAGTCGTTCTCCAGGATCTCGTAGTTGTCGTAGCGTAGGTTGTTGCGCAACACCGTGGCGATGCAGGCGGGCTCACCGGCCGCAGCGCCCATCCACAGCAGGTCGTGGTTGCCCCACTGGATGTCGAGTGAATGGTAGGTGAGCAGACGGTCCATAATCTTGGCCGCGCCGCCGCCGCGGTCGAAGATGTCGCCCACCAGGTGCAGGTGGTCGACGGCCAGGCGCTTGATGAGCGAGGCGAGCGACTCGATAAAGTCGTCGGCGCTGGCGGTCTCCAGGATGGACTCCACGATGCGCTCGTGATAGCGCACGCGATAGTTGTTCTCGTCCGGGTGCGTGTGCAACAACTCGTCGATGATGTAGGCGTAGTCGCGCGGGATGGCCTTACGCACCTTGGAGCGCGTGTAGCGGCTTGAAAGTGAGCGAGCGACCATGATGAGCTGGTCGAGCATTGTCTTGTACCAGGTGGGGGAGTCCTCGTGCCGGCTGCGGACCAGCTCGATCTTCTCGCGCGGGTAGTAGACGAGCGTGCACAGCTCGCCCTTTTCGTCAAAGGAGAGCGTGTCGCCAAAGATCTCGTCGACATGTTCGCGCACGACGCCCGAGCAGTTGTTGAGGATGTGCATAAAGGCTTCGTACTCACCATGCACGTCGCTCATAAAATGCTCGGTGCCCTTGGGTAGGTTGAGGATGGCCGAGAGGTTGATAATTTCGGTAAATGCGGATTGTTCGGTGGGGAACTGTCTCGACAGCAGGCGCAGATACTTGAAGTCTTGCGGGTTGCGATCGAATGCGACCATGAAACACCTTCCGATGGGGCTGGTAAAACTGATAAACAGCGTCAAACGTTTACCAGTATGCGCCGCTTTTGTTTCGATTTTGCGCCAGCGGCTGAATTGTCGGCTGAACGGTTTGGTAAATCGATTTAGTGAAGGTAGATGTGTTGGTCGGGTGGAGACGACAGAGGGTGTTTTCTCAGATATTTATGCGTCGGGTCGGTGGAGACGATGGTGGTAAAGATGTTCACTATTTTTGGTTCGATTTGGTAAATAGTGGACATATGTACCGCATGTAGGCTCACTGTGCGATAATTTGCGCAGCAATGAGTAAGGAGCCTCATATGAGTGATTTTGTCCTGACCTGTGAATCCGCCGCCGATCGAACCCGTGAGTTCTTTGCGTCGCGCAATATCCCTGTCGTGTGTTTTCATTACGAGATCGACGATGTTGTCTATACGGACGATCTGTATCAGTCGATTACGCCGGACGAGTTTTTTGCCCAGATTGCCGCGGGCGCCATGCCCAAGACGTCTCAGGTGAGCGTGGGTGAGTACGAGGAGTTTTGGGAGCCGTTTGTTGCCGAGGGTAAAGACGTGCTGCACCTGACGTTGTCGTCGGGTATTTCGGGCACGTATGGATCGGCCTGCGTCGCGGCGCAGATGCTTGCGGATCGCTATCCCGAGGGCGGCAAGGTGCGCGTCATCGATTCGCTGGCGGCGTCTTCGGGCTTTGGCCTGTTGTTGGAATATGCCGCCGATGTGCGCGATAGTGGGGCTTCACTCGACGAGACGGCTGCCTGGATCGAGGAGCACAAGCTCAACCTGCACCACTGGTTCTTCTCGACCGATCTGTCGAGCTACCTGCGCGGCGGTCGCATTTCGGCCGCGAGCGCGATCATCGGCACGGCGCTTAAGATTTGCCCGCTTATGACGGTCGATTGCGAAGGTAAGCTGTCGCCACGTGAGAAGATTCGCACTAAGAAGCGCGCGATTTCCGAGATGGCTAAGACCATGATGGCACACGTACAGGACGGTGCAGATTATTCGGGTAAGTGCATCATGTCGCAGTCGGCGTGCCGCGAGGATGCCGAGGCGGTCGCGGCGCTGATTGAGGAACAGGTTCCGCAGCTTAAAGGCAAGATTGAGATCAATGACATCGGTACTCTGATTGGCTCGCATACCGGACCTGGTACGGTGGCGCTCTTCTTTATGGGCGACAAGCGCGTGGATTAATTTGCCCCATCACGTCGCTGCATGATTGCTCAAACGAAAACGGCCCGCCTCACGTTTGTGGGGCGGGCCAAGATGTTTTGCTAGCGTTTCTTTCCGCGGAAGAAGAAGCCGTGCAGTGACGGCTTGAGGCCGCGATTGGCGCGACGCTCCTCGACGCGCTCGTGGATCGAAGCGACGCGCTCGATGACTTCGTCGGGAATCGGCACGTCGGGATTCATGTTCTCGACCTGGCTGACTTCGGCGGCGGCGACCTGGTCGATAATGGGCACATCGTCGCGCGAGATGACAGGTGTGGCGTCTTCCTTCATCTTGCGATAACGCTGCATCATGTCGGTCTGTAGCTGCTGGGCCGAAGGCGGCGTCCAGATGATGGCGTTGGCGCCGGCGGCGATGGTCTCGCGGATGCTCCCTGGCGTCTTGCCGCCCGGCGCGATGAGCGGCAGGTTGGGATAGCGCTCGCGCAGCTCGCGTAGGACCTGGGGCGTGTTCTTGCCGGCGGCGATGTTGAGAATCTTGGCGCCGGCGCGCACCTTGGCGTGGGCATCGTCGTCGCAGCGAACGACCGTGGCGATGACGGGGATGTCGGCGATGTTGGTGATGTGCTCTACCATCTCGGCAGTAGCGGGGGAGTTGACCACGCAGCCCGCCGCGCCCTGCATCTCGGAGACGGCTGCCATCTGCACGGAGCGCTTACCGGTCGTAGTTCCGCCGCCCACGCCTACAAAGACCGGGCACTCGGCGACGGTCAGCAGCGCTTGCGTAATGGCGGGCTGCGGCGTGAAAGGGTAGACCGCAAAGACGGCATCGGCGTTGGAGTTGCGGATAACCGCGACGTCGGTGGTGTAAATGAGCGACTTGATGCGTCGGCCGAAGAGCGTAAAGCCGCTGGCCTCCTCGATCTCGTCGGGCATGCGAAGGGCAGCCTTGCGCAGGCGTCCGTCGATGGGCAGGGGCTCCATAGGGAGCAGGCCGTTGGGCGTGACGGCTACTTGGGGCTCGGTGAACTCGTCTGCGAGCTCGACCTCGGAAAAATCGACCGAGGCGACGATGTCCTCGTGCACCTCGGCGGGCACATCGATGGGAGCTTGGTCGTTTGCCGCCGCAGGCGTGTCGAAGGAGCTGGTGCCGACGAAGGCGTCGACGCGCTCATTTAGATCGTTGAGGGTATCCATGGAGGCTCGATTCTATGTGATGATGGCCGGCGCGATGCAGCCGGAATTGCGAATGCTAAATCGTTTGACGAGTTGATTTTTCCCCGCCGCGCCATCCGTTAGACCGAAGGGCCGGCGAACGTGAAGGAGCTGTGGTGGCGGGTATCGAGGTGCTATCTTGAAAGTCCCGTTTAAAAGAGAGGTGACGCGGTATGGAATTGACAGCAATGTTTGGCTCGATCGGCCTGTGTGTGGCCGCAATCGTTGCCGCCGCGGTCATCTACTTTGTGGTCACGGCCATTAAGGGCAAAAGGGCCGAACGCAAGGAGCGCGCGATGCTTAAACAGCATCGCGACCAGCAGGGCAAACGCGCACAGAGATAGCTTGTTGAGTTTTGGATCCGTGCGCTAGCTGCGTTTTCGGATCAGGGCAATGTAGAAGCCCTCAAAGTCGCGGCTAGGCGGAATGGTGAGCGTGCCGGGCAGGCCGTTGGCGATGGCCGATACCTGACCCGCGGCAATGGCTTCGGTCAGAGCGTTGGACTCGATGCGCGGCTCCTCACCAGCTTCCTGGGTGCGTCGTGCTTCACTTTCGCTTGGCGTGCCGTCGAGGGGGATGAGCTCGCAGTCCATATGCTTGTCGAGGGCCTCTTGCAGGGCGTCCTCGTTTTCCTGCGGCAAGATCGAACAGGTCGAATAGACGAGCGTGCCGCCCGGTTTGAGGGCACCCATGGCGCGGTCCAGAAGTGCTCGCTGCGAGCGGGCGCACTTGCTCAGCAACTGCTCGGTGAGGCCGCGCAGGCTTTTCTCGTTGCCACTGATGACGGTGCCCGTGCCGGTGCAGGGAGCGTCGAGCAGGATGCGGTCAAAGCGGAAGAACTCGTCGAGCTCGCGTGCGTCGATGCGCATGACGGGCACGTTTTTGGCACCTTGGCGGTGGAGGTTGGACTCAAGCTTTTCGGCGCGGGGAATGCTCATCTCGCAGGCCGTGAGGTGTGCCTGGCCCTGGGTGAGGGCGGCGATCTGCGTCGTCTTGCCGCCAGGGGCTGCGCACATGTCCAGGATGTCCTCGCCTGCCTGGGCGCCCAGGACCAACGGCGGCATCATGGACGACAGGCTCTGCAGATAGATCTTGCCGTCGCGGTAGATGTCGAGATCCCACAGATCGGAAACCTGGGCCTCGGGCAGGATAAAGGCGTCCGGGTACCAGGCGACGGGGTTGTGGGCGATGCCAGCGGCATCGAGCGCCGCAGCGATGTCCTCGGCGGTTGCCTTGAGCGTGTTGGCGCGCAGTGTGACCGGGCGTGTGACCGCGGCGCCGAAGCCCTCGATCATGAGCTCGGCATCGGCGGGCGCATAGGCGCCGGCGACCGTGTCGACCATAAAGCGCGGCAGGTCGGCGGCGCAGGGAAGGGCGGCAAGCTGGTCGGAAAGCTCGGTGGAGGCAAACTGCCTAAGCTTGAGCTCGGGCTTAACCTGCTTTTTCTGCTTACGACGACGCGGCTTGGACATCCGTCTTTCCTTCCCGTTCCAAATTGACTACTTTCCGGGCACGCCGCTGCTGGCGTGCTTTAGTACTGGCTCTCGTGCTTGCTAAAGAAGTCGAAGCGCGGGGGCAGCGGCTTCACGCGGTGCTCGCCGGGCTTCTCGCCCAGGCTCTCCACAAACTCGTCCGTGGAGGCAAAGATGTTATCCCAGCTAAAGAAGGCGACCGGGTCGACGTCGAAGTGCTCGCAGATGAGCTCGCAGCCGGCCGGGACGATGCCGTGCATCAGGACGGTCGCCACGCGCAGCTCGGTAAAGGCGTCGACGAGGGCCTGCGTCATCGCGGCACTGGCCGACTCGCCCTCGAGCTTGTTGGCGGCCTTGGAGGCGTCGCTCCAGCGCTTGTTGGCGGCACGCAGGTAGTCGTCGCACACGGCGAGCGCGCGGTGCGTCTCGAACTTGTACATGGCCTGCTCAAAGGCGAGAGCTGCCTGCTGGGCGGCTTCGACCACGGTGTCAGAAGCGGCACCGGCGGGGATGCAGCCGTTGCGGTAGGGGCTCTCGTCGTCTTCCTTGATGGCAACGCCGTAGAAGCAGCTGCGGGCCAGGCGGTTGAAGACGCCGGTCAGCAGCGCGCTCTCCTTAAGGGCCGGATCGATAACGCACTTGTCGTCGCAGGCGCGCACCTCGTTGCCGTCCTTGTCCTTGCCGGTCACACGCGTGTCGTATGCCTTGGGGCTAAAGCTCACCGGCTTTTCGGACAGGCCGAGCGACAGCCAGTGCGCGCGCATCTGCTCGCAGGTGTAGTGGTTGAGCAGGTCGTCTGCCGGCGGAGGAGGCGTCTGCGAGGACGAGCTGGCCTTTTTGCCCATGTAGAGCAGGTGGTAGCAGGCGCTGACGGTGCTCTGCGTGAGGTTCCAGCCCAGGGCCTCCCACATGGCGGTCTGCGCGATGCAGTAGAAGTAGATGTTGTCCTGACCGATAAACTGGTAAATCTGAGCGTCGTCAGAGCACCACCAGTCGCGCCAGTCGAGCGAGCTGTGCTGGTAGGTGGGCGCGGGGACCTGCGTGGAGTCGGCAGCGGGCTCGCCCATGAGGGCGGCATCCTGGGCGGCGACACCCTCGGTCACGCCGGCGGCCTTGGCATCGCGCGCGAGCACGGTACGCGTATAGCTGATGGGCGCCCACAGGCTCTCGGGCCAGCACCAGCAGGTGACGTCGGAGACGCCATCGACCTCGGGCACCGGAACGCCCCAGCCGATGTTACCGGTGATGCGGAAGGGCACGAGCGCCTTGCCGCTGCGGAAGCGCACGCCGCCGTTGGCGAGCACCGCGTGGGCGTCGTCGCGCTCCTTCCAGCTGGGGAAGGTGACGGTAAAGCTGCTCTTGTTGCCCTCGGGCTCCAGCACGGTGTGCTCGGGAAGCTGATCCTCGACGGCATCGAAGGCCTCGCGGAACTTGTTCTGGATATAGAGCTGAGCCGGCAGCAGCCACTCCTCCATAGTCTTGGAGACCACGGAACGAACCTGCGGGTTCTGGGCGAGCTTGGCGGTATAGGTCTTCATAAAGTCGAGGTAGGCCGGCAGGTCGAAGTAGAGGTTGTCGACCGGGCGCAGCTCGGGCACCTCGCCGGTGAGCTGGCTCTTGGGCGCGATGAGCTCCTCGGGCTCAAACTGGTGACCCAGGTCGCACTCGTCGGCATAAGCCTTCTCGGACTTGCAGCCCTGGATGGGGCAGCGGCCGATCACCTGGCGGCCGTTGAGGAACGTGCCGGCCTTGGCGTCGTAGAACTGCAGCGTGGAGCGCTTGGAGATGGTGCCCTGTTCGTGCAGACGCTCGATAATCTCGGCGGTCACCTCGTTGTGAATCTGCGCAGCCGGCTCAAGGCCCGAGCCGCCGTAGATATCGCAGCTGATGTTGTAGTTGTTGAGGGTCGCGGCCTGGCGGGAGTGATTGGACTCGACATACTCGGCGATGGACTTGTCGTAGCCCTCGTTCTCCTTGAGCTTGCGGTAGCTCTCCATGATGGGCGAGCCATAGCAGTCGGTGCCCGAGGTGAAGATGACGTTCTCGCGGCCCAGACGGTCGCGCAGGAAGCGGGCGAAGAAGTCGGCCGGGACAAAGACGCCACCGACGTGGCCAAAGTGAAGGCCCTTGTTGCCGTAGGGCTCGCCGGCGGTAACGATGGCGCGGCGAGGCCAGCTGGGACGGTCGTTCATGGAGTATTTGGATGCCATGGGACTCCTTCGCATATGGTGAGAGCGCGGCCGGGCGCAAGGCCTGGCGACGCGGTGGTCAATTCGTGCATATCGTTCGACATTATCGCACATGCGGACGGGTACGTGGCAGGGGCGCTATCCTAAGATGCTATGAATGAGATTTCCAACATACATGCGTTTGAAGACGAGGAATTTCTGCACGCTTGCTTCGTGTGGGGGATGGTCGTAGTCGGCGTGTTTGCCGTGTGCCTGGTGCCGGTGTTTATGCTGCTGGGCGGGCCTGCAGACTTGGATGCGGCTGACGCGGGCGGCTGGATGGCTGTCGTGGGCTGGATAGTCGGCTTGGCTGCGGTTTCTGCGGCGTCATTTGCCGTGCACGAGCTGGTGCACGGTGTGTTTTTTAAGCTGCTGGCGCCTGCGGGCGCGCAGGTGACCTTTGGGGCGAATCGCGAGACGGCGATGATCTATGCCTGCGCCGAGGGCGTTGTGTATTCGCGCCGGCGGTACATGGCGGTTTGCCTGGCACCGACGGCTGTTGTGACGACAACGCTTGCCCTGGGGTTTGCGTTTTCGGGCTATCCGCTGCTGTGCTATCTGGCGGCCGGCTTGCATTTGTCAGGCTGTGTGGGCGACTGGTATTACGTGCGGACCATTTTGCGCGACCGCCGCATTGTCGCCTGCGAGGACACGTCCTTCGGCGTGCGCTTTTTCGGGTGAGGAGATGTCGATGAAGCCGTTGTTGTTGCACGCCTGCTGTGCGCCGTGCTCTCTTGAGCCGGTCCGCCTGCTGCGCGAGGAAGGGTTTGAGCCCACAATCTGCTGGACCAACCCCAATATTCAGCCGCACGATGAATGGCAGCGGCGTTTGGACGAGCTGCGCCGGTGGTGTGCCGATGGCGACATCGAGCTTATCGAGGCGGGGGAGGACCGTGAGCGCTGGGAGGCCGGCGTGGCACCGCTGGGTGCCGATCGGCCCCGTCGCTGTCGTGCGTGCTATGCCCTGCGCTTGGCCGAGGCGTGCCGCGTGGCCCAGGAGCGTGGGTTTGAGTTTGTGGGTACGACGCTCGCCGTCTCGCCGTATCAGTTGTTCGAAACCTGCAATGATGTGTTGGAGCGTCTTGCTGCCGCCCGCGGTCTCACTCCGGTGATTCGCGATTTTCGTCCGTATTACCCCGAGGCGACACGCCGTTCGCGCGAGCTGGGCATGTATCGGCAGAACTACTGCGGCTGCCGATTCTCGGCCGTCGAGGCGGCCATGGACCGCGCCCGCATCCGCGACGAGCGCAAAGCGTCCAAAAAGTAGTTCATTTGGGACGTCAGCCTGCTAGGATGTAGAGCGGACTTTAGCTATATAAGGAGTATCCGACGTGTCTATGCGTACCGATGATTTTGACTACAACCTTCCTGAGGAACTGATTGCCCAGGCTCCTGCCGAGCCGCGCGACTCCTGCCGCCTGCTGGTGGTTGATCGCAAGGGCTCCCAGGCGGGAACGCCGCTGGAGCACGGCGGTACCGTTGAGCACCGCATCTTCCGCGACATCATCGACTATATCGAGCCGGGCGACGTGCTCGTCATCAACAAGACGCGCGTGATGCCGGCCCGCCTGATCGGTCGCAAGGCCGGCTTGGGCGGCGTGGTCGAGACGCTGCTGCTCAAGCGCCGCGAGGATGTGGATCCGCTGGGCCATGTCTGGGAGTGCCTGGTCAAGCCGGGTAAGCGTCTGAAGCCCGGTGCTCAGATTGAGTATCGTGCGGGCGGCGCCCATGCGCCCGAGGGCGCGCCCGTGGTGCTGACGGCCGAGGTCGTCGACTTTGTCACCGATAGCCGCGGCGGCCGCCTGGTGCGCTTTGAGCCGGCCGGCTGCAACGCCGCCGGCGAGCCGCGCACGCTCGACGAGGCCATTCACGCCGCCGGTCACGTGCCGCTGCCGCCCTACATTACCGATTACGAGGGCGATCCCGAGAAGTACCAGACCGTCTACGCCATGAAGGAGGAGCACTCGGCTGCCGCTCCTACGGCGGGTCTGCACTTTACCCCCGAGCTCATGGCCGCTATCGAGGCCAAGGGCGCGAAGTTTGCCGCCGTCGAGCTCGAGGTGGGCATCGATACCTTCCGTCTGGTGGAGGAGGACGACCCCACGCAGCACGTGATGCACACCGAGCGCTATCACGTGTCGCAGGAGGTTGTCGACGCCGTGCATAAGGCGAAGGCCGAGGGCCATCGTGTGATCGCCGTCGGTACCACGGCGGTGCGCTCGCTCGAAAGCGCCTTTGACGCTGAGGCACCGGTGTCCGATCCGGCCGTGACGGCGCGCTATTTTGAGGGCCGCGAGGACGGGGCCGATACACTTGGCCGCGGTGACATCGTGGTGCGCGAGAACGCCACGACGCAGCTCTACCTCATGCCCGGCTCGACCTATCACGTGGTCGACGCGCTGATCACGAACTTCCATGTGCCGCGCTCCACGCTCATGATGCTCGTGAGCGCACTTGCCACCCGCGACCAGATTATGGATGCCTACGCCGCAGCCATCGAAGAGCGTTACCGCTTCTTCAGTTTTGGCGACGCGATGCTCATTTTGTAAGTTACGCGGTTCTACGAACCGCGTAACTGCTCGACGCTGCAAACGTCCCTAAGCGGCAATCTGACGTTCAATCGTCGGGCATGACCAGAAGGTCAATGCCCTCCTCTTTCACGTCACCTTGCTCGCTTAGGGGCGTTTTCGCTGACTTCGCCTAAACATTGGCGTTGCCGTGATTCAACCTGCCAAAAAGGGACAGGTTTATTTTGGCGGGTTTTATCTGGGCAAACGTTGTTGGTGCAATGGGGACTGGTCTATATACACCAAGTTGGTGCAAAGTAGCCTGACCCCTTTGCGCCAATCAAAAAGTTGCGGTGAGATTGTTCTTGAATTGGCCTTTTTGATGGCTAAACAGGAACTATCTCACCGCAACTGCGTTGGGGTGTTTTTGGTAACTGACTTACTTGCTTGCGAACAGCCAGATCAGGATGATCGCCAGAATCACGGCGACAATGCAGACGATGGCGCCGGTGAATTTGATGCGTGAGTCGCGGGTGCGCTCGCGCACGTCGTCCTCGGTAGCCTCGAGCTGGGCGACTTCGCGCTCGGTTTCGGCGTGTTCGGCCTTATCGCGCTCCAAGGACCCGGCGAGCGATTCGGTAATCTCGGGATGGTCATGTACCTCGGTCGCCTGCTCGATGATCGACTGTGCGTGCGCGACGTCCGCCTGGGCATCGGCGATAGCCTGCTCTTGCTCTCGACGCGCCTTGTCCTCGGCGGCGATCTTCTCGCGCAGTTCGCGCTGGCGCGTTGCCGCGGCGGCTTTTGCGGTCTGCAGCTCGTCGCGCGCGGCATCGGCCTCGGCCGTCACGGCCTGATGGGTTCGCTTGGCGTCGGCAATGGGGGCTTGTGCCTGCTCGACGGCGTGCTCGGCGGCCGCGAGCGAGTGCTCAAGATCGGCGGTGATGTGCGGGACATCTTCCTCGGCTTTGCGCAGGGCATCGGCCGTGTCTGAGATCTGCATCGAAAGCTCGCTGGTGCGCACTGTGTAATTGGCAGGATTTGCCGAAGGATTGCGCTGCAGCTCGGCATACTCGTGGCGCAGCGTTTCGAGTTGAGCGCGCGTGGCGTCGACGGTTTGCTGCGCTGCGGCAACGCCGGCATCGCGCTCAGCTTGTACCTTGTCGCGGATGCGTTTGGAATCCTCGAGGCGTCGAACGAGCCGGTTGCCGGTTTCGCGCGAGCTGGCTTCGCGCGCCTCCACCGCATCGAGTGCGGCTTTGAGACGCCGCTCGGTGGCATCGTCCTCTTCTTTTATTTGCTCGAGCTGCGCCTTGAGCTCTGTTGCCTTGGCAGCATGGGTGTCGCGGCCGATTTCTGCCGCCGCGGCGGCCTTTTGTGCCGTTTCGATGGCCTGGCGCTGCTCGGCGACGATTTGGTCGTAGCGGCCTGCGATATCCTGGCGTGTCTCGAGCTCCTCGCTTTGATCGGCGATGCGCTGCTCAAGTTCGGCCAGGTGAGCGCGGGCGTCCGCGAGTGCCTTTTTCGCGGCATTCATCTCGCGCATGGCCGAGGCGCCCTGGGCGATAAAAGTGCCTACGGCGTTGGCGGTGTTTGAGACGGCGCTTCCCAGATCGCGGCTGGCTGCGGGGGTGTGCGGGGCGGTCGGGTGAGCGGCGTTTTCCGTGCCCACATCGGGCGCCTGCGACGTGGCGATGCTGCCGGTGCCGCCCTCGACTACTGAAAAGCCGGCGGCGTGCGGGTCAACTGCATCGGCACCAATGGTGGGGTGTTCGAGCTGCAGGAACGAGGGCAGGGTGCTGCCTTGGTCGGCAACGGGGGTCTCGCCGGGCACGAAGGTCGAGGCGGCCTCGGCGGCCTCCTCTTCTTCGGCGTCAACATCGGCGTCGGCCACGGCGTTTTTCATCGCTTTGACGGCATCCATCATGGAGTCCATGACGGCATCGAGCTCTTCTTCCGAAGATACCTCGATGGGTCCTTCTGCTTGCGGGGCGGCGTCCTTTTCGGGGGCGTCGTCCTGAGCGGCCGGATCGTCGTTTTGCTCGCCGGCATCTTCGGCCGCAGGGATTTCCGTCGCAGCGCCGTTATCCAGAGTGGCGTCGTCGACGTCGGTATCATTGTAGATCGCAGCGTCAGTATCTGCGGCGACGTCTGCTGAATCATCAATATGCTTTTGAGTCTGGGGGTCCAGCTCGTCTGTCATAGGCATGTGCTCCTCATCGTTGTTTGTCACCCTATGATAAAGTCTCGCGCCGACATCCCGCGTGCCGCAGCAAAGTTTCAAAACGTGTTCGATGGCTCGCGTGGATAACAAAAAATCGGCCTCTTTATTTGGTTTGCGCTTGACATTCCCTTCGCCGAAAGACGTTGCGCCGTTCGCCTGCTGCGGTCTTTATTTTTCACTTGAACCCGCTAAAGTTGCATGTCAGCTTTTGGCGCGTGAAGTTGGATGCGCGCAGTCGGCGGGTGGGCCCGTCGCGATTTGAAAGGACTTCGTATGGGACTTTTCACTGGTAAGACCGTAATCGTTACCGGCGGCGGCAAGGCCACGCTTAAGGACGGCTCCGCTGGCTCCATCGGCTACGGCATCGATATCGCTTTTGCCAAGGAGGGCGCAAACCTCGTCATTACCGGCCGCAACGTTGCCAAGCTCGAGGCTGCCAAGGAGTCCCTCGAGGCCGAGTACGGCATCAAGGTTCTGCCTGTTCAGGCTGATGTCTCGGCTGGTCAGGACAACGAGGCCGTCGTCCAGAACGTTATCGACAAGGCGATTGAGGAGTTCGGCCGCATCGACGCCGTCGTCAACAACGCTCAGGCCAGCGCCTCGGGTGTTACCATCGCCGACCACACCATGGATCAGTTTAACCTGGCCATTTATTCCGGTCTGTATGCCACCTATCTGTACATGCAGAAGGCCTATCCGCACCTGAAGGAGACCAAGGGCTCCGTGGTCAACTTTGCCTCGGGCGCCGGCCTGTTTGGCAACTACGGCCAGTGCAGCTATGCCGCTGCCAAGGAGGGCATCCGCGGTCTGACTCGCGTTGCCGCCAACGAGTGGGGCAAGGACGGCATCAACGTCAACATCGTTTGCCCGCTTGCTTGGACCGCTGCGCTCGAGAACTTCCAGGATGCCTATCCCGAGGCGTTTAAGGCCAACGTCCACATGCCGCCGGCAGGCCACTACGGCGACGTCGAGAAGGAGATCGGTCGCGTGGTCGTTCAGCTCTGCGGCCCCGACTTTAAGTACATGAACGGCGAGACTGTCACTCTCGAGGGTGGCATGGGCCAGCGGCCGTAGGGTTACGCGGTTTTACCAAACCGCGTAACCAGTTGACGCTGCAAACCCGCCAGAGCGGCAATCTGCCTTTCAGCTTCGGCGGCATGACCAGAAGGTCAATGCCGCCTTGTTTCAAGGCACCTTGCTCG